>CAMCXS010000014.1 GCA_945883495.1 Akkermansia muciniphila
AAGACCATCAACCCGGCGATAGCCGCTGGTCACCAATGCCTTTCGGCGGGAGGGCACGAGGCCCCTCTTCATAGATGAAGGGGGCGCTGTCTGGGTCGTAGGGGTCACCAATGCCTTTCGGCGGGAGGGCACGAGGCCCTTCTGGGATCAAGCCGATCCAAACACTGACACGAGCGGGTCACCAATGCCTTTCGGCGGGAGGGCACGAGGCCCGCCGCCGCCCCCTCCACTCTGGTAGTGGACAGGTGGGGGTCACCAATGCCTTTCGGCGGGAGGGCACGAGGCCCGCCAGTCAAACCGATTGGAAGCTCGGGCTAAAGCCAAGTCACCAATGCCTTTCGGCGGGAGGGCACGAGGCCCCCTGGCCTCTGTAACTACCTGCAGGTAAGCAAGATACAAGGCGAATTTTCGTAACCTTGTCCTCACCAAAGACTTTCTCCAACATCGGTTAGCGGCTCCCACCATCACCTCGACTGAAATCGCTCCTCCTCAGCACTTTGCGCGTTTCGTAACCCCAAACGCCACGGATACGCCGTAAGCCAGATCCGTCTCCGACGGAAGGCGTCCTCACCCTTCCCACGTGGTGCGAATTACCAAATCATCACGGGATCTCCCTCAAGCGGCGCCTCGCGACCGATCCGATGGACCTTGAGGGTGCAGGTGCCGCACAGGGGATACACCCGAACGCTGTCTTCTGCTTCGTCAATCCGCTCCGCGACCGCGGCGATCACGCTGCCCAGCTTCTGGGGATCAATGTCCAACTCAAACACCGACATCTGGACACGGAGACCGATCCCCTCCAGGTATTTCGCAAGCTTGGCGCGGCGTCGATCTCCGCTTTTGGTGGACGGAATATCGTAGGAAACGAGGTGGAGCATGTTGCCAGGTCGAGGCACGGTTTTTGGTGGAGGGTTGGAGTCTTGGAGTCTTGGAGTCTTGGAGTCTTGGAGTCTTGGAGTCTTGGCCAATTTGCGATCGATCGGTGGAACCCTCGGTCAGCGCACTTCCTCGGGATCAAGGTAGAAAGGCCTGAAGTCCGCTAGCGTGCGAGCCGCGGCGTGTTTGGCGAATCTGGTCACTTCATCCATGAGGAGACTGCCGGGTGAAGGCAGGCCGGGGCCGAGATCGGCGTCGCAGTCTTGAACCCATTTCCCCAATTCCAGGAGTACCGCTTCCCTTCCCTCCCGGCTGATGCGAACGCCATTGTGCGGGCCGTCTGGGATGCCAAAGTGTTCTTCCCTCAAGATAGCAAGATTCAAGAGCCGCAACATGAGCCGATCGCCCAAGGCGGGGCGGAATGGTTCCAGGAGGTCGAGCACCAAGCTAGGACGGCGGCTCTCGGTGGAGTGGAGATAGCCGATGTAGGGGTCCAATCCTTCCGCTTCGACGCAGGCCAGGAGTTGGTGCGAGAGAACCGCGTAACTGTAGGAGAGCACGGCATTCCCCGGATCTTTGGGTGGTTGCCGGTTCCGGCCACTGAAGGTGAGCCAGTCCGTGCGCAACATCCGGCCGATGGCTTCAAACCAGATCCGGGCCGCCATGCCTTCCACGCCCATGAGGGATGGGATTGACTCCGTGCCGGGAACCGCATCCCGGAACCGGCGCAGTTCCTTTACGATTAGGGAGAGACGCTCGTCCCGGTAGTTGCTCAGATAGCGGCGGAGAACCGTGCCGCAATTCGCCAGCTTGGCATCGATCCAACGTTGCGCGAGTTGGAAACGGAGTACGTCATCAAACCAAGCGTGCGCTTGGCCGAGTCGTCCGGCCGGATTCGGCCTCCAAGGCGCCACGAGCCGCGCCTGGACCCGCCCGCCTTTCCCAAGGAACGTCACCGGAGCGCCCATCGTCCCGAGACGATCCAGGGCGTTGCGAGTGATCTCGACTCCATGCTCCACGATGACTTGGCCGATCATCGTCGGTGGAATCCGCCCAATCTGCCGGCCGTGGCTGCGCAGGGTGAAGTGGGAGGCGTTGACCGCCAACGTAGTCTTGGGATCACGAATATAGATGGTTTTGTCGAACATATAGCGGAAGCGGAAAAAGCCTTAGCCGCGAGGCATGAAGGAACGGATCAGTCCGATCAGAATGATCAGTCCGAGCACGCCAAGAGGTCCGTGCATCAGGGACGGAAAGAGGCAGAAAGCAAAGCCAAGCAGGACCAAACAGCCGCAGCCGTTGTCCGGCGGAGGGTCACGGTGGATGACAACCCATTCGTCGTGATCGGCACGGATATGGCGGCGGCGCACGAGGACAATATTGCGCCACGCGGGAACTTATGGCCACAGGACGGATATCCGCGGATCTATTCTTCGGGAAAGCGAATCTCGAATCCAACGCGTGAGTTCCCTGGCTTGAAGAAACGGAGGTAATCCTCTAAGCGATGCTCCTTCAGTGCATTGCTGACGCCCAGAATACCATTGCTCACATCCCCACAATCGAACTCCTCCGGCTTTTTCAAGTTCCACTTGATGACAAGGAGACTGTTCCGCTGCCGCCACTCGGAAATCCAAGGTCGCCAATACTTCACCGCTTCCTCGCGGTCGATGAAAGGTTTGGCTCCGGATTTCGCATGTTCCCAAAGGAATCGTGCGATCAGCGCTACCCTCCCGGTAGAAAGCTTGATCACCCTGCCGTTGATCGTCATCTCTGCCTTTTCGGCATTCACGGATACCACAGGGGGACCGGAGAACCGCCGAATCTCGGTGGAATAGCGCTGGATCAATCCGCCAAAAGTCCGGCGCGGTTCATCCAGTTCCCGAAAGCCATTGCGCAAGGGCACAAACGGGATGTCCGCCAGCTCGACCACGGCGGCCGCGGCCACAACGTCGATCAGTTTGTCTCCAGATCTGGCCTGCAGCACTTGCATTGGCTGATCCGGATAGAAGAACGACCGGCATTGATCATAAGGATCGTTCACCAGTACATGGGTCACCCGATCCGATTCCCTCCCAATGAGGCTCATGGCGGCATAAAGCAAGGCCCCCATCGTTTTGCGTCCACCCGCAATGCTGGCGATCACACGCTGATCCGAGGAATCCACAAACGGAGAGAGGGTTTGCAGGATGGCATCCGCGGCGTCCGCGTTGTCGCCGGGGGTGCGAACATCATCAGCCTCCCGCTTGACGCCCGTGTCGGGATTGGAGAGTTGGATGACACGGAGCGAAAGCTGCAATTGAGGGCTATTTGGGGCGAGCCCCTGACGGGTAAAAATCGACTGCCGGAGGCAATCCCAAACGGAACGATTCCCCCACTCTGGACGCGGCGTGAGCAGATCCCGTTCAATGCTTTGGCGCCCCGGCACCGTCGTGATCACGACCACCTCATCCGGAATCACCGCCGGTGTCTCCCGGGACAGGGCCCAGACGGTTTCCGTGATGATGGCTGGGGACATGCCGGAGACGGTGATGAGGATGGTTTTCATGGTGCGTCGTTCTTGGCTCGATGGAAGCGGCTGGACTATGCGCTCAGCTCCCCTGCCCTGTCTTGTGCCTGGATATCCGCGGAGATCCGGAGATTGGCCGAGGGTGGGTTTGCGATGCAACTGTTCCCTTCACTCTTCACCACTCCCATTCACGAAGAACGAAGAACCATCAACAACAATGCCGCCACTCCCGCCCATCGTCTGGATCGCCATCGCTCTGGTCATTCTCCTGCTCGGCGACGACTTCGGCGAAAAGGTCCTCGGACCTGACTCTGTGGTCGACAACGTGGTCTCGCCCGATCTGCAACTCATGATTTTCGGGATCACGCTGGCCCTCATCGCCGCCTACGTGATCAAAACCAAATCCAACTGACTGAGAGCTCCCGCCATGCCCGCCATCTTCCAGCGCTTCCTGGTCCTGGTCCTTGTTCTGATCGTCACCGGCTGTCAAGACATCGATTCCTCCCAGGCGGAACGTGCCATCCTCGAAGCTTTGCAGCAGAAGCAGTTCGATCTGATGCGGGACATGCGGATCACGATGGCGAACTCGTTCTTTCTCTGGTCAATGGTCGTTCTGGCCCAAACCTTCTTCGGCCCAGCCATCCTTGACGCCCTGCGCGGCTGGGGCGTCCACTGGTTCCAGCTTTCGATGCAAACCCAGAAGGAGTTGGCTCAGCTGGCCTATGGGCTGGCGATTGGACTTGCCTCACTCTTCACCTTGTTTCACCCCACGCTGGCCGAAGTCCGTCTCAGCATTTTCCTGCTCCTGGCTGGCACAGTTGTGCCCTTTACGAAGGATTACCTTCCCGGCATTCAAACCGGCGATCGCTTGCGCCGGAAATTGGCCATTGCCCAGATCACGAAACTCTTCGTCTGCGGCGCGATCTACTTCCTAATCTTGAAAGTGCTCAGCCCGGAAGGGATCAACGGCCTGACGGTGACGGCACCGGTGGGCTCGCTTTGATGCCGTTTCAAAAAAACACAAGTACTTCGAAACGCTTTACAGTCGATCGAAAACCAGGAGGCCCTTCGATCTCACGGCGCAGCCGCCAGAAGACCAAACCATCACGAAGCCTCAACCAGGCGACAGCCCAGCCCCCGATGCCTTCCCCTCACGCGGACGACCGGGCCCAAACTTCTTGGCCGCTTCCCGGGGTAATCTCCAGAACCGTCGAGACTTGCTGCAAGAATTGATCCGCCTGATAGGGCTTGTGGATAAATCCGGCCGGTCGCGCCCCGGAGTCCAGGGCGAAGGCGTCAAAATCCATGAGGTAGGCGCTGACCACGATCACCGGGACAAAAGATCCCTCAGAGCGCACACTCCGGAACATCTCCGCGCCACTCATCCCGGGCATGTTGAGGTCGAGCACGATGAGCCGGATCCGGTCCCGGTACTGCCGGAACAGCGCTAAGCCCTCGTCGCCACTCCGGGCCCCGACCGAGGCGATGCCAGCGCGCTGCAGAATCGCCTGGTTGAGCCGGCGAATGCTGTCTTCATCGTCCACCACCAAAACGAACGGCACCTCAGGCACCGCCACGGGAATCGATCCTGGGGCCACCGGATCCACATGGCGCGCCTCGATCGGCTGGGAAGGATCTTCGACCACGACGGTGACGGGAAGTTCCGAGGCGGGAAGGTAAACCCGCATGCAGGTGCCCTGCCCTTCCTCCGAGGTGCAGGTGAGCCAGCCGCCATGCTGCCAAGCGATCCCCGAGACGACCGCCAAACCGAGGCCGTTGGAGCGCGAGTCCGTCGTGAAAAAGGGTTCGAAAATGCGGGGCCGAATGGGTTCGGGGATCCCATGTCCGTTGTCCAGCACGGTGAAACAAATGAACCGGCCCGCCTCCGGATCCGCCGCTTCCTGCTGCGGGTCACCTAGCTGCAATGGTTCCGCCGTAACCCGCAAGGTCCCGCCGCGAGGCATGGCGCGGATCGAGTTCGCGCACAGCTCCAGCAGCACCGAGCGAAGCCGGCCACGGTCCGCGGTGACGTGGAGATTTTTCTCGGGCAACTCGATTTGGATCTGATACTGGGGCCCCAGGCCGTCGGAAAGTTGATCCTTGAGCCAGGACAGAATGCCACGCACGCTGTTGACCCTCGCTTCCATGAGATGATGGCGCGAGTATCCCAACAAGCCACGGCAAATCGCCGACGCCTGACTAACGGCAGACCGGGCGTGCCCGATGGTTTGCGTGCGCTCCTCTGGATCCAGCTTTTGCTCCAATCCAGAGATGTCCGCGACGACTTGGGTGAGGATGCGGTTGAATTCATGCGCCATCCCGGTGGTAAGATTCCCGATCAGCTCGGCCCGTTCCACATCGCGAGCCAGCCGCTGCAACCGCGCTTCCTCGGTGCGGTCCTCGAACCGCCAGATGAATCCGAATGGCGTGCCATCCGCATGGTTCACTTTGAAGACAGAGACCCGGGCCGCGCCATCTTCCGGCTGCCGCAAGGCCCAGACCTGCGAAGTTAACTCTTGCGCCCGCTCGGCGGCCTGTTGCCACCACTCCAGGAAACGGCCCGAGTCCGCGAACTGCCACGCCACCCGCTGGATGATCTGACGGGCATCAAGCAGCTCCAAATCGTTCTCCGTGAATCGTCCAAACTGGGCAAACCTCCCGTTCCACCAGCAAACCCGCTGATCTTCCCCAGCCAACAGAAGAAAACCGTCCCGGCTCCCCTCCCCGGCGGCACGCGCCCGGATGGACTCCTGCTCCGCTCGATCTTCTACCCCTTGGAGACGCTGTTCGAGACGCTCCCGTTGGGCTTGTGAGTCCGCGAAAAACGCTTCCAGCTTCTTCGCCAACCCGTTGATCCGGCGATTCAGCCCCGACACCACTTCGGGTCCACTTTCCTTCACGCGCACCGCGAAGTCCCGCTGTTCCAGACGCGTCATCGCCTCCGCGGCGGCTTGGATCGGAGTTTGCAGCCAACGCGTCGTCAGCCAGGCAAGGCCCCCGGCCATTCCCAGCCCAGCCAAGGCGGCAAGCACGAGCACGCTCACCGCTTTGGATTGCAGCTTGGCCGCTTCCAGCTGCGGCAGACGCACCATCACCCGCCAGGGAGCCGTCAACCCAGGACCACTGGTCCGCACCGGCACTTCCAAGACCGTGCCCGCCGTCAAAGGCTCTCCAAACCGCCGCCCGATCCAGGCCGGATTGCGATGCGCCAGAACCTGATCCCGATCATCCACCACGGCGACCTCTTCCGCCTGAATCCGCCCCACGGGCGCGGCCAGAGCTTCCGGCGACACATGAAATTCGAGGATCTCCGCCGCCCCACCGCCCCCGGGCAAAATCGCCAATGGCGCCATCAGCGACACTTCGGCCGCCGCCGCCGCCGCGGAATCGCTTGCCGCTCGATGCTCCACCGGCTGCACCGCCGTCAGCACCCCGCCCGCGCCCAACCGCGCCCAGGTCGATGCGCTGGGATGCGACGCCTTGCCCGAGCGAGTCGATAGCGGCAAATTGGTGGCCCGGTGCAGCGTGATCCCGGCGAAGGGAGATTCGGCATCCGCGAACCGGCGCAAAGCTTCCAAGCGTTCCTCGTCGGTGCTCGCCGGACTGGCCACGACCTGATCTTGAGCGATCGTTTTGACCGAGGCGATCCATTGATCCAGCAAGCCTCCGTAGATCGGTTCCACGCTGTCCGCGAGCGTCCGGACGCTGCCGAGCCGGAGATTTTCCGCTCCCTGCCGCAACATGGGCATGAGGGCCGTCCCCGCGAGGACAAGGGG
Organism: Akkermansia muciniphila; assembly: GCA_945883495.1. Classification (GTDB taxonomy): domain Bacteria; phylum Verrucomicrobiota; class Verrucomicrobiia; order Verrucomicrobiales; family DEV007; genus V1-115. The sequence continues at coordinate 7,159 of CAMCXS010000014.1, forward strand.
AATAAGCACGGCGGCGCAAAGGCCAACAAAGAGACGGACGGAGAGGCGATTTCCCATAAAGCGGGCCGCGGAATTCGGCTCCTGCCTCTCCTAATTCAGGGAATAGAAAAAATCAACAAATGTCAATTAAATCTCACGCGTGCGGCCCCGGCGTAGAGATTGAAGCCTCCGTCCCGCACAAATCCCGCCAGGGTCTGCCCGGACTCCTGCGCCAAATCGATCGCCAGACTGCTCGGTGCGGAGATGCCGGCGACCACCGGGATTCCGGCAGCGAGTGCTTTCTGCATCAGCTCAAACGAGATCCGTCCACTCACCAGAAGGATGCTATCCGAAAGCGGCAAATGCCCATCGAGCAGCGCCCGGCCAATCACCTTGTCCAACGCATTGTGCCGGCCAGCGTCTTCGCGGAGGCATTGCAGATCTCCGTCCGCGGTAAAGATGGCGCTCGCATGAAGCCCGCCGGTGCGCTCAAACCCGGTTTGCGCCTCGCGAAGCCGCGGCGGCAGACTCCTCAGAAACTCCGCCGCCATCACCGGCCCGCCCACCACCGGCGGACAGGAGAGGAAGACGCTCTCAATCGTCGATTTCCCGCAGATTCCACAACTTGAGGCACTGAACACGTGCCTGGTAAGCCGATCCAACTGCAGCGCATCCGGATCGCGCAAAAAGACATCGATGACATTGCCCCGGCTCTCCTCCGCGCCGCCGCAGGGCGTGATATCAAACAAATCAGCCGCCGAACGAATAATCCCTTCCGTTACCAGAAATCCGGCCACCAATTCCTTGTCGTGACCCGGCGTGCGCATGACGACGGCCAGTCCGCGCCCTTCCACCCGGATCTCCAGCGGCTCCTCGACGGCCACGAAATCGCCTTGAGTCTCGGCGCTCCAGGCCGGGTCCCCGTGCCGGCAACGCAGCAGTTCGACTTCGCGGGCGGCCGGGTTCACACGCAAGGCGCGGCTGGCACCACGGAGGTGAAGAAATTGCGCAGCAAGCGCAGGCCCACGTCCTGGCTTTTCTCCGGGTGAAACTGCGTGGCCACGATGTTCCCACGGCGCACTCCGCTGACGAATTCGAATCCGTAGTGCGTCCGGCAAGCCGCGTCCGAAGCCAACGCTGGGCGCGGGTAGAAGGAGTGGACGAAATAAACGTGCGGATGCGCCCCCAGCCCGCTCCAAAGCGGATCATTCCCATCCACCGGCGTGATTTCGTTCCACCCCATGTGCGGGACCTTGAGATCGGAAACCGGGAACCGGACCACGTCGCCCGGAAAGACATCGAGGCCGGAAACCCCTGGCGACTCCTCGCTGGTGGCGAAGAGCACTTGATAACCTAGGCAAATGCCGAAATAGGGCCGGTCCGCCAGGATCCATTCACGGATCGCTTCACGCAGGCCTTGGTCCACCAAATGCCGGACGCAGTCGCCAAACGAGCCTTGCCCCGGCAACACCAGAGCGTCAATGCCTTCCATTTGTCCCGGCTCCGCGACCAGATGCGCGCTCACGCCAACCGATTCAATGGCCTTGTGCACGCTCCTCAGGTTGCCCGCTCCATAATCGATGATTCCGACCTTCACCCCAGCACCCTACATCGAACGCGGCTCCACGCAAAGGGTCGTAGCCGCGCCGCTTCCGGCGTGGTCCTTTTCCATCGATCGCGGCTCCGCGCAAAGGGTGGGAGCAGAACGGTGTCTGACGGAGCGATCGAAGGGGCACGCCTCCGGTCCATCACATGCAACCTTTACGAGAGAACCAGAACGCTACTGGCCGGGTCGGCATCGAAGGCAAAGAGAGCGACGCATCGATCACGCAGTAACTGCGCGATCTGCGCAGTTGCACTGTTTCCGACCTTCAAAAAAAATCAACTTTGGAGGGTGGCCCAGCAATAGGCTGCGTTGATGAAAGTCTGCGTCTTTGGACACAATCACAAAGCCGTGCTGTTTGGCGAAGTCCCAGATGAGCGTGTCACTGCTGTGATCTAAGCCGTGCGACTTCACATGACTCGAGTCCGGATACAGATCGATGACCCGGGCGACGATGCGGTCGGAGAGGTTCTCGTCGAGCAGAAGCTTCACGCGGCTGGGGTGAACAGCTTCCTTTCACGGTCAGCGGCGAAAGCCAAGCAGGCCTTGATGTCCGCTGACGTCAACTCGGAGAAATCAGCCAGAATCTCCTCCTCGGTCATCCCAGAAGCGAGATACTCGAGAATGTCGTACACCGTGATACGCAGGCCTCGGATGCACGGCTTGCCGCCCCGTTTGTCGGGCTCCATCGTGAGAATCTGCTGATAATCCATGGAAGCTTGAAAGTAGCGCCGACGAGGGGTAATGACAACCAGTTCTCCCCTCTCCTCCGCGATCCACTAACCCTACATCGAACGCGGCTCCACGCCAAGCAGGTGACGGACAAAGAAATCCGCCCGCCGCCGCGCCGCATATGGCGTCTCCCCCGCCCCGTGATCGCGCCCGGGCAGCACCAGCAAATCGAAGTCCTTGTCCGCCTTGATGAGCGCATCGACGACTTGCATCGTGGAGGCGGGATCGACGTTGTGATCCACCTCGCCGACGGTGAGGAGGAGTTTCCCAGTCAGCCGGCCCGCGTTCACCACGTTGGAATTCGCCGCGTATTCCGGCCCGACCGGCCAGCCCATCCAAGCCTCGTTCCACCAGATCTTGTCCATCCGGTTGTCGTGGCAACCGCAGTCCGCCACCGCCACTTTGTAGAAATCTCCGTGAAAGAGCAGGGCCGCCAAGGCGCTCTGGCCCCCCGCGCTGCCGCCGTAAATGCCAACTCGCGTCAGGTCCATTTCGGGAAACCGCTCCGCCGCCGCCTTGAGCCACGCGATCCGGTCCGGAAACCCGGAGTCCTTGAGATTCTTCCAGCAAACGTCGTGAAACGCCCGGCAACGCCAGTTCGTTCCCATCCCATCGATCTGCACCACGATGAAACCGAGCTCCGCCATCCCTTGCGCCTGGAGGGACAATCCCCATTTTTTGGGCACGAAGAAATCGTGCGGACCGGCGTATATCTTCTCGATCACCGGGTACTTCCGGAAGGGATCGAAATTCGTGGGCCGGTAGATCACTCCGTAGATCGGCGTCTTGCCATCGCGCCCCATCGCGGAAAATCGCTCCGGCAGCCGCCAACCCGTGCTGAGCAACGGTCCAATCTCCGCGCGCTCCAGGACGCACACCAGCGTTCCATCCTCGGAACGCCGCAATTCGGTGACCGGCGGAGAATCGCCCCGGGACCAACGATCAATGAACCAGCGCCCGTCCGGGGAAAACTCCCATTCGTGGGTTCCGTCGCCTTCCGTCAGCACTGCCAGACCGCTGCCGTCGAGGTTCACCCGGGCCAAGTGCAGATGATACGGATCCTGACCGGCGCGGATGCCCATCGCCTTGAACCAGACTTGGCGTTTCTCCGGATCCACGCGGACCACTTCGCGAACCACCCATTCGCCACGGGTCACCTGATTCTTCACCTGCCCCGTGCGGGCGTCGTAGAGCCAAAGGTGATTCCACCCATCGCGTTCGCTGGCCCAGAGCAGTTCGCCGGTAGGGTCCAGCCAGTGCGACTCCGTCTTCTGCGAATAGTCGATGAAGGTCGGGCTCGTTTCTTCCACTACCACCCGGCTCCCTCCCGTCGTGGCGTTCACCGCGATGACGCGTTGCCGCTGATGCCCGCGCTGATTGAAAAGAAAGGCAAAGCTTTCGCTGTCCGGGAACCAGTGTAGCTCCCCCAAACTCCACGGATCCGTGAAAAGGTCAGCGGAAATCGCTACCGGCTGCCGCGTAGTCAGGTCGAAGAGACGAGGACGCGGCTGATCGATTTCATCCCCCGGTTTGGCATAGCCGAACGTGTGCAGCTTTGGCTGCAACTGCTTCGCCGGCGCGGACTCAATCACCCAGATCTTACGTTCCGGCGCCCGGCGCACCTGAAACGCCACCAGCTTCTTCCCATCGGGCGAGAGCCGCAGCGGTTCGCGATAGCAATCGGAAGCAGTCCCATCCACGGACAGCTGCACCTCCTCTCCAGTCGTTCCCTCGCGCAGCCAAACGTTGAACTCCCGGAGAAATGGTTTCCAACCCGGCTCCGCCGCTTGCGGCTTGGCCGATGGCGGAGGCATGACGGTGCCGTCGAGGACAATGTCTCCTTTCCCATCGATCGCTTCATATGTCCCGAGTTTCCGCCCGCTCTCGTCTTCCACGAGCCAAACGTGCCCCTCAAACGTGTGCTGCCGGTGCACCGCCCCGGGTTTGACCTCACCATACGGCTTGCGCTGCCCCTCAGTGTCCAACCAGAAAAGCCGGATCTTGCCCGGCCGCTCATTGCGGAAACGGATGCTTGTCTCCTCGCCACCTGGGCGGCTCCGCTTGGGGTCTTCCTTGCGCTCCAGCCGCTGGTCCGCCTGTGCCCCTGGAATCGACGAGAGATCCGCCACGACCGTTCGCGCACCGGTTTCGGCATTCACATGCACCGTCTCAAAGGTCTGCGGAGCCGTTTCCAAGCGATACCAAAACGCGTTGCCCCCATCGAGCCAATGAGGCGTCACCTTAGATCGGAAGACCTTGCCCTCACAGCGCTTGCCGAGACTCGCAGCCCGCTCGTAATCCGCCTTTGTGCCCTGCGCCCACGCGGAAGCCGCCCACAACATGCCGAGAGCCAAAGGAAGAAAGTGCATCACAGTCAAACTGTTCCCACCCGGACCGCCTCCAGCAAGCTCAGAGATGCCGGACAGACGTCTACACGAGATTCTGAGCGGACCCGCCCCCGGAGAGAACGTGCGTTCCTTCGCTTATTCGCGCGCATTCTTCGTGGCCGTTGGCTAAACTCCCGGCCGAATGAGCGAGGAGCACGGGATCGACGATGAACTTTTAGAAGGACCGGCCGGTTGGCGGCAACGGGTCGGACTGATCGCGGGCCTCGCCGTCCTGATCCTCGCGTTTGTTGTCCCGGCCCTCCCAAACTTGTCTCCGGAAGCCTCCCGGACCGCGTGGCTTGCCGTGGCCATGGCCATCTTCTGGATCACCGAGGCCTTGCCGATCCCCGCGACCGCCCTGCTGCCTCTCGTCCTGATTCCCGCACTGGGGATTACCAAGGGCAAGGACGCCATGCGCGAAGCTGCCGCGCCTTATGCCGACCCGGTCATCTTCCTCTTCATGGGCGGTTTCATGCTCGCGTTGGCGATGGAACGTTGGAACCTCCACCGACGCCTTGCCCTCGCAATTGTGGCCCACGCCGGTACCAAACCTCGTTCCCTGGTGAAAGGCTTTCTCGCCGCCTCCGCATTCGTCAGCATGTGGACCAGCAACGCCGCCACCACGATGATGCTCATGCCGGTCGGCCTCTCCATTCACCGAATGATTCGCCGAGGTCCCGGCGCGCAGGCGTTCGGTGCGGCCCTGGTCCTCTCCATCGCCTACGGAGCGAACATCGGCGGCATGGGAACCCTCATCGGCACGCCGCCAAACAGCATTCTGAAGGGCTTCATGGAAGCGCGCGGGGTCGAGGTCGGGTTCGCTCAATGGATGCTCCTCGGCATCCCGCTCGTCGTGGTTTCGTTGCCCTGCGTGTATTGGATTCTCACCCGGATCAGCTTTCAGATCGACAACACCGAGGTCCCCGGCGTCCGCGCCACGCTCCATGCGGAACGCGCCAAGCTGGGAAAGATGTCGGCTCCCGAATGGGCCGTCACCGGCGCGTTTCTCTTGGCCATCACCCTTTGGCTCACCCGGGAGCTTTGGAAAACCCGGGCGCCCGAAGTGACCGATGAAGCGATCGCCATGGGCTGCGCCACGCTTCTCTTCTTCATCCCGGCGGACTGGCGCAAAGGCGTGTTCGTGCTCGATTGGAAGGCACTTCGCAACATGCCGTGGGACGTCTTGATCCTTTTTGGGGGCGGACTGAGCTTGGCCAATGCCATTGAGAAAACCAAACTCGCCGCCGCCATGGCCGGAGCCATGCAGGGCATGCAGGATTGGCCGCCGTTTCTGATTCTCGTCGCCGTCTGCGCCGTGATGGTTTTGGCCACTGCCCTTACCAGCAACACAGCCACCACCGCCGCATTCCTCCCGGTGATCGCGCCGATGGCGGAGGCGATGCATCAACCCGCCCTGCTGCTCTGCATTCCCGTCGCCCTCGCCGCCAGCGCCGACTTTGCCCTTCCCGTCGGCACGCCCCCCAACGCTATCGCCTTCGGCACCGGCCTGATCTCTCTTCCCCGCATGGCCAAAGCAGGAGTCCGGGTCGATCTTCTCTTCGTGATCCTGATTCCGGTTCTCATGTGGCTCATCGGCCGCTCGGTCTTTGGACGCTGACCGAAGCGTGGCTTCACCCGGCGAGCGGCGACCGGCACGCAGGGCCCTCCCCCGATCCCCGGGGCTGAGCAGGCGATGACTCATGCACGCTCGGCACAGAATCTGCAAAGCGGTAAACGATATCAAACTTCACCTCCACAAAACGCATGAGCACAACCACACGGCAAACTTCCAGCTTCAGCATTCCGTCCATCATCGCGGTGATCGCAGCGTTTTTCAGCTTCACCACGGGAGCCATTTGGGGGCTGATCTTGGCCCTGATCGCGATCGTGTTTGGCTTGATCGGAGTGGCCGTCGCGCTGTCCCCTAGCAAGCGGGGTGGTATCGCCAGCACCATCGCGATGATCGCCGGGGCGGTTGGGATCGTCGCCGCCCTGATCAAAGCGATCGGTTGGCTGTTTTAGGCTCTTCTCCCTTTCGTTTCGCGCGGAGGCTCAGCGCCATCGCGAACGTGGGACACCCGGGGGGCGCCCTCATCCTGAGGTTCCTCGTAGGTGGTCCCCCGTTCGAAGTCCTCCCGTGGCTCAACGTCGCCAGCGCCGTCTCCTTCTTGGCGGGCCGTCAAGGCAACGATCGCCACCGCCGCCATGATCCCGAGGAGGATGACGAACACAATTGCTATTGGCCAATCGATAATCATCTCAGTTCGCGTTGCAAGCATCGTGCCGCTTTGAACGCCCCAACCCCCAGGGCAATGCCAACCACGCTCGCTGACCCGGTCTGACAAAACGCCCGCTGAGGCCATGCAACCTGCAAGCGGCCGGGCCCGGTTACCTCGTCCATCCCCCGGAAGATTCCCCGTGGCACGGATTTTGCGCCTCACCACCAGACAGCCCACATGAGCTGACCCCCTTAAACATGGAAACCAAGCAACACGACATGAAACCTACAGGAATGTTCAAGCCTGTCGCCAGCAGTCTCGCGGCAGCAAGCCTTCTCTTGCTCCCGATCGCCACGACGACCACCTTCGCCCAGGCGACCAGCCCGGAAGGCGGCTCCATGGTGCAGCGGGAAATCGGCAATGCCGGACTCTGGGGGCTTCTCGGACTGTTGGGTCTAGCGGGACTGATGCGACGCCGCTCGGAACACACCAGCACCTACGCCGCCCGCGAACAACAGCCAGGGATGCCGCGGCGGTAAGCGAGCGGTCGCGCTGCGCGCGGGTTGAGGGGCGCCCCCCCCCGTCAATCCGCGCGATTCGCGCTCTCCCGGATGAACACAAAGAAGTGCTGAATGGGAAGAAAGTCCCGGGTCTCTTTCCAGGTCAATCCCACGGCGGCCATCTCGCGCTTCACTTGCCATTGGGTCATTTTATGAAGTGGCTTGATGGGCACCTGGGGATCTTCGCCGCGATATTCTAGCTGGATGAGCCGTCCGCCTGGCTTCAGTGCTTTGACGATGGATTCCATCATCTCCCGAGGGTGGGAGAATTCGTGATACGCATCCACCATAAGAGCGATGTCGATGCTGTTTTCCGGCAGCTTGGTGTCATTGATCTCGCCCTTATGAGAAATGACATTCGTGAGATTTACCGACGCCGCGCGGACTTGGATGAAGGTCAGCATCTCATCCTGGATATCGACGGCGTAAACCTTGCCTTGCGGCGCGAGTTTGGCGAGGCGTAGAGTAAAGTATCCGCTCCCGGCGCCGATGTCCGCGATCACATCGGTCGGCTTCACCTCCATGTTGCGAATGACCTCATCCGGCAACTCCTCCCCAACCCGCTCGGGCCGTTCCAGCCAAGTGATCGCCTGATGGCCCACCACGTGGGAAATTTCTCGCCCCATGTAGACTTTGCCGATCCCGCCAGGGCCCGGGGTTTTTTGGGAATAAACCGGTTCCTGGGCGGGCAGAAGGGAGAGAGTGGCCCAAGAGAGCAGGAGCAGGCAGCGCGTCATGGTGGCATTGAAGCAGATCTCGCCTCGGTGACTCAACCACCGATTCAACGGCGCACGACCAACCCGCGCCACGCCTGGCGTTCCGCCCAGAGCAGATAGACCGCCAGGAAGCAAAGCACGACGATCATCGGATCAAAAAGCCCGGCGCCCTTCAAGAGGAAGAGGTGGTAGGCCAAGATGTTCACGAGGATCGGCCCCAGGACCAGCAGGCCCAGGTTGCGCGTCCGCGGAATCATGACGAGCAGCCCGCCGAGCACTTCGCAAACCTTGACGAAGTTCATGTATCCCGTGGGCCCAAACGCTTCTTGAAAAGCACCAGCCGGAGTGTCCCGGGCCAATTCCGGAAGTGGAGCCATCTTCAGCAGCACCATGAGGCCAAACGCGACAAACGGCAGCCCAAGAAGAACCCCGGCGACTGAGGGCAGATGTTTCATCTGGCAACATCGCCGCACTGGCGCGACGTGCATCCCAAACTTGGCTTGGCTCTTGTGAATTTGTCGCTTGCCCCCGAAAGCACTCAAAGTGCTCACTCGAAGGATCAATACTCTAACACAAGTTGCCGGGATTCGCCTGAACTCAACGCGTAAGGAACACCTTTGTAGTAGGAATCGAGAGCCGCCCCTATGTTCTCACCGAGACGCCGTGCAAAAGCAACGGGAACCGCATTGCCAATTTGCATATGAAGAGAACGTTTCGTAGCCCCCGCAAAAACCCAGTCGTCTGGAAAAGTCTGTAACCGGGCATACTCGCGCTCAGTGAAGGCCCGCAGTCGGGAAGCCGAAACTCGCCAAAGCTTATGCTTTGCTTCTCGATTGCGGACAAATTTGGCTCGATTGCTACGATCAACGTCTAGTCGTTCAGCAGTAACATTCCCTTGGGCCCACCCCCAGATCGTCGCGGTGTCCACGGCAGGGAACGGTTGCTTCAAACACCGCACCGCATTCCCGTCAGATGCCGTCCTTGAGAATCTAACAGGAATTGGGGCCTCACTCTCATCAAACGGCTCACCGGTAGCCACATGCACCTGACTGGGAAAGGACCAGTTTGGATCATGATTGGGTAAGCAGAGCTCAGGGTTCATGATGATATCCCTAAGAAACGGTTCAGCGTGCTGCACTCCACAAGCTCCTGGCAACTGATATCCTTTCGGAGATCTACCTCTAAATGCGACAAGTACGAATCTTCGCCGAGTCTGGGGCACTCCGAATCCGCTCATTTTTAAAAAATCACTCTCTACCTCATAGCCAATCTTCTCGAACTGTCCTGAAATCTCCTGAATGAAGGGTTTTCCAGAACCAGGAAGTCGCATATTCCTTAAATTCAGAACGTTCTCAACGACGACCACCGGGGGACGAATCTTCTCGGCAACTCGAACAACTTGCCTGAAGAGTTGATTACGATCGTCGTCATCGCGTCGGTTACCACCAAGAGAAAAACCTTGACACGGTATGCCCGCTAACAGGACGTCTACTTCACGATCCACGGGATCAAAGTCATGCACGTCAATGTGCGAAACCGACCAGTGAGGCCGATTTTGCCTTAGGGTGGCAACACAATCTGCATCCCAATCGGTTGAAAACCTATGGTCAAATCCGGCCAACTCGAATCCTAGATCAAGTCCGCCTCCACCGGAAAACATGCCGCCAAAACTGTAGCTCATGCGATGTATCCACGCATAGTAACTTTTTGCCCCGGCTGCCCCGCAACGCGGAACGCACTAAATTTGTGCACCCGTCCAGCGGTTGGGTTCGGCGCGGAATCAGCCTCAATCAAATTCGAAGAAAGGTCAAAACGGTAGGCGCAGACCAATCGCTCTGACTCTGCCCTTTCCAGACTTCCGACTCTCTCTAGCTTGTCGGAAAACGCACTTCCCTCTTGGTCGATTAACGTCACCTGCCGATGAACTCCATCCATGAGAGCAAAAGGTGTCGGAGCTACGTACATTTTGCGATCCCGGATCATAATATCTCCATACGAACCAAAACCCTTCACGTTCTTGTTTATATGTTCATAAGAGCTATCCGCATTTAGAAAAGATCCATGACACATCACCAAGTCCAATACAGGAAATTCGTCACTATCGGTTTTCGAGGGATAACGAACAAATACATAATACACTGCCCGGCCATTGTGCATGCCTTTAGGAACTTGGCTATTGCAGTCGTAGTCAGCCTCGCGTCCCGGGTAACTCAGCCCCTTGAGTTCAAATCCTAGAGGTTGGCTAACTAAACGAAAATCAGGATAGGTATTCCTTGCGGGAGGGTCAAACTTGAGTCGCTCCCCTTCGAGGCGAGGCCGAAACCAGTCCTGAAGATGATACTCCTTGTCCCTCGAACTCCGTCGGCCAATTGGCGCTCCGCTTCGAACCGCGTAGTCACAGGCGAGAAACACCCGCTCCACAACACCTAACATGCCCTCCATCTCGGATATGGTGGGTGCAAAATCCGCACAGTCAAGCTCGCCGATGCTCCTCACGATATCGCCGATTGCCTTGACGCAGATCGAGCGGGTCGCTTCATCCAGTTTCTCGCCCTGCGGATTACGATCCGGATCTATCCGCCAAACTTGGCTTGGACATGACGCGGACGACCTCCTCCGCTTGCCAAAAGTGAAGCTGCAGGTGAAGCCCGAACATGCAATGCCAACCGTGCGCATCCAACCAGCCGAACACCGGATGCTGCTTCCGCAATGTCCCACGCAGCTTCGGCAACGCCTCCACCACGGCGAAGTGACCCTCCACGGACTCCCGGAACGCCGTGATCTGCTCCGGGCCAGGGTTCGCCGAAGGCATAACATCACGCTTTGGATCGATCGCGCCCGCCCCTCCCGGCTCTTCCCCAACAGCAAGGCTCTGGACGATGGCGGTGATCGACCGATTGACGATAACATTGTGCTCCAAAATCATGAAGAGCGACCAGGACCGCATCTCTTCATCGACCCCGATCATAGGCGGCACCGTAATCGGCAGCCGGGCCTCGTCCTCTCCGACCCCAGCGTAAAGGCCACGATAGTCGAGCAGGCAACGCTGAATTTGCCGGGAAGCCCGGGCCCGAGAGGTGAGCGCCATGCGAGTCCGAATCAGGCCGCAGATCAGAGCGTCTTTCATCCTCCCAACGGTCATTCATCGAAATCGAAATAGAAATAGAAATCCGGAAGCATTTCCCGCCCCTCAACTATCAACCCTCAACCATCAACTCGCGCACGAGGGCGCGACGGATTCAATCCGGCACGCCAATCCCGAGCCGGAGAACGCCGCACTTCCAACAGGATCCGAAGTTCGCCGGCACCGATTCCTGGCAACTCGGACAGGTCCAATCCCGTTCTTCCGTCACCGGGGCGTTTTCAATGTCCGCAAGAATGCCTTTGGCGCGTTCCTCATCCTCATCATTGAGCACGCAAAGGGCCGGGGAAAAGAAGGTGGATTTCCGGCTCGCCAGCGAGGTGCTGCCGTATTCGTCCCGGATGAAACAGGGGATCCCTGCCTCTTCGAGCACGGACTTGTAGAGACCGACCCGGGCGGGATCGCGGTGGACGAATACTTCTTTCATCGCTTCAGCTTACCATTCGTCGCCCTCGGATAGCTCCTGTTCCATGTTATCGGCGGTCTGGGCTACGGCATCAATCACCGTAGTCAAGGAACCGACATCCGTATCAGCGGCGATTTGGGCAGAGAACACCGCTACAAAATCGTCGCCCATTTTGCGCATTTGCCAAGCGCCGATCTTGGTCTGGCAGTTTTGTTCGAGAAGTTGATTGGCCACATCGGCATTGAACGGGGTCGGCGATTTGAAGGCGATCGACCAGACTTCGCGGATTTCCAAATCGCGCAGCTCCGAAGTGTTGGATAGAATCCAGACCAGTTGACTCCGGCCATCCGCCACCTCGTTGTGCAGCCGAAAGTCGCCCTCGTCATCAATGCTGGACTTCAATCCAGCCTCGTCGAGCAGTCCGCTGACCCGGGGATCCCCCGTTTTTTTCTTTCCTACCTGGGCTTGGGTCGCAACCAACAATCCGCCCAGAATCAACCCGGTGACCAGAATCGCCTTCATCGCCCCCTTTTAGCGAAACCACGCGGCTTCTGGCAAGGCATACGGCCGGAACGTTTCCACCGAGCCCTCTTGTTCGTGGTGCAGCAGGGCGCGATGCATCCCCAGGGAAGCCGCTCTCGGAGAATCAATCAGGGCGGCGGAATCGTTCGCGCTCATTTGGAAGACAATGCGGAGATCGATCTCCCCGAGCGCCTTGCGGGACAAAGCGCGCTTCAGATTATTGTAGGTATCGCAGTGGATCACGAGGTGAATCCCCACGGCAGCGCCCTCTTCGATCAACGTGGCCAAGTCATCCGAGGGCTTGGCAGCCGCGCTGGAGGAAGAGAAGCTGAAGTCCTCCTCGTAGCGCAGCTTTTTGAAGCGCTGCAATCCGAGGATGAAGACGAACACGGGCGGATACGCCGTTCCATCTTGGTTCGCGGACCGTTTCCGGACTTCCGTCGCCAGCTCCGCGAAGCTCGCCTCGATCTCCGCCGCGCCGATCCGCGATGCCGTGCCGCGGGATTGTGCAATCGCCCGATCTAAAACCTCCCGCTCCGCCGTTTCCGGCGCGGAGGCATCAAGGACCACGGAGCGCAGTCCCGCCGCGGGAGCTTGAGCGGCTAAGGTCACCAGCCCGATGGCCGTAAGCGCCAGCACGGTCTCCTCCTGCTGGCCAGCCAGGAGCAAGTGGCTGCCGCTCTGGGGCTTGAAGACGGCGACGGCTGGCCCCTTGATCGCGTTCGGAGCCCCAAGGAACAGGTGGAGGCCACCCGGCAACGGCCCAGGTTGCGCCAAAAGCCGCTGCAGCGCCCCGTTCTCGCGCACGTCCGCCGCCATGTTCCCCTCGAAGACAAACGGCGCAAAATCGGTGAGCCCCGCCGCATCGGCCCGGGCCCGCACGTCAGCCAAGTGGCCTTCACGGACCTCGTCGGGCAACCAAACCACCTGGAACGGGTTGTTCCCCTCGATCGCCCCGGCTTGGTCGTTGTAGATTCCCTCCCCCGGGCGGGAAAGCAGACGGGCCGCCGGATTGCTGTCATCGAGAATGAGGTAGGAGTCCGCCTCGTTGCACTGCAACGCGATCCGCACCGCCATCTGCCCGAGCGTCGCCCGCGCCAAGGTGAAGGCGCCGCCCAAGGTTTGCGAACCGAGGATCACGTGCATCCCGAACGCCCGGCCCTGGCGGACAATCCGGTCGAGCAACAACGCGGCGTTCTGCGCCACCCGGTCGTCCTCGGTGAAGAACTCCTGGAACTCGTCGATCAACAGCAAGCAGCGCGGCATCGGCTCACGGCCCCCGGCCCGCGAATATCCCGCGAGGTCCTGGGCGCCCTTCTCGCGGAACAAATCCCCGCGGCGGCGCAACTCTTCATCAAGCCGCTGCAACACGCTCAGGCCAAACTCGCGGTCGCTCTCGATCGCCACCACCCGCGCATGCGGCAGCCGCCCCTGGGCGTAGCACTTGAACTCGACGCCTTTTTTGAAGTCAATGAGGTAGAACTCGACCTGACTCGGGTCCGCCCAGAGTGCCAAGTTCGTGATGATGACGTGGAACAGGGTCGACTTCCCGGAACCGGTTTTCCCCGCGATGAGGACATGCTGCCGCGTGCCTTTGCCCAAGGCAAGGTGCTGGAGCTTGCTCGCTCCGGTCCGGCCGATCGGCACCCGCAGCTCGTTGATCGTCTCTTGGCTCCAGATCGATGGTTCGGGAGGAGCGATGTGGGCAAACGGCACCTCGACGCGATTGCTGTCGATACTGGCCTTGCCCACACGATCGAGGAACGCGCTGGCCAGCTCCGCCGTCGGGGGAGTATCGAGCCGCAAGGTCGAGCCCTCGGGTTGCCCTAGCATCACGAACCCGTCGCCCGAGCCGGCCAGGGAGATGGCGTGTTGCCGGAGATCGTCCTCCTTGAGCCCCGCCGGAGTGGGTTCGCGACGATCCCAATGCAGCAAAACGTAAACCCCACAACGAGGCCCCGCCGTCGCGATGGAGAGGAGCCGCTGGACGGCGGAGGTGGAAAAACCATGAGGAAAATCCGCCACGGCGAGGAAACGATACTTTTCCGCAATGTTTCCCGCCTGGGCATTGTATTCGGCGATCGTGGGGAACTCGCTGCGGAGGTACATCTGGATGACCTTCTCCATGTGCTCATTCAGCTCCGCGAGGCGCCGCTCGATCTGCTCCGGTTGCGTCCAAATCTTGCTGTTGATCAGGCTCTCTTCGGAATCGGCCAGACGCATCAGGCTGGAAAACGATTCGCCCAAGCCCACGGGATCGATCAGCGTGAAATTAACCCGGCCGGGCGGCTGGCTCGCGAGGAGCCGGTAGATCGCCAAATTCAAAATGCCCAACGCGGCAGGGCGGCCGGTGCTTTTGGTCTCGATCACCAGCGAGGCTTGGTCCGGAATGCGGAGGCAAACCGGTACCGCGAACGTCTGCCGGGGCAAGGCAAGGCGCTGAGATTGTGGCAGCACGCCAGCCATCGCCGCCACCTCCCCTTCAACCGCACCAAGCGGAACCGAGGCGCTCCCAAAAGCGGGCGGCTGCCAGTCGCGCAGGGCGTCTCCGTCCCACGAAGCGGACCGTTCCGCGCAAAGGGCGGCGGCGTGCTCCAATCCCAGAAATTTGGCGGGCAAGTTCGCGTTCCACCCCTGGATCAATGCCTCCCAATCCTGCTCGTAACGCACTTCCAGATTCCCCATCAGGTCGTTGAGCGAGGCCGTGATCGCCTTCTCGCGGGCCGCGGCCTCCTCTCGCACCTTCGCCAAGTTGGCTTGGTGAGACCGGACGAGCCGGGCGGCCTTGGCGATCCCGAGACGGTCGTGCCGTTCCTGAGCGCGGCGCAAACGGGTGGCCAACTCCACTGGCGCCGTGGATCGGAGTTGCTCCGCCTGATCCATGAGCCGCTTAAAATTTCCCTGCAACTCGGCCATGCCCCGACGGTGCCGGGCTTCGATGCGTCCGAACTCCGCCTCCTCCTCGCGTTCAATCTCGCGGGCGGCCGCCGTGACATCGGCACGCGCCTCGGCCAAGCCAGTGCGGATCTTGGTCACCAACGGCCGGGCCTGCCAACCTCCGGCGAAGTGCAGCAAGATCGACAGTACCACGAATCCGGCGGCAGACATTCCGGTGGCAGCCACCTGTTGCCCCCCCAGTTCCGGCGGGAGCAGAAAGTAGGCCGCTGCATGCGCCCCGAGAATGAGGATCAACCCAACCGAGAACGGCACGAAACGGAACAAAGCCGCCAAAGGCAGTTCCTCCAGCTCCTCCAACGCATCCTCGGCCCGGTCGAGCTCCTTCTTGGTGCTCTCCAGCAAACCATCGACGTCCCGGCCGCCCGCCGGATCCGCCGTCAGGCTCAAGGTGTGGTGCAGCCGGCGCGCAAACTGCCCGAACCCACTCACCGCACGTCGCGCCCGCTTTTCCACGTCTGATTGACGGCGCTGGGATTCCCCCAAAATCACCCGCAGCTCGTCGTAAAAGGTCCTCGCTTGCGCGGATTCATCGTCTCGCTGCCGATCGACCAAAATCAACGTTTTCTGCCGGTCATACTGCGCCTGCCCCTCCAGCGAGCGGATCTTCTCATCAATGGCGGTGCGGGCGGTCCGATGCGCCCGGTCCAGCCAGGTCCGCCGCCGCCGGTGACGTTCGGCGAGCGCATCCGCCGCCACGCCGCGAGCCGTTTCCGCCGCCGCCAAATCGGCCTCCATCTGCCGTTTGGATTCCACCAGCGCCTCTTCGGCATCCCCGCGGCGCCGGGATTGATTGAGACGGCGCCCCTGGTTGATGGTCTCCTCCCGCTTGGCGGTGACGCGGACCAGTTCCCCGATGGAACGCAATTGGGCGAGGACCTCGCCGGCGGAAGGCAGTTCGTTATTCACAGTCTTCGCGAACTTGGCTGATGGCCCGGTCGAGCTTGTCCGCCACGACGGCCAGAGATTGCACCGCATCCGAGATGGGCAAGAGATAGGTTTGCGCGAATTCCTGCGCTTTGGCATCGCGCCAGGACGCACTTGTCTCGTCCCAGGCTCGCATCAGCTCCTTGGTCATACCGGCCAGTCCGGCGGCGGAAGTATTGATGTTCATGAGGGCGGCGGGGCAATGTCTCCAGGCGGCCGGACTTCGGCGTAGTCTTCCAAAGCCTGGATCATCTGACTGAGCGCAAGGATGGCGCGCGGCAACTCGTCATCGACCAAAAGCCGGAGATTGTCCACATGCTTGGCGAGCGGGCCAACGGCGGCGTCGAAATTCTGATCCCACTTCTTGGCGAGCCGCAGTTTCTCCTCCGCCTCCCGCATTGCCTCCCGGCAGCGGAGGACTTGCCGTTTCTCGTCCCCGGCGGTGTCGCGGAACGACGAGATCTCCGCGCTGAAGAGACGTTGCTGCGCGTCTTCCAGAAGCCGGGTGCGCCTGCGCAGCTCGTGGTTCCAGTGAGGCAACCGGTCCTGCTGCACCCAGTGCCGCGTGCGGCGCACTTCATCGCCCATTTCATGCAAAGCCGCCGCCGCCCGCTCCTGATACTTGATCAGAGCGATGCGAAATCGATCCAGAGCTTCGCTAGAGGTGATGTGCGCCCGATCCGCCATGCTCGCGTTGGCTCAACGCTGGTTCAGGTACTCCTCGATCTTCTGAGCTTTGCGCATCAGATACGGGGCGTGCCGGTCCGATGTCTCCAGGAAGCGCCTCAGTATTTTGGTGGCTTCGGCGAACTCCTCGGAGAATTTCGCCTGCTCCTGGTCTTGCCAACTTTCCCCCAGCCCCGCAAACCGGGCTTGCAGCGAGCCGAGGCGGTTCTGCAGCTCGGAGTTGAAGCGGTGCAATTCTTCCGCGAACCGCCGCAGTTCCTCTGGATCAACGATTGCCTGAGCCATGATGCCCGAGTCTAGCAGGGTGCGGAGCGAAAGACTACCAGGAGTCACGCAAAAAGAAAAACGCTCCGTCAGCAGCAAGAGGAAAAATTCCACTTTCCATATTGATAAAATTTGCCATGCTTGAGTCTCATGCGTGACATTCGCCTCTCCCGCCTCCTCGCGTTCAGCTGCTTGTGTCTCGGCGTCGCCGCCCAGTCCCCCGCCGAAGCGCCGCCCCGATCGATCCCTCTCCTCATGACCGAATCCGGTCACAATTACGTGGACGTGGAGATCCTCAAATTCGCCCCCGAGGGGCCGATCTTCCGGCACCGCGACGGAATGGCCAACCTTCCCTACGGCCAAATCAAGGAGAAGACTCGCAAATTGTTGGGCTACCCGATGCCCCAACCCAAGCAGGAGCCCAAAGCCCCCGCCGCCGCCCCGGCCGCTCCCCAGCAAGCCGCGCTGACGCTGATCCCGGTGCGCATCACCACGCATTGGACGCTCTACCAACCGGAGCCGGCCCCGTTTCCCGCGCTCCCTTGCCACCGGCCACTGCATCCATGGTATCATCACCAAGCGGCGTGGCCGTTTGAGGATCCGTTCCGCCCCTTCGCCGCCGTGGATTTCATGGTCGTCGGAGGCGTGGTTCCCCACCCCGGTTGGCCTGGCCCGAACTGGATTTGGTAAGCCTCTTTTCCCTGGACGGCCCTGCGGCTCCCGCCGAAGCTCGGCCATGGCCAGTCTCCCGCCGACCCTGGCGGAAATCGTCACTTTCTTCGACGGCCTCACCGAGGTGCAACGCCGGGACGCGCTGTTGTCCTACGCGGCGGAAGCCCCACGCCATGCCCCGTGCGAAGAAGAGACCTACGTCGCGGTGGATGATCGGGAGCATCCGGGTTGCGTCGATACCGTCATTCTCTGCATGGCCGTGACGCCAACTGGCGGCATCCGGTTGCGAGCCGGCCTGGGGCCCGAAGTGCAGACCTTGACCCGGGCGCTGGTGGCGATTCTCTGCCGAGGGCTTGAAGGATGCCCGCTGCAAGCCGTGGCCAACTTGCCAGACGACTTTATCCCGGCCATTGTGGGGGAGCAATTGATGAGATCCCGCGCCCGAAGCGTGTATCACGTGCTCCGCCGCCTGCGGGAATCGGCGTCGGGCCTGCTGGAACCCTCGAAGTCAAGCTCACGAATTGATCCCAATGTCCGAAGAAGCAGCCACGCCGGATGATCACGACTCCTCTCGCGACGCAGAGGGCGATTCCCGTGCCTTTGCGGTGGCTCACCGCATCGTGGAGCTCCTCAAGCGCATCTTTTTCTCGTTCCTCCCCGTTCTCCTCTTCTGGCAAGCGGCGGGATGGAGCCTCCCGGCGGCCCTTGCCGGCGGCATCGCAGTTGGATACGCGTTGGAAGCCTTGGGCAAACGGCTCCTGGCCGAGGATGACGACGATTGATCTCTCGACTCACTCGGCCGGGTGGATCCCGTAGGCCCGTAGCTTTTCCCGGAGGGTCAGCCGGGAAACCCCTAGCCAACGCGCGGCCTTCGCTTGGTTGCCGCCGGAGCGGGAGATCGCTTGGCTGTAGACCTCCCGTTCAAAACCGCTCTCCAACTCCGGCAACGCTGCCTCCAACTCCCCTTCGATGACCCGCGTTAGCGTGGCGCGGACCCACTCGCGCAGGCTCGGGGACTCGACGGAACCGAGATCGCTTTCCTCCAAAATCGCGCGGCAATCTTGCCAGCCGATCGTATAGCCCCTGGAGAGAAGGAGCGCCCGCCGGATCACGTTTTGCAACTGCCGGATGTTCCCTGGCCAATCCTGCCGCTCCAGGAATTCCACCGCCGCCGGAGCGATCGATGGCCCTTCAAACTTGTACTCGATCCCATAGCGATGCAGGAAGTAATCCACCAAGAGCGGAATGTCGTCACGACGATCCCGGAGCGGCGGAATGAGAATCGACGCTACGTTGAGCCGATAAAACAAATCCTCCCGGAACTCCCCGGCCCGGACCATTTGCTCCAAATTGCGGTGCGTGGCGGCGATAACGCGGACATCGACCGGGATCTCGCGATCGCCACCGACGCGGTGGATGATCTTTTCCTGCAAAACGCGAAGCAATTTGACCTGAAGAGAGGCATTCAAATCGCCGATCTCGTCAAGAAATAGAGTACCGCCGTGGGCTTGCTCAAACCGGCCGATCCGGACCCGATCGGCCCCGGTGAACGCCCCCTTCTCGTGGCCGAACAGCTCGCTCTCCAACAGGGCCTCCGGAATCGCGGCGCAGTTCACCGCCACGAACGGCTTGTGCGCCCGATGCCCATGCTGAAAAATGGCACGGGCGATCAACTCTTTGCCGGTCCCGGTTTCCCCGCGGATGAGAACGGTTACGGGCTGGGCGCTGATCCGCCCGAGCTGTTTGTAGATTTCCCGCATCTCCCGGCTCCGGCCCACGATGGTGTCTTGCTCCGGGTAGACTTCGCCGATCTCCACCGGCTTGGAGGTCCGCCTCGCGTCCTCACATGCCTTGCCCGCCGCCGCCGCCACTTCCGCCGGATCCGCCGGCTTAAGAAAGAAGTCGTAAGCGCCCGCCTTGATGGTTTCGATCGCGAAATTGCTGTCGGCGCACTCGCTGAGGCAAATCACTGGGATGCGCTGTTGAGCATCCTTCAATTCGCGAAGCAACACGAAT
Organism: Akkermansia muciniphila; assembly: GCA_945883495.1. GTDB lineage: Bacteria > Verrucomicrobiota > Verrucomicrobiia > Verrucomicrobiales > DEV007 > V1-115. Next base: position 26,946 of record CAMCXS010000014.1, read on the forward strand.
CCGGCCGACGCGGAATCCGGGGCGTCGCACACCACCACGTCAAAACTCCCGCTCAGAGCCATGGAACGGCCCTGCGCAACGGCGCGGCACCACTCCACGGCAAGACCTGGTGCGCGAAGCCGGTCAGCAAAGTCTTCGGCGAAAGCATCGCCATCGATGAGCAGAAGATGAACGGCCCGGGAATTCATGCTCGCGGGCTGACCACAGCAGAATATTTGCCTGGGACAAGAAAAAACCAGGCCCGACGTATCGGGCCTGGCTGAAACCTAGAAACATGAAACACAAACAACTAGCTAGCTGCGCGAGGCAGCTACACTTGTAGTATTAACACGTCTTAATTGTTGGTCAATCAAGAAAATCGGATTTCTGATACTTTTTCTCTAGCATTCATCATCAATGCCCCGCTCCAGCGGTTTGACAGAGAGAATCTCCCGAAGGAAGGTGGGCCCCGCCATGATGCTCTCCCTCGCTCGCCGTTTGGCTCTTTTTCTGGCCGCCGCGCTCACGCTCGGCCTTGTCAGTTGCTCGTCCGTCCCGAGCAAACCCTACGACTGCAAAGCCTACCGGCCGGCCAATCCATCGGCGGTCCAGATCAAAGTGAGCCTCTCGAACAGCATGGTGTACGTGGTGGAAGGCAATCGCCTTCTCCTCGCTACCGCGACTACGATCGGCACGCCGGAGAACCCGACGCCCAAAGGTCATTTCAAGGTATTCCAGAAGATCGCGGATAAGCGCTCCAACACCTATGGTTTCCACGCCAGCTCGGATGCGATCCGCCCTGGGACTCGCGCTCAGACTCCTTCCGGCTCCCGCTACGTCGGGTATCCCATGCCATATTGGGTGGAATTCTCCCCCGGCTACGGATTCCACGCAGGCTGCGTCTGGCCCATGCCTCGCTCGCACGGCTGCCTGCGGATCCACAAGAACGTCGCTCCCAAGTTCTTCGAGCTGGCCCGCGAAGGAACCCCGGTCTACATTGCCGATCACCAGCCTGAGGACCAAACTGCCGGACGCAACGTGCCCCGCCCCACGGATTACGCCGATCCCGACCCTCCGGCCTCATTCTTGATCAGCGACCAGTATTTCGCGCAGTTGCCGCGCGCCTTCTTTGAAGAGGCTCCGGCGCCACTGCTCCCTTGACCATCCGCCGGGCATCCGGCCAGCCCCCATTTGCCGCATGAGTTCGTCTTCTTCCCCCGCCCGGCCCGCACGCGTGAACCTTCGCCGACCCGAGGTGATGGAGGTGGTGCAAGCCGAGGTGGAGAATCACTACCGCAGCACGGTGGTGGACAAGGTCAAAGTGCAGCAGGGGAAGCTCACCATCGGCAACACGACGGTCCGGCTCGCTCAGGCTTTCGGATTCTGTTATGGGGTCGAACGGGCTATTGATCTCGCCTACGCCGCCCGCCGCGTGTTCGAGGATCGTGAAATTTACCTAATCGGTGAAATCATCCACAACCCGGAGGTGAACCGCCAGCTTCAGGAGATGGGCATCAAAAACGTAGATGGCCCCACCCCAGACAAGGAGATCAGCGACCTGACTCCGGACGATGTGGTGATCGTCCCCGCCTTCGGCACGACAACGGAAATGATGGCCAAGCTCCAAGAACGGGGCTGCCAGGTCATCGACACCACCTGCGGCGACGTGATGACCGTTTGGAAACGCGTCCGCAAGTATGCCGATGAAGGAGTGACCTCCATCATTCACGGCAAGGCTTACCACGAGGAAACCAAGGCAACCGCCTCCCGCTCCATGGGCGCCGACGGCCGCGGACACTATTTGGTCGTGCTCGATTTGCACGAGACGGACTACGTCTGCCGCTACATCGAGCACGGCGGCGATCGGGAGGAGTTCCTCCGCAAGTTCGCTCATGCCTATTCCGAAGGATTCGATCCAGACCGGGATTTGGGGCGCATCGGCGTGGCGAACCAGACCACGATGCTGAAGTCCGAAACCGAGGAGATGCAGCGCCGCCTTGGAGCCGCCGTGCAACGCCGCGACCATGGCTCCACGGAAAACTTCCGGCTGTTCGAAACGATCTGCGGCGCCACCCAGGAACGCCAAGATGCCCTCTTCGAAATGCTCAAGGATCCAATGGACCTCTTGCTGGTCGTCGGCGGATACAACTCTTCGAACACCAGCCAACTCGTGAAGATTGGTGGCAAGCATCTTCCAAGCTTTTTCATCCGGGACGCCGATTGCCTCCGCTCGCTTGAGGAGATCATCCACTTCGACTTGGCGAGCAAGAAGGAAGTAACAAGCTACTCGTCCATCCTGCTTGGAGACGGCCCAGTCACGGTCGGCATCACCGCTGGTGCCTCCTGCCCGAACAATCTCATCGAGCAAACCATCCTCAAAGTGTTCGCGCTCAGGGGCATCGCTCCTGAAGCGGTCACCGTCGGCTAAGGCCAGCACCGTCTCGCCGTCGCCGACTCAGCCTGCGCATCGCCGGAAGGAGCGCACCACAAAAAAAGGAGGATGGAATCGCTCCATCCTCCCTCTAAAAATCAGGCTACCGGGGAATGTCCGGATCAAGTGCAGCTGACGCACTCTTCCCCAGAGGCTGCGGCGTCAATCCGGCAAACCTTGGCGGCTTCCGAATCGCTGCTTTCCGCATCACGGGCCGGTGCCTCTTCAGCCGCATTCCCCTCCCCAGCCACGACACCTCGGAGTTTTTTGGAGGTGTCCACGCTGATCTTGTCGATCCCAGAAGCGCCCAGCGTACGGAGGTAGTAGGTCGTCTTCAAGCCCTTGCGCCAAGCCGCTCGATACATGTGCGAAAGCAGCTTCATGTCTGGACGCGCCAGGAATAGGTTCACTGACTGGGACTGATCGATCCACTTCTGGCGTCGAGCCGCAGCGTCGATCACGAACTCATACGGGATGGCGAATGCCGTGGCATACTTCTCCTTGATGTTCGCCGGGATGCCGACGATTTCGCTCAACTCGCCGTCGTGGTACTTCAGGCGGTCGGTCATCGCTTGATTCCAGAGGCCGAGCTTCTGGAGATCGCGGACGAGGAACGGGTTGAGCACGGTGAACTCGCCGCCCAGGTTGGACTTGCTGAAGAGGTTCTTGTAGAGCGGCTCGATGCACGGTGTGCTCCCCATGATGTTGGAGATCGTCGCCGTGGGCGCGATGGCGATAACGTTGGAATTGCGCATCCCCTGACGAGCAATCTTCTCGCGCAACGGAGCCCAGTCCATCCGCCCGCCACGGGGCACGTCGATCGGCAATCCGCGCTCCTCTTCCAACAAATCCAAGGTGTCTTGAGGCAGCAGCCCGCGTTCCCATTTGGAGCCTTTGTAGGACGAATAGGTGCCCTTTTCGGCGGCCAAATCGCTGGAGGCCTCATACGCAAAGAATGCGATCGCCTCCATCATCTCGTCGTTGAAATCGACGGCCGCCTGGGAAGCAAAAGACACGTCCCGGAGATAGAGGACGTTTTGCAGTCCCATCACGCCCAAACCGATTGGACGGTGCCGCATGTTCGCGGTTTCCGCTGCCTTGGTGGGGTAGAAGTTGATATCGATGACGTTGTCCAGGGCGCGCACCGCGATCCGGATCGTTTCCCGCAGCATCGCAAGGTCGAGCTTGCCGTGCTCATCGACGTGTTGATCCAAGACGACCGAGCCGAGGTTGCAGACCGCCGTTTCGTCCGCGCCGGTGTTCAGGGTGATCTCGGTGCAGAGATTAGAGCTGTGGATGACGCCCACATGATCCTGCGGACTGCGGACGTTGCATGGGTCCTTGAAAGTGATCCAGGGATGCCCGGTCTCGAAGAGGTTGCGGAGCATCGACTTCCAAAGATCGATCGCCGGCATCGAGTGTCCGAAGATCTCGCCACGGCGGGCCATGGCCTCATACTGAAGATAACGGGACTCGAATTCCTTACCGTAGGTTTCGTGCAGATCCGGCACTTCATTGGCGCGGAAGAGCGTCCAATTCGCGCGATCTTCCATCCGCTTCATGAACAGGTCGGGAACCCAGTTCGCGGTGTTCATGTCGTGCGTCCGGCGGCGATCGTCACCAACGTTGCGGCGAAGCTCGAGGAAGTCGAGGATGTCGTTGTGCCAAGTCTCCAGGTAGGCGCAGCCGGAGCCCTTGCGCTTGCCACCCTGGTTCACCGCCACGAGCTGGTCGTTGTGCAGCTTGAGGAAGGGAATCACCCCTTGGCTCTCGCCGTTGGTGCCTTTGATGTAGCTGCCAGTGCCCCGCACGGACGTCCAGCTCCCGCCAAGACCGCCGGCCCACTTTGACAAGCTGGCGTTCTCGGCTACCCCGCGCAGCATGATCGACTCCAAGCTGTCGTCCACCTTGTAGAGGTAGCAAGAGGAGAGCTGGGAATGAATGGTGCCCGCATTGAAGAGCGTCGGCGTTGACGAACAGAAGCGGCGGCTCTTGTAGAGGCCGTAAAGCTCCAGCACGCGCTGGCTGCTGTTCTGTTCGTGGCAGAAGATGCCCATGGCTACGCGCATCCAGAAAAACTGCGGCGTCTCCAAACGGCAATGCGGCGTTACCGTTTTGTCGACCAGAAGGTAACGATCATAGAGGGACTGAATGCCCAGGTAATCGAACTCCAAATCCGCCGCCGGATCGAGTTGTTCCGCCAAGGCGTCCACATCCATTCTTGCCAGAGCGGGATTGAGGCGCTCGATCGCAATGGCACGCTCCAAGTTGCGGCGGAACGCTTCCCGATGGAAGCGGGCGATTTCGTCCGGTCCGTCGGTGACGATGTTCCATCCGAGCACTTCCTCGTAGATGAAGGTGCAGAGAATCCGTCCGGCAAAGCGCGAGAAATCCGCGTCTTTTTCGATCAGGCTCTTGGCGTTGAGGATGATCGTCTTGTCGAGGTCCTCCTGGCTCATCTCGGGGAACACCGAGCGGCGCAACTCAAACTCGATCTCGTCGTTGCGCAGATTCAGGGACAGGCCCCGTCGAGCAAACGCGATCCGGCGGCGAAGGTCCGTTCCATCCCAGAGGTAAGTCGCTCCGTCGGAACGCTTGACGAGAACGAGCTCTTCCTGAGCGGAGTCCTCGAACAAGCTGGGCTGCTCCGGCTCTTCCTCGTGAGTCCGGAGTTCGCGCCGGTGCCGCCGGAACAGAATGTAGCTTTCAGCCGCCTTGTAGTGGCCCTGGCGCATCAGTTCTTCTTGAACCCGGTCCTGGACATCTTCGATTTCAATGAACTCCGGACGCAGATCCCCGATTTTCCGCGTGACCGCCTCGGCGATGTCACGGGCCGCTGACGAATCACTGGGCACCGCCAGGAACGCCTTGCGCACCGCGTGCTCAATCTTCTCCTGATTCCACGCGACGATGTCCCCATTGCGGCGGATCACCCGGGTCGCGATCTGCGGCACGCGTCCCCCATGCGGATTGACTTGGGCTTTCGTGGTTCCAAGGCGGAGGTTCTGCTGAATGATGAAGCTCCGTGCCACATCGTAAGCGTGATGCTTTTCCAAAGCGGATTCAATCGTATGGATCAATTCTTCTTCCGTGAGCACAATGCTCCCATCAGGACCCGGCGCCTTGCGCTCGAGAAGATGCCCGACCACCGCCCCGGTCACCCGGGCCACCAAACTACGGTTGGACTCGGAAAAAATGTCATCCCGGTTTTGTGAGAGATACAAATCGGTGACTGCGGAACCCACGGTATCGGCGATATCGCCCTGACCCAAGTCGCGCACTCCCTGCTGCCCCTTGATGCGGATGGGGAGTCCAGAGGAGGCATCGACAGCGGCCTTGGCCACGCGGCGCCAATCAAAGCGAGGCTTGTGATCGGCCGGCTGAGCGGCGAAGTGCTTCAACGCCAGGTCTTCTTCGTAGAGATTCCTACCAGTCATTGTGTGTGATTACTTGAGTGCGTGTGGTTATTATCAGAAACGAAGCGCAACTTCCCGTGGGGGGAGATTGCACGTTGGCTGGATCAGAGCTCGGAGTCGTCCACGACCTCGAGTGAGGAGGCCTTTTGATACTCCGTGACCCGGCCTTCGAAGAAGTTCTGCTCCTTCTTGATGTCCATCATCTCCGCCAACCAAGGGAACGGATTGGAGATCCCCGGGTTCAGCGGCGCCAGGCCGACACCAGTCAGGCGGCGGTCAGCGATGTAATCGATGTATTGGATGAAATCCGCAGCGCTCAGACCGATGGAGTTAACCGGGAGGCAGTCTTGAATGAACTCCTTTTCCAGCTCGACCGCCTCCACCATGAGAGCGGTCAACTCGTCCTTGAACGCTGGAGTCCAAACCGCCGGATTCTCCTCGACGAGATCCATGAGAAGATTACGGAAGACCTCGATGTGATTCGACTCGTCCCGCAGCGTGTAGCGGAACATTTGCCCAATGCCCGGGAACTTGTTGTTCCTGTAAAGGCTCAAAATCATTCCAAAAAGCCCGTAGAATTGGGTCCCTTCCATGCACTGGCCGAAGACGAAGATGTTCTTGGCCAAAAGCTGCTTGTTCTCCAGCTTGGTCATGTCGAGATCTCGGCGCAGGCTGTGAGAGATCCGGGTCACGAACTCGTTTTTGCGGCGGACGGTATCGATCTGCTCAAACATCGCCTCGCACTCGTGGGGGTTGATCCCCAGGCTCGAGATCATGTAGAGGAGGCTGTCCGCGTGAATGTTTTCCTCATGGGCGTGACGGCCCAGGACCAGCTTCAGTTCGGGAGCCGTGACCAATTCCCGGACAACGTGTTGGATGTTGTCCCCCACGATGCCTTCGGCGGCCGAGAAATACCCGATCCCCATGCGGATAATCCAACGCTCGTTGTCTGAAACCTCGGTCGTAGAACGCCACTGCTCGAGGTCCTTGCCCATCGGGATGTCTTCGGGCTCCCAATGGTTCGCCTTCATGGTCCGGTAGAGATCATAGGCCCACTGATACCGCAGCGGAAGAAGGTTGAAGGCCATTGAGGGACGGCCATTGATCACGCGCTTTCCGGCAAACGCCTCCTCAGCTTTTTTTTGGTCCAGCACAAATGAGCGGCCCCCGATCTCGAAGGTTTTTTCCATGGGTAAACAGCGAAAATGTTAATTAACTAAACTTAGAAGTTGACTTGAGTGATTCGACTTTCCCACCAATTCGGACGCGTTTCTCATTCGAATTCGAGGGCGTTTTTCAATGCGAACAGACTTGTCTGATCCCTAGTACTTCCCCTTAGATTTCTTCTCCGCCCAACACCATATGTGGTGGCCCGGTGCGAGAAGTAGCCCAACATATAGTATCCAAGCAAGCTGAAATTCTCTGTTTGTGTGGCGTTACGGGGCACCAAGCCCCAGAAAAGCCATTGAGAATCAAAGCTGCGAACCGGCGCGCCGACTTGCTGTTGACTTGAGGAGCAAAAATGATTTATTTCCCAAATATTCAACATGACTAAATCAAAGTTGGAAGTGTTAGGACCGTTTTAGACCCAACCCGAGTACGGCCATTGCGCAAGTCCGGATCGCATCAGTTTTTTTTGTCGGGGGTTGCCAAGACGCCCAGACGGGCCCATGTTCCCATCCTCCCGCCCCTGCTGGCGGGTTCTGGAGAAAGGAAGGATGGCTGAGCTTGGTTGAAGGCGCTCGACTCGAAATCGAGTTTGCGGGGAACCGCAACGTGGGTTCGAATCCCACTCCTTCCGCTCCTCCTCCGGGCGCCGCTTCCCCCGGATCCTCCCCGCCCTCTCCCTTGAGGGCGTCTCGAATTTCCCGCCTCGCACAATTGCCGCTGGCGCCCGGCGGTGGCTGTGTTAGGGTGCAAGCTCGCCCATGGATTTGCATCCGCTCGATCAACCTTTGCTCGCCGTGCTCGAACAGGCAGGCTCGCGTGGCGAGTTGACGCCCGGAACCCTCCGCACCCGGCTCTCGAAGTCTTTGGGAGGAGCCGCCCCTTCCGCCACTGAAGTGCAGAGCCGCATTCACGCGCTCTGGAAAGCGGGGCAGCTCGCCATCGAACCGCCGGCCCCAGGACGTCGCGAGATCCGCGTTTGGCCCACGAAGACCGACGTGACGCCAACGCCGAAGCCAAGCCCGGCGCCGCAACCTCAAGCGCCCAGCCACGAAGCGCTGATTCAAATCTGCGGCCAACTGGCCTCGGCGTATCACCAGTCGGACCACCCCGGCACCAAAGAAGAACTCGCCCGCCTCCTCTTCAATCTCGGCGTGGTCCGCAGCGAGACCGAAGGCGCGACCACCAGCTTCCTCGGCCGCCGCCACCTTTGCCCCAAACCACTCCTGCCCGGTGACCGGGTCAAAGTGGTGGAAAGCGGCTGGCTTTTGCGCAACTGCCCGGGTGACCATCTCCTTTCCAAGTCCCGGGTGATTCCCGCCTGATCCCATTTCTTGATGACTTACGACCCCTGCCTCTCGATCGATTTCGGAAATGCCTTCACCAAGGTGGCAGTGCGCCCTGCGGCGCCAAGCCAGACCACCGCCGTGTCGCACCCGGATCTTCAGTTTGACCGCGGCCTCAACGTCTGCATCCCCACCATGGCCGTAAAGGTCGGAACCGGCGGCATCGCCCAGTGGTACTTCGGTGCCGATGCCATGGACGTCCCTTTCAATCGTCCGGGCTGCCACTTCTTCCACGATTGGAAGCACGACTTCTTCCAGCCAGCGGAACGGAACAACGAAGGCGTCGTGATCGGCGCCGCCACCTGGGTGACTCACTCCGCCCAGGTCCGCAGTTCAGCCATCTCTCCGGACGAATTGGATCGGGTCGCCCGCGGCTTCTTCGAATGGCTGCGCCTGTTTCTCGACGATCGGCTCGCGGAACGCAGCCTCCCAGCCGTCCGGGACTGCATCACCCGCATCGCCATCCCTGCCTTCGCGATCGACAGCGAGCCCGAATCCCGTTTGCTGGCGATCATGGGAGAAGCCGGATTCCGGACTGCTTACTCCCAGCCGACGCTCCCTGAACCGCTCGCGAACGCGATTGGGATTTTCACGAGCGGGAGAAACGGAACCGCGCAAGGCGAGCTCGACCACGCCGCGCTTTTTGAAGGCACCCGGATGGTGGAAGCGATGCGCGCCCGCGCCCTGCACCGCTCCGGTCCACTCACGTTTTGGACGCTGGCGGCGGATTTGGGCGCATACACCCTGGATATGGCCGTGATTGGCTTCAGCACCAGCGATCCTTCCCGGAGCTTAATGGATACGTATTACGGCAAAGAGCGATTTGCCCTCTGTTCCGAGCCGCTCGGCATCTCCGACCTCACCCAGCGCATCCGTGCCGTGCTAGAGCCAGCGAACCGGAGTGCGTTTGACGCCATCATCCGGGGTTCCGATCCCGGGGAGTTGCACCTTCTTCAAGATAATCTCTTCCATTGGCGCCGCCCGTATCTTCCACGAGGCGGATCGCAGGCGATTGGGGAAGGACGCGAGGGCGAGCGCATTCACCACGAGGTGGATCAATTCGCGGAAGAAGCCGGGGCCATTTTGCGCCATTTCCTCAAGCGATACCAATACAACCGGATCGACGAAGTGGTACTTACCGGCGGCGGCATGTACATTCCTGCAATGCGCGACTCATTGTTCCGCGTCACGGAAAAGCTCGGGGCCACCCATGCTTACGTGCCCGCGCGGGCCGGAGACCAGCCCCCGCACCACATCTACACGCCACTTTCAGGTCTCCAGGTCCGCGCTGGCACCGCGACCGGCGGAGCCTCCGTGTTTTTCGAGATGGCTCCGGAAATCCTGAACCGCTAGCCAGGATAGCCGCCTAAACCGCGGTTTAACAGCGCGGGGAGCTCCGCGACCGACCGGACGACGAGGTCCGCCGGGACGCTGCATTCATGGTGGGCCGAGAGCCGGACCCAACAGGTCCGCATGCCCACGGCGGCGGCACCCTCAATGTCGTTCACCGGATTGTCGCCCACGAACAGAATCTGCTCCGGCGCAACGCTGAAAACTCCCGCGAGCCGAGCAAAGGCCCGCGCATCCGGCTTGTCATGGCCAATCTCTCCGGTGACGATTACCCGCTCTGGCGCAAAGCAAGCGCTCAGACGCAGACATTCTAGTTTGCGACGCTGAAAACCGCCTCCATTTGTGAGAACTGCGACCGGATAGCGCGCCGCCAAACTCTCGACTGCACTTTGGATGGCGAGATCTTCCGCAATGAGCGTCAGAGCTTCTCGCTGATACCGCGCTTCCACGTCCCGCCAGTCCTTGGCCCAATCCACCCGCTCGGCGAGCCAAGCGTAGAACTCATGACGAGGAACGAATCCGCTGTTGTCCGTTTCGAGTGCTTCTCTCAGCAATGCGCCTCCTTCCGGGAACAACCTCGTGAGCCATGCCTTCATTGCGGCGTCGCGAGCATACAGGGTGTTATCGAGATCGAACCCGATCGCCGCGATACCCTGGAGGGGAGAAGTCATGCGCGCAAAGGATCAAATCGCCAGAATCGCAGACCTGTGGACCAAACGCCAAACGAGGCTCTGTGCAAGCAATTCCCGAATCAGGAAACGAAGCAGCAACGGGCAAAATTGAATGGCAATTATAGTTTTTAATATTTTCGATTGTCATTTCCGAGAGGTCGCTCATATTTGATTCAGAAGTTAAACAACCATTGCTTCCAGGATTTACTAGAACCAGACCGCAACCCATCTCTACATGATCAAGCTCCTTACCCTCCTGGCCACCGCCACCTTGACGACCGCCGCTGTGGCGACCGCAGAGACCAACCTTCGCGACGTGATCAAGCCCGGCGATGTGCTGTCTCTAGTCGTTTTCGACGAACCAGATCTCTCGTTCTCTGAACAGCGAGTGGACCAAGAAGGCAGCGTGACGGTCGCCCTTCTGGGCCGCCTCCAATTAGCCGGAAAGAGCGTCCAGCAAGCAAATGCAGAAATCACCAACGCGTTCGCCAAGGACTACTTGGTCAACCCGGGCGTCACCTTGAACATCGTCAGCTATGGGGAATATCAAACGATTTGGGTCAAAGGGCTCGTGAGTCAACCCGGCACCGTTAGCTTCCCCAAGGGAGAGTGGATCGACGCCCTTCGCGCCATCGAACGCGCTGGCGGATTGACACATCCGGAAGGACGCACTCTGATTTTGAAGCGCGAGGGAGCCCCTGACCTTCAGGCAGACATCCGTCTGATCCGGACCGGCAAACAGTCCCGTATGACCCTCCGCGATGGCGATACCTTGGTGGTAGGCGAATAACCATCACCGCCCACCTCTCCGAAGACTGGTCAATTGTTCGTAACGGCCGCGGCGGTAGCAAACGCTGCGGCTACTCCCAGTACGGGAATGACGTTCTCCGTGGCACGCTGCCACTGAGCCGTCGGAGCCTCGCTGATGTATACCACATCGTTTGGCATCAACTCGAAGCTTTGCGCCAAAAACACACCATTCGGCTTAGATACGTCAATGCCGTATACTAGGTTTCCGCCCTTGCCGTCCGCACGGAATATGAAAACCCCTCGCGCATCCGATTTCCCGGCTTCCAATCCTTCAGCCATTGAGAGAGCATCCATGACGGTAGAATGTTCCCCAGGAAACGGATACCGCCCGGGCTTCCCGATAACTCCGGTCACCTGAAACGCTAGGGATGGATTCTCCTCAACCTTGATTACATCTGCATCCTGAGCCAGGACCCGTTCCTCGGCAAGCGATGTTACATTTGTCCGATACGCTGCACCATCTCGATGCAACACGTAGGTGAAGAGATGCGGAGGCCCGGAGGGCCCTCCCGAAGAAGCCAGGGCCTCGAGCAGAGTGTAATCCTCGCGATCAATGACCGCTCCCCCTGCTTCGTTGACTTCGCCATAAACAAAGACACGCTTTTCGAGCCGTCCGGTGCGGCGCACGGTCGCTTCCGCACTCGGCGACACCTCGCGAGCTGCCTCCGTCACCTCCAACGAAAGATCGCTGAGACTTTTCCCTAGAGCGCGAATATCCCGAAGATAAGGCAGCCGCAGAATCCCCTCTCGATCAACCTCCACGGGGCCCACAATGAAACCGGTGCGCCCTCCTTTCTCAGAAGTTGTCTGATAGAAAGGACTGTTAACATCCACGTCGTTGATCGAGATCTCCAGTTCATCCCGAACACTCACCAGATCCGTGTATATACGATTTTCATCAGCCGGCGGAATCGCATCTCCTGAACGCATCGCAAACGGAGGAGGCAGGCGCGACGTGTCGCAGACATCAATGTATTGAAAGCCCTCTCGGGACGGATTGTGCGCTCGAAGACGAAACGGGTTGGATATTTTACCGCCCGAAACGCCCTGCGCCCCCGAATAGTTGCCCAAGGCGGCTGCTGATGTGCCGCTGACGGGTCGGAGTTCGCGTCGCTGAGGACCGGGCGACGAATTGCTGCAGGCCGAGACCAGGATGGCGGGAGCCAAAACGAGAGCAAGCTTCTTGAACACACACCTAATTAGCCCTAATAATCAATACCTTCAAACTATTTTTCTCTTTAAGGCTTTTTCCCTCTGTCCCCAGTGTCTTTCACTTGAGTGCAACCCTCCCTTCCGACTGATATAATAAATGAGAATAATTATTTTGGCCTAGACCAATTAGAATATGGAGTGTAAATTTCATATAAAGAGTCAAGTCCTATGAGTTCGAATCTCTCACCCCTCTCCCCTTCCGAATCGCTCCCTGATTCGGCCTCCGATTCGAATCGCGACGGAGAAATCGACCTCTCGGCACTGTGGAGGGTGATTTGGAAGCACAGAGCCCTGGTTGCCGGGATTAGCGGAGCGACTATGGCCGCCGCACTTGTTTTCCTAAAGGTGGCCACACCCCAGTATCAGGCCATCGCCACCCTAGAGGCCCGCCCTTTTTCTCCTGAGGCCAAGGACGATGATCTCTTCGGGAAAGTGATCACGGATGGTTCCGTCAACGTGCTCACCGAAGAGGATATCACTACGACCGCCGCAAAGCTCCTTCGCCACGAGTTCCTCTCCAAGGTAGCAGCGGACAAGAACCTTCAGAAGGCACTTCAACCGGAGTTAGCAAAGGAAGCCCGCCGTCTCCCTCCTGGCAAAGCCCTCCCCCTGGAAGCAGCAATCATCGAGTTCCTGAAGCAGTCGGTCTCCGTAGAACCTGTCAAAAAGACCCGCCTCATTGATATCGCTGCCCTCCACCCCGATCCCGCCGTCGCCACCCTTACTGCCGACACGTTCGTCAACGTGGTAATCACCGACGGGATTTCAAGCCGGGCCGCCTTTGCCGGCAAAAAAATTGAAGATCTCGAGGGGGACTTTCGCGAAGTAAATAACCGGATGGTAGAATCGCAACGGAGAATCGCCCTCTACACCCGCCCGGAAGAGCTGCGAGCAGCTCTGACAACCTCTCGGAACGAGGTAAAAACGCTAGCTGGACGCTATAAAGACAAGCATCCCAAAATGATCGAGGCCACGGAAGTGGTCACTAGACAGGAGGAGGCACTCTCGCAGGAGTTCGAAAAAATTCGCTACAACCCGATCGACAGCGCCTACTGGCAAGAAGCCCTGGGTGGCACCAAGCCGGAAGAGATCTCACGCTCGCAGATCGAGAACCTGCTAGCGGGACGCTACCTCTTTTTGAGTTCTGAGTTGGAAGGTATGCGCAGCCTGCACACGAGCCTTAGCGTCCGGTTGAACGAGGTAAGGATTGCAAACAACTCGCCCGAGCTCGACCTCCGTCTTTTCCAAGGCGCCGTTCTTCCCCGGCTCGACGAAGCAGTCTTCCCCAACAAGCCTCTGGTGATTGCAGCCGCCATCATCTTTGGACTCTTCTTTGGCGCCATCGCCGCCCTGCTGTTAGCACTGGTTCGCCCGCGTTTGGAAAGCATCGCTGATTGGCAAGCCGTGACCTCCATTCCTCTTCTGGGAATGATCAACGAGTTTCCGTCACCGGAGACCACGCCCTACGAAATGGTGGAATCTAGCAAAGGTTTCAACCCACTCATGGAACAGATCCGCAACCTGCGAATCCGCCTTGGCTGCCCTCATGCCGGAACATCCGGAGCACTGCTCATTACCAGCGCCCTTCCGCAGGAGGGCAAAACCTCTGTTGCCTCCGCCCTCGCCCTTTCCATGGTGCGTGGCAACCAAGGCTCCGTGGTACTCGTCGATCTAGACCTGCAACGCCCCTCCGTTCATCGTGATTTGCGTCTCGCCAACGATCTGGGCGTCTCTGATATCCTCCTCGGAAAGTGCTCTATCGAAGATGCCCTCATTGAAACCGATGGCCTTTTGGTCCTGACCGCCGGCAGTTCCGCCTTCCAGGCGCACGAACGGCTCAGCAGCCAAGGTCTCGCATCGCTCATCTATGAACTAAAGAACCGGTTCCCCAAAGTCATTATCGATAGTGCACCGGTACTCCCAGCTGCGGACACTCTCCTCATCGGGGCTCTTTGTGATGAGGTGCTTCTTCTGGCGAATACCCGCTCCACCCCAACGCATGCCTTCCTCCAGGCGGAAAAGGATCTCACTGCGGCTGGAGCGAAGCTTCGTGGCGGAATTCTGAATCAACTGCCGACGCGCAATCACAAGGCTTCGCCGCAGTATAAATACCTAGTTAAGGCGTATGACCAGCTGTCGCGGAGATTGATCCCCCACACTCCCCGATGATCCTTCCAATTCTGTCCCGAAGGCGGTCAAAATTTACGCGGACGGCCCTTCAGTAGTTGAGTAAGCGTTTGACGCCTCACCATCGAACGCCACTTGACCAGCCGCAACCTGCGCGCCTCAAGGCAGCCACCGCAAATAGGCTCGCGAATTGATCCCTCGGCGCAGCCGACTGTAGAGCGTGGCCGAACGTTGTCCCGCCCCGACGTCGCCGATCAAGAGATAGTTCTTTTTTCCCAGAGCGCACGGCCGGATCGCGTTCTCCACGCTGTTGGCCGGACCTTCTCGAGAGTCTTGACGATCCTGCGCTTCAGGCCACGGACCACCCGCCCGGCACGTCGCCGCCGCAGTTCTTGGCGCCGACTAAACAGCAGGTTGTTGTCCCGGCCGATTCCCTCAATCCGGTAGAGCACGTTGATGATCTTTAGCAGTCTGGCGCTAATCGCGCATCCGGAGCGCGCGGCCTCGAAAAATTTGCGTCGTACATGCGCCCAACACCCGGCGCGCAGAATCGGCGGCGGCTTCCGAGCGCATGTTTGCCTCCGGCCAAAATGCAAGCAATCTCGCTTCCGCCGTCGCACTGCAGGATACCGCGAAACCAGTCCAGCACGATCCGTTCCGCGACGATCGCTTCATTGCTGCGGTCCCACACATACGCTACTATGCACGGCCTGCGACGCCGTACAAGCGAAAAACTCCAAAAGGCGGTTCTGTCAGGGCTCGACGCTTGAATCGGTCGTCGTTGGATCTTCATACCACGGCCGCAAGCGAGCGCCCTTGAGATCAATTCCGGCCAAGAGCATCTCCAAGGCTTCAGGGCGCAGCCGCATCTTCGTCGCTCCGTCCGGAATCCGCGGCCAAACAAAGGTGCCTTGCTCCAAGCGCTTGGTCATCACCCACAACCCGGCGCCGTCCCAATACAGAACGCGGACGCGATCACGCCGCCGGTTTCTGAAAACAAACAGCTGGCTGGAGCGCTCGTCCTCGCGCAACGACTCCCGGACCAACGTGGCCAAACCTTCGCCACCCCGGCGCAGATCGGCAGGTTCGACGGCCAGACAGAAGCGCAGGCCTCGTGTAAAGATCATCCTCGGCCTCCCGCAACTGAGTCGTGGTCATTCGCGTAGATGCGCGGGAGGATGCTGCCCGGAAGCAACATTTCCGCGGCCAAACGCTGGGGATGGGCCTCCGTGATGGACGCAGTAGAACAGGGACTCGGAGCGTGTCCGTGGGAACCAGTTCCATGGCAGGATCTGGCACGGCGCCGAGCCGCACCTTCGCCAAGCGGCCACCGAGCTATACACCAGACTACGACCCCGGCAGAACTCGGCCATGGAGAGACCGCTCTCTTCCAGTTTGGGGAGCAAAGCATCGTGTCGGTCGGGGGCGATGTCAGATCGCATGCCCTACGATGCCTGACGGAAATCGCCGCGCAGCGTGAAACCGACGGTGGTGCGTCAAAGGCTACCTTTCTGTTCCAGCTTCGGCTTAGATCGTCGTCATCAAACCTTCTAATCTCGATGTTTGCGTTTCACAGCGTAGGAGCCAGATAGCCCCCCCCCTGCCGTTTACCCCTGAAAAGAAAAACCTCTCAATTCGAGAGGCCCTTCTGTTCGAGGAGACATAGAGAGAGGTTCTTCACTTCCCAATCCCGTATGCACGGAATCCGATAGCACGCAATCTTTCGAGATCGAGGATGTTGCGACCGTCGAAAAAGAACGCCGGTTTGGGCATCGTCTCAAAGATCGCGGCAAAATCCATTCCACAAAACTCGTCCCACTCAGTCACCACGGCAATTGCGTGAGCCCCGGAGCATGCTTCCACGGCAGTTCGGGCCACCGACAAGCGAGGGTTGCGGGGGTTGGTTCCGAACAAGTCGGCCACGATCTGTTCCTCCCCCACTTTTGGATCGTAAACAACTACATTCGCATGTTCGGACAACAAATCACGACATACCTGTATAGCCGCAGATTCCCGGGTATCGTTGGTATCTTTCTTAAATGCAAAGCCCAGAACCGCAATCCGCTTGTCTGCCACGGTGTTGTACAGAGTTTTCACGATGGTGCCAGCGAAGCGAGTCTTCTGCCAGTCATTCATCCTGATCACACTATCCCAGTAGTCGGCAACCTCTCGCAGCCCAAAGTGCTCGCACAGGTACACTAGGTTGAGGACGTCCTTTTGAAAGCACGACCCTCCAAAGCCAACCGACGCCTTCAGGAATTTCGGCCCAATCCGGCCGTCGCGCCCGATCGCATGCGCCACTTCATCGACGTCCGCCCCTGTGGCCTCACACAGAGCGGAAATCGCATTGATGGACGAAATCCGCTGCGCCAGAAACGCGTTGGCCACCAGTTTCGAGAGCTCCGATGACCACAGATTTGTCGTGATAATCCGCTCCCGAGGCACCCATCGAGCATACACGCTCACCAACGCCTCAATTGCCCTGGCCCCCTCCGGTGTGCGTTCCCCACCTATCAACACACGATCGGGATTCAGCAAATCCGCCACGGCCGTTCCCTCGGCAAGGAATTCAGGATTTGACAGAACTTGGCACTTTGCAGCGGATGGATGGGCCTCCAGAATTTCTTGGATCGTCGTGGCCGTGCGTACGGGCACGGTGGACTTCTCCACAATGATTTTGGGAGTCGTTGCCACTTCCGCGATCGTCCGGGCCACCGACTCCACGTATCGCAAATCCGCCGCCCGGCCCGCACCAATTCCATTTATCTTCGTAGGGGTGTTCACCGAGACAAAAATGATGTCCGCTTCGCGAATTCCCCCGCTTACGTCGGTCGAAAAGAAGAGATTTCTGCCTCTGGCCTCGGCCACCAACTCGTCCAAACCAGGCTCATAGACCGGAAGTTTGTCGGAATTCCACGCGGCGATTCTCTTCGCGTTGAGATCCACGACGGTGACCTGGACGTCCGGCGCCTTGCTGGCGATCATCGCCATCGTAGGCCCACCGACATAGCCAGCTCCGATACAACAAATTTTGGTCATGATTGTCTGGAAAATCAGATCTGCGTCTTAAAGTAGGCAATCGTCCGGCGGAGGCCTTCCTCCAAGGGAATGGATGGGGTCCACCCGTCGAGGTAAGTCTTCGCCACCGTGATGTCTGGCCTGCGTTGCTTCGGGTCGTCCCCCGGCAGCGGACGATGGGTGATCTTGGATCGACTGCCAGTCAAACGGATTGTGAGTTCGGCAAGCTCCAACATGGTGAACTCATCGGGGTTCCCGATGTTCACGGGACCAATCGTCCCGGATTGGTTCATGGTTCGGGTCATCGCCTCCAGAAGGTCATCAACGAAGCAGAAAGAACGAGTCTGCGTCCCGTCTCCGTAGATCGTGATATCATCGCCTTTCAAGGCTTGGACGATGAAATTGGAGACCACCCGTCCATCATTGGGATGCATTCTAGGGCCATAGGTGTTGAAGATTCGCACAATCCGAATGTCCACCCCGTTCTGACGGTGATAATCCATGAAAAGCGTTTCAGCCACCCGCTTGCCTTCGTCATAGCAGGACCGAATCCCAATCGGATTCACGTTGCCCCAGTAGCCCTCCGTTTGCGGATGCACCGCCGGGTCACCGTAAACCTCGGACGTACTCGCCTGGAGAATTCGCGCTCGTATCCGCTTCGCAAGACCAAGGGAGTTGATAGCCCCCATCACGGAGGTTTTCACCGTCTTTATCGCATTAAACTGGTAATGAGGCGGAGACGCGGGACAGGCTAAGTTGTAGATCTGGTCCACCTCGCATTTAAAGGGATCTATGATGTCGTGACGCACCAGTTCAAAGTCTGGTCGTCCGAGGAGGTGGGCAATGTTACTCTTCCGGCCAGTGAAGAAATTGTCGAGACAGATCACCTCGTGCCCTTCACCTAGAAGACGATCGCAAAGATGAGAACCAAGGAATCCGGCGCCGCCGGTAACAAGAATACGCATAAAACTACTGGTTGCCCCACTTTAATCGTCAAGTCTCAGAGAAATTCAACACATTTCGAGGACAAGTTCACCTTGCCCCGATCGCCTCCAAAAGACTCTGGCCGGTTCCCCAACTCGGAACTCAATAGGCTCGTTCGGACGGAACAATCGCCTCCTTCACGGTCAGAAAGATGATGCTAATGTCTAACAAGATCGACCACTGCCGGATGTAAGCGATGTCCCAACGCACTCGATTCCGAACGTCGCGCGGATGAATCGCCTCGCCTCTACATCCTTTGATCTGAGCCAAACCCGTAATGCCCGGCTTCGCGAAACGGCGGACCGGATAGTTCGCACTCACACTCGTGAATAACTCATCGTGACTGGGCAGATGCGGTCGAGGTCCCACTACACTCATGTCCCCCACAAGCACATTGTAGAACTGAGGGATCTCATCCAGACTAAATCGCCTCAAAAAGGCACCTCCTTTGAAGATACGAGGATCATGCTTCCGCGCTTGGATAGACTCATCACGAGGATCCGCCGTCATCGTCCGAAACTTCACGATAGGGAAGAACCGCCCCCCTCTTCCAGTGCGACGTTGAATGAAGAACAACGGCCCAGGTGAATGCAGCCGGTGAATGATGGCGACAAGCAGAGCAACAGGAGGAAAAACAAACGCAAGGGCGATCAGCGCTATCACAATATCCAAAACTCTCTTCATCATCTGGTTCACCGGATTCTCCAATGGCTCAGGCATCGTGAAGACAAGATCGCTGGCGCCAAGCGAATGCGGCACCAGGCGTCGGCCGTAACGTCCCGTCAAATCCTCAAACAACATGAAGCGAATCGAACGGTGATCACAGAACTGCGAGAGAGCGAGAACTATGTCGTCGTGACAGTGCGCATTCACCACGATAATACCCTCAACTTCTTGTTCTGCGCAGATCGCATCCAGATCACCAATTGTCCCCAATTTTCGAATCTCACAGTCCTCGGAATTGCACTGCCCAAAATCAGCATACCCCACAACACGAATCCCGAGAAACTCTCCTTTCCTCACCCGCAGCCGGAAGCGCCGTGCATCGCGCGCATCTGCGATCAAAAGCACCGGCGCCGCGTCCGCACGATTTGTGGAATAAAACCATTTAGCCAACAAACCCGGCATCTGCGCATTAGACCAGAACACCCACGCACCATAGATTACGAACCAACCGATCAGCAAGCTACGAGGAAGATCTGGCTCCCGAAAGAGAAACAGAGCTCCTAGTACAGCTACCAACGGCAATGCAATCTGCTTCTGACTCAGAGAAAACTTTCTCCTCTCCGCAAGCGCAAATAAATTTCCCTGTTCTCCGGATCTCGTTACATACTCCAGAACCATCCCGCCAACAAAAATCGCCGCGTAGCGCAAGCACAGCAGGAAATCCCCCCCCCATGGATGAAGCAGCCGGAATCCAGCAAACACAATCCCCATTAGCAGCAAGGTGATAACACATTGCAGAATCAAGTGAACCCTTAACAAACCATTTGGACGTTCAATGAACATTGTAAGAACTTATTTAAGTTTCTCTACGACAAGACCTCAGCGAGGCACGATCTCCACAACCCCAATCTCGGCATCTCCATCATTGAAGTAGCCACTCAGCAAATTCTGCTCTCGAAAGTAGATCGCCCGAATGACCAGATTCCGCCCATTGTGATCAGTCACACTCCAATTCAGTAAGCCAGTGACTGGATCAAACACACCGACTGTTGGCGATGCGCCTAATGTTATTGAATTACCCGCCACCGTTCCCTGCTCTTTGATGTCTATCATCCGACTATGCAGCCCGACAACAACCTCCCCCGTCTTTAATTGCCCCTGCAAACTATCGCTCGTATATCGAGAGCCAATCGCAGGCAACCTTACCGGCTCTTCAAGTCCCTCAATCTTCCAGGATAGAACGCCATCTAGTTCGCTGATTCCAGGGTTGGTCACCCAAGTTATGGTTCCAGTCAGCCGTTCACCAGAGGACGGAAGCGTTCCGCCAGTGTTAATCTCCAGCTGACGGTTTACGACTTGGACCTCTTGCCGGAAGACCGCACCATTCCCCATTGTGACTTCGAGCTGCCCCCTCAACTGTGCATCCAACACCAGAAGCGCATATCCGTTCCCGATCCCCAAAACTCCTTCGGGCGCAGGAAACAAGATTGTGTACTGTCCAGCGCCTGTGCTTACGGACGAAGCGGGGAATAGGTCCGTATTGTCGCCTGCGCCATCACCATCAGTGTCGGCACTTTCACCCGGATCGGAAGGAAACCTATCTAGATGGTCAGGCACGCCATCGCGATCGCTGTCTGGCGAAGAACCCATCAAACTAGCAGGAGCTGGAAGTGAGGCCAGCACAGGAGCATGCTTGAATACCGACAACCCGCTGAGCTTCGCCTGTCCCACTACGGACGCAAACTGCATCACAAGGCCTCCCGCCTGATTCGGCCTTTGTGTAAACGCCCTCACCACTACACGACCTGCACCTGCGGCCGCATAGACATCGAAATTATCCATTACAAGCTTGCCATTGATTCGGACGTCGAAAGCCCGTTTGCCAGCCCTGGTGTGGACCAATTCAGCGAAATATAGCTCGACGCGGTAATACGCGGTTTCATCCAAACCGGTCAGCGTGTAGGTGAAGTTTCCATAGCGCTCGGAGTTGAATATTGGTGCAGCAACCCCAGCAGGAACGCCGCTGACCTTCCCTCGGAGCGTTGACGTACGCCCTCCGCTGAAGCCAGAGTCAGCCACAAACGGCCCCGTTGCGCCGCCCCCGGAGTTTATCGACCTCACCCGCGTCAATGCACCCAAGACAGTGTTATCACCGACTCCGTTGCGGTCCGTATCTCGCCATTCCAAAGGATCCAGAGGAAATGCGTCACCATTGTCCCCAAAGCCGTCAGAGTCGGTATCCTTCCACTCTGTCGGCAGTGTGGGGAATGCGTCTTCTGCATTTTTCACTCCGTCGCCATCGCCATCCAGCGAAGTTATGGCAAGTTGCTTATAGATACTTAATCCATCCAATTTAGCGGAGTCAATGACCGAAGCGAAGCGAAGTGACACCTTCCCAGCGCCATTTGCCCTCACAAAAAGGCTCCTCGCAACCCCTTTCTTGGCACCACCAGCCGAAGCAAAGATGTCGAAATCATTTAGAGCAAGCTTGCCATTGGCGATCACGTCAAACTTTCGCTTTCCCGGAGCAGTCCAGTATGTTTCCGAGAAGTGAAGTTCCACTTTGTGATATGCAAACGGCATCAATCCCGCAAAATGGTAACTGAAATCACCAGATCTTCTTGATCGGTAGATCTCCGCAGGGACTCCGACAACCGGTGCAATAGCGGCAGTAGACTTGCTCGCTGTTCCCCCGGAAAAACCAGAGTCGGCCCGATAGCTGCCTGTAGCCCCCCCCCCGACATTAATGCTCCGGATCAGTTGTGCCGCGCCGAGCGTGACATTATCTCCTACCCCGTCACGATTAGAGTCTTTCCAGTCCACCGGATCAGCCGGGAAGGCGTCTGTATTGTCTCCATGACCATCTCCATCCGTGTCTTTCCATTCTTGAGGGTCGCTCGGGAAGAGATCTTGCTCATTAGCAACGCCATCACCGTCGCTGTCGAATATCGTGATTGCCCTTTGCTTGTATAGAGTCATTGCGTTCAGCGTGGCCTGCCCAATAATAGATGCAAACTGAATCGTCGCACGGCCCCTGGCATCGCTTCGGAAGATTACGATCTTCCGCAACGCCTTGTTCATTCCGCCCGCTTGTCTAAAAATATCCAAGTCATTAATCATTAGGACGTTATTGATCAACACATCAAACTTACGCCTACCAGGTTGATTCCAAGTAGTCTCTTGAAAATGGAAGTCCACACGATGATAGGCGGAAGGCATCAGGCCCGTAAGGGTGTAGCTGAAGTTGCCCGATCGTGACGTGCGGTAAATCGCCGAAGGCACTCCGGCCGGAACTCCCGAGACAGGGGCGTTCCGCTCGCTTTTCCCAGTTCCTCCGGAGAAGCCATCGTCTGCGGAGAAGGAACCAACGGCCCCGCCACCAGAATTGATGCTCCGAATCAACTGAGCTGAGCCCAAAATCACATTGTCACCAACACCATCTCCATTGGAGTCCTTCCACTCCGACGGATCAGCCGGATACTTATCCACTGCGTTTGTCACGCCGTCCCCATCGGAGTCTGTCGGTGAAACCGCCAGATGCTTCACCAGAGTAATCGCGTTTACCTTCGCCTCGCCCACCACGCCCGTAAATTGAATCATAATCTCACCCGACTCACTAGGCTTTAGCGTCATGGCCTTGGAGTAGGCTTTGTTCGCACCACCCGCCACGGTGAAAAGATCAATATCGTCCAGCAAAAGTCTTCCGTTGACAGCAACATCAAACTTTCGCTTACCCGACGAACTCCAAGCGGTCTCGACGAAGTGCAATTCCACCCGGTAAAACAATGCAGGAATTAGCCCCCGAAAAGTATAGCTAAAGCCCCCATGGCGCTCGGTCTGATACACCGCTTCCGGTAGCTCGCTAGGGATGCCTGTCACCGCGCCATTTACCGCAGCCGACTCCCCACCAGTGAAGAAGGCGTCTGCAGCCAGTGAACCAACTGCGGCACCGCCAGCATTGACACCGGCCACCCACAGCTTAGGACCGAGAACCGTATGATCTCCAATTCCGTCACCATCTGTGTCCGTCGTCTCGGTTGGATCGAACGGAAAAGCGTCCGAATTGTCACCAAGCCCATCCCCATCACTATCTCTTGACTCAAATGGATCGTTCGGGAAAGCATCTTGATCATCGGAGACCCCGTCCCCATCAGAGTCGCCGCCGGAGCTGCCCAGTCCGTTTATCCAGGAAGTCAGAAGGCTCACATACTGATTATCTACCACCGTGGTGCCGAGTGGCGGCATCTGGACTAGAGGATCCCGGCTCTTGTCCCGATACGCAAACACGGAATTCGCGGCATCGCCCGGCTTGATGAGCTTAGAACCAACAAGCCCAACATCATCGGCCTTATGTGACTCATTGATCAATTTTGCTAGATTCAGCGGCGTCGTCAGGCGCGCATCAAAAGTTGCTCGGCCAGCTACTGCACCAGGCATGTGACAATGCGAGCAGTTCATATCAATGTACGAACGTACACGATGCTCGACGCTAGAACTAGCGTCACTTAACCCCTTCGCAGTGACAAAGCTTGCAAGTGTCGAAAGATCAAGTGATTCGGTGAACACCCCTGTGGCATTTAAGTATGCTAACTGGTTCTGGGCAGGATGGTCCGAATAGCCATATGTCCAATTGAGCGATCTTGTTTTTAGACCGAGCACTCGGCCAGACGCACTCTGATGGCAATCCATGCAGGCCGCTTGGCTTGGAAACTGCCAAACCTGAGCCACTTGGTTTCCCTGCTCGTTGGCAACCTGAATTGTCGCGGAAGAACCAGCGTTCGCCAGGAACGCCTCGGTTCCCTCATCGTTCCATTTGTAGGTAAATGCGTAGTAACCGTCCTCACTGTGCACAAGAAATCTAGTTTCAAGCCGATAAACACTCGAAGGGTCCGCGGCACTCACCGGCAGTTCAAAATGCTTCACAAACACAGAACCGATCGGGAAGCTCCAAGGGTCATTCTCAGAAAAGACGATCTTTTCCGAAGGCTCATTCCTTACCCCGTCATTAGGGATCACCATCCAGCGATGCTTGGACGCGTTGTCGCTCCAGAGCGGCGATGCCGGGGCAACCGGAATCATACCGGGAGATGGCGTCAGAGTGGTCAGATTCGTAAACACGCCAGTGTCAGACAGCCGGGCAGGAGGCTGGGGATTTGGAAGAGCCACACTCTGAAGCTTGTAGACCTCTCCTGAATTGTAATAGACTACGTAAATCGATTCTTTGTCTGAACTGGCATCAATCCCAGAAACTCCACCGTCGCCATCCAGTAGCACAGTGGCCGTCTTTGTTGGCCCTGAGGGTTCGAGCGCCCAAATCTTCCCTGAGGTGAAGTCGGCAAAGACCATTTTACCGTAAAGGCCAGGAAGGCTGGATCCGCGATACAACTCACCATCCGCGATCGCATTCCCGTTGCCGTTTAGGTGATCGTAATGCCAGTAATCAGTCGGCCCAACGAACGCCCCAGCTGGTGGTTCCACTCCAGTTTCATAGGTTTTGGCAATGGGTCCTTCCCAATACGGCCACCCGTAGTGCGTGCCTGATTGTAGCAAGTTGACCTCTTCGTATTTTGGATCCGCGTTGGAACCTGCATCAAACATATACAGCTCTTTCGTCTCGGCATCCTGAGTCATGTTCCAGGGGTTGCGGACACCTTTGGCAAAATGTTCTTTCAACACTTTGTTAAAAGATAGCCCATTGTCCTCGGCATCGAACGAACCGTCACCATCCTCGTCATTGTATGGATTCGACTGAGGGATAAAGTAGCCAATCCCTGAAAAGTTCCCCGGGTCCACATACCGTCCCGCGGTAAGACTTTTGGTAGTCTGGATGCCATTGACTAAGCCGCCCTGCAACGTTCGGGATGGAGGGAAGCTTTTTGCTGGATCTTTATTGACATCAATTCGGATGACCGAGCACATGAACATACTTCCTAAGTCTAGCGCCTCGACATATTCCTCATCCGTCCACTCAAGATCGCCGATCGCCAGAACAAGGAAGCCCTCCGCATCGAAGCACATAGCGCCTCCGGTGTGGTCAAAAGGAGGCAGATCCTTCTGCTGGATCATGACCAACTCGGACGAATTAGTCACCACTCCCGTCGATGGATCTCGTGTAAACCGGGATAGCCTGTTGTAAAGCACTGTGTTCTGGATGGTCTGGTACCAAACGTAGATGTAGTCCTTATTTGGAGATCCAGCTAGATTGAACTCAGGATGGAATGCCAGGCTACTGATTCCGCCATTGCCTTGAGTGGACACCAGACTCGATATGTCCATAAAGACCTTTATGTCGCCAGGAGTCACTGCCGGATTTTCAGGACATATACTAACCACACCCCCTCGCTCGCGAAGTATCATTTGAGGAGGACTTGTGTTCGGAACAATATCTATGTCCATCAGCTCTTGGAACTGGCCTGCCAGCTTTGGAAATGCAGGAACGACTGCCCACCCTTCGGATCCCGACAGCTGGGAGGGATTGAGCGCGGGCAGCTTGCCATTCATGAACGCTCCAACCGCAGCATCACTACCTTTGCCCGGCTGGAGAGCTCCGGTAGCTTTGTAGTTCCCCGTGTATAGCGGAAGAATTTCGATCGCACTTAGCTTGGCTTGATCCAGAACAGTCGCGAACTCAACCGTCACCTCTCCCGACGCATTGGCCGTTGTCGCAAACTTCTCGACGATCGCTTTAGCCGGCCCGGCTTCGGCCACGATATCGTAGTCGGCTAAAACCTTCTTTCCGTTGATGGACACATCGAAGAGTCGCTTTCCTGGCTCCTTCCAGTAGATTTCAGCAAAGTGTAGCCGTATCTCGAACGGGGCGCCCGCAGGCAACGTCGTGAAGGTGTAAAAAAAGTTTCCGAAGCGCTCGGTTTGGTAGACCGCTTCTGGAGCTTCCACCGCTCCTGCAACACTCACCCCCGGTTCCTCGTGCAAGAATCCGTTCGTAAATCCATTGTCGGATTCGGCGGATAGTTCCGTATCGGCCGTAAAGCCGCCCACCGATGTCCCCCCGGCATTAAATCTGATCTGCCCGGGGGAGGAGCCGCCAGATAGCAACGCCGCGATGATAAACAACTGGAGGAAGGATTGTAGTTTCATGGAAGCAGGAGTTCGCGACATCATTCGCCGTCAATGACGGCAGAACAGTCCAATAAGAGAATTTTCATAAAGATTACTCTGAATTTCCAGAATTCAAGAGACCATGGCGAATCTTTTGTAATTTCTGATATTTTTTCTCCATTTTCCATGAAATTGTTTTTCCGATGTTGAATTCGAGCATTCCAGAGAGATTCGCTGCCTCATCATCCGCTCGCTGTGCCGCTGCTCATTTCCCAGTTCGGCCTCCTGACAGGGTGATCACTTGACGTATTGAACCGTACGGGCATGAGTGCCGCCAATGCACGCCACCAGTGGTCCATTCACCCGTAAAGTCGGCCGCCCGTCGCACCTTGCCCCCTCGCTCCCGAGCACCCTCCTCGTATTCCTCGTCGTAGCCTTGAGTCAAAGGGTCTCGGCCGACGTCGGAGACCATCGGGGCACCAAGATTTTTGTCTGGCCCGCGAAAGCCCCTACTGACCTCGAAGCTCGCAAAAAGGCGCTCGGCGAACAGATCAGCCAATACTCACGGCTAGCCGGCCACATGAAAAATGCGCCCCGCAGCGCATCAGATCCTTTTTGGGCCGAGCGCAAGAAGCTGATTGCCTCCATTTGGCCTTCTGACTGCAACGGAGTCCGCAGAACTCTCATCGACACGCTTTTCAAAAAGCCGATGGACGGCTACTACCAGTATGGAAACTGCGGCGAAGGAGCCATCATCACGATCTGTCTGGCCAAGCACTACGGCTTCGCCAAGTCCGATGTGCTCCATTGCCAAAACCGTTACAAGTCCACGGATCCCACGAAGCCGCCGCGCCTAAAACATCAGTTCGGAGTCTTGCGCATCGGCGATTCTTGGTACTTGCTCGACCGGTGGAACCGTTTCCAAGGGGGGCTGAAGCTCGAACCGATCATCCGGGACGGCAAACACGCCCGGGCCAAATGGGATCCGACGCGCAAGCTCTACAAGCTCACGACGCCCAGCGGAGGCAACTTCTTCGCGGGGGCCCGGGTCAGCGAGGAGATCGAGGCCAAGGAGCCGACCTACTGGTGAGCGATGCCCCGGCTCGGTTGAAGCTTCCGCTTCCCTCCCGGTTGCCCCTGCTCGCCTTAGCGCCGATGCAGGAAGTGACCGACCTTGAGTTCATGCGGGTGCTTCACGGTTATGGCAATCCCGATCTCTATTTCACGGAGTATTTCCGAGTCCACGCTCATTCTCGCCCGGACCGTTATATTCTCCGCTCGATCATCGAGAATCCAACAGGCAGGCCGATCGTGGCGCAGATGATCGGGGACGATATCGATCGCTTAGTGGCCAACGCCGAAGAACTCCAACGCTATCCAGTGGCGGGGATCGACCTCAATTTGGGTTGTCCAGCCCCCTGCGTCTGCAGCAAGAATTCCGGTGGCGGGCTGCTCCGGAATCCGGCCAAAGTGGATGCTATTCTGTCGGCGTTGCGCTCTTGTGTGCATGTGGCCTTCACCGTGAAAACGAGAATCGGCTTTGAGAGTCCGGATGAATTCGATCGGCTCATTGATATCTTCGGACAGCACGAAATTGATCTGCTCTCCGTCCATGGCCGGACCGTAGCGGAACGTTACAACACCGCGATTCATTACGATAAGATCCGCTTGGCCGTGCAGCGGCTCCCCTGCCCCGTGCTGGCCAATGGAAACGTGGTCTCGCTCCGCACCGCCTTGCTCACCCTGAAACAGACGGGAGCCGCAGGTTTGATGATCGGTCGCGGCGCGATTCGTCATCCCTGGATCTTCGCGCATCTGCGGCATTACTTCGAACACGGCACCGAGCTTCCGGCCCCTGATTTGCGGGATCTGCGGGGCTATATTGAGCTGCTTTACCGCGAGACCCGCAACGAAGAAGCCACCACGTTGCAGCATATCACCCGGATGAAACGATATCTCAATTTCATCGCACCTGGGCTGGGCGCGGATGAGCGCTTTCTTTACGAGATCAGGCGGGTCCGCGAAGAGGCGGAGTTCTTCGCCATCTGCGACCGGCATCTCAAAGAGGGAGCTGCGGTTCCGGCCGAGCCTCCGCCGGAGTCCGTATTCGCGGGACTCGCCGGGCTGGATTCCGTCGCGTGACTCTGGCAAAGTGCCGGAATGAAGACGCAATTGACGATCCTGCTCCTCCTAACCCTGGTATGCCTGTGCCTGCAAGCTCAGGAAGCGATCCGACGCGAAATCTTCACGAACTTCGCGCCAGCCGAAGTTCTCAAGCCTGCGATCCAAGGTGCCCTCTCCCCAGAAGGCTGTTTCGTTCTTCTTCCGGAAAAAGGCACCGTGCTCGTCATTGACCAGGCAGATCACATTGCGGCGGCGGAAAAGGCGATCGCGGACCTGAACACTCCTGAGCCGGGGCTGGAACTGCACGTCGGCGTTCGCACCGGCGGAGTTTTGCCCCTACCGCCATCGCCAGTGGCGGATCCCTTCGTGGGAAGCCGCGACTTCCTCGTGCCAACCGAATTCGCGCCGGCAAGGATCATCACGCAAGCGGACGGAAACTACGTCGTCATCCCGGCCACGCCGACGCGATTCGGGCGGCGCAGCGTGGGAACAACGTTGGAATCCACCGCGATTGCGAACGCGGACGGAACCGTTCAAGTCAATCTCAACTACCAAGACGTCAAATTCGTCGGCTTTATCCCGTATGGCTCTCCGGTGCTGCCATTTGACACGGCGTCCGCGATCCCGATGCAAGAGCGTCTCCCCCGCCCCATGGTGATGGGAACCTTCCTGAGGAGCGTCCTTCCCGAATTGCCCATTTTCGAGACCACTCGGATCTCCACGTCGATTCTGGTCTATCCGCAACGGACGGCCGCCACGGTACAGCTGGAGCTGCTGCCGCAAGTCACCGTCCCAGTAGAAGACGGGGCCCAAGACCACACCCATCTTTTTCGGGAGTACAAGACCAAACTCGTTTTAAAACACGGTGAAGTCGCCTCGCTTCGCGGATTTCGCAATGCTCCAGATGCCTTCAATGAAGCCTTCTTTGGCGACGAGGAAAACCCCACCGGCAAAACAGAACTCGTTCTCAAAGGTTGTATCGTTCCCGCCACTCGACCAAAGTAGTCTCCGACGTCAACCGCGCCTCTGCTCTCAGGCAACTAAACGAACATTAGGCTCACTTTTCATTCCGACCGCTTGATTTCTTCTTCGAGCCTCGGGTCACAGGAATGAATCGAAAACCAAGCATCGACGCACTCAAGGGGCGCGTTCCTTCTGCGCATGATACAAGATTACCCTCTTGCCTTCAAGAATTCTGAATAAGCTTTGGTCGAGCGAGAGGGTTCCAGGTTCCTCTCGGATTTGGGCGGTAAAGACTACGTCGGACGGCTGCGGAGCGAATGGATCAGCTGCAACAGAGGTCTCCTCATGGATAAATCGGGCGACAATCCGGACAAACCGAATTTCACTGGTCCCATTTCAATCAGTCTCACCGATTTCACTTCGGCGCTCACCGACGGCGATAACATCGGCCATGCCAACCATAGGAGGCAGCATCGGAGAGCTATGAACTCGGAACACCTCCTCCTCATGAGTAGATTCCAACGCCATCATGGCCACCAGAATAAAGAACCACGCATGTTTCCTCCTTTTATTGGTGCTCTGACTGCCTTTGCCAAGCGATGCAGCCCCAGCCGAATCCCTTATCGGCTGGTCAACTCTCAATCCTCCCGACGGAGCGGACGAACTCGTCGAGCAACGCGCCGTCCATTTCCACAAAATGGCTCCGTTCCGGAAAGCGGCCTTCTTTGACGTCAGCGATATACTCGGAAAACGCCGCGATCCGTTCCCGCTGCAAACGGCGTTTCTCCTCCAGGAAATTGCGATACGCTTTGGCGTGACGCGGCAAGCGCTCTTCATAATCGCCCAAGATATCATCCGAGAAGAGGAATTGCGTATCGCAACCGCCACCGGAACCGAGCGACATCAGAATCATGCTGGTGCGGGCACAGAGAAAGCTGGCCAGATTGTGAGGCACGACCTCAAGCTCAGCGGCATAGGCCCCAGCGCTCTCCAGCGTCTTCATCTTGCGATATAAATCCTGCGCTTCCTCCACGGTTTTGCCGATGGCGCGATATCCGGTCCAAGTCACATGACGCGGTACCATACCCAAATGGCCTACCACTGGAATCCCCTCCCGGGCCATGGCTTCGACGATCATCGGACTGGCAGAGCAGTAGACGGAACTGGCGCCAGCCTCCAGCGCGCGAAAGGCCACCCGAATTGCGTCCTCGGCCGACGCCAAACCGTGCGGCGTCGCACCCGATAGAAAGCTGTTCGGCGCCGCCGCCACCAGCAACGGGAAGCGGGCTTGAGATTCCGGCGTATCGTAGCTGCAACTCATGAGGTCCACACCC
Organism: Akkermansia muciniphila; assembly: GCA_945883495.1. GTDB lineage: Bacteria > Verrucomicrobiota > Verrucomicrobiia > Verrucomicrobiales > DEV007 > V1-115. The sequence goes on from CAMCXS010000014.1 coordinate 57,603, forward strand.
GCCGCTTCCGCCGCCGCGGCTTCCTCGGGGGACTTCACGTGGATATGGGTCAGGCAACGCTTGCCTTTGAGCTGCCGGAGATCGTAAACGGTGTATTTCTTGCGCGGACGGAGCATCGGTCTGCGCGCAGCATTGCGGAGGCGAAGGCTGCTGGCAAGCTCCGTCGCTCAGCGTTTCCGCGTCCGGCGGGAAGCCGCTTTTCCATTCCGCTGGCGGCGGCGCCGGGTGAGGAACTTCCAAAGCGCTTCTTCCAAGGGGCGGTCGGTGGTGAGCGTCACCCAATCAATCCGGTTCTCCCGGGCGGCCCGGCGCACCGCCTTCTCGTGGGCGGCAAAGCGTTGCCGGTAACGCTCTCCGGCTTCGGCTGGATCGACGAACATCTCCCGGCCGGTTTCCACGTCCTGAAAATGCCCGGCCTTCTCAAACGCGAAGGTAACCTCCACCGGATCGAGCACGCGGAAGAGCACTACGTCGTGCCCCGCTGCTCGCAAGGACCTCAGCCCGGCCGCGATCTCCTCCGCCGGCACCAGGAAATCAGAGACCACCACGATGAGACCACGCTTTCGGCAGAGAAATGGAATCCGGCGCAGCATCTCCGCCAGCCCAGTACCCGTCCCATGGCAATCCCGGTGCAACATCGCCATAAAGCGGCGCAAATGCCCCGGCCGGGAACGCGGCGGCAACTGTTCTGCGATCCGCTCGTGAAAGGTGGTCAACCCAATGGCGTCCCCTTGTTTGGATAAGAAATATCCCAAGCTCGCGGCGAGCGTGTTTGCATAATCGACTTTGCGGACCGGTCCGGCTCCAAAGGTCATGGAGCGGCTCTGATCCACGAAGAAGTGGGCCCGCAGGCTGGTTTCGTCTTCGTATTTCTTGATAAAGTGCCGGTCGCTCCGCGCCAGGACCTTCCAATCCATATAACGAGGGTCATCGCCCTGGGTGTATTGGCGATACTCGCTAAATTCGACGGAAAATCCGTGAAACGGACTGCGATGCAGCCCGCGCCAAAACCCTTCCACCACCGCCCGGGCGCGCAGCTCCAAGGACCGGATCCGCATCAAGGTCGCGGGATCGAGAAATCGCGTCGAATCTGGAGCCGTCGAAGTCTTCAAGCGGCCAGGAGATGATCAATCACTTGGGACACCGTCACGCCTTCGGCCTCGGCCCGGAAGTTCACCAGGATGCGATGCCGCAGCACAGGCAAGGCCAACGCCCGGACATCCTCCTCCGTAACGTGCGCCCGGCCTTCCAGCAGTGCGCGGGCTTTTCCGGCCAGAATGAGATTTTGCGCGGCCCGGGTTCCGGCGCCCCACTCCACCCATTCGTTGACGAAGGAAGACGTGCCTTCCCGGTGAGGGCGCGACGCCGCCACAAGCCGGACGGCGAAGCGCGCCACATCCTCGGAGACGGGAACGCGACGCACCACTTGGTGGAAGTTCAAGACGTCCGCTCCGTTGAAGAGCCGGCGCGGCGATTCCCCCGGCATCCCGGTGGTTTTGCGGACAACGGCGACTTCTTCATCCTCGCTTAAATAGTCGATGATGACGTTGAACATAAACCGGTCGAGCTGCGCCTCGGGCAAGGGATACGTGCCCTCCATTTCGATCGGATTTTGCGTCGCCAATACGAAGAACGGTTCCTCCAGCCTCAGCGACCGTCCGGCCACGGAAACTTGGTGCTCCTGCATCGCTTCGAGCAGCGCACTCTGCGTTTTGGGCGGCGTCCGGTTGATTTCATCCGCCAAGATGAGGTTCGCAAAAATCGGTCCTTTCTGGAACTCGAGGGAACGCGCTCCCGCCGCCGATTCCGTGAGGATCTCGGTCCCGGTGATATCCGACGGCATCAAGTCCGGGGTGAACTGAATCCGGTGGAAGGAGAGATCGAAGACATCCGCCAGCGTCCGAATCAGCAACGTCTTGGCCAAGCCCGGCGCCCCGGTCAGCAAGCAATGCCCACCACTCAAGAGCGCGATCAGCAACTGACCGATGACGTCTTTCTGGCCGACAACGACTTTGGCGAGTTCCGCCTCGATTTGTTGCCGGGCCTGGGCGAGCCGCTCGGCGGTCTCCTTTTCAAGTGCGTAATCCATAGAGAGCCGTGGTCAGTGGGTCAGAGCGTAAAAGACGATATTGATGCCCATGGGGAATGATTTCTTTTCGGAGAATTCGCGAAAATACCACTCGTTCTCCCCTTCCCGCTCCCAGCCATCGCCGAGATCGGTGTTGTGACAGATGATCATCATCATGCGTCCGTCGTCATCAAATACGCCACGGAAATGCGGAGTCTCAGCGCCTTCCTTGTACCACTCGTAGGTGACGCCGAGCCCGGAATCCCGCGCCTCCAGCGCCGTGCCGATCGCGGGGATTTGCGGCTTTTCCTTGAGGTCGAAGACGCAGTGAAACACCTCGTGCGAGAGCGGCAGTTCCTCGGGTTCGCGATTGGGGAAAATCATCTTGAAGGCCCGGTAGAAGCCTTCCCACTCCTCGGTTCCCCAGAAATCATCGACCATCAGGAAACCGCCATTGAGAAGATACTCGCGGAGCACGGTGGCTTCCTCCTCGGTGAGGTCGATGTTCCCCGGCTCCACCATATAGATGAAGGGATACGGCTTGATTTGTTCCGCATCGATCTCTACGACGACCGGATCCGGATGCACGCGCAAGGAGGTGAGCGATTGCAGGCGCCAGGAGAAATTCAGTTCCGCTTCGGGATAGTCAGTTTGCCATTTCCCAAAACGCCGGCCGGATCGCTCGCTCCAGGAGTCATATCGAATCCGGGCAAAGCGGAAGGTGTCCTGCGGCATCTCCTTGCTCGCCTCCCAGTCGGGAAAATCCCCGTAGCCGCGGACCTGCAAACGCGGATTGTTCCTTCCCTGGGCAACGAAGCTCCCCAGAGCGAAGAGAATGGCGATCAAGGTCCGGACCGTCATGAGGATTTCTTGCGTTGCAATTCGACGAGCAACCGGTGCGCTTCCAAATAGCGAGGCGCCTCCACCAATGCTTCGAGGACGTGCCGCCGGGCCAGTTCGACGTCGCTGGAAGCAAGAAGCTGCCCCAACCGGAAATGAATTTCGGCCGCGTTCTCCGGTTTGAGCAGCAGCAACGTCCGAAACGCTTCCACCGCGCTGGCGGCATCCCCGGCCACTTCCGCCCCGCGTCCCAGCGCATAGTGCGGCGGCTTGAGGAACGGATTGATGGCTAGTTGCCTTCGCGCAGATTCCCGGACGCCTTCCCAGTTTCCCGATCTCTGGTCCAGTTCGATCAAACGCAAGCACGCCGCGGAGGCCGTCGCGCTCTGTTGCGTCCAAACTCGTAGAGCCGCCGCCTCCGCCGTATCATCCCCGAGAGCCCGCGCCGCCCGGGCCAAGAGGTCGTGGCCGTTGTCCTCGCCGGTATACCCGGGAAATAGGTCGATCTGGGCCTTCGCCGAGGCGGCTGCTTCTTCCCAGCGCGATTCTCCCAGCAGCTTCAGCGTGTGCGCCTGGCGGATCCAATAGTTCCGGGGATACTCGCGCAAGGGCTCCTCGATGGGGAAAAGTTCATCGGGACGGGTCCAATCGATCCCGCCGCCGTAGGCTTCCGCTTGGGCGCGAGCGTAGGTTTGGAATTTCGTTTCCAGCTCATCGATTGCTCCATAAGTCCCGGCCAGGGCATCGTTGATTGCCTGCCCCTCGGCCAATCCGGCGAGCAATTCGCGAAAACGGGCTTCGCCGTGAGTCGCGACGAGGAAATCAACGACCAGGGACGATTGGAAATAGGCAAACATCAGGTCCTCCGGCTTGTCCGCCCCGCGAAAGGCGCCGCTGAGCTCGCTGATCGGAGTCAGCCCGTCATCGCGCAAAATCCGGGCGCGCCACTGAGGAGTCATCGACTGCCCCCAGTTGGGATCGCGAAGCCGTTCTTCGTGGACGGAGATTCCTTCGCTGAGCCAGCGCGGCATCCGGTTGCGAGTCGCGGTCAAGGTCACCACGTGACAAAACTCGTGCCAAAGGGTGGCCTCCCAATTCGTCGTGCCGCTGGCGTGGGAACCGGGACTGTTCACCGTGATGACGGTGCCGAAACAGACGCCCAGATAACCCGCGCCTCCGAGTTCCCCGAAGGTCCGGATCGCGAAATCTTGCTGTTCGGCAAAGATCTCCACGAGCGTCGGCCCTCCCAGCGTCACGCCGTATTTGCCGAGAAAGCGGGTTCGGGCTTCTTCCAGCAGTGCCTCGACGCGGTCGCCGTAGATTTTCATCTCGTCCGGGCGCATCCGCAGGGTGAAGTGCGGCGTTTGCTGGGTCTCGTAGGCGGCCAGTTGATCCTTGAGTTTGAGGTAGTTGAAGGCAAGCACGTTGTAGGGGTCCGCCTTGGCAACCTCGACCGACAGACTCCAAGCCCCCTCTTCGTCCCCCAGCCGGAGCAGGTCCGAGGCCAGCTGCACCTTGGCCGCGAGAAAACCTGGATCCCACTCCAAAGCTTTCCGCTGCTCCGCCGCGCCTTCCGCGAAGCGGTAATGACGGGAAAGGCCCCGGCCCACCACATGCGGCACTTCCGGATTGCGGCCCCAAAGCTGAAGGGCTTGGTCCACTGTTTGGCGGGCCAGATCCTCGTCGTTGTCCCGGAGAATCGCGATCAATGACCGCATTGCCCAGGCCACCGGATGCGCGGCGTTCACCTCCACCACGCGTTGCAACAGCGGCTCCGCATCGGTGTAGCGCTCCGCATCAAGCAGCTGCTCCGCCTGCAACAAGAGCGCGCCGGCATGCGAAGGATTTACCTCCAAGGTCCGTTGCGCGTTGGCCACGGCCTCTTCGCGGTCACTCGGCCAAAAGGCCCGGGCGAGGCCGAAGCGGAGATTTGGATCCCGAGGCGAAATCTGTAATCCTCCGCGAAATTCAGTGGCGGCGCGGGCGAAATCGGACTTGGCGAGCGCCAGTTCCCCAGCCGCCAGAAACGCCTCGGGCGATTTGGGGTCCTTCGACTTGGCCGCCCCATAAAACTGCTTGAGGACGCGTTCCGGATCCGCGCTCATGGCTGCGGCGATGCGCCCCAAGGCCACCAACTCGACCGCGTCACGCTCCTTCAGGGGGAGGCGCCGCGCCTCCTCGTTGGCACTTTGCAGAACGCTCTTGGCCTCGTCCGCCTGCCCAAGAACGAGAAACAGCCGATACGCCTCCGCAAGGAACTCCACCTCCCGCCCGTAGAGCTTGACCAAGCCCGGCAATTCCTCCCGCGCCTGCTCCCAACGACCCAACGCCTCCAGCCCGCGCAACCGCAAGATCTGCCATTTCCAAGGCGACGCGGACCGGGGCAAGGCTTGGCCGGCGGCTTCCACGATCATGTCGTAGTGCCCTTCGTCGAGCACCTGGGTCATTCGGGGCAGATAATGCTCGTCGAATTGGCGCTGCGATTCGTCGCGGTCCTCGAAATGCTGCGCGGAGGCGGCCAGGGCCAGCATCAGGCAAGCCATGAAACCGAGAAACCGGATCCGGAGAGGCATAAGGAGGCAAGATGGCGAATGGCGGCGCAAAAGTCAGCAGAAAACGCCCTTGATTTCTCGATGGCTCAGGGCAACCTACCGGTCCCGTTTTCCGCCAAAAACGAAATCAACCGCGAAGGGGTCTTTCTGGACCAAACGGAACCTCGGTGGAACTTCGCAACATCACTCGCCGTCTTGATTCAAAGCGGCACCAAATCACATGTCTCAGGAACTTCTCGTCGAACTCGTCGAAGCTGGCGTTCACTTCGGTCACCAAAGCCGCAAGTGGAACCCGAAGATGAAGCCCTTCATTCTGGAGGAGCGCAGCAATATCCACATCATCAACTTGGAGGCTACCGTCGGCCAAATCGATCGCGCCGCCGATTACCTCGCCGACCTCTTTGAAGGCGGCAAGCGCCTCCTCTTCGTCGGGTGCAAACGCCAAGCTCAGGAAGCCGTCCGTGAAGCGGCGGAAGCTTGCGACCAGTTCTTCGTCAACCATCGCTGGCTCGGCGGCACTCTCACCAACCTGGAAACGATCCGCAAGAGCGTGAAGCGCCTCGACTACTTGGAAGGGATTGAGAAGTCCCCCGAATTCAAGAAGATGAGCAAGAAGGAACTCGCCGCCCTCGGCCGCGAGCGCGCCAAGCTCCAGAAGAACCTCAACGGGATCCGCAAAATGGAGCGTTATCCCGACGCCCTCGTCATCGTCGATTCCGCTCGCGAGACCATCGCCGTCGCCGAAGCCCGCCGTTTGGGCATTCCAATCGTCGCCATCGTCGATAGCAATGGCGACCCGGATTTGATCGATTACCCGATCGCCGCGAACGACGACGCGATCCGTTCCATCCGCTTGATCCTGCAACGCTTGATCGCCCCGATTCTCAACATCAAGGGCCGTTAATAGCCCGGCCCGTTTTTCAACGAACTTCAACCTCGAAGCGCCATGCCCGCCTCCAAGAAAACAGCCTCGAAGAAAGCCGCCGCTCCTAAGAAAGAAGCAGCAGCACCAGCTCCAGCCGCCGCCGCGCCTGCTGCCCCCAAGGCCGCGGAACCCGCCGTCAGCGCCGCACTCGTCAAGGAACTCCGCGACAAGACCGGAGCCCCGATGATGGCCTGCAAAACCATCCTCGCCGAAGTCGGCGGTGACATGGAGAAAGCCATCACCGAACTCCGCAAGCGCGACGCCAAGGTGGCCGAGAAGAAGGCCGGACGCGAAGCCAAGGAAGGCGTAGTCGCTTCCTACATCCACATGGAAGGCCGCATCGGCGTGCTCATCGAAGTGAACTGCGAGACCGACTTCGTGGCCAAGAACAGCCAGTTCCGCGACTTCGTCCGTGAACTCACGCTGCACATCGCCGCCGCGTCTCCGCTGTTCGTCCGCCGCGAAGAAGTTCCCGCCGCTCTTATCGAGAAGGAGCAGGAAATCTTCGCCGAGCAGATGAAGGGCAAGCCTGCCGCCGCGATGGCCAAGATTCTCGAAGGCAAGCTCAACAAGTACTACAGCACCGTTTGCTTGCTGGAACAAGGGTTCATCAAGGACCCCGACCAAACCATCGAGCAACTGCTGAAGAAGAAAATCGCCGAACTGGGCGAGAACCTCGTCGTCCGGCGCTTCACTCGCTACGCTTTGGGCGAAGAGGCCTGAGATTTGGTCTTCCGCATTTCATTTCACCGGGAGGGTTTCCGGTTGGTGAGAGCACACTCTGGCACGGCAACCTCGGTTCGCCGTGCCTTTTTTCTTTGCACAACGGACCGGCCTCTTGCGAAGCTGAGCGTCATGGATCGCCCCCACTCTGTCCCGTTTCTCTTGGCCATGCTCGCCGCCACTACCGGCTCAGGATCGAGCCAAGAATTACGCACCCTCGTCCATGACGCGGTGGCAGCCCCGATCGCCGAAGAGCGCTTGGTGGGCGCCGTCACCCTGGTGGCCCGCGATGGCGCGATCCTCGATGTGCAAGCGCACGGTCTCGCGGACCGGGAATCGAAGCGGCCGATGACCCCGGACACGATCTTCCGGATTCACTCCTTTACGAAGGCGATCACCTCCGCCGCCGCCCTCATGCTTTATGAAGAGGGCAAGTTTCAGTTCGATGATCCGGTGAGCCAGTGGCTGCCATCGTTCCCCAAAACGATGCTCGTCCGCCATCTCTTCACCCACACTTCCGGGCTTTCCTATGCCCACCGGAGCGCGTTGGACGCCGGGGACAGCGCCGCCGTCGCCGAGGCCATCGCCAAAACGCCGTTCGAATTCGAGCCAGGCACGGGCTGGGTTTACGGCACCTCAATCGATGTGCTCGGCAGATTGGTGGAGATCTGGTCTAGCCAAACCCTCGACACCTTTTTCAGCGAGCGCATTTTTGGGCCGTTGAGCATGGTGGACACGGCGTTCCACGTTCCCGGCGAGAAGCGGAGCCGCCTGGCGACTCTTTATCGGGACGACAAGAGCCCGGCGAAGCGCCTCGAACCAAGTTCCGCCGCCGGCCTTAACGAAAAACCGGTGCCGTCCACGGTTCCCGAGTTTTGCATGCCCGGCGGCGGCCTCTATTCCACCGCCCAGGACTACTATCGCTTCCTCCAGATGATTCAGAACGGGGGCGAAGTGGACGGAAAACGGCTGCTAAAATCCGAAACCGTCGCCCTCATGCAGACCAATCAGGTCCCGTCGAGCGTCGGCTGGCTCCGGTTCGGACAAGAAATCCGCGATGGTTTCGGGTTCGGCTACGGATTCAACGTGGTGTGCCAACCCAGCCAGTGGGACCCGAATGCGCGCATCGGGGAAAGCGGCTGGGGCGGAGCGGCAAGTTGTCACTATTGGATGCATCCCGATCACCGCTTGATCGTGCTCACCTTGGAGCAGACCATGCCCTACCGCTGGACCTTGGAACGCGCCCTCAAAGGCCGACTCTACCAGCACTTCGCCGTGCCTTCGTCTCCCTGAATTCCTATGGCCGCGACGCCGCTGCTCAAATGCCAGTTCCTGGCGGAGATCGCCCCGGATTCGCACTTCGACCGTCTCTTCGATTGCCTCCCGGGCGTCGCCTTCTTCGCGAAGAACCGCGACTTCCAACTGGTGGCCGCGAACCGCGCCTTTTGGGAGCGTTTGGGGATGAAGTCGGAAGCGGAGCTGATCGGCAAAACGGACTTCGAGCTCTTTCCGGATCAGTTAGCGCGCAATTTTCGGCGGGATGATGAGGAAGTGATCACCACGGGGCGACCCAAAATGAAAATTGTGGAGCTCTTCTTCAATCCCCAGGGGCTGCCGGATTGGTATTTCACCCACAAAGTGCCGGTTTTAAATCGGGACGGAGCGATCGCGGGCGTCATGGGCCTCGTGCAAAGCTATGCAGGGCGCAACGCCGCCATGACGCCATATCTCCAGCTCGACCGCGCCGTCTCGCATTTGCGGGATCATTTCCGCGAGCCGATCACCGTCACCGGTCTCGCGAAGCTGGCGGGAATGTCCGTGCGCCAGTTCAATCGGCGGTTCCAGGAAGTCTTCCAAACCAGCCCTCGGACTTTTCTCATCAAAACCCGAATTCAAGCTGCCTGCGCCAGCCTCCGGAACTCCGATCTGCCGATCAGCGAAATCGCCATCGAGTTCGGATTTTACGATCAGAGTTCCTTCACCCAACATTTCCGGCGGCACGTGGGAATGACGCCGTTGCAGTTTCGCAAGGAGGGCTGAGCCCGAACGCCGCAATGATAATTATAGGGCGTTGACTCCGCCCCACCTGTGTCCTCATTTGCCCGCTCCGTGTTCAACCGCACCCGCAAACGAGTCATTGCCGCGATCGCGTCCGCCGTCATCCTGCCGGTCGCGGCGTGGTGGGGCCTGTACCAGCTCGATCTCGCTCCACAGCCGGGCCAACCGCTGATCCCTCCGTTCAACCTTTCCGACCGGCTTGACCGGCTGGAGATCTCCGATCGGGATGGCCAGCACGTGGTCGTCTTCCAGCGGGAAGGGGACGACAAAGTCTACAACGGCGAGGAGTTTCTCCGTGAAATCAAGCGGCGCCAGCAAGCCAAACAAGGCTGGGGCGGTTTGTTCGCTGTGCTGGATATCACCAGTTGGACCGGGTTCTTTTGGGTGACTTTCGGCCTCATCGGCCAGTGCCTCTTCGCTGCCCGGATGCTGGTTCAGTGGCTCGCCTCGGAGAAGGCCAAGGCATCGGTGATCCCGGTCGAGTTTTGGTGGCTCAGCCTGGTTGGCTCCACCATGATCGTCATCTATTTCATCTGGCGGGTGGAAATCGTAGGCATTTTGGGCCAAGCCACGGGCTGGTTCGTCTACGTGCGCAATCTCTGGTTCATCCACGCCGCTGGCGAACCCCTGAAGACCGAGGCGAAGTCTACTGCAGGCTAGGCTCGAAAGCGGCACCAGCACCGCCCAAACACTCCAGCGCCTTGCCCGCAAGGTAAAGTGAGCCGGCGACCAAAACCAGACCGCTGGTCGATTGCGCCAGTGCGGCAGCCAAGTCCTCGATCACCGCGTCTCCCGGCTCCATCCCCAGCTCGGCACTCAGTTCCACCCCAGCCCGTCCCCGTTGCGTCGGCACCGAAGTGAAAATCACCCGGCTCGCCAACGGGCGAAGGACCGAAAACATGCTCGCGGCGTCTTTGTCCCCTACGGTGCCGAAGATGAGCACCGGCCGTCGATCGCCGAACTCCTCCCTCCACGTTTCCACCAAAACGGCGGCGGCTGCCGGATTGTGCGCCCCATCGACCACAATCGTCCGCTCTGCTTCGGCGAAAATCTGAAACCGCGCTGGCCATTGCGCCTCCTCCAGCCCGCGCCGCACCACGGATTCGTCGAGGTCCGGCCGCAGAATTCGCAACGCCGTCACCGCCAAGGCCGCGTTCCAACGTTGATGTGCCCCACGCAATCCCAATGCCCAATCGCGCGGAAGCGGCTCCTTCACAATCGTGAGCGGACTGCCCGTCGCAACCGCCTGCCTTTGGATTACCTCCATCGCTTCCGGTGGCAAATTCGTTGGCACCACAGCAGGGACGCCCGGCTTGAAAATCCCAGCCTTCTCGGCAGCAATCTCACCCAGGGTATCCCCGAGCCACTTTTGATGATCGAGACTGATCGAGGTGATGATCGCCACGTCCGAGTTGACCGCGTTGGTGGAGTCCAGCCTGCCGCCCATTCCGGTCTCCAGGACCAAATCCTCGATCCTTTCATCCAAAAACGTCCGCAACGCCAAGCCCGTCGTCAGCTCGAAAAAGGTCGGGTGCGCCTCCCAATTCTGAACCAGGTCCTTCAAAGCCAAGATGCCCCGGTTAATCTGAGCGGGATCAACCGGCTGAAAATCGACGCGGATGCGCTCGGCGAACGAAACCAGGTGCGGCGAGGAGAAAAGCCCGGTCCGTCGGCCGGAAACGCGTAGGACGGATTCGAGAAACGCGCAAACCGACCCCTTCCCGTTGGTCCCAGCGACGTGCCAAACCTTCAGCCCCGAGGTGTCGACCTCAAGCGCTTCCAACAGACGCCGGGTACCCTCCAGCCCCAGCTTGATGCCGAAAGGCTGGACGCCATAAAGCCAGGCCAAAGCCTCGCTCGATTTCATTCCCGTTCAGGCAACTTTACGCGACTTCGCCGGAGTCAGGTAATCGAGAATGTCCGCGAGACGATTCCGGATGTCCTTGCGCTCCACGATCATATCGACCAGCCCGTGATCCATCATGAACTCGGCGGTTTGGAAGCCAGTGGGCAGATTCTGGTGGGTGGTCTCTTTGATAACCCGGGGTCCGGCAAAGCCGATCATGCACTTCGGCTCGGCAATGATGATGTCCCCGAGCGTCGCGAAACTAGCGGTGACCCCCCCAGTCGTCGGGTGCGTCAGTACGGAAATGTAAGGGAGCTGAGCGGCGTGATGTCGCGCCAAGGCGGCACTCGTCTTACCCATCTGCATCAAGCTGAGAATCCCCTCGTGCATCCGTGCGCCCCCGGAAGCGCTGAACAGGATCACCGGCTTGCGCTCCTTCGTGGCGATCTCAATGGCCCGGGTGATCTTCTCCCCCACTACGGAACCCATGCTCGCGCCAAGGAAGCGGAAATCCATGGCTCCGATGAGCACCGGATGCCCCGAAATGGCAGCCCGTCCAGTGACCATGGCATCCTTCAATCCGGTGCGCTGTTGGTAGGTCTTCACCTTCTCCCCGTAATCAAGGAAACTCAGCGGATCGGTCGTCTCCAGTTTGACATCGATTTCCTGAAACGATCCCTCGTCCGATACCAGCCGGATGCGTTCCTCGGCCGTCAATGTGAAGTGGTGGAGGCACTTGTGACAGACCTTCTGGTTTTCATCCAACTCCAACTGGTGGAGCATGGCGCCGCAGCTTGGACAGTTGATCCACAGCCCCTCGGGCATGTCCTTCTTCTTGCCGCCGCCGAAGACCTTGAGGGATGGTTTCTTGAAAATTCCCATAAGATTAGTATTCGTTCGTTGCCGCTCGCGCCGGCGCTCTGGCACTCAACCCAGAGGAGGCGTTCCTGCCCGCGCCACGGTGATGACCGCCACCATGGACGCTTTTCCTTCGGCTTTCAAGACCTTTGCACACTCATGGGTGGTAGCCCCAGTGGTAAATACGTCATCCACGAGCAGAATTTTCTTCCCTTCAATTTGCTCGATGATTTTCGGCTTACGTGATAGAGCAAACGCCCCTTTCAGGTTCTCCAGACGCAACTGTTGATCCAGGCTCGCTTGGGCCGTCGTGAATCGAATCCGCCGCAACGCCATCAACCGCTGCAATCCCGTTTCCTCCGCCACCACCCGGCACAGTTCATCCGCCTGGTTGAACTGCCGCTCCCGCTCCTTGCGCGGATGCAAGGGCACGGGGACCAAAATCCAGTCGCGATGCCGTTCGATCCTCCGGTCCTCCCAGTTCCGCAGCAGCAACTGCCCGAGCACCCGGCTCAACGCAATTTCCCGCCCATACTTCAGCCGGTGGATCAGCTCCCTCAGTAGCTCGTGAGCGTGATACCCGCTCCGCGCGAAGTCGAACGCCAGCTCCCGCCCCCGGCAGTTCCAGCAGTTCAACGCCCCGTGGACCACCCCGTGAAACTTCTCCCCGCAGACCTCGCAAAACGGCGCCTCCAACGGATACAGCCGAAAGCGGCACGGCTCGCAAAGCGCGGGAAACGCATCGGCCTCCAACGGATCTTCGCAGCCCGGACAAAGCCAGGGGTAGACGAGGTCAACCAATTGCCGCGTCCCCTCCTTCCACCAAGCCCCTGGATCGAGTTTAGGCATCGGCGACGACCTCCTTCCGCTCCAGCCACGTCAGCCACGCCCAAACCAGCGCTCCCGTGATGGCGACCACGGCGACAGCCGCCAGTCCACTCTTCAAGTCTTTGCCAATCCAAGGCAGCGTTTCACCAATCCCACGAGCCCGGCGGGTCAAGGCGCCAAACAGCTTGATCCCGAACACCCAACCGCCATGCAGTCCAATAGCCAACCAAAGGGAGCGTGTCCGCAAACGGGTGTAGCCCAAAATCCAGCCCACCAAAATCAGCGTCGTGAACTCGGCCGCCACAAACACCGGCTCCATGAACTGGTGAAAGATGTTGCCCACCAGCCAAAAACCGCTCGTCCAGGCAACAGGATCCGGCATCACCAAATCCTCCGGCGGCTTAAGGAAATGCACCGCCGCGAAAAACACCGCCACAAAGATCATCGCCGCCCGCTCCCCCGCCGTCCGCAGCGCCAACCCCAGGAGACATCCTCGAAAGAAGAACTCCTCAATCGCCCCGACCGACAGCCCGGACACCAGCGCGCCGAAGAATGCCTCCACCACCGGCTTGGCCTTCGGGTTCGGGACAAAGACCCCTCCCGCGACCAAACCCCACCCGAGCAGCAGCAGCCCCCCCGCCGCCAAGAAGAAGCCGCCACCCAAGTGCCCCCAGCGACGCGGATTCGCCTCCAACAGCAGAAAATCCCGCGGACTCCCGCCCAACCACCGGATCGCCGGCCAAAGCCCCAGGAGCGCCGCCAACATCATCGCCCGATTGAAATAGCGCGCCAAATCCGCCCGCCGCAGCTCGTCGTGCAAATCCGTTCCCAGGAACTTCCGCCCCGCAAAGAACCCGGACTCATACAGCCCGGAGCCCATCCAATAGAGCGGCGGCGTCAGCAACGCCCCCAGAAGGATGGCCCCCACGGTGTAAACGGTGATTTTGAAAACGTCGCTGCGCAGAATTCCTTCCATGATCGAGAACGGTTGATCCTCCCCGAGGCCCGGCCTAGATTCAAGCCGTCCTGACGCAAAACATCCTGCCCGCACTGCCTTGACTACCCACGAATGGAAGGAGTCCGACGACGATGACAACATCGTGTTCTATCGGGCCAATCACCACGCGGGCCGCTGGAGCCTCTACCGGCGCCCCAAAGACGAACCCGGTTGGACGCCCCTGGATCCGCCCAGCGCGCCCGATCTCCGGCTCCTCCTCGATGTCTTGCAACGCAAGTATCAGCGTCGCAAGGTCCCTCACGCCCACGTCATCCAGGTCGAAAAGTGGCTCGCGGAGGTCGAATCCCCGGACAGTGAGATTTCTGCTGGATGAAGCCGAGATTCCCCGGCATGGTCGTCCTGTCCGATGTCCACGATCAAAGTCTATTGCGGCCAGTGCGGCCAACGCGTCTCTGGGGATGAGTCCTTTTACGGCACCGTCCACCAGTGCCCCATCTGCGCTTCGGACATCCGCTTCCCCGACGCCCCGCCCGCCCACCAGCCCTCATTGGTGCCGCCTCCGCCAGGAATGGAGCCGGTAAGCCCGGAACCTCCGGCACCCGCACCCGCAGCTTCGCCGGGCATCTCGTCGTTGCCCCAGGCCTTCGATGACACGCCCGCTCCTGCGCCGGAAGCCGGCCATCCACCGGCGCAAAGCCCCAACACGGCGGCGCCACTTCCTCCAGCCACGGCCGCTCCCGAAGCAAACGCAGCTCCCGTTCCAGCGCCGCCCGCTCCCGCTCCCGCTCCTGCCCCTGCACACTCCCCCGCCCCCTCGCCAGAGCGCGACTCCATGCCGCTCTACGTCCTCGGCGCCGGGATCGCCGCCCTGGTTCCATGCCTCGGGATCGTGGCCGCCCCGGTCGCAATTATCTTGGGTCAGCTCACCTTGATGCGGCTCGACGAAGACACCCCGCCTGCGGATCGCAACAAGGTCATTGTCGGCACCGCCCTCGGCTATGTTTCCCTCCTCTTCCTCCTCCTCGTCGCCATCGTCTGGAAGCTCAAGGGGCCAGAGATCATGGGCGCTTTCGGTCGCTGAAAAGCACCCTCGCATCGGTGTCCTTTCCCGTGCGGCATCCCCCCAAAGGGGGATCGGCTTTTAAAGCTCCCTCCCGCTGCTGCGGTTCCGTGTATTCAGTGAATTCCGTGGTTCCCCATGTTCCTTTTTAGGGATGATCGACCGCGATTCGCGAACCATCGACCCCGATCATCGAACAGACGCCACCGATCATCCAGCATGACGCCCGCGACACTTAAAAAGTGAGCGCGACGACCCAACCCCCGAGCGCGTGAGGCACCCAAACCGCTCGCGACCTTCCAATGATCGCCTGCGAAAGTCCAACAATCGGACGCGAAACTCCAACCGACGCCCGGGAGAGTCCAACCGGACGCCTTCGACAACCCAACTAGCGCACACTACGCTCCAACGGATCGCTCTCGTCCGTCCCCTAAATGCTCACGCAAGCCCAATCAGGGCACGCGAAACTTCAACCACCGAGCGCGGCGATCCAATCGACGAGGGATCACGCGGATGGGACGATCGCGAACTGACGGCATATCATCGAACCACCAAGGGTGAAGCGTAGGATCCAGCCTTTGCCGACATATCTCCCTCTCCTTGCCGTCTTTGCGACTTTGCGGCAGGAACCGCACCGCTGTGTTCAGCTTTGCTCCTGATCGCGCAGCATCTGACGGAGGCGTTCAAGCTCCTGCTCGGCTGCCTCGCGTCGGCGCTGCTCTTCCTCGCGAAGACGCTGCTCCTTGAGCAAAGTTTGCCGGGTGGCTTCCAGCTCCTGGGCCAGGATCTCTTGCTCAAGCTGATAGAGATCCTCCAAGGTCATCATCTGTTCCATTTCTGAGCTCTCCTGCAGTCGGTTTAGGGTCCGGAGCAGTCGCTCCACGACCGGGTCAGTTTGCCCCAAATCTTCCTCCACCGCAAGACGATGGGCATCCCCATCCCCCCTCCGTTTCGATGGTCGCGCAAAAGTCGAGACGAAAGACCTTCATTTCCCCGGTTTGCGAGTCCCGGTGGGCATGCTCCTGGGCCAAGAGCTGAAGCTGGACCACCTTCATGCCGGTCAGGACGGAAACGAACCCTCGCGCCGTTTCGAGATCCTCCAAGAGGGCCTTGAAAACCGAATCATAGATCGGATTGGCGATCAGCAGCATTGGCTCACCAATTCGCCGGATATCAGGCCACGCAAGGTCTTTGCGTGCTCCGCGGATCGCTCGGGGTTTGATCGTTCTCCTGCACGTGGTGGCAAAGTTCCGCGAGCCACCTCGGCTCCCGCAGGCCCCTCCAGTCTAAAGCCTCCAGTCTAAAGCCTCCAGCCGAAAGCCTGGAGTCGGAGCTTCTCCCCGCTCCAACCACGCCCCTCACTTACGCAGTTTCGGCAACATCCCGCCAACGCTCCACCTGGCGGCCGCCGTTTCCTCCCGCCTCACGGCAGAAACTGTTCAAATGAAACAATCACATTGCGCCTCACGCGTAGCTGCATTTATGAACATGCATGCCATCCGTCTACCGCCCCCGCCGCCCGCGCGCCTCCCCGTTGTGGCAGATCGTCCATCACTCCTGGGAGGCTTTCCGTCGCGACTACGAAACCCGCCACCGCAAAACCCACGGCCCCCTCCGCAAGGACGCCGTCGCCGTGGTCGATCAATTCTACAAATGCGGAGATCTCGCCGCCGGCTTCACTCGCCTCCAGTGCCCCGACTGCGGTCACGAAAAGCTCCTCGCCTTCTCCTGCAAAACCCGCCACTTCTGCCCGTCCTGCCACCAGCGCAAGGTCAAACAAACCGGCCACTGGATCGCCTACGACGTCTGCTTCAACGTCCCGCACCGCCAATTCGTCTTCACCATGCCCAAACCGCTCCGGGGCATCTTTCGAAAGCGACGCAAACTCCTCGACATCCTCTTTCATGAAGCCATCGCCTGTTTGCGCGACTGGTTCCGCGCCCGTCTCGATCTTCCCAACGGCGAACTCGCCGCCATCGCTGGCGTGCAGACGTTCGGCGACTACCTCGGCTTCCACCCGCACCTCCACGTGATCGCTCCCACAGGGTTAATCGACAAGGACGGCAGCTTCCACGAGATGCCGATCGAGAGCGTCGAGCCGCTCGAAGAGCTCTTCCGCCACCGCTTCCTCGCCGCCCTCCGACGCGAAAAACTCATCAGCGAAACCAAACGGCACCAGCTCCTCGGCTGGACCCACAGCGGCTTCAACCTCGACGCCGGAGAAGAACCCATCGCCGCCCACGATCCCGAAGGCCGCCGCCGCTTGGCCGAGTATCTCCTACGCGCCCCGTTTTCCCTGGAGAAGATCACCTGGAACGAATCGACGGGAAAGGTCATCTACCGCTCCAGCCGTAGCTGGCATACCAAGCAAAACTTCCAAATCTTCACCGCCGGGGAGTTCCTCGCCGCCGCGATCGAGCACATTCCACCCAAGGGTCAGCAGACGGTTCGATACTACGGCCCCTATTCCAACAAACGCCGTGGCATGGACGCCAAATCCGGTCGTGCTCGTCCCGAATCGCCCTCGGAGCCGCCATCCCTTCAAGCAAACGTTCCCCCGCCAGAGCCCAAAAGCATCCGCGCCCTCCGACCGCTGTGGAGGGAGCTGATCCGCCAAACCTGGGGCGTCGATCCAATGGAATGCCCGTGCTGCCACACGACGATGAAGAATGCGGGCAAAATGATCCGTCGCGAGGAGGTGGAGTTCTTCCTCCGCCTCCACGGCCTGTGGGAAGGAGTCCTCAGCCTCCCGCCACCGCCGGAGCCGCCTTACGATATCGAGAGTATCGAGCCAATTGACGTCCCGCCGGTATGGGTTTGGGCGGGTGAGTGCGATCCACCACCACCAATTTGGTGGGAGCACGGAAGCCCCGTAAAGCTCCAGCCCAAGCATCCGGAACTCAACCTCGGTGAAGGGCGAATCCTGGTTCTGGACGGCGATCCGGCTCCAGACGATTGGCCGGTGTTCTCGAACAACTGAGCGGGCTGTAGTCCGCAGTTCAGCCCTCAAAACTGAGGGCCGCGTCCCCCCACGCCCAAAATCGGCCCAAAAACCCGAGGAACGACCGAAAACCCACCACCTCGAGGCGGAAAACCTTGACGAGCCCCACAACAGAGGCTCAAATCACCCCAATGCGGAAGGAAAAACCCCCTTCCTCCCCCTGAACCCCCACCATCCCACGCCGAACGGTGACTCATGGGCGGGCGGGGCGGAAAAGCAAATTCCTGTCAGTAACAACAACTGGCCCACCTCGTGAAGTATTTGAGCGAACTTGGGCAACAATCATCCAGATAATGTCTCGCTATCTACTTCTTATCATCGCCCTGATGGGATCGGCCCACGTCCACGCAGGGATCAGCGGCAAGCGGCCGAACATAGTGT
>CAMCXS010000015.1 GCA_945883495.1 Akkermansia muciniphila
GAAGTGCGCCGGATCGTGAGCGAGCTCTTCGAAGAAGAGCACCGGGAAGTAGCCACGGAATTGGCCGCCCTTCTCTGGACCTTCCTGCTCCAAGCATCGGACTTGCGACGCGAAGAAGTCCGGCGCATTGTGGAAGAAACCATCCCACCAGAGGAAAAAGAGCACTTCATGAGCACGGCGGAAATGCTGAAGGAAGAGGGACGCCAGGAAGGGCGCGCCGAGGGACGCCAGGAAGGACGTGCCGAAGGACGCCAGGAAGGACGTGCCGAAGGACGCCAGGAAGGACGCAAGGTTCTTTGCGATTCCGTGATCGACTTGCTGGAAACCCGCTTTCAGACGGTGCCGCCCAGCTTACGAGAAGCCGTTCTTCGCGTGGATGATCTGTCCCAACTCCGCGGCCTCGTACAGCTCGCGGCCGTTAGTGTCTCCCTGGACGCTTTCGAGGCAGGTCTCTGAAGAGCGTGAGAGGCGGAGAGCGTGAGAATGGCCTGATCGGCCTGGAAACATTCCATTTGCGAGAGTTCCGTCGTGCTGGTGCGCGTAATCGGCATCAATTCCGATGACGAGCACCGCTTCGCTGAGCACGAGCACGAGTACAAAGCAAGGGTTCGTCCCTGCGGCTGAACCTCGCATCGCTCAACCTACCTCATCCGTGCGAATCCGTTTCATCCGTGTCCCATCCGTGCCCCACTTTAAAGAGCGTGAGAGGCGGAGAGCATGGGAGCGTGAGAAAGGCCTGACCGGCCTCTCTAGTCCTGCTGCATCCACATGCCTTCTTACTTCTTACTTCTTACTTCTTACTTCTTACGTAGGATGGGCATTCCTGCCCGTCCCGAGTTAGCGTCGGCGATGCGGTCTCGGGCGGACAAAAATGTCCACCCTACAAACCATCGCCCCCGTGCCCGTGCCCGTGCTCGTGCTCGAAATCGATTACGACGACGAGCACCGCTTCGCTGAGCACGAGCACGAGGTTGTCCGATGCATGGAGTGTGGAGACTCCTCTCCGCCTTCCCGCCCGAAGCTTGCTGAGGAGCGTGAGCGTCCATCCTTCCAATTCGTCAATCGTCGGCAAGCCTCCTCCGGAAAGCGGCGACGAGTCGCGCGCCGTCCATAGGGCAATCAACCCCATGGCGATTCGACACCGCCTCCCCGGGCCCGGCAAAGCCGTGGAAGCCCGTGAGATCAGCGCCGCCCATGCACCCCAAACCCGCACCACCGCCGGCGCCCTGATCGACCCACCTTTCGCCAGTAGTTTCCTTGAACCATCGGGGAAATCACCTCATTCTGGTCGGGTGAGGTCCCTGCGGATATCACCTCTGGCGCCGTCACGAAGTCATACCGTTCGCATAGCTCAACCACCCGAGACTCATGCCTTTAGAAAGCACGCGAGGCATCTCGCGCTTAAAATATGAAAGCGTTTCCAATGGATGGCTCGCCCGCTACACGCGAGAGAAGGTGCTTTTTTCGAAAACCTTTTTCGATTCGGCGTATGGCTCTGCTGAGGCATCTTTCGATGCCGCCAAAGCATGGCATGATGAGGCACGGAGATTGCTTCCGCCTTTGAATCGCCGCGAATATGTCGAGATCAAAAAAGGGAACAACACTTCGGGCATCACTGGAGTTCATAGAGCGACGAAGAAAGCAAAAGGACATCGCTACGACGTCTGGATCGCTTCATGGCGCACAGCCGAGGGTAAGCGAAAAAACAAAGCCTTTTACATCGGTCAACACGGGGAAGAGAAAGCAAAGGAGTTGGCTATCCAGCTTCGCAAAGAGATGGTAGCGCAGCTCCCAACGGAATTAAGTTCGGACTATTGGAGCTACAGACCCCACGGCGACCGCCAGTCATTCGAGCGGGATATTTATGCATTCGAAGGCACTGAGATAATTCGAGTTCACCTTGCCAGAGAGCGAGATCGGAGATTACGCCAAAGTAAAATTGAAGAGTTTCTCGCCGAGCATGGCTGCTTGTTTTGTGAGCTGTGCAGTTTCAACTTCGAGGCGGCTTATGGGATTATCGGACGCGGACTGATTGAGGTTCACCATTTGACGCCCTTGGCGGAGTTGACCAGTGCCACCATTAATCGAACAAAGGATTTGATGCTCGTCTGCGCTAACTGCCATCTGGTGCTTCACAATGGCGATTGCCACGAGAACCTCGAAACCATCAAGTTCATCTACGCAGCGAAACACCACCGCAGCGCCGATCCGAAGGTGAACAAACCGCTCGTGCCAACTGCCGGGGCTGCTCTGTCGTCCATGGCTTCCCTCGGTCTATCTCACGATCCCGTGTCGACGATCACCTGCGCCCCAGCGGAGGGCACCGCTTAGACGATGCCTTGTGCGACAGCTCCTCGTCGGCAGCGCCCCAGCGGGGCGCGAGACCGCAAAAATCATCCGCTTCCTGCTGCTTGCACTCGAAATCGGGTTCGATGGCGATGACGGGCATCGCTTCGCTGAGCACGCGCAAACAAAGCCAGGAGTTCGTCGTGGCGGCTGATGCGCGCACCTCTCAATCTACATCATCAGTGCGAATCCGTTTCATCCGTGGTCCATCCGTGGCCAAAAACAAGGATCCCCGGCCCCATTAATACACCCGAAGCCGCACTGCGGCGCAACGGCGCGACCACCAGCTCCTCTTCAGCAGCCGGCCAGTGGGGCGCGAGATGACCAAAGTCAGCCGCTCCCTGCCCTTCTCCTGCTCGAGCCCGCAGTGATACTCAGCCATTCAATCAAACCAGGCCCCGACCTCATTTCTCCGTTCACACCCATCAAGGGCGATTGAAACCGATTGGATTTACCGCAACTACCGCCCAGAAGAACAACCAAGATGCCTGTCCATCTCGGAACGTCTCCCCGTCGAAAGTCCTTGCGAATCGAACCTTAAGAAGCTAACATCTTGCTAAACGGTGGACCAAGGCGCCTCCCGGTGCGCAACCAAACAAACATGGCTGACGTGGATCAACTCAAGGCACTAGGCTGGAGTCTGTGCCCAGATACTTTTGCCCATCAATTAACGGCGACGGCATACATGAGCCACAGCCTCCACTCGTGTCCGTTAGACGCATTGCCATCCGGCCTTCAAGAGACCCCGGGGTTGGAGTCTGCTTATGTAAGTGCATACTTTGCCCCGATTGAGACGCTGCCTTGCCTTTCCGCCACAGGAGAGTTCGTGATGATTCGGTACGACGACGACCGTGCCAAGAGCTACGATTTCGTTTTTGCAGTCAGCGATGACCAGCGCGTGTTCTACAAAGGGCCGTTCAAGAAGTTTGAGCTCCATCATATCACTTTCGGTGAACCGATCCCCATCGAGAAGCTCTTTGGGAATAATCCGATCTACCGATCTACTGAATAGGGAATCTCATGATGTCATTCACGAACCACCAATAAAGCCATGCCACAGCGAATCAAGGGCACATCGGCGCGAGGACTCTCGCTGGTGCGGCCATTTCTAAAGACCGGAGATAAATACCGACTTGCGTTGAGCGTTGGGGAGATTGAAGACGGGCGATTGGAATCTGTCGGCTGTCCTATGCCTCCAAAAGCAGGCGTGTCGTTTCTGCCCGCAGCCGTGGGCAAGCATTCGACGACGAACTCCCAGGCATCAGAGGCGCTCGATAAGACGGGACGTAAGGAGACTATCTATCGAATGGTCTACAGCACTTGGAACGACTGGCACGGGACCCCGCACTCCGGGATTGTTGCACGACCATACCAACGTTGGCCCCGCACCGTTTCACCTCCCCCGGAGGAGGTGCTTCATCTTCAAGAGGTGAATGGCACGTGCCATGTTTGTTCATCGGTCTGCACTTATTCCGCACAGGATGAGAGCCGAAATCTTCACCTTCTCTGCCTTTTTCTAGAGCTCTTCGGTGAGTTTGACTTGTTTGACGACAGTGGCCAAACATTGCTCGCTCCAAAAGTTCGACGTGTGAATTGGGATTTGCTGCCACGGGGCGATTTTCCTTGGGAACGAGCCGAAAAGCACATTGCTGCAGCCACGAAGCACCTGAGCGTTGAAGAGCAGACTGTGATTCACCACAGACTTCGCCACGTTGCCGGGTTTGAACCGGAACTCATAGCTGTTGGCCGAGGCGGGTTCTCCGGGTACTTCGCCTTTGGTTTTCCGAAGAAGCGCATGTTTATCTTGGAAAGCACGGAACTGGATAACGCTACGTATGTTTTTGGTTCAGATTGGGAGAAGCTTTCACAGTTAACCAAGAAAGACATATTGTGCAACAATCTCCAGAAAGAGCGCATAATTCACGATAGGCGATGGAGGTTTCGCCTGACAGCCCTATTCAGATGAAGATGGGCGTAAACAAAGCACTGGTGACAACGGCTTGTAGCTGGCCGGAGTTTCAGCCTAGTCTTGCACTCGTCGTTGAATCCGAGCACCTCGGACGCCGATCAGGTTGGGCAAAAGTAGAGGTTCCCACTTCAGGCCGAACATTTTAGATTATATGGCGGATATGGTAGGAGCCATGTCGATGTGGTCGTAGCTTCGACTGCACTATACTCCCTGCTCACCGCCCCCGCCCAGTCAACCCCCGCACCATCACATAAAAACAAGGCGCAAAGAACAACCCCAGCAACGTCACCCCGCTCATCCCAGATAACACCGCCGTCCCCAACGCCTGGCGCATTTCGGCGCCGGGGGCGGTGGCGAGGAAGAGCTTGAGAGCGTGGGAGCTTGAGAGCGTGAGCAGGGCCTGATCGGCCTTGGTTTTCGCAGTCGGGATCGGGATCGATCTTCGTTTTTCCGTAGCGGCTGCGCTTCCGCGGCTGATTTCTCTCGTGGGAGTCGCGCGCGCGCCGAGGGAAGACGGCGGGGGAAGCCCCGCCGCTACGATTCGATCAAAGTCGGCATTCTGGGGAATGCCGCTACGACTTGTCTCGCCTCGTGGCGGCTGCGCTTTCGCAGTCGATTTCCCTTCGGGGGTTTCGCGCACGCGCCGGATGGGCTTCCTTGTGGGAGCGTTCATTTTGGCCTGCCGCTCCGTGAGGTCGGCCTCGATAGCACAGGTCACGTTGTCGTCATCGGCCCCTCGAACGACAACTACGGATTTATCGTGGACAGCAACGTTACTTTCAACCCGTCTGAGCATCAGCACATCTCCGCCGAACAATTTGAACAGGAGTGGAACAGTTTCAATGCAACCAACATCGCCTAGCCATGCGCTGCAGCGAACCTCCGGTGAGCTTGGGTCGTTCTATCCAAAGACCGAAGGTCAATCATCCCGGCGACAACCCCCAACCTTGGCCGATTCAAATCGGCTTGAGTTACCCGCCCACAAGTGGAAAATTCCTCAATGAGCGTTGAAGAACTACGGCGAGAGGCAGAGCTCCTGCCCGAAAGCGAGCGAGGGCAATTGATCGTGGAGCTTTTATCCACTTTAAGTTATCAAGATTATGATGTTTCTGATGAAGAAGTGGAAAGAAGAATTGCGGAGACAGAATCAGGGGAGGTGGCGGACATCTCGCTCGAAGAACTAAAGGCCGGGTTGGGCCGTCAATCCACGGAGTGAAGCCCTTACGCTTTCACCCAAGCGTCCAAAGGGACGTCAAAAAAGCCATCGATTACTATGCATCTATTTCGGAGGGATTGGGGGCGGCATGCCGACGCAGATTCGCGCCAGTCACGGAGCCGGTAATTGCTGGCTCCGATCAGACGCGGGCGAACCCGCTGAGGAGCGGGCCGAAACCCGTCCTGAGCGACTTTGCGTGAGACCTAGTTCTCCTTGGTTCTAGGATGAATGCTCCCGCCTCGTGCTGGTAATCGCTATCGAACCCGAACCCACGAAGGACGGATGGAGCCAGCCGGCCCAGATGGCGGGGAAGCCCTGCCGCTACGCGCTACGCAGCCAGCAGCCGGATGGCCACCTCCAACCCTTTCGGCTCCCGCAAGCTCGCGCTCACCGTCCCGCCGCAGGCCTCGACGCAGGTGCGCACGATGGCCAGGCCCAGGCCCGTGCCCCCGCTTTCGCGCGCCCGCGATGCGTCTGGCCGGTAAAAGGGATCGAACAACCGGGGCAACGTCTCCTCTGGGACGCCCGGGCCGGAATCGCGCACCCGGAGGATGATTTGGTCTTCGCTCCGGTCCGCCCGGATTTCGATCTCGCCTGAATCGCCGGCGTAGCGTTGGGCATTGCGCACCAAATTCCCTATCGCGCGGCCCAGCAATTCCGCATCCGCGAGCCCTTCCATGTCCTCTGGCACGTCAAGCCGCACCAGCGCCGGGCTGGTCTCTTCCCGTTCCAGCACCTCCCGCACCAACCGGGCGAGCGGCACCGGAGCCAAGGCCACCTCCCGCCGCAAACTGGCTTTGGAGAAGCTGAGCAACTCATTGACCAAGGCGCTCATTTGCTGCACCTCGGCCGTCACTTTGCGCAAATAGCGCTGGCGAGTCTCCTCGGTTCCCCCGCCCTCTTCGAGAATCCCCACCACCGCCTGCAATCGGGAAATCGGCGAACAAAGCTCGTGCGCGATATCGCCCAGAAAACGCTTCTGTCCGTTGGCGTGGGTTTCCAGCCGTTGCGCCATCGCCTGCACGGAGCGGCCTAATTCACCGAGTTCGTCCCCGCGCGAGGCGTCCGGCACGGAAACCGCGAAGTCCCCTTCCGCGATCCGGCTCGTCGCTTTGCCGATCCGTCGCAGGCTGCTCGTGAGGCTGACGGCCACCGGCACCCAAATCAACCCGGAAACGAGGAGCACGCCCAGTCCGGCCAGGAGCCAAGGCTTGGGATCGAAAAAGACGCCATGCCCAGTCAGTGAGTTTGAACGCATCACCAAAATCAGGGGCAAGTAGCCGCGGGCACTTTCCACCACCGGCACCATGGAGAGCACCCAATAGGTCGCCGGATCGCCGGTCCAAGCGGTCATCTTCGGATAGCTCCCCGCGGAGGGATCCATCGGCTCCGGCGCCCGCTCACGATGCGGCGGACGGCCGTGAGGCGGGGGCGGATGGGGAGGCGGGAAACCGTCGAACTCTTCTTCCGGTCCGGGCCCGGGCCCGCGCTCCGGCGGCGGTGGCCGATCCCAATCCGGCTCCTCCGGCGGACCGTCAGCAAACAACGGGCGGGGCCGTGGTCCGCCGCGCACCAAGGTCCGGCGGATTTCCCGGCGCACCTCCTCCGGAAAGTCCCGCAACGGCCCGGCGACCGGACGCAGGGTGCCATCGAATAGCGAATACTCGACTCCGCTGGCCTTCGATGCCGCCGCCAGGACGGTGTCCCATCGTTCCCAACCTTGGCCGCGCAATTCCTCTCCGATGCGCTGCGCCGTCGCCTGCACCCGCGGCTCCGCGATGCCCCGAAAGAGGTCATTCGTGGCGCTCCCAAACTGCGCGCGGAAGACCCAGAAAAAGCCGATCGCCAAGAGGGCCAAATTGGCGACGACCCCGGCGACCAGCTTGGCGAAGATGGGAAATGGAAGGCGATTGAGCACGGATCTGATGGTTCGACCCGATTCACGCAAAGTCCATGCGCCTTCCTCGCAGCCGATTTGTGAAGGAATGGTAAATCCCGCCCTTCAAACCCGGTCCGGGTCGATCAACATGTAGCCGACGCTCCGCAGCGTCCGGATGAATTTGGGATCCTTGGCGTCATCCCCCAACTTCTTGCGCAGGGCCGCGATATGGACATCGACGCTGCGGTCGAAGACCTCCCATTCCCGGTCGCGGATTTCGTCGAGGAGCTGCTCACGGGTTTTCACCCGGCCTTTGGCCTTGGCCAGGCTGAGAAGGAACTCGAACTCGACCGGTGTCAGCACCAGCGGCTCCATCCCATGGAGAGCCACCCGGGTGTTCGGGTTGATCCGCAACGCGCCAACGACCACTTCCGGATCCTCGCCGGAATCCGGCGCCGCGCTCCGCGCCTGGGAACGCCGCGTCACCGCGCGCAGCCGCGCCAGGAGCTCGCGCATGGAAAACGTCTTCGGCACATAATCGTCCGCGCCCACTTCCAAGCCGACGATCCGGTCCATCTCATCCCCGCGCGAGGTCAACATCAGCACCGGGACGTCGCTCACCTTGCGGATCCGTTTGAGCACTTCAAACCCGTCCATTCCCGGGAGCATCACGTCCAGGATGACCGCCTGCCACGGCTCCCCGGTGGCCCGGCTCACCCCGTCCGGCCCATCGTGCGCCGCCTCGACTTGATAGCCCATGGGCGACAAGTACTCCCGCAACAAGGCCGCGAACTCGCGGTCGTCATCGACGAGCAAAAGCCGGGGAGCGCTGGAAGTTCCGGAGGACACGATTCGGCTTTATTGTAAGGGGAAGGTAAAGCTCGGCAACTTTGTCGCACAGGGTCCGTTTTCTTCCGCATGAAATTGCTTGTTTTGCCCATGGCGATGCTTGCCGCTTGGCCAGCTTGGGGGGCCGCCGCCGAGAAAAGCTCCGTGACCATCACCGTCGAAGGGGAGACCCGGATCGTCCGTTCCAATGGCTTGCCCGATCACCGGCCCGGCCGGTTCCCCAATGCCCACAATCCCAACGAAATCCAGCCGGTCCCCCACGAGTTCCGCATGCCCGCCAAACCCGTGGCCAATGAAGAGGCGACGCCCTCCCGTCACGCCAGCTTCGGGGTGGCTCTCAACGGGGTGCCTTACGATCCCGGCACCGCAGAGTTCTGGCATGGGGATCCCAACTGGAACTACGAGGCCGGGACCGGCTTCCTGGATTTGGGGCTCGATGCCCACAACGCGCACGTCCAGCCCGACGGCTCGTACCACTACCATGCCATGCCCAAAGGTCACATTGATGCCCTGGGCGGCGACACGAACCAGATGCGGCAAGTGGGCTGGGCGGCCGATGGGTTCCCGATCTACACGGCGGCCGGCCACACCGATCCAAAGGATCCCAAAAGCCCGCTGAAAAAGCTGCGCTCCAGTTACGCGCTCAAAACGGAACCACGCGACGGCGGCCCCGGCGGCAAACCCGACGGCACCTTTACGGCCGACTTTGCGTATGTCGCGGGCAAGGGCGACCTGGACGAATGCAACGGCCGGTTTGAAATCACGCCCGAGTTTCCCGAAGGCACCTTTGCCTACCACATCACGGAGGAGTTCCCCTTCATCCCCCGGCTCTGGCGCGGGACCCCGGACCCGAGCTTTGAGAAGCAAGGCCCTCCGGGTGGCCCTGGTGGCCCTGGCGGACCACGCGGTCCCCGCCCAGGATTTGGACCAGGGCCAGGACCAGGACCAGGACCCGGCGGCCCTGGCGGCCCCGATGACCGCGGCCCCGGGAGGCGTCGTCCTCCACGTGGCGGGGAGCGGCCGGAGTAACGGTGGAAACGGAAGTTCGCTACCGCTCCGTCCACCCCCGCAAGGGGGCGGCTACAATCGACTTCAACGCCCCGCCCAGACCCTCACGTGATCAATCTGACAGGTGCCGTGATCCACGGCCTTGAAGTCAATCTGCGCCTGACCGGTCATGTCGATGTTCGTGCTCTCGAAGCGATGTTTCTTGCCGTCGATCGTGAGCAGCAAGGTCCCTTTCTTTAGTTCGATGGTCACGTCGTGCCATTGGTTGAGCGCGAAGAGCGGTTCCATGACGGGCAGGGTCTCCACGTTTTTCTTGATCGTCAGGGTGGTGGCTTTCTCGGAAAACACCACGGTGTGGATATGGTGGCCCAGATCGAGAAGCGGGAAGCCGCGCTGATACGCCGGGGCGTCGTAGCGCATGCGCAGCGAGCAAACGAAGTTCTCCGGCACCTTCTTGAGCCAGATCACCGGCTTGAGCCCGGCGTGGGAGGGATCGTTGCTGGCCAGCTTTTTGGCCTGGAACTCTGGGGACGAGGGGCCGCCACTTAAGACCCCGTCTTTGATGCTCCAAGTCGAACTTTGGCGCACCTCCCAGAACTCCGTGTTCAACACCGCCGCTTCGCCGGTGAAGGTATCCTGGTAGACCAGCTCAAGCTCTTGGAACAACTCGGACTGGATGGCGGGAAGGTCGTTGGCTCCAGCGGAGGCGAGAAGCGAAACGAGAGCAAAGGCGGTGCAGAAGGGCTTTGTCATGAGAATGTCAGATCGATGGCGATCCATTTCACCCCGGGATTATCCCGAAGTCGCGGTGAGACTGGACTGCTTGTGCGCGGGCGTTCCGCTGCGGGTTACGCAGCCTTCCGTGATCAGAGGAGCTGCCGGGATTTCCTGCCGTTACTCGCGCAACTCAACGACGTCAGCAACTCCGGCCGGAACGTCGGCGCCCGCCCAAGTCCCCTTGAATCGTTGAAAAATCGAGGGGTATTCTGCCTGGAACCGCGCCGCGTCAATGGTCGTGGCCAATTCCCGTCCGTCGGGCCCTTTCACTGTGTAGAGCGGTCCGTCGGGCCCCGTGAAGAGAACGACCTGATAGTCGGCTGCGGAGATCACGCCCACCGGAGACAGCCCCCGGGCGGACGATTGAGGCTTCGCCTCCTCTTTCTGGCACCCCACTCCAAAAGCGGCGAGCGCGATCGTGGAGAGCGGAATGAGAAAACGGTGCATGAGGGCCAGCCTGCTCGCTCCACCGCACCTGAGTCAAGGACGAATCGAGGGAGTGCATGGAACTGATGGTCAGAAAGGGCGGAATGCGTGGGCGATTCCGCTACGAGAATGAATTCTGAGTAGCGGAATTCCCAAGAATTCCGCTCCAGCGTCCATCACAATCATTCACACCCCCAAATCGATCTGATGGCTGGTACCCGCGATGGCCTCGCCACTTCTAGATCCCTGATCACTTGCCTTCTTATGTAGGACGGGCATTTTTGCCTGTCCTCTGCCAGCATCGGCGATGCAGTCTCGGGCAGACAAGAATGTCCGCCCTACAGTCAGCCGCACCTCCCTCTCTTCGTGGCCTTCATGGTGATCCCGATGGCAGATGATTGATCCACTTGCTTTCATCCGTAGGACGGGCATTCCTGCCTGTCCTCTGCCAGCTTCGGCGATGCAGTCTCGGGCGGACAAGAATGTCCACCCTACGGTCAGCTGCACCTCCCTCTCTTCGTGTCCTTCGTGGTGATCCCGATGGCAGATGATTGATCCACTTGCTTTCATCCGTAGGACGGGCATTCCTGCCTGTCCTCTGCCAGCATCGGCGATGCAGTCTCGGGCGGACAAGAATGTCCACCCTACGGTCAGCGGCACGCTCGGGAGCGAATCCAACGCCAAACGGCGGGGGAAGCCCCGCCGCTACGAGGGAATGCGATAGCGATCCCGATTCGGTTCGGGACCTAGGCAGTCAAGCCCTCGCGGGAAGGAAGGTTGCTGGCAGTCCTCGTTCCTGAGACGGGGTCCTGGAGGGGCCGTTTCGCGGCGATTACCTCGCTGCCGCGTTCATTGCCGGTCTCTAGGACGACATAGATTTTATACAACGCCAGGTCGCCGGGGTTGCTGAGCCCTTTGCGGGTGAGGTGCTCGCGCGGAGCGTCCGGGGAAATGATGGCTTGCACCGTTTCGGCATCGCTATCATAAGACTCGCCGGGGCTGTAGCGCACTTCGTAATGATCTAGATTGGGATTCTCGCTCGCTTCCCAGGTGATCACGGCCTGATCGACCCCGGCATCCCACACCGCTTGCGCATCCACTGGGTCTGGAGTCGAACCTGGCAGCGGGGTGAGGCGTGGCAGGGTGAGGACCAGGGCGTCTTCGGCTGCATATTCGCTTTGAATCGTGGCGCGGTAGACTCGGAGGGTGGCGTAGACGGTTTCTTGCAGCAGATTGCGCCGGGTCCGGATCATCTTGAGTTGCTGCTCCTGCTGCACGATCTCCGCATAACTCGTGCGCAGGCGGGCGACCCCCGCTTCGAACTTAGGCTGATCATAGTTGTCCCGGAGCACCAGCGGGCCGTCCAGCCCAGGCACTTCGCCCGCCTCGACGGCCTTGTTGAGCGTGATCCAGAGCGTATTGAGCTCGTTGAGCGCCAAGCAAATCCGGGATTCCCCCACGGTCACGGCCGGGACTTTGGGCAAGGTGCGAGCATACACCGTATCATGCAGCAACGCCCGGGCCCGGCGGTTGAATTGATTGAGGCGCTCGTGCAGCTCCTCCCGCAAGATCTTGTTGCGCGCCCGGGCCAAATCGCGGGCCAGGACATGATCTTCAATCCGCGCGGCGAATTTCATGAGCTCATCCCGCCACTGCACGAGATCCGCCCGCCCCACCGAAGGCAACTGAGCCGATACCCGGACTTTCAGCTCTCCCCCACCTTCACTCCCCTGCCCCACCGTGTTGGCTTCCGCCCAATGCGGCAGGAAGTGGTTGAGACAAGGAACATAACTGGAAGGACCGGTAATCGCCATGGGGAAAATGGGTGCGTGGGTTCGACAAACAAGCTAAGTCGCGCCGCATATTCAACGTCGAGAAGAAATTATCAAGAAAGATTAACGAATTTTCTTCTTGGCAGCGGGTAGAACCTACTCATTGCGCTCTAATTCTCAATATTATGGCGGAATGAGTGAGTATAATTGCAATAAAGATCGATCCAAGCGAACAAGAGTCCGTAAGTTTGCGATTCACCGTCGTAGCGGCTGCGCTTCCGCTGCCCATTTCCTTTGCGGGGGATTTTCAAGCGCGACGATGGATTGATTCCGATACCGATCGCGACGACGATTTCCTTTCGATTTCGATGATGCACACGGAACTACCCAACCCCATCGCAGCCTTCTTCCAAGCCCACAACTCCGGGCAGACGGATAACTTCTTGGATCTGTTCGCGGCCGACGCGGTCGTCTCTGACGAGTCTCACGAGTATCGTGGCGACGCGATCAAGACCTGGCTGGACGGCGCGATCGCCAATTTTCACCCTTTGCATGGCGAGGTGATCAGCTTGGCGCCGAATGGGGAGCACACCGTCGCCACCGCGAGAGTCAGCGGGACCTTTCCCGGCAGCCCGGTCGTGCTTCGTTATCAGTTCACCCTTCAGGGCGACAAGATTGCCGCGCTGAGCATCGCTCCGTAACGGGGACGTCCTCCACGATGAAACCACAAGCCATCAAGTTCCTCCGGGTGTGAATGGAACTGATGATCACAAAGGGCGGAATGCGTGGGCGATTCCGCTACGAGAATGAATCTGAGTAGCGGAATTCCCAAGAATTCCGTTCCAGCGTCCATCACATTCATTCACACCCAGTTCCTCCTCATGGCTCAAGACATGGAGCGAGCCGTGACCTTCTACCGGGATGTCATGGGCCTCTCCGAAGATTTCTCCTCTCCTGACTGGTCCGAGCTCCGATTTGGCGACGCGATCCTGGGACTGCACGGCGGAGGGGACGGCAGCCGGTGCCAGTCCGGTCTCTCGATTCAGTATGAGGACGTCGAGCAGGCGTATCGCAACGCACTGGCAGGCGGCGCAACCGGGACGCAGGCACCGGAGCGTCGGGAGGGAGAGCCGATCGTTTTGGCGTCGATCGCCGATCCGGAGGGCAACGTGATTATGTTGACGCAGTTTGTGGGGCACGCATGCCGAGGCGGCCTCTGTGATTCGGTCCTCACGCGGACCTGCCACCCAGCATCTCCTCGATCCGGGCGACAATCCCATCGACTGCCCAGAGCCGGCCTTTTCCTTCGTAACCGCAGGCGAGCATCCCCTCCTCTTCCGGGCCGATGAACGCCACTCCACGCTCTTGGAGCCGGCGCACGTTCTCCTGCGTAGCGGGATGGGACCACATCTTCCCGTTCATGGCCGGGGCGATCAGCACGGGCGCTTGGCAGGCCAGGGCGATGGCGCTCAGGGCGTCGTCCGCCAAGCCGTAGGACAGTTTGGCGAGAATGTTCGCGGTAGCCGGGGCGACGACGAAGAGATCGGCGGAATCCGCCAGCTGGATGTGACCGGGGTGCCAGCTCTCTTTCTCGTCGTAGAGACTGGTGGTCACGGGATTGCGGGAGAGGACCTGAAGCGTCAGCGGTGTGATGAACTCCGTGGCGTCCCGGGTCATGATGACGTGGACATCGTGGTTCCGCTTGCGGAGCTGGCTCGTAAGGTCCGCCGCCTTGTACGCCGCGATCGAACCCGTAACGCCCAAAAGAATCGTAGCCATAAGTCCCCCCTCAACCCTCAACCCTCAACCGCGCGGTCCGCAATCGCTCCGCCTCTAGGATCGCCGTAAAGCGCGCGAAGTCCTCTTCGCGTTCCCCGGTGACGATCGTGTAGGCGTATTCCGGCCAGTGAACCATTTCGACCTCGGCGTTGCGCAAGCGACGGCTGAGTTCCTCCTCGGACATCGCGCCGCGGCCGCGAATTCTCGCTTCCAGGTCTTCCAGGCTTGAGGGCAGGATGAAGACATCGACCAAGGAGCGCTGGATCTCCTCGTCCGCCGAAGACCGCAGTTGCGCGGCACCTTGCACATCCAGGTCCATGACCACGTCGCGTCCATTTCGGAGATGATCCAACACCTCGGACTTCAGCGTGCCGTAGTGATGCTTTTGGTGAACCAGGGCGTGCTCCAGGAACTCCCCACGGGCGATGCGCGCTTCAAAGTCTTCGCGGCCAAGGAAGTGGTAATCGACGTGATCCACTTCGCCTTCGCGCGGGGACCGGGTGGTGCAAGAGACGGAATAGGCCACGCCCGGAAGTTCCGCCGCGGCCCGATGGCAGATCGTGGTTTTGCCGGAACCCGAGGGGCCGGACACAACGCATAAAACTCCACGCCGGTTCACGTCACTTCACTGCACGTTCTGAACTTGCTCACGGATCTTCTCGAGCTCCGTCTTCGCCTCCACGACGGCATGAGCAATGGTAGCGTCGTTCGCCTTGGACCCGATCGTGTTCAACTCCCGATTCACTTCCTGACAGAGGAAATCGAGGGACCGGCCCACCGGTTCGTCCTGATTGAAGTAACGCAGGAACTGATCGAAATGGCTTTGCAGGCGGGTCAACTCCTCGCTGATGTCGCAACGTTCCGCGAAGATGGCGAACTCCCGGAGCAGCCGTTCGTCGTCGAGATGGGTGTTTACGCCGGCGTCGTGAAGCCGCTTGTGGAGCTGTTGCCGATAGCGATCCTTCACCCGAGGCGCATGGGCCTCGATCTGCTCGACCCGTGCGCGCAAGGCGTCCAAGCGGTCCCGAAGGTCCGACCGCAGACGGGCGCCCTCAAGGTTCTGCATATCGAGCAAGCGGCTGAACGCATCGCTCAAGGCATCTTCGAGAAGCGGTTCGACGTCCTGAATACTGACGGAGTCTTCCTTGACGGTGAAAACGCCGGGGGCGCGCAGAAGATCGGCCGCTTGGAAGGGCACGGCTTGCTGGCTCCAGATGCGTTGGAGGAGCTGAAAGGCCTGGTAGTATTCGGTGGCCAAGTGATCATCCACCTGCAAGGTGCTGCGGGCGCCGCCCACCTGCTCCACCGCCACCTGCACCGTGATGCGTCCACGGGAGAAGACTTCGAGAATTCCGGCCCGGATCTGCGGTTCCAGGGAGGCCAAGGTGCGCGGGAGATTGATGACCAGCTCGGCCTGCTTCCGGTTCACCGAGGCCATCTCCACGCTGATCTTCAATCTGCTTGAGGAAGCTTCGCCGCTCCCAAATCCCGTCATGCTCCGCATTCGCTCCCAGATATGCGCGGGCCTGGGCTGGCTGGCAAGTGTGGATTCGCGGGAGCATGCGCTTCGTCGGCTCGGAAGCGGTGTGGATGGCGTGTTCGCCCCCGGCCCAGCGTTTCGCTCGGCGCGTTCAAGACCGTCGCCAATCAGGAAACGCGGCGGACCCGAGCTGGGAACCCGGTTGGGCGAAATGCACGGCGTTGACAGGCAAATCGCGCCCACCTCACGCACCCGTGGTCCGCCTTTCCCCGTCCATTCTCCCTGGCACTTGGGCTGCTTAGAAGCTGAATCCCTTTTTCCACTATGAGAAGCATTGCATGGATCTTCGTTATGGCCTTCTGGATCGCGGAGCAGGGCGCAGCCCAAACGCCTCCCCAGTCTGAACCTGAAGCCGAGACTGAGCCGGCGGCCGCTCGCGCGAAGGCGGACGTGGCTGCCAGCAATCGCGCCTACGAAGCGGCTTACGCCAAGGGCGACGCGGATGCGCTGATCGAGTTTTTCACCGAGGATGCGGAGTTTACCGACGATGAGGGGGAGGTTTATTCCGGGCGGGAAGAAATCGCGCGGGCCATTCGGGACGGTTTGCGCGCCCACCGTGGTGCCCGGCTCGCGATCGAGCCGCTCTCGGAGCATCTGCTGGCGCCGGAGATCCTCCTGGAAAGCGGATTGACCACCGTCACCGCCCCAGATGGAGACGTCTCCAGCGCCCGCTACAGCGCGATCTTCGTGCAACGCGAAGGCGAGTGGCGAATCCGTCAGCTCACTGAAGCCCCGATTCCCGATGCCACCGCAAGCGACAGACTGGAGGAGCTGAGCTGGCTGGTCGGCGAATGGCGCGAATCCGATCCCGAGAACGGCGTTGACGTGGACAGCCAAGTCCGCTGGGCCAGGGGCGGAACCTTTCTCACTCGATCCGTCACAGTCCGGCGCGACGGCGCAGTGACCCTTGAAGGCTGGCAGATCATTGGCTGGGATCCCATCGAGAACCGCATCCGTTCTTGGACCTTTGACAGTCAAGGTGGCTTTGCCGAGGGCGCTTGGACCCGGGAAGGGCAGCGCTGGCTGGTGCGTGAGACGGGGGTGAGACCGGACGGGAGCCGGACCTCCGCGGACAATATCATGGCCAAGCTCAGTCCCCGCCGGATTTCCTGGGAATCTATAAACCGGACGGTCGATGGCGAACCGCGCCCGAATGTCCCGGAAATCGAAGCACAACGCGTGGAGAGCGAATAACCAACGACCCAACAATGCACTCGAAACTTGTGATTGGCGTGGCGGTGGTGGCGTCGCTGTCCTTGATGACCGGAGATGCCGTCGGACGAGGTGGACGTGGCGGCGGCGGCGGCGGCGGCGGCGGCCGAGGCGGTGGCGGTGGCGGTGGCGGACCAAGAGGTGGCGGGGGCAGTTTTCACCCGCCATCCCGGCCGCCCGGAGGTGGCGCGTCCCGGCCTGCTCCTCCGCGGACGTCACCGTCCAGACCGTCGGCCTCGCGGCCCTCCGGGTCGCGTCCATCGACCGCTGCAAGACCTTCGCCGTCCCGCCCCAGCAGTGGCCATGTGGCCTCCAAGCCATCCCGTCCTTCGTCCGCGGGGGACCGATCGCCCGCTCGTGGCTCGGCGTCTCAGTTGCCATCCAGCTCCCGCCCCAAGCCCACGTCGAAGGCAGTGGCGCAACGGCCCCAGGCGGAATCGCGGCCGAGCGTGGCGACCCGGCCCGATCGCCCAGCTTCGCGGCCAGAGAGCCGACCGAGCGGAGCCGATGTGGGCAACTTCCTGGGAATTCAGGGCGGCGACCGGCCTGCTTCGTCCCGGCCATCCGACAGGGCAGCGCTGGCGGCGCAACGACCCGCGTCCGCGGAGCGCGAACGCGTCCCCCGCCCCGAGCAGCGTCCGGGTTGGGAGGAACGCTCGCGAAGTCGCAATGAGCAATGGGAGCAGAGAGTCGACAACCGGGACACCGCCTGGAACCAACGCGAAAAAGAGCGCGAAGGCACGCGCCAGGACTTCCAAGAGAATCGCGAAGACCGCTGGAGCCAAATCGAGGAAGGCAGGACCAATCGGCAAGACTGGCGAGAAGCGAACCGCGAGGATTGGCAGGAACATCGCGAGCAGCTCTGGGATTATCGCGGGGATCGCGCGGAAGAAGTCTGGGATGAAACCCGCGACTTCTACGATGACGTCTTCGACGACCGCTGGTGGCGCGCCTGGGGCTGGGGAGCGGTGACGGGCTTGGCGGCCGGTGCGATCGCGGATCCCTGGTGGTGGTGGGATTCCCCCAGCTACGAGGAGACGGCGGATTTCGTCACCGGAGTCGAGTCCGAGCCAGCCTATGCAGACTACGGGTCCAACATCATCTACGAAGGAGACAACGTGTATGTGAATAGCGAACCGGTGCCCGCCGCGCAATATAGCGAAACCGTAGTGGAACTAGCGACCACCGTAGCGCAACCACCGCCGCCGCTTCCAGCAGAGGCTGCATCGCCCGGAGAGCAAAGCACCGAGGAACCACAAAGCGAGTGGCTGCCGCTCGGAGTCTTCGCCTTGGTCCAAGAAGAAAAGGGAGATCCCGTCATGTTCTTTCAAATCTCGATCAATCGGGATGGTGTTCTCAGCGGCGGCTATTCAGGAGTGCTCACTGGAGATCAACGCCCGATCGCTGGAAAAGTAGATAAGGCCACTCAGCGGGCGGGCTGGCGGATCGGCGAAAGCACCGAGACGATCTTTGAAACGTCGCTCGGCAACCTCACTCTCGATGTGTCGCCCGTCGCGGTGCATTTCGGAGATTCCCGCGTCCAGACGTGGCTGTTGGTGCGCTTGCCGGAACCCGCGCCGGCCGGACAAAAGCAAACGTTGCCCAAAGCGCCTCACGGGCCGCCGCAGCCGAGCCAAACCTGATCTGAGAGCACCAGCATGAAGCGACTGACCTACGACCGGTCAAATGATAAACTAGACTAAACCAACAGTGCGAGGCCACGCGCGATTCCGTATCCATCAGTACGGACGGACTCGCCATCCGTGAGAGCGGTGCAAAACCGGCAGAAATGCTGCACGCTAAGAAAGGACGGCCAGACTGGCCCACCGCCCATCATGAAACGTGCTTTTCGCCTGCTTAGCTCGGCATTGGTGACCGGGCTTCTCGTGGTTATTCCGGCTTGGGTTTCCCTGCTTCTGCTCACGAAGATGCTGACGCAGCTCAGCGCTCTCTTGCGGCCGATTTTGAAGTTTTTGCCCCCCGGGGTGATTCATCCAGACCTGGTGGGCGCGGCGGCATTTGTGCTGATCTGCCTCGCGGCGGGCCTTCTCGTCAAAACCACCGTTGGCAGAGCCTTCGGCCATGCCTGCGAGCCCCTTTTCCGGCGCGTCCCTGGCTATCAACCACTGCGCAACCTCGCCCGGCAGTTCGGAGACCCCAACGCGCATGCCGGATTCAAGCCCGCTCTGATCGAAATCGAGGACGGCTGCCTTGCCCCGGCGTTTCTCGTCCAGACTCACCCGCACGATCGGTCGACCGTCTTTATGCCCTCCGCTCCGACTCCGCTGACCGGATCGATTTTCATTATGCCGAGCGGGCGGGTTCATCCCATTGATGTGCCAGTGGCGGTCATGTTGAAATTGATCTCGACGTGGGGAACGAGTTCCGGCGAGATCGAGGAAGCCCTGCACCGCCTTGTACCGGCCCAAAAAACGTCAGCGTGACGCAGCGGATGAGCCGTCCTCTTTCCTCTTTCCCCTTTGTCAAGCAGCCTCCCCTCTGCTAGGCTGCTGGGTCATGGCGTCTCCAACCATCGCGCCTTTCTCCCGGGCTCCCCGCCAGATCACGATTCCTCCCTTGGAAAATGGGGATCATCTCAGCGCGTCCGAGTTTCTGCGGCGTTACGAGGCGATGCCGGCGGTAAAGAAGGCCGAGCTCATCCAAGGAATTGTTTACATGGCCTCTCCCGTCCGCATTGCAGAACATGGTGAACCCGATGGGATCATCAACACTTGGCTTGGCACCTATGCCGCTCATCATGGCGGGGTGCGGCACGCAATCAATACCACCCTTCTCCTCGGCCCGGACGATACACCGCAACCCGATGGCCTGCTCTTCCGCGATGGCGGCTCCTGCCGCGTCGATCCCTCCGGCTACCTCTGCGGGCCACCGGAGTTGGTGGTTGAAATCGCCGCCAGCAGCGTCTCCAGGGATGCCCGGGAAAAACTCGTCACCTACCGCCGCGCCCGGATCGCGGAATACCTGCTTTGGCGTGTGGAGGATGAGGTCATTGAATGGTTCGTCCTGGAGCAGGACGAATACCGGCCACTGCCGATCGGTGAGAGCGGAATCGTCGAAAGCCGCACCTTTCCCGGCCTGCGGCTCGATGTCCCGGCGGCGTTGCGGTTTGAGGCGGGGGCAGTGCTGGCGGCGCTGTGACGGAACGGGTCACTCCAGCCCCGCCGTAGCAAGCCGGTCGAGGGTGTAGGCCAGGTCGGCGTCGCTGAACGGAGGATCTTGCCGAAAACGTCTTGGATCGTCTTGCCAGTAGTATCCAAGTTCAAACGCGCGGTTAAGCAGCGGTTGAAGATCTAGGACGGCATCGGGATCGTCCGGCCGCAGAGGGATCGCGATGGCCGGGATCCGTTCCCGCAGCCCCCAATGGTAAACCTCATAGCGGTCCGGGATCGCGCGGCGCACGCAAATGGAATACCGGGTCGCATCCGAGGGATGGACCCAAGGCTCCGCCATGGCCGCGACCACCCGGCTCCCATCGCGGAGAAGGTCGATCTCCACGACATTCACCTGAGCCGATTCGTAGTTGAGGCGTTTTTGCAGGTAACGTTGACGACCGGGACTCGACTTGTTCGCGAGACTCAAGAGTTCGATCACGGTGATGAGTTTGCCATGTTCGGAGCAGATCTCGATCCACCGTTCGACCCCGGGCTCGCGAAGAACGATTTTGGGAATCGCCAATTCCACGGGAGCCCGATCCTGTCCCCCCGGCTGCCAAGATGGAGGCACGCCTTGTTTCCACGACTCCAGCACCGCCACATCCGCCCGCACGGAGGGAGATTCGGGCAATCGCTCCTCTTCCACGGACAAGCGTTCCTCGGCCCGGGCCCGGAGCCCCGCAGGAAGCCCCCGCAGGGCCAATTCGTCCCGAATGTAGGCGATCAGCTGGGTATGAACATCACTCCAACTCCGTTCGAGGAACGGATTCATGCCCGGGAATGGGTTGTGCGGAGAGACCATGCCTTCAGTTTACCGGAATCACCCGCCACGGCAAGCACGCGCGCCCAGCGGAAGCCCTCACCGGATCGGATCCGGGCATTGCTCCCGGCGCCCGCACTTCACGCAGAACTCACCTAGATAGAGATCATCAAAGAAGCGCATCAGCTCGGCGATGGTCGATTTCTCATCCGTGATGAACCCCGCCTCGAAGTTGCGGCGAGTCGGCCCCTTGGCGCCCATGCCCGCCCCGGTGAGATTCGCGGAGCCGACGAACGCGAAGGTGCCGTCGATGACAATCAGCTTGGTGTGGTTGCGGGGGCAAAGAACCCGTTCGAAACGGTCGGAATGGATCAGTTCGGGGAACCGGTCGAAGTCTTGGCGGAACGGTTTGCCGGGCTCTTTGGCGTGGATCAAGCGGATTTCCACACCGTCCCGGATCAGATCCGCGAAGACGGCGAGGATAGAGTCGAACTTGCCGCGCCGCACTTCCATGTGGAGGTCCTTGATGTCCGCCGTGGCGATCCAGAGGAACTTCTCCGTGGCCGGAATGCGCTCGAGGATGACGCGCTGATAAATGTCTTCGTTGAGGACGAGTTCGGTCACGCGGATTCGTAAACCGGCGTACGTTGACCAGCAATCGCGGATGCCTTAGAATTCGCGCGGTGAACAGAGCCTTCGCGATTCTCCTCCTTCTCGCCGGCAATGCCGCCGCTTCCGAAGGAGCGCGCTTTGATCTGTTCGGCCGGCTGATCGACCCCGCTCACCTCAATCTCACTGGCACCATGCCGCCGGGGGAACTCAAGTTGGTGCTCGATGCTCGGGCTCCTCGCTTTGGAAGCAAAAAGCGCTCCGCCCGCCGCCCCTTGTCCCGCCCGGAGCACGTCATCCGGCTTTGGCAACGCCCCGCGCAGCAGGTGATCAATATGGACCAGGCCATCGTAGCGACCCATCTCGTGAAGAGCGGAGGGCGTCTCATCCTCCGCCACTACTAAGGAAACTCCGCTGCACATGCCCTCCCCTTCTGACCGTCCGCGGACAAATCTGATTTATTCCGCGGCGGCGATGGCCGTGATTATGGTGGTCTTTACCTTGGGCTACCGGATGGCTGGCTGGTCGTGGGGAGACTCGTTTTACATGGTGGTCATCACCGTGTTCAGCGTCGGCTTTGGCGAAGTGATGCCGATCACGGATCCTTGGCTGCGGGCTTGGACGATCGCGATGATCATCTTCGGCTGCACCGGCACCATTTTCATCACAGGTACTTTGGTTCAATGGCTAACCCAGGCCCAAATTGAGCGGGCGCTTGGAGGAAAACGCATGGAAAACGAAATCGAGAAACTCACCAATCACGCCATTATCTGCGGCTGCGGCCGGATCGGACGGATGATCGCCCGCCAGCTCGAAGCCGGCAAAATCCCGTTCGTGATCCTAGATCGCTCTCCGGAACGCGTCGCCGAAGCCAGGGAATGCGGCTGGCTCACGCTGCCGGGGGAAGCCACGGATGAAACCGTCCTGCGCCAAGCCGGAATTTCCCGGGCCCGGGTGCTGGCCACCGTTCTCCCGGACGATGCCGCCAATGTCTTCATCACCCTGAGCGCACGCAACATGAACCCCGCCGTCCAGATCATTGCTCGTGGCGAGGTGCCAGCAACGGAACGCAAACTCCTGCAGGCCGGAGCCAATCGCGTTGTTCTCCCCGCCCACATCGGCGCGGACCGGATCGCCTATCTTATCCTCCATCCCAACGCTCGCGAAGTTTTGGGTGAGAAAACCAAGGATCGCCTCGCCTTCGAACATCACCTGGACGAACTCGGACTGGACGTCGAGGAAATCGAAATCGGAGCCGACAGCCCCTGGGCGCAACGCACGGTGGGCGAGATTGAGCGCGAAGCCGCCGGCCGGTTCCTCATTGTGGCGATTGTCCGCAAGGAGTGGGGCACGGACGTGAACCCCGGACCTACCGCTACCTTGCTGGCGGGCGATGCGTTGGTGGTGATGAAGCGGACGTCTCGCGGGTGAGCCAGGACTCCGAGCACAACGCCCATGGGGTGCCCGTGGCCGCTTTCGCAACACTGGAGGAAGCGCAAGAGCATGTCTTAGTGGCGCTCGCGATGGGGCGGGAATGCACGCTGCTCGAGGAGCCTCCTGGCTTTGTGATCCGTGCCAGCGAAATGGACATTGATCCCCTGCTCCGCGAGTTCGCCATTTACGCTCGCGAGCGAGCCGAATTCAGCCTGAAATCCGCAGCCCCGGAACAGCCCATCCTCCGGGGCGGATGGGAGTTGGAGTTGCTCTGGGTCTTGACCTTACTGGCGGCGTATCACCTGCAAGGAGAAGACCAGCAAGTGACGGAACGCTTCCGGAACTCATCCCGCGCTGTGTTCGATCACGGAGAATGGTGGCGGCCCTTCACCGCGCTGTTTCTGCATGCGGACATGGGCCACCTACTGGGAAACGCGTTGTTTGGAGCCGCCTTTTTCTCGTGGGTGACCTCGCATCTCGGCCCCCGCACCGGATGGCTCTTGATTTTTGCCAGCGGCACCATCGGAAATTCTTTGTCGGCCTGGATGCGCTATCCAGAAGACTACCTCTCCCTCGGCGCCTCGACCGCCACGTTTGGCGCGCTGGGAATTCTGGCCGGAATCTCCACTCGATCCGCTTGGCATTCCCGGGCGTGGCGCCAGCCCATGCAGGTTCTGGGGCCGGCCATCGCGGGAATCATCCTTCTGGCCTGGCTCGGATCCGGGGAGAGCCCCACGGACGTCCTGGCCCATGCCCTCGGTTTTGCGGCCGGGGGAATCTTGGCGGCATTCCCCCCCTGCCCGGTGCTCCGTGAAACATCCATCGACAACCGCCTTTCTTGAGGTTACCTGCTAGGAAACGATGACCTCTCCTCGTCGATCCCCGAAGCAGACGCCGGCGCCGGAAACCTCTCTCGCCGTGGCCGCCCCACCGGCCCAGACGCTTGAAGCAAAGGCGTTGGCTTCCCAGGAACGCCACCGGCATCTCGAAGCGCTGCACAGCCACTTCCGCCATACTGACCTTCCCGCTTTCGAGATGTGGCTGGACACCGAGTTTGGCGAGGAGCGAACCACGGCTACCGCCCTGCGCGATCGGGCAAATGAGCTGGAAAGAATTCTCTTCGATGCCGAAGCAGCCTGGATGGCGGGAGAAGCCGGGAGCTTGCAGGAAGCCGTCGCTGCGGAGTGGGCAGCCGCCCAGGCCAGAGCAAACAACCCGGATGATGACTCCTTCGCCTCGACTGGAGGAATGCCTCCTGACGAGTTCGACATGCTCTTCGAATCCTACCTGTCAGACGTGCGGGGAATTGACATCGACGAGATGGACGACGCCAAGTACGAAAAGGCGCGGGCGGACTTCGCGGAAGCGATGGGCCGGGCCGCCGCTGGGGACAAGGCCGGGTTTGAGAAACTCATGCTCCGCACGGCCGCCGATGAGAGCGCTGATAACGTCCGGGCAGTGAAGACGATTTACCGGCGGTTGGCCAAGAAACTGCACCCCGATCAAAGCGGCAGCTGGGACGAAACGGAAAAACGTCTCTGGGACGAGGCCGCCGCAGCCTATGAAGGCTTGAATCTCGAAGACCTGAAGCGGATCGAACTCATGCTTTGCCTGCATCGGGGTGAAGAAATCCCGGCCACCCGGAAAGGCGAGTTGCGGACCTGGATGCAGCGTTTGCTCAAGGCGATCTCCGGTTTGGAAAAAGATCTACGCGAAATGCGCCAACACCCGGCCTGGGGCTTTGCGAAGCGCCGACGGACCAAGGCGTTCCGCGAAAAGATTCGCAAAGAACTCGACGCCGACATCCGGCAAGATCAGGCGCGGATTGCGATGATGGAGCAGGAACTGGCGATCCTCCTCCGCCGCCGGGTCAAGAGGAAGGCCCCGAGCCGCCGCAAGAAGCCCCGGTCGGCTCAATGATATTCCTGCAAGGCGCGGACCTGGACATCGTTCGCCTGCAAGGAACGGATCGCTTTGAGCGCCGCCTCGGCCCCGCGCAGCGTCGTCATCGTGGGGATCCGGTTCTGCATGGCCGCCGTGCGGATCTTGACCTCATCTTCCCGGGGATTCTTCCCGGAGGGTGTATTGATCACCAAGGCCATGTCCTTGTTTTTCATCAGGTCAATGACATTGGGACGTTGGCCGCTGGCAAGCTTGGGAAGGATTTGCACATCGATCCCCGCCTCCTTGATAACCGTGCCAGTGCCGCTTGTGGCGTAGACCTTGAAGCCGAGGTCGGCATAACCCTTGGCCAAGCGGCCGACGTTGGCGCGGTCCGCGTCCTTGACGCTGATGAAGACATTTCCTCCCGTGGGAAGAGTGCCGCCCGCAGCCATTTGGCTCTTGGCGAACGCCAGGCCAAGGTCGGGGTCGATCCCCATGACTTCGCCCGTGCTCTTCATTTCCGGGCCGAGGATGATATCGACACCGGTAAACTTCGTGAACGGAAACACCGCTTCCTTCACGCTGAAATGGGACGGCTGAACTTCCTGGGTGAACCCAAGTTCCTGGAGCGTCTTCCCGGCCATGATCTTCGCGGCCAGCTTGGGAAGCGGAACGCCGATCGCTTTGCTGACGAAAGGA
Source organism: Akkermansia muciniphila (assembly GCA_945883495.1). Lineage (GTDB taxonomy): Bacteria > Verrucomicrobiota > Verrucomicrobiia > Verrucomicrobiales > DEV007 > V1-115. Next base: position 25,333 of record CAMCXS010000015.1, read on the forward strand.
GCGGTCCGGCTGGCCCGCGGATTGACCTCAATGACGTAGAGGTCGTCGCCTTTGACGGCGAGCTGCATGTTCATCAACCCGCGCACGTTGAGAGCCTTCGCCAACTTTTTAGCGGCCTCGCGGATGCGATCCTGCATGGCGGCGCCGAGGGAGAACGGCGGGATGACGCAGGCGCTGTCGCCCGAGTGGATGCCGGCCTCCTCAATGTGCTCCATGATCGCGCCGATGACGGTTGTCTCGCCGTCGCTGATGCAATCGACATCGACCTCGGTTGCATCTTCGAGGAAACGATCCACGAGCACCGGGCGGTCGGGCGTGGCCTCAACGGCGTGTTTCATGTAGTGGGTGAGCTCGGCGTCGCTGTAAACGATCTGCATGGCACGGCCGCCGAGCACGAAGCTGGGGCGCACCAGGCTGGGGTACCCGATCTTCGCAGTGATGGCCAGGGCTTCCTCCAGCGAGGTGGCGGTACCGCTAGGGGCCTGATTCAGCCCTAGATCGTCGAGCAGTTTGGCGAACAGCTTGCGGTCCTCGGCGAGTTCGATGCTCTTCGGTGAAGTGCCAATGATGCGAACGCCGTTTTCTTCGAGACCCTTGGCGAGGTTGAGCGGAGTCTGACCGCCGAACTGGACGATGACGCCGAGCACCTGGTCGTTGCGATTCTCGCGCTCATAGATGTTGAGCACGTCTTCCAGGGTGAGCGGCTCAAAGTAGAGTTTGTCGGAGGTGTCGTAGTCGGTCGAGACGGTCTCGGGGTTGGAATTGACCATGATGGTCTCGAAGCCAAGTTCGCGAAGGGCGAAGCTGGCGTGGACGCAACAGTAGTCGAACTCAATGCCCTGACCGATGCGGTTCGGGCCGCCGCCTAGGATGATGACCTTTTTCTTGTCGGTATCAGTGACTTCGTCCTCGATGCCGTAGGTGCTATAATAATAAGGCGTGTAAGCTTCAAACTCCGCCGCGCAGGTGTCCACCAGGCGGTAGGTGGGGATGATGCCTGCCTGCTTGCGTGCGCTGCGCGCCTGGGCCGGATCCGACGGATCGGTCCCACCCGACTTTGCGATTTGGACGTCAGAGAAACCAAGCTTTTTGATGCGGCGGAGGTCAAGGGCAGCAAGGTTCTTCTGAGCCTCTACAATCTCCTCAATCTGCCGCAAGAACCAGCGGTCGATCTTGGTCAGCGAGAACACCTTCTCCACGCCCCAGCCCTTGGCGAAGGCCACGCCGAGCCAGAAAATGCGCTCCGCATTCGGCACACTGAGCTTGGTGGTGAGCTCCTCGTCGTCGATCTCTTGGTCCGCACCGTCCCCGATCAATCCGAATCGCTTAATTTCCAAGCTGCGTAGCGCCTTTTGCAGAGATTCCTTGAAAGTCCTGCCAATCGCCATCGCTTCGCCCACGGATTTCATCTGCGTGGTCAGCGTGGCATCGGCGCCGGGGAATTTCTCGAAGGTAAACCGAGGCACCTTGGTCACCACGTAGTCGATCGTCGGCTCGAACGAGGCCGGCGTCTCGCGGGTGATGTCGTTCTTCAGCTCGTCGAGTGTGTAACCGACCGCCAGTTTCGCCGCGATCTTCGCGATGGGGAACCCCGTTGCCTTCGAGGCGAGCGCGGAACTGCGGCTCACCCGCGGGTTCATCTCGATGACAATCATCCGGCCCGTCTCCGGATGGACCGCGAACTGGATATTGGAACCGCCGGTTTCGACCCCAATCTCGCGGATGCAAGCGAACGAGGCGTCCCGCATGATCTGGTATTCGCGATCCGTCAACGTCTGCGCCGGTGCCACGGTGATCGAATCCCCGGTGTGGACACCCATCGGATCAAGGTTCTCGATGGAGCAAACGATCACGCAGTTGTCCGCGCGATCCCGCATCACCTCCATTTCGTACTCTTTCCAGCCGAGCAGCGATTCCTCAATGAGCACTTCGCTGACCGGCGAGAGGTCGAGCCCGCGGGCTACGATCGTTTCAAACTCCTCTTTATTATAGGCAATCCCGCCGCCGGTCCCGCCCAGGGTAAACGCAGGACGGATGATCAGCGGCATGGTCCCGATTTCTTCGGCGATCTTGCGTGCCTCTTCGATCGTGTGGGCGACGCCGGACTGCGGCAAATCGAGGCCGATCTTTAGCATCGCGTTTTTAAAGAGGAGACGGTCTTCGCCTTTATCGATCGCCTCTGGCTTGGCTCCAATCATGCGGACGCCGTGCTTTTCCAAGGTGCCGGCCCGGTGCAAGGCCATGGCGGTGTTGAGCGCGGTTTGACCGCCGAGCGTCGGGAGCAGGACGTCGGGCTTCTCCTTGATGATGATTTTCTCGACGATTTCCGGGGTGATCGGCTCGATGTAGGTGCGGTGAGCGAACTCCGGGTCCGTCATGATCGTAGCCGGGTTCGAGTTGATCAAAACGACACGATAGCCTTCCTCCTTGAGCGCCTTGCAGGCTTGGACGCCCGAGTAATCGAACTCGCAACCTTGGCCGATAACGATCGGGCCGGAGCCGATCAAGAGGATGGTGCGGATTGATTCGTCTTTGGGCATCGGGGCAGGGGCGGGCGAAAAATTTGAGACCATTGGCTTGCGCAGGGGGCGTTGTAAAGCGCCCATCTGGGGGAATCCACGGCGGCACAATCATTTGGGAGCCCGAAGAATCCAGCTCTGTGAATTGCCAAGCTGCCGGAACGCGGCTACGATGCCGCGCGAGTTGCGCGGTAAAGCCGTTCATGACATTCATTTTTACAGCGATCGGCCGGGTCGTCACCGAACTCATCCGCTTCAGCGGTCAAACGGCCGTGCTCGGGATGGAAGTGCTCGGGTCCCCCTTCGTTGGCAAAATGCGGTTCGGCTTGATGGGCCAGCAGTTGGTTCGAGTCGGATTTGGCTCGCAATTCGTGGTGGTCGTAACCGGCGCGGTGATCGGAAGCGTCTTCGCTGCGCAGTCGTATTACGTGTTTTCGAGCGTCGGCCTCGAAACTGCGGTGGGATCGGTCGTCTCGATCGCAATGTGCCGGGAATTGGGCCCGGTCTTGACCGCGCTGATGGTGACCGGCCGGGTCGGCGCTGCGATGGCAGCAGAAATTGGCACCATGAAGGTGACCGAACAGATCGATGCCTTGCGATCCATGGGCGTCCACCCGATCGATTACCTCGTTTTCCCCCGCTTCGTCGGAATGATGATCTCAATGCCTCTCCTGATCGCGGAGGCCATCGGTTTTGGAATTCTGGGCTCCTATCTCGTGACCGTGAAGGGATTTGGGGTCGATGAAGCGGCCTACACGAAAAACCTGAAGCTGTTCACGGAGTTGGATGACGTCGGGATCGGCATGATCAAGGGCGTGGTGTTCGCCATCCTCATCGTGCTGATTTCCTGCATGAACGGCCTCCTGGTGCGCCATGGAGCCGTCGATGTCGGCCGCCGCACGACTCAAGCCGTGGTGACGTCCTCCTTGTCGGTGCTCATTTCGAATTTCTTCCTGAGCATTCTCCTCAACTACTTTTTCCCGATCTGACCCGTTCCCGAACCATGGTGGATTTGCTTCCAGACAAACCTTCGCAGCCGCTTGATCGGGGCCCGTGGGTGTTGGAAGTCAAAGACCTCCGCAAATCCTTCGGCTCTCAGGAGGTCCTTCGCGGACTGACGATCAATATCCGCCGCGGCGAAACGCTGGTCATCATCGGCCGGAGCGGTGGCGGCAAAAGCGTGCTCCTCAAACACATCCTTGGTCTGGTCCCGGCCGATAGCGGCAGCATCCGCATCGATGGCGAGGAGCTCTGCGGCCTTCCCGAACGCAAACTGAGCCTGATTCGCCGCAAAATCGGGATGCTTTTTCAGGAAGGCGCCCTCTTCGATTCCTTCAACGTCGCCGAAAACGTCGCGTTCCCCCTCTTTGAGCAGGGATTGAAGAACCGCCAGGAAATCTTCGAGCGGGTACGCGATGCCCTCCAGGACGTCGGCCTCGAAGCCCACATGGCCAAGTTCCCCTCGAATCTCAGCGGAGGGATGCGCAAGCGGGTCGCCTTGGCCCGTGCCATCGTCAGCCGGCCCGACATCATCCTCTACGACGAGCCTCAATCCGGACTCGATCCGGTGATCACGGACAGCATCAATCTGCTCATTCGGCGGCTTCAGCAAAAATATCGCGTCACTTCGATCGTGGTGACGCATGATATGAAGAGCGCGTATCAGATCGGCGACCGAATCGCCTATTACCGGGATGGAAACATTTACTTTTTAGGAACTCCCGACGAGCTAAAGTCAAATCCTGACCCGATCATTCAAGACTTCATCCAAGGTCGTTCTCGACCTGAGCACGCTTCCGAGTAAGTTCCCGCACCGATCCCATGTCCGACGCCAACGTGATTCGCAAGGAGCGCACCGAGTTCTTCGTCGGGCTGTTCGTCGTGGTGGGCTCCCTCATCATGGGGGCGCTAATCTGGCAATTCGGGAAATTCAGTGATCGCCTGGAGAAGGATTACCCGATCTTCTTAGTCCTGCAGGATGCCTCCGGAATCATTCCGGGCGGGAACGTCATGTTCTCCGGAGCCCGCATCGGCTACGTCAAAAGCACGGAGCTCGATCAAAAATCGTTCCAAGGCAGCCAAGTGGAATTGCGGATCTTTGACCGTTACAAACTCCCGGCCGGCTCCAAGTTCCGCGTCGCCACTAGCGGGCTCATGGGAGATAATTACATCAGCGTCACTCCGCCCCCACCGGATCAGATCACCGGAGAGATTATTGGACGCGAGGGCGTGGTCCTCCGCGGCACTGAAAACGTTCTGGATCAACTTCCAGAGCAGGGCAAACGAATCGCGGACAATCTTGAGGTCGTACTCGCGGAACTCGACGTCGCGGTGGAAGACGTCCGTAAAGTGATCATCAACTTTATCAGCATCTCGGAAAAGCTCGACCAACGAGTCATGAGCGATGAGAATCTCACTAGCTTCGATAAGGCGGTAACCAGCATCGGCGAGACCGCGACAAACCTGCAAACGGCTTCGGACAAACTCACCGTCCTGATTGAGGACAGCCGCAAGACCGTTGCCACCGCCGCCCAGCCTTTTGAGCGGGCGGATAAGGCCATCGCGGAGCTTGAGCCGACGATGAAGGAGTTGCGCGCCACGATCCAGGAAATCCACCACGCGGCCGATCAAGTGACGAGCGGGGATGGTCCAGTGCCTGCCCTGCTGACGAGCAGCGAGATGCGGAACAACCTGGAGAGCCTCGTCTCCAATCTGGAGAAGCACGGTATCCTCGGCTACAAGCGTGGCCGCGACAAAGAGGAGGACAAGTCCAAGGACGAATCCGGCACTGAAAGTCGGGGCAGGCTGCGGAGCTTTTTCCAAAAAGACGACCCAAAAGACGAGGCCAAGCCAGAGCAGCCCCGTAGCGAGCGCAAGCCGGGGCGCCCCTTCGGCAAGAACTGAGGCGCCAACGCCATTTTCACTTGCTCGATTTCGAAAGCTGTGACACACTCCCCGCCCCAGTCTTCCAGGGGAGGTGACCATGGCATACGCAATTATCAAAGTCGGCGGCAAGCAATTCCGAGTCAGCGAAGGCGACTTGGTCGATGTCGAGAAGCTCGACGCCCAAAAAGGTGATACCGTGAAATTCGAGGACGTTCTCCTCATTTCTCGTGACGGTGCCACCACCGTCGGATCTCCCAAAGTAGCGGGCGCAGCCGTGACTGCCGAAGTCATCGAGCAACGCCGCTTGCCCAAGGTTACGGCTTTCAAATTCAAGCGCCGCAAAGGCTTCCACAAAACCAAAGGTCATCGCCAGCCCGTGACCCGCGTCTCCATCAAGGGCATCTGAGCAAATCTCTTCCAGTCCGCACCTCAATCATCCTTTAGGTCATGGCTCACAAGAAAGGTCAAGGTAGTGTCAAGAACGGTCGCGACTCCCGCAGCAAGCGCCTCGGCGTGAAGCGTTTCGGCGGTGAAGCCGTTCTCGCCGGTTCCATCATCATCCGCCAGTGCGGCACCAAGTGGCAGCCGGGCAAAAACGTCGGCTGTGGCCGGGATTACACCCTGTTCGCCCTCGTCGATGGCAACGTCCGTTTCGATCGCGACGGCCGCCGGGTCAACATTGATCCGATCGCCGCTGGGGCGAACTAAGTCCATCGCTGGATCGGCTTCCTCCGGTCCCCACCTCTTCCTCATTTCCGAAGAACCGGCAGGAGTCTCCTCGCCGGTTCTTTCGTTTTCTCCTTAGCCCATGTTCCACGTCGTCCTGGTCGAACCCGAGATTCCTCCCAATACGGGGAACATCGCCCGCCTTTGCCTGGCCACTGGCTCCGTGTTGCACCTCGTGGAACCGTTGGGGTTTTCCATCGACGACCGCTCGCTGAAGCGGGCCGGCCTCGACTATTGGGCGGATGTGGACGTGCGGGTGTGGCCCTCCCTCACCGGACTCTTTGAAGCAACCGGTGAGTCGAAGCGCTACTTTCTGACCACCAAAGCGACGAGACCTTACTGGGACCAGAGCTTTCAGCCAGGAGATTACCTGTTCTTTGGCAGGGAGACGCGAGGCTTGCCAGAGAGTCTCTTGCAGGCGCATCCGGACCAATGCCTCACGATCCCGATGGAGCGAGACTCTACGCGGAGTCTCAACTTGGCAACGGCGGTGGGAATTGTACTGTATGAAGCGATTCGGCAAACCAGAGTGAATGGTGTCTGAGTGAGGGACGTCCTAAGAGGTTGATCCCACTGCCTGGCATGGGTCCTGGAAGAGCTGGGCTAGGCTTTGGGGAGCGCAAAGATCCTAGAAAATCTAAATAATTAACAGAAATTAAATATTCTAGTTGCAGTAGTCCTCGACTGCTTCTATAATTGCCATGCGTATCGCGCCCCACTAAACAAACCAACAAAGCACAACAGGAGATGAGCATGGTAGCACCACGAGCCAACTACGGGATCACCCGTATCGACCAACCCGAAAAGAAAAACCATGGGTATTATGTCCGGATTACTCACCGCGGCACAACCCATCAGAAGTACTTCCCGGATAAGTCCAGCGGAGGTAAGGCTAAGGCCCTCAAACTGGCCAAGGCCTATCGCGACGAGCTTCTCGCGCAAATGCCCAAGGCCAAGCAAGAGATGGCCGCCCGCAAAAAACGCAAAGCTCTTCAATCCGGCGTAACCGGCGTCACCCACGTGGTGAGCAAGGTCGGCGAAAACAAGGAGTATCAGTACTGGCAGGCGGCCTGGGCTGATGAAAACGGCAAGCGCCGCACCGCGAAGTTCTCGATCGGCCGCTACGGCAAGGAGAAGGCTCTCGAGATGGCGATCAAGGCCCGCAAGAAGGCGACTCGCGAAACCGGTAAGAATAAGAAGGCCGCCGCCGCTGCCGCCGCCGCCAACTGAACAAACATTTAACCCTCGCGTCACCCGGTCCACAGACCGGACAACGCTCTTGTGACTTACATGAAGGACCGGCTTTCGCCTTATGGTGAAAGCCGGTTTCTTTTTTTGATTTTGGCACGGTGCGTGCTTCGCTCCCGGGAACCCCGATGCTGTTCCAAAATTACGAGAAGGGAGATTTCTTCGACGAAATGTTCGCCTCTGGCGACGGCGACGTTTTCCCCCACTACCAGCCCCTCTACCAGCGCTTCCAAAACTTGGAGCGCGAGCAGTTCCAAGAACGCCAACAGCGGATCGACGACACCTTCCTCAAGAACGGGATTACCTTCACCGTTTACGGAGATAAGGACGGAACCGAGCGCATTTTCCCCTTCGACTTGATTCCACGAGTCATTCCCGACAATGAATGGCGGGTCGTCCAGGATGGCCTCACCCAGCGGATCATCGCCCTCAACCTTTTCCTGCACGACATCTACCACGAGCAGCGCATCCTCAAGGACGGCGTGGTGCCGAGGGATATCGTGGAATCGGCGGCGCACTATCGTCCGGAAATGCTGGGCGTGAATGTCCCGCGCGACATCTACATCCACGTCTGCGGAACCGATTTGATTCGCGATCATGATGGCAAGTATTTGGTGTTGGAGGACAACGGCCGCTGCCCGTCAGGAGTTTCCTATCTCTTGGAAAACCGGGAAGCGATGAAACGGGCCTTCCCCCGCCTCTACAGCGCCATGAACGTGCGTCCGGTGGATGCCTATCCGGAGCTCCTTCTCAAAACCGTGCAGCACCTTTCCCCTCGGCAATCGCAAACTCCCGTCTGCGTCCTGCTCACGCCTGGGGTCTACAATAGCGCTTATTTTGAACACACCTTTCTGGCACGCCAGATGGGAATTCAAATCGTCGAAGGCCGCGACTTGGTGGCAATCGACGGTTATGTCTACATGCGAACCATCCGGGGCTTGGTGCAAGTCGACGTCATTTACCGCCGGATCGATGACGACTTTATCGATCCGAAAGTCTTCCGTCCGGATTCAGTGCTCGGCGTGCCCGGACTCATCGATGCCTACCTGCGCGGAAACGTCGCGCTCGCCAACGCCGTGGGCACCGGAGTGGCGGACGACAAAGTGACATATTGCTACGTTCCAGAGATCATCCGGTATTATCTCGACCAGGACCCGATCTTGGATAACGTACGCACCTACCTGGGTTGGCGGCCGGACGACCAGAAATACATGCTGGAGAACCTGGAAAACCTCGTCATCAAAGCGGCCAACGAATCGGGCGGCTACGGGATGCTCATGGGGCCCTCCTCCACCGCGAAGGAACGCGCCGAATTTGCCGCCAAAATTAAGGCGAACCCGAGAAACTACATCGGCCAGCCGGTGATTTCCCTCTCCCGCCACCCCACCGTTTGCGGGGACACCATTGAAGGCCGTCACGTTGACCTGCGCCCGTTCGTGCTCTATGGCGAGGACGTGCAGATCATCCCTGGAGGTCTCACCCGCGTCGCATTGCGCAAAGGTTCCCTGGTGGTCAATTCCTCTCAGGGTGGTGGCAGCAAGGACACCTGGGTTCTTTACCAATAATACGCATCCATGCTTTCCCGCGTTGCTGAGAGCCTGTATTGGCTCAGTCGTTATATCGAACGGGCCGAAAACCTCGCTCGCTTGGTCGATGTCAATCGCCAGCACCTGCTGGATTCCCATCGACAAGGCCAGTCCAACCCCACGGACGCTTGGCGGCCCGTGCTCCTGGCCACTTGCGCGGACACCGCCTACGATGCCATTCTCAAGGATTGCGATAGTCCGCCGGACGCCGGCCGTTTCATCACCTTGGAGAATCGCTATCCTGACTCCATTCGCCAATGCATCGCCACCGCGCGGGAGAATGCCCGCATGGTGCGCGACCAGATTTCCGAGGAAATGTGGCTGGAGCTGAACGCGATTCACCTCCTTCTCCAGAGCCCAGAAGCGGAAGCGCTCTGGACTTCGGACGCTCAGGAATTCTACAACCGGATCATTGATTTCTCCCTGCTGTTCCAAGGCTTGACCGACGCCACGATCGTTCATGACGAGGGGTGGCAGTTTATGCAACTTGGCAAGTTCCTGGAGCGCGCGGACAAAACCAGCCGGATTCTGGACATCCTGACTTTCTGGCACGAGCCTGATCGCTACCACTGCACCACCGTGCTCTCCAGTTGCTCCGCGTTCTCCGCCTTCCGCGCGGAATTCCGCGGTGAGGCCACGCTGCAAAACGTCGCCGCGTTCCTCCTTTTCTCGCAGGCGTTTCCACGGTCATTCCGCTCCTGCTTGCGCCACGTCGATCACGCTTTGCACGCCATTTCCGGGGTTCCTGCCGGCACGTTCTCGAACGAAGCGGAACGCCTCACAGGGAGCCTCTTGGCGCGGATCAATTTTTCCGGCATTGATGAAGTGTTCGGGCACGGGCTCCACGCCTACATTGATGAATTGCAGCAGCATCTGAATGACATCGGCGAACGTCTCTACGAAACATACGTATTGCTGCCATCCTCTTTGCGCAATGTAACCCGTTCGGACGGAGGCACGCAGCACATGTGGCAGTACCATCAGCAGCAACAGCAGTAGTAGCCGCAACACTCCACCGCCCCCCGAACCCCTTACGGGCATGCGTCTCCGCGTTCATCATCGAACAGAATATCGATACTTTTCACCGGTCTGGGAGAGCCTCAATGAGCTCCATCTCAAACCCTTGGAGACTCGTTGGCAAACCTGCGAAAGCGCCATCATCGCCGTCATTCCGGCCGTGCGCCTCACTAGCTACGAGGATCTCCATCAGAACACCGTTCATCACTTCGAGATCCCCGAGAAACACGATCGTTTGATCATCGACAGCCGCTGCACGGTCCGCACGATCTGCAAAGTCGACTTTGAAGCCCTTCCTTATGGCTTCCCGCATTCTGGACTGCGTGGACTCAAAGGCGACGAAGAGTGTTTCCCCTATCTCCAGGATAGCCGGTATGTCGAAATCAATCCGGAACATTGGCGCCTCGCCCTCGATATCCAGGATTTCTCCACGGATGTCTTCCAAACCGCCTATGCAATCATGGAATACATCTTCCGCAATTTCGAATATCGCTACGGTTCCACCTCAGTGACTACGCATGCCAACGAAGTGATCGCCCGCCGCTGCGGCGTCTGCCAAGACTTCGCGCACGCCATGGTTGCTCTGTGCCGTTGCTTGGGCATTCCCTGCCGCTATGTCAGTGGCTACTTCTTCGACGCCACCCGCAACCACTCCTTGCGCGGCTCCGAAGCTTCTCACGCCTGGACCGAAGTATTTATCCCTGGCCACGGCTGGATCGGCCTCGATCCCACCAACAATAAGGTCATCGACGATACCTACATCGCCGTCGCGGTCGGCCGCGATTACCGGGATGTCACTCCGGTAGCGGGAACCTACTTCGGCATCGGCTCCAGCATCCTGGAGGTCAAGGTCACCGTAGAACGGCTCGACCCGCCCGTCGCCACGCCGCAAAGCTCAAAAGCCACCGCCCCCTCCGCGGCCGCCGCAAAACCGGCGACCGGGGAGACAGCAGCGCTCAAAGCTTAGAGACCAGGCGAACGGCTTCTTCGACGGAAGCGATGTCGATCGCTTCGTCCTCGAAGTGCAATTCCGCCACGATCGGGCACGCGAGAAACTGTTCCAAGACCACGCGATTGCTGATCGACGCAGCGTCGCGCTCCGGCCGGACGTGATTCAGGACCAATCCCGCCACCTTGAGGTCAAAGGCTTCGACCTGCCGGACCGTGAGGATCGTGTGGTTGAGGGCGCCGAGCTTGTTGTCGACCACGATCAAAACCGGATACCCGAGTAACGCCGCGAAGTCGGACATGGCCTGATCCGCCGTCACCGGAACCTCCCAACCACCCGCCCCCTCGACGATGAGGTGATCGTTTTCCTTGGCCAAAACCTTGGCCCGCTCAGCCAGGCTGAGCACATCGATGCTGCCCCCTTCGATCATGGTCGCCGCGAAAGGCGCCGCTCGTGACTTAAACCATACCGGATTGATGTCGTCCACGGTGATGTCGGTGCGGCCGGAGGCTTCCAGCAGTTGCATCGCATCCTCCCGGGTGCCACACGCGATCGGCTTAAAAGGCATCACCCGGTCGCCGCGCTGGGCAAGTGCGCGGACGATGAGCGTGGTTACATACGTTTTGCCGACGTCGGTGTCGGTCCCAGTGATAAACAGATTCATATACCGATTTGTTCTTGAATGGCCGCCGCGATGGCATCGCCTTGTGTTTGAAGGAATGCTTCGTCTGGACCTTCGAGAAGGAGACGAATTTTCGGCTCGGTTCCCGAATAACGAAGCAACACGCGGCCTCGTTCGCCCAGAGCGGCTTCCGTTTCGGAAAGCAATCGGCTCGCTTCGTTCAATTCGGACAAAGGAGGCTTCGACCGCACCCGGAAATCCCGCCGCACTTGGGGGTATTTGATCAGGCAGCGCCGCAATTCGCTGAGCGGTTTTCCTTCCGCCGCCATGATTTCCAGAATCTGCACCGCCGCGATGATGCCGTCCCCCGTGGTGGTGTGGTCGTGAAAAATCAGGTGTCCGCTTTGCTCGCCACCGAGATTGAGACCCCGGCGTCGCATCACTTCGATCACCTGCCGGTCCCCCACCCCACAGCGCACCACCTCACCACCGAGCGCTCGCAGCGTGTCGTTGAGGCCAAAATTCGACATCACCGTGGCCACAATGGAGTTTGCGCTCAGCCGGTTGCGCTTGGCAAGGAAGGTCGCCGCGATCGCCAAGATTTCGTCCCCGTCCAGCGCCGAGCCGGTTTCGTCGCAGAGGATCACCCGGTCGGCGTCGCCATCGTGGGAAACTCCGGCCACGGCCCCGCTCTCCCGCACGAGGCGCCCGATCGCCTCCGGATGCGTGGCCCCGCAGTCCGCGTTGATGTTCCGGCCGGTCGGCAGGTTGTAGTCCACCACCAAGTCCGCTCCGAGATGTGCCAAGACATGCGGGCTGGTCCGCACCGAGGCCCCGTGTGCGCAATCGAGCGCGATCTTCATCCCCTTAAGAAAGGGCGCGTCGGTTTGCACCGTCCCCAACACCCGTTGCACGTACGTCTCTTCGGCCCCGTCCAAGGGATCGATCCGCCCCATTTTCCCCGGTGTGGCCCGTTCCACCTCGGCCCCGCTGAAATACGCTTTCTCGATCGCCAGTTCCGTCGCGTCATCCAGCTTGTAGCCATCCGGCCCGAAAAACTTGATCCCGTTGTCCTCATACGGGTTGTGCGATGCGGAGATCACGATTCCAAACGCCGCTCCCAGCTTGGTCGTCAGATAAGCCACCGCTGGAGTCGGGATCACGCCGGCCAAACGGACATCGACGCCCGCTGACGCCAACCCAGACGCAACCGCCGCTTCGAGCATGGTCCCGCTGAGACGCGTATCCCGGCCCATGACGCAGACCGGCCAATCCGCCTGATCTCCCTTGACCCGGCCGAGGTGCGCCGCCGCGATCTGGCCGAGCCGCACGGCCGATTCTGGAGTCAAGGGACCGGCATTTGCAACGCCACGAATGCCATCGGTACCGAATAATTGGCCGGAAGAACTCATCCCGGCAACCTACCCAGATTTCCCGTCGGCAAAGTGAAATTCCGCAAGAAAAACCCCGAATCGATCCCGCGCCTCAACCATCCACCCGCGCGAAAGATTGCCCCGCGTCTGCAAAGGCATCTCGCGTGTCTGCAGACGCATCTCTGCTCTCTTCAATGAGAGGTCGTGTCCCATCAATGATAGCTCGCGCACCTGCCATTACTTCCATGTTTTTTGGAACGCCGATCCGTTCTCTTTCAATTGAGAGCTGACTCGCTTCAATGCGAGCTCTCGGGTCTGCAATCGCCATCCCCTCTCTTTGAATTGCGAGCTCACTCTGATCAATGACGTCTCGTGATCGTACAACCGGCATCGCGACGTCTGCACCGCACGCCGCCAAGGTCCCTTGGCCGTTGGAAGCGATTCCCATAGGCCCAACGGGCCGGGATAGGATAGCCCAGGGCGCAGGGAGCTTTCAGCGACCGCAGCCCTGGGAAACGCCACGACAGGCGCCCCGCCCTGAAAGGTGCGGGACAATGTGGGGATCCGCCAGTTGACTTGCGGCTTTCAGCGCCCGCCTGCGGCTTCCTTTCGCTCTGGGCTATCATGTCACGGCCTTTTGGGCCTTGATGTCCAACACCGAAGAACTTGTGGGTAATGGCTATCGATCCCGAGCACGAGCACAGACGCGCGGAGGGCACCGAGGCCAACGAGGGGAGGCGAGACTGGCGCAGCCATGGAGCGGACGGAACACAGGCCGCGAAGCAGCCACTTGCGCATGGTTGTTCCATCCTGCCACGGCGCGTGGGGAATTGACGCCGCCTTCCCCTCCTCCTACGCTCTGCTCCCGATGGACGAGATCGCCTCCCTAACTGAACGGATTCGCCAATTCCGCGACGCGCGGAAGCCGGGGAACTGCTTCAGCACTTCGTCTGGAAATCTTCTACAGATAGTCCTCGATGTACTCCCCCACGATCCGCTTTAAGGTCGGCGGTTGCGGTATGCCTAACGCCACGGCGCGAGCCCCATCCACCGCCACCGGCCAGTTGTCCACGATCCCTTGAATCCGGGCGTCAAAGGCATCGACGATCTTCCCAAGCTTCAAACCCCGTTCCCGGGCCACTTCCCTTAAAACGGTGTCCGCCGCCTCCGGAGTCACACGATGCGCCGGGAGCACATATCCCCGGTCATCTCCCAGCTTCATTTCCGGCACCTCGTGGAGGGCGATCAGGGAATCGATCACCGTGCGATACCCAGTCATCGGATGGCACTGGGTGCGACGTACCGGGAGCGGGCAATCCATTCCACTCAACGGCTCGCGGAACATCCCGCTGGCCCAACTGGAGGCGGCGGCGTTGGGTTTGCCGGGGCGGACGATGACGGTAGGAAGCCGCGCGGAACGGCCATCAAAGTGCCCCTTGCGGGAGTGATCATTGATCAGCAATTCACAAATCGCTTTCGTCATGCCGTAGGTGGTCCGAGGCGTCAGCTTGGTGCGGTCGTGATTCTCCTCGACCATCGCCTCCCCGCCATAGGTCGCGATGCTGCTGGCGAAGACCACCCGGGGTTTTCCCGCCGCCGCCCGGGCCGCCTCAAAGACATGGCGCCCACCATCGAGGTTCACGCGCAAAGCATCGTCAAAACGCTCTTCGCACTCTCCGCTCACCATGGAGGCCAGGTGAAAAATCGCGCCTGGATCCGGCCCAACCGCCGAGAATACGGCATCGCGGCTGGAAATGTCCGCCGGGATTTGCCGCACCCGTGGATCCGTGGCTGGCGTCGGGAAGAAGGCATCGAAGAGCACGATTTGGCTGATCGGCTCCGGCTGCCCGGAAAGGCCAGTGAGCGTGCCACGTTCCAAAAGCTTCGCGCAAAGCCGGGAGCCGAGGAAGCCGCCTCCGCCGGTGATCATGATTTTCATGCAACTGATGCCAGGTTGGGTTTTGGGGTTGCGATCTGCCCGCTTCTCCGTTGGGGTGATGCCCGCAAACCATGGACAAGCCCCTCGCAGGACACAAGATCGGATTCGCCGGCCTCGGCAACATGGGCTGGCCGATGGCCCGTCATCTCCACGACGCCGGCGCCGAAGTGATCGTTTGGAATCGCAGCCCGGGCCCCTTGGAACGCGCCCGAGCTTACGGAATTCGTCCAATCGCCACGCTCCCTGAACTGGCCCGCGAGATCGGCCACGGCATCGTCGGGATCAATCTGACGCATACCGGCGTGGTGGAAGAGATTGTCTTCGGCCCAGGCGGATTGGCGGAAGCGCTCGACCCCGCGGCGTTGATCATCGATTTCGGGACCACTGGTGTCCCCGCCACCAAATCATTCGCGCGGCGGCTACACTGGGTGGACGCTCCGGTGTCAGGCGGCCAAGTCGGCGCGGAGGCCGCTACCTTGACCATCATGGCCGGCGGTTCCCCGGAGAACTTTGCCCGCGCGCTTCCGGTGCTTCAAACCCTGGGAAAACGAATCACCCATCTCGGACCCTCTGGATCCGGCCAAGTCACCAAACTGGCGAATCAATTGATCGTGGCTCAAACCATCGACGCCGTGGCGCAAGCCTTGCGGCTCGCCGAACTCGCCGGGCTCGATAGCGCCCAAGTCCGTGACGCTCTCCTCGGTGGGTTCGCCGACAGCCGGATTCTGGAGCTGCACGGAGATCGCATGGTGCGACGCGACTTCACCCCCGGCGGGCGCTCCGCGCTTCAGCTCAAGGATGTCCGCCTCATTTGCGAGCTTGCCGAATCGCTCGGCTTCGATTCCCCCACCCTCCGCAACTGCCGCGCTCAATGGGAGCACTTCGTAAATGACTGCAACGGAGGGGACCTGGATCACTCGGCCTTGTTCCGGCTGTATGAGGTTAGCTGAGGCGAATTCCGAATTTCTGGCATGGCACAAACCGTCAAGGGCTCCTGATTATCAGGCTATTTCGATACACTGTCATGCATCTCACGGTTGCATCTCTGCCAGGCCGCGACATAGATTGGCTCCCCAGTGACTAAGGTCAGCATCGCCAGCCAAAAGGGTGGGGTCGGTAAAACCACCGTCGCCATCAATCTCGCTTACTCCTTGGCCCGGCGGGGGTGGAATGTGCTCTTATTGGACACGGACCCGCAGGGAGCCATTGGCCTCTCCCTGGTGGAGCGCAGCTTTGAGCATCGTGGCTTTTTCGATGCCCTTTGTGGCGATGCCCTGAGCGGCCTAATCATGCACACTCGGGTGCCTGGCTTGGCGCTGATGCCCGCCGGGAACTATCGCCGCTACGATCAGGCGCCGGTCTCGCTCGACCCTGCGGCCCGGCGCCGCCGCACGGGAGCGATTTTTGCCGAGCTCGCCACCGTGGATCGCGACTTCGATGTCGTCCTGATTGATACCGCGGGCGGAACCCACAGCGTTACTGGAGACGTCCTCTGGCACAGTGACCAAGTTCTCATCCCGGAACTGGCCGAACCGCTCGGGTTGCGCACGCTGCCTCAGATTCTCCACCTCATGGCCGATCTCCAGGCCAAACAACCGCCGACCCAAGTGCTCGGAATCGTGCCCACGATGGTTCAGGGGGATCAGCCCAACAGCGCCAGCGTGGTCCGCAAGCTGCGTGAGATTCTCCCCGCTGAGTTGCTCTTCAATACCGTTGTCCCCCGGGATCCGGTGTTTCTCCGGGCCAGCGAACATGGGGTTCCCCTCGCGCTCCTTTCCCAACATCCCCTCCCCTCCGCCTTGATCTTCGACCAGCTTGCCGCCGAGGTCGAACAACGTCTCCCGGGGCTCGCCCCCGCCATCTCCAACCGCTCCGATGGCCTCGCCAGACTCATGGATTGATCTCTCGGAAGTGGCGCGACTCGTCCGCCAAATCCTTCCCTCCACGACCCCTCCATTGGAGAGGCCCGCGCCCGGCCCTTCACCGGCGATGCCGTTGGTCGGCTCGGGACAACAGTTCCCGTGGCAGATCGATCCCAACGCGACCTTCCCGGAGCTGGACGATCTCGATCCCAATGCCGAGGCAGACCTCGATCTGCCGGCGGATCCCGACTTGGAACGGCTCACCACCGCCGAGCTCCGCCACCGCGCGACCCGCGCCATGAGGGCTCTCCACGCCGTCGCCTCGCCTCGCGTCCCGGCTCCCTCGCCTCCCGAAGCCCCCCAACCGGCCGAACCCGCCGGCTCGGCCTCCGGCTTTTCCATCCCAGACGGCAAACTCCGTGACCGCCTCCTCGCGTATGCGAACTGGGTCGCCGAAGTCACCGGTTGCGTCTCGTTCCGCATCGTCGATCCCCAGGGCTACTCCCTTCTGGAGCTCGATGGCGATAACGATCCCCGCATGGTTGATTGCGCCCTGAAACTCATTGCCGCGCTGGAAGAAGCTCGCTCCCGGATGACCGCCGACAGCCCCCGCGCCGGCCTCTATCTTCCGTTGAGCGATGACGAATGGCTCGGTGTTTTGGAGTGCGAAAGCACCGCCGGACGCATGTGCATTTCCCTGGTCACCCGCGCTCCTCTCTCCAAAGCCGCCGCCGCGGAACTGATCGACACCCTCCGCCGGACCGTCGATCTCGCCTGAGTTCCGTGGGCGGGCAACCGCGCGTCTCGTCCTGAGCTTCACCCACAGTTGGAAACCATGGTGGGGTCGGCTCATCATGAGTCCAATAGGTCCGACGGGCCGGGAGATGATACTAGGAAAGAGCCCTGCTTCTCCCCATCATCAGTCCCCCAAGGCCACAGCAGGGCCAGTTTGGCACGCGGGCCGCGCTCAGGTGCGACGAAATCGACCGGCGTATGCGTCAATCTGTCTCCAATCCGGGGAGTTTCCGCCGCCCCCCACCTCCGTCTACTCGTCGTAAATCCCTCACAATCAGTAGATTACAACTCCACGAATGCAGATGGCACGGTTTCGGCTCACTCGGCCCGCGCCTCCCAAAAACTTTCTTCAACCAAACCACCAGACCACAACCCGAAACAATCGACATGAGTGCCAAAATCAAACCATTGGGTGCCCGCGTTCTCGTCCGTCGGCTCGAAGCTGAAGAGAAGAGCGCCGGCGGAATCATCATCCCAGACGCCGCGAAGGAAAAGCCCCAGGAAGCCGAAGTCGTCGAACTCGGCACTGGCGGCAAAGACGACGAAGGCAACGAGATCGTCTTCCACGTCAAGAAAGGTGACCGCGTTCTGATCTCTAAATACGGCGGCACCGAAGTGAAACTCAACGGCGATCCCGTCGTGATCCTCAAGCAGGACGAAATCCTCGCCATTTTCAATTAACTCCCCGTCCGGGACTGAAACTCAACTGACTCAATTCCTTTATGTCCGCGAAAAAACTCATCTTCGATGAAAGCGCCCGTCAGAAACTCCTGACCGGGGCTGAAACCCTCGCCAAGGCCGTTAAGGCCACCCTCGGACCGGCCGGACGCAACGTCGTCCTCGCCAAGAAGTGGGGCGCTCCCACCGTCACCAAGGACGGCGTCACCGTCGCCAAGGAAATCGAACTTCCCGATGCCGTCGAGGACATGGGCGCCAAGCTGATCCGCGAAGTCGCTTCCAAGACGAACGACGTTGCCGGTGATGGCACCACCACCGCTACCGTCCTGGCCGAGTCGATCTTCCGCCAAGGACTCAAGAGCGTGACCTCCGGCAGCAACCCGATCAGCCTGCAACGCGGCATCCTCAAGGGAGCCAACGCCGTGGCCGCGGAGCTGACCTCCCTTTCCAAGAAGGTCAAGGGTTCCAAGGAGATTGCCCAAGTCGCCACTGTCTCCGCAAACTGGGATGCCTCCATCGGCAACATCATCGCGGAAGCCATGGACAAGGTCGGCAAGGACGGCACCATCACCGTGGAAGAGGCCAAGTCGATCGACACCACCCTCGAAGTGGTCGATGGCATGCAGTTCGACAAGGGCTATCTCTCGCCCTACTTCGTGACCGATTCCGAGGCCATGGAGGTGGTGCTGGATAACCCCTTTATCCTCATCTACGAAAAGAAGCTGAGCAATCTGCGCGACCTCATTCCGATGCTGGAGAAGGTCAGCCAAAGCGGACGCCCGCTCCTCATCATCTGTGAAGACGTGGAAGGCGAAGCCCTGGCCACCCTCGTGGTGAACAAGATCCGCGGCACCCTCCAAGTTTGCGCCGTCAAAGCTCCTGGCTTTGGCGATCGCCGCAAGGCCATGCTTGAGGACATCGCCATCCTCACCGGTGGCCAGTTCCTCACCGAGGACCTCGGCGTGAAGCTCGAAAACCTCCAAATCGCCGATCTTGGCAGTGCCAAGCGCGTTAGCATCGACAAGGATTCCACCACCATCCTCGAAGGCAAAGGCAAGAACGATGCCATCAAGGGCCGCGTGAACCAAATCCGCCGCCAAATCGAGGAAACCACCTCCGACTACGACCGGGAGAAGCTCCAAGAGCGCCTCGCCAAGTTGGCCGGCGGTGTGGCCGTCATCCACGTCGGCGCTGCGACGGAGCCGGAAATGAAGGAGAAGAAGGCTCGCGTTGAGGACGCCCTGCACGCCACCCGCGCCGCGGTGGAAGAAGGCATCGTTCCTGGCGGTGGCACTGCCCTGCTTCGCGCGCAAAAGTCGCTCGATGCCCTCAAGCTGGAAGGCGACGAGGCCATCGGCGTGCAAATCGTGCGCCGCGCCATCGAAGAACCGCTCCGTGCCTTGGCTGAAAACGCCGGGTTGGAAGGTTCCCTCATCGTCGGCCGCGTCCGTGAGAAGTCCGGAAACGTCGGCTTCAACGTCGCTACTCAGGAATACGAAGACCTCGTCAAGGCGGGCGTCGTCGATCCCTGCAAAGTGACCCGCACCGCGCTCCTCAACGCGGCTTCCGTCGCCGGTCTCCTCCTCACCACCGAGGCGGTCATCTTCGACAAGCCCGAAGAGAAGAAGCCCGCAGCCGGCGGCGGTCACCACGACCACGACGATTATTGATTGCGTCAACTCGTTTGATCCCCAATCCTCCGGAGCACCACCGCCGGCAGGATGAAGGGGTCGAATCCAGGCCGGAAGGGAAGCCCCTTCCGGCCTTTTTTCCGGTACGTCACCTAGAGAACCCTGTGCGCTGGTCACGCACAAATGAGCAATCCGACCACTCCAAACGGCAAGCAGGTAGACTACGCCTCAGATTCCTTGCCCTGGAAGTTTTAAGCAACCAGCCAAGGTGACAAATCGCTCTTGGCGTCGTCCGTCGCGTCGATCCAGTACTTGCGGTTCGTCAGCAGCACGTGGGCGGAGCCATCTCGAAGGTGGATCTTAAGCCGGAGCGGGGACCGGCCACGATGCCGTTTGGCGATAGCGTGAATCTTCTGGAGGTCGGCCACGGAATCAGTGGCGCTGTCGAGCACCAAGGTCATCTCCTGAATGGGCGTCTCGACGGTTTGCTTTTCAAACTCAGCCGGATCGAAGGGGATCGGCTCGACGCGATTGATCTCCTGCACGCTGACGCGCCGCGCGTTGGGATCTTGGCGGTCTGCGGAGATTTGGGCCTTGAACTCGATCACGGTGTTCGTCTTGAGCAACTGGCTGGAGGAGGCGTAGAGATCGCTCCAGACGGGCAGCTCCAGACTGCCGCTGAAGTCCTCCAGCATGAGGATCGCGAATGGCTTGCTGTCCTTCTTGGAATATTTGACCTGCACTTCCTTGATCAGCCCGGCGAACTTTACCGGCGTGCGGCTCTCTGGGAGTCCTTGGATCTGGTTGAGCTTCTTGTAACGGCCCACCTGAAACGACTTTTTGTAGGCGTCCAACGGGTGGCCGGTCACATAGAATCCCAGCAGCTCGCGCTCCGCGGCCAATAGTTCTTCCTTGGGCCACTCCGGCACCGGTTCGCTAACGACCACGGCGGCGGGCTCGGGCGCTCCCACCATTTCGTCCAAGCCAAACAGCGAAAATTGGCCAGCCTTGCGATCCCGCTGCGCGCTCGCGGCGGAAGCAATCGCCGAATCGAGGCGAGCGAACAACCCGGCCCGCGTCTCGCCCAAGAAATCGAAGGCACCCGCACGGACTAAGCTTTCCAGGATCTTCTTGTTGACCGTCTTGGAATCGAGACGGTTGCAGAAGTCCTCGACACTCTTGAACGGACCATTGGTCTCGCGCTCCGCGACCGCAAGCTCCATCGCCCCCGCGCCGACGTTCTTGATCGCGGCCAAGCCGAAACGGATGCTCACTTTGGGATCGCCCCAACGATCCGCGCCCTCCTCGGGCACGAACTTGAGACCGCTGCGATTCACGCAGGGAGGCAAAATCTGAATCCCCATGCGCTGACACTCCGCCACGAAAACCGAGATCTTGTCGGTATTGTTGATTTCGTTGGAGAGCAAACCGGCCATGAATTCAACCGGAAAATTCGCTTTGAGATACGCGGTCTGATAACTGATGAAACCGTAGGCGGCGGAGTGGGATTTGTTGAAGCCATATTCCGCGAATTTCGCCAGCGTGTCGAACATCTCGTTCGCCAGCTTGGCGTCGATGTGGTTGACCGCCTGCGCGCCCGCGACGAACTTGGCGCGCTCCTTCTCCATGATCTCGGGCTTCTTCTTGCCCATCGCCCGGCGGAGCAAGTCAGCCTGTCCGAGCGAGTAACCGGCGATCACGTTGGCGACCCGCTGCACCTGTTCCTGGTAAATGAGAATCCCGAACGTCTCCTTCGCGATCTGTTCGTAGAGCGGATGCGGATACTCGACGCTTTCCTTGCCTTTTTTCCGGGCAATATAGGTGTCGATAAACTGCATCGGCCCCGGACGATAAATCGCAATCAGGGCGATAATGTCTTCGATATTGCGGACATCGAAGCGTTTGCAGAGATCAACCATCCCGCCAGATTCAAGCTGGAACACACCGCACGTCTCGCCCTGGTTCAAGAGCTCCATGGTCTTGCGATCGTCCAAGGGAATCGTCGAGTGATCAAAATCCGGGACCCGGCGGTGGATCAGAGTCACCGCGTCTTGAATCACGGTAAGCGTTTTGAGGCCGAGGAAGTCCATCTTCAGCATGCCGAGCTCCGTGAGCGGCTCCATGGCATACTGGGTCGTGACTTCACCTTCCTTAGCGCGAGCCAGGGCAATGAAGTCGGTCAAATCCCGGTCGGCAATGACAACACCCGCCGCGTGAACCCCGGTGCCACGCTTGAGACCTTCGAGGAAGGTCGCGGCCTCCCAAAGCTGCTTCGTGGCGCTCTCATTTTCGATGGCCTGCTTGAGTTCCGGGTTCTTCTGCCAGGCTTCCGCGAGCGTGATGTTTAGCTCGTTCGGGATCATCTTGGCGATGCGGTCGCCCTCGCTATAACTAAAGCCCAAGACGCGGCCGACGTCGCGCACCACGCTTTTGGCTCCCAGGGTGCCAAAGGTGATGATTTGGGAAACCGACGCTTCGCCGTACTTGCGGCGAACATAATCAATGACTTCGGGCCGCCGCGTCTGACAGAAGTCGACGTCCACGTCCGGCGGGGAAATCCGTTCCGGGTTGAGGAATCGTTCGAAAATCAAGCCGAAGCGGATGGGACAAATATCCGTAATGCCCAACGCATACGCCACCAGACTGCCTGCGGCGGATCCCCGGCCAGGGCCGACGGGAATGCCATGATCCTTGGCCCACTTGATGAAGTCCCAGGTGATCAAGAAATAGGAGATGAAACCCATCTTCTCCATGATCCCGATCTCATATTCGAGACGTTCCTGGAGCGCCGGGTCCGTCCGCAAACGCTCTTCGCCATAGCGCGACACGAGCCCCTCTTGGCAAACTCGCCGGAAGTAGGACTCACGCGGCGAACCATCCGGCGCATTGAATTGGGGATACTTGGCGATACTGGTGGCATCCAGCGGGATTTCCAGATCGCACATTTCCGCCACCAGCCGCGTGTTCGTCACGGCCTCGGGCAGCTCGCTAAAGAGCCGTTTCATTTCCTCGGCGGTCTTGAAATAGACCTCCGGGGAATACTTCATCCGGTTCTCTTCGACCTTCAGCTTGTTCGTGCCGATGCAGATGAGAATGTCATGCGGATCATGATCCATCCGGTTGAGGAAGTGGACATCATTCGCGGCCACCAGCTTGAGGTCGAACTCCCGGCCAAACTCCACCATCTGACGCGTGCACTTGCGCTGCAGCTCCATCTGGTGATCGTGGATCTCCAGGAAAAAGCGGTCCCGGCCAAAGATTTCCAAGAAGCTGCGCAGACTGTTGCGCGCCTCATCGAGCATGTTGTCCCCGATGAACTGGTTGATTTCCCCCTGGACGCACCCGCTGAGAACAATCAAGCCTTCTGAATGCTTCGCCAACAGCTCGTGGTCGATCCGGGGTTTTGAATAGAACCCCTCCAGGTGCCCAGCGGAAACCAGCTTCGTAAGATTAGCAAACCCGGTGGCGTTTTGCGCCAACACGGTGAGGTGCGACGTTTTGCGCTCTCCGGGTAGCTTCTTGCGAGTGTGCATCGACACTCCCGGCGGGGTCAGGTACATCTCGCACCCGATGATTGGCTTAACCCCTTTTTGCTTCGCTTTTTGGTAAAACTCGATCGCCCCGTAGATATTTCCGTGGTCGGTCATCGCGACCGCCGGCATCCCAAGTTCCGCCGCCCGCGCCATCAAATCCTTGATCCGCACCGCGCCATCGAGAGTCGAATACTCGGTGTGGAGGTGCAGGTGGACGAAATCGGAAACGGGCGCAGCATCTGGCATCCCTTCCAGAATAGCCGATGCAGGCGCCGGCGCAAGGTCCTGACACGACGGCCAAATCGCTTCCCGTCAGGGCCGTCCAAACATCCCTACCTTCCGCGTCGAGAGAAGCTCAAAGTTCATGCTTTGCTGCACGGGGATTTCGACCATTTCCGCGGAGTTCGATGGATTCGGAAGGCTCATCGTCATCGTCGTCATCGACATCCCGCTCCGGGGAAATCGGAGCTCTTTGTCGATCGAGATGGCTCCGTTGAGGCGTCCCTGGCGGATCTGGACGGTAGTGGCGGGCGCTTTGGACCCAGCGGCGGCCGTTTGCAGGTCCGCGTTGATCCCGGCGCCGTACTCGATGACCCCATGCGGGCGATTCTCCAGCAGTTCGTCCCGGGCGTAGCGGACATCGAACGAAGCGGTCAAGTGTTGCCCGGGCCCCAGAGTGATGTCGCGATCCTGCTTCCAGCTCTCGCCCAACGCGGCGCCCTTCGCCGGCACCCCAAGGCGAAGCGCGGGAGTGGCGATCTGCTTGAGCTGCTCCGGACCAAACTGCTGCGCCAAGAGGTTGTCCCCGGTGGAAAACTGCTCCATGCCTTTCGTCGCCACCACTTCCCCCGCTTCGTCTAGCGTCACGGAAAATGATTTGCCTACGAGCGGCCGGAAGGTTTGGCCGAGCAGGGTTTTGGCAGAGTCGGCCTCGCGTGAGTCGTAGCGCATCTCGACGCCGCCCAGGCGAACATTGATCTTCATGGCCAAGAGCTCGACGGCGACATCGCGCAACTTGGAATCCGTTTTGTGGGCTTGGCACACGGATCGGACTTCCAGCTCCACATCCGCCACCTGCTTGGCCTTGGCATCGCCCGAAACGCCGACCACGGTCTCGGCGTGCTGGGTGCTGCGGAGGACATACTCGCGCCCGGGTTGGTAAGTGGGAGGAAGCAGCGGATCAGCTGCCGAGCCGGAAAGCGGGACAGACAAAACGGCCGCCAACACCGCGAAAAGTAAGGGGAAACGCCACATGCGAAAAAGGAGTGTCATCCTACCTCTCTGAGACGAAAAACAGCAACGGAATCCTCTGATGGATTCGATGTGGTAAGTAATTTATCAGCCAGGGATCAATTAGTTCCCGCCTAGTGCATCTCAGGAGGGGCAAACGGGACCATTTTCCCCGGGTAAATTGTTTATTTTGGCACTTGGCACGAAAAAAGCTTTCCTAGATGCCAAGGAGTTTATCCCTGAACAAACACTGACTCAAAACATGAAAAAGATCGAAGCCATCATCAAGCCCTTCAAACTCGAAGACGTGAAGGACGCCCTCTCCGAAGTCGGCGTGCAAGGCATGACCGTCACCGAAGTGAAGGGATTTGGCCGCCAAAAAGGTCACACCGAAATCTATCGCGGCAGCGAGTACACGGTCGACTTCCTTCCCAAAGTGAAGCTTGAAATCGTGGTGGAAGACGGCAACGCCCAGCGCGTCGTCGACACCATCCAAAAGACCGCCAACACCGGCAAGATCGGCGACGGCAAGATCTTCGTCTCCTCGATCGAAGGCGCCGTCCGCATCCGCACCGGCGAAAAGGGTTCCGACGCCATCGTCGCTTCCCAGGCCTGAAGTCCGTTGCCTGTTCCCGGGTCCGCGCGGCGGAGGGTCGCCCCTAAGCCGCGCACCTGGGAACTTGGCGGTCCGGGCTCCTCCGCCTGAGCCCTCGTAGATGCAGGCCGGACATTCTTGTCTGGCCATTTATGTAGTCCATTGAGGTCGCCAGACAGGAATGTCCGGCCTACGATTTCGTTACAACTCGATCCGGGCTCCTCCGCGACTCGCACTCTCGTAGATCGCGTTGATTAGCGCCACTGCTTTGCGCGCTTCCGTCCCACCGACCGACGGCTCCCGGCCCTCTTGAATCGCTTGGACAACGTCTTCGAAATTGCGTTGGTGCCCCAAGAAGTTGATTGCCTTGGGATCATTCGCCCCCACCCCGCGGACTTGGCTGCCCTGCATCAGTTCCGCCGTCACCATCTCATCCCACGGAGCCGGTTCCTGGAAGTCCCAAACCCGGAAACGCTCATCCGCCAAGAAAGCGGAACCTTTTTCCCCACAGACATGGACTTCAGCGGGATGGCCGGTCGATGACCAACAAGCGGTGGAACATTGGATCACCCCACGCGCGCCGCTCACGAACTCGACGATCGCCACCGCAGTGTCTTCCACTTCGATGCCGGTGTGGGCGAGGCAAGCGGTCGAGGCGCAAACGGAACGGACGTCGCCGGCGAGGAAAATGAGCTGATCCACGGTGTGAATTCCTTGATTCATGACCGCGCCGCCGCCATCGAGCGCCCAAGTCCCCCGCCAAGCGCCGGAGTCGTAATATTGCTGCGTGCGATACCACTTCACATAGGCATCGGCCATGGTGATACGGCCGAAGCGGCCTTCATCGACGGCGCGCTTGAACGCGGCGACCGCGGGGGTGAAGCGACGGTTGAAAATGCCGGAAAGGGTGACGCCGGCTTCGCGGGCCGCCACGATCATTTGGTCGATCCGCTCCGTGGTGACTTCGAGCGGTTTCTCGACGATGACGTGTTTGCCAGCGCGGATGGCCGCCAAGGCGGGTTCCAGGTGCGCTCCGGAGGGCGTGGCGATGGTGACGATCTCGAGGTTTGGATCCGCGAGAAACTCGCCGAGATCACTAAAGGCGCGGCATTCAAGTTCCTTGCCGAGCTCCGCCGCCGCATCGGGCCTGCGACCGTAGACGGAAACGAGTTCGCCGTTGGCCATGGCGCGGATCGCCTGGGCATGAAACTTGGCGATCATGCCCGCCCCGATAATTCCGAATTTCATGGTGCTGCCTTCGGCGATCCCGGAATTCCTTCAACTGATTATTTGAGACCGGCTTTGCCCTTGGCGAGGTCCGCGAGGGAATTCACCATGCCCGCCGCGAGGGTCCCCAAAACATTGGTGCGCTGGCCACCGACGATCCGCTGCACGGTGATTCCGGCGAAGCGCCCCTGGGTATCAAACACCGGCACGCCCTGGGAATTTCCAGCGGTGGTAATGTAGAACGTCGATTCCGGCCGCTTCGAGATGGCGGTGACATAGCCGGGAAGGACGGTCGGAATGTGGCGATAGACGGACGAAGAACGGGAAAGCCCCACCACGGGATCCGCAATGCTCAGGCCGCCCTCGGTGACTTTCTTGGAAGTATCGACGAAGGCCAACGGCGTTTTGCGCTCGGCCACTTTCTTCGGATCGATCAGGAGGAAGGCGAGATCCATGTCGAGGTTTTGCTGGATCCGGGTCGCATTGTACTCGGAGCCGTCGGCGAGATTGATCTGGATTTCCGGGAAGCTGGCGTCCGCCTTGGTGACGGTCACGAACTCCTCGGTTCCGGCCGCCCGCCCTTTCTGCCCGACCATGCCGACGCTGAGATCGAGGGCGCTGTTGGAAACCACGATCAGACCTCGCGGATGGATCACCGTGCCGAGGGTTTGGGTGGGTTGCTCCTGATTGGGAAGGCTGCCTTTGTCGGTCGTGAATTCTATTTCACAACGAGCGGTGACCACGGCCAGGGCGTCCTGATACGCTTGATAAACGTCCCGGGCCGAGTCCGAAATGGATTGTGCCGAGGCGCCGGAGACGAGCGCCAAAGTGACGAGAACGGGGAAGATGGACGATTTACGCATAAGAAAGGGGGGGCAGGAAAAAGTGAACTCGATCAACTGTCGCGAGAACCGCCCGAGACATGCAGCTCGATGTTTCGCTGCAAGTCCTCGACGCACGCCTCGCGCGTCGGTCCTTCACCGGTGATCCCGGGATAGCTAGGACAGATGGCGACGAAGCCTCCATCTCCTTGATAAACGATGACGCGGAGTTCTTCGGAGTCGGACACGGGTTTGGTCAAGAAATAGGGGGCTCTCTTATGGCCGATCAGACCGGCGGCATCCAGCGAAAATTCACGTCCCGAGCCTCAGGGACGCGGCGGGGCCTCACTGAGCAGGGCATCCAGCTCTGGATTGGGGACCGGAGGACGCAACGGCGCGGAAGGAAGGCTGCCATCGCTCGGCTGGCGTTGCTTGATCGGATCTTTCGTGACCGGATTTGTCGCCGCAGTCTCTACAGGCAAACCGGACACCTCCTCAAGCTGGGATTCCGGTGTCGCCAACTTAGCTTCGGCCTGCCCCAACCTTCTACCGAGCAGGAACGCGGTGGGCAACAGAAGCAGCGCCGTGAGGAATAGCAGCGGAACGAGGATCGATTTGACTTGCCGAGGACGGTATTCGGGCAGCCCCTTCACGATCGGAATGATCGAGTCCTGAGGCTCCATGCTCATCTTCGGCGCCAGCGGAGCCCCACGGAACGCGGTGATCCCCGGCTTCGCCATCGCCTCAATTTCGGCTCGGGCATCAACCCCCAGAAAGGTGCTGTAAAGGCCGAGAAAGCTCCGGGCGTAGGCCACACTCGGAAAAACGGAGTAATCGTCCGCTTCCAAACCGAGGATCTGTGCTTCCGTGATCCGCGTGGCGTGACAGACATCACTCACCGAGTTGCCTCGGCCCAGGCGGGCATCCTTGAGCTTGTTTCCGATCGAATCCGACATCCGGGTGGCGTGAGGCCTACCTTAGCCAAGATCCGGGTCGGGAGCGATAAGAATTTCCCTCGGTTTCGCCCCATCTCCGGGCCCGACGATTCCACGCTCCTGGAGGATGTCCATCATGCGTGCGGCCCGGGTGTATCCGAGCCGTAGCCGGCGCTGCAAGAAGGACGTGGAGGCTTTGCGCTCCGCCAAAATCACCTCGATGCACTTGTCGAGGATTTCCTCGTCCGCATCGGACATGCCGGCTTCCGGCTCTTCTTCCGCCTCCGCCTCGAGATTGTCGTGAATGGACCGGTCAAACACCGGGGCGGCTTGGGATGCGCAATGCTCCACAATGTCCTGGACCTCGTCATCCGTGACGAACGCCCCCTGAGCGCGCACCATCACCGGAGAATCCGGCGGCTGATAAAGCATGTCCCCTTTGCCCACCAGGCGATCCGCGCCCGCCCGGTCAAGAATGACCCGGCTATCGGTGGCCGACGCGACCTGGAACGCGATCCGGGACGGGATGTTCGCCTTGATCAAGCCCGTGACCACATCGACCCGGGGCGATTGGGTGGCCACGATCAGGTGGATGCCAGCGGCCCGAGCTTTTTGGCAAAGACGGGAAATCGCGGTTTCGACCTCCGCCGGCGCGGTTTGCATGAGGTCGGCCAGCTCATCGATGATGACCACGATGAACGGCAGCTTGGAGTGGGTGTCCTCCTCGCTGCTTTCGTCGGCGTGCGGATCGATCACCGGGGGATGGATCACCGTGGAACGGCCCCCAATTTCGTCACGCGGGAACAGCTCGGGCTGGACGGTGCCGGCGCGGCGGGCGCGGCGTTGCTGCTGACGCAAGTGCCGGTTGTTGTACTCCTCCAGCTTGCGGCATCCCGCCTCCGCGAAGAGTTCGTAGCGGCGCTCCATCTCGTTAATGCACCACCGCAACGCGAGGAGCACCTTCTTCGGACTGGTGACCACCGGCACGGCGAGGTGCGGAAGATCTTTGTACATCTGCATCTCGACGACCTTGGGGTCGATCATGATGAAGCGCAGCTCCTCGGGCGTGAAGCGGCAGAGCAAGCTCACGATGATCGAGTTGATGCAAACGCTCTTCCCACTGCCCGTGGCACCGGCGACCAGGAGGTGCGGCATCGCGGCCAAGTCGGCCACCAGCGGTTGTCCATACACGTCCTTGCCTAGCGCGAGCGGGATCTGCGCCTTGCCATCCGTGAATCGGTGATCTTCCAGCAACTCCCGGAGCGGCACCAAAACCTTTTTGTGATTCGCGATCTCGATGCCCACGGTGTCGCGTCCAGGGATCGGCGCCAAAATGTTGATCCGTTCCGCCCGAGTGGCCCGCGCCAAATCCGCCTCCAGCGCAGCGATCTTCTTCACGCTCTGGCCAACCGACGGATAGATCTCGTAGCGGGTGATCGTCGGCCCGCGGGTGATGTCACCAGGACTGACGATCAAGCCAAAGGTTCGCAGGGTATCAATGATAATGCGCTGAGTTTCCAGCAAGCCCGAAGTATCGGCCACCTCGGCGGCGTTCTTTTCTTCCTCGCAATCCAGAAGATCGATGGACGGCAGCTCGTAACCTTGAAAGGCACTGCCTTGGCGATAAAACGAACCAGGCACGTTTGCCGGGTCCGCCATCACCGGGCGGGCTTGACGCGGGCGCCGCGGACGAACCGTATCGATGACCTGGGGCGCCGGTCGGACCGGCTCCCGCCGCATGACGGCCGCGTGCTCCGCATCGGCATCAGCATCCGCGTCCATCTCGGACTCTTCCAATTCATGCCGCTGCGGCTTGGAGAGCACCGGCTCTGGACGGCGATCTTCGGCGCTGCTGCGATACTCCGGAGGCTCTTCCCAGCCCGCGGGCGGGAGGGCCAAGTCGTTGTCGTCCGCCCCGGGATCGGTCTCCTCGACCCGAATCATCGGGGAAGGATAGCGTTGCCGCGCGGAGTGCGCTGGTTGCGGGTCGTACTCCGGGATGCCCCGGGGGACAAGCTCCACAACGTCGTCGGGATCACTATCGATCTCGATCACGCGGATGCTGCGCACGGCAGGATCTGGGGTGTGCCGGGAATCCGCAAGCAAGGGAAACGGCGACGGCTCGGGAACGACAGGTTGCGGCGAATGCGGGGCGACCATCGGATGATGGATATACTCCGCGAGATCAGGGCTCAGGACGCGGCGGCCGAAATGGATCGCCCGAAATCCCGTCATCCCGAGCAGACCGGCAAGGTAGATCACCAACATGACGGTGCTTGAGCCCAGCGGTCCGAGGTATTTTGCCGTCAGCTCACGGCCAATCAGGTAACCGGCGTACCCGCCCGGGCTTTGTGGCAAATTGTATTTCGTGATCCAGTCCCGCAGGAAAACCGGTTGAAAGTCGATTAAGCACGACGCGGAGACCAAAAATGCCGCCGAAGCGATTACGGTGCGCCAGCGCCAAACTGAAAATCCCATCACCGTCGCGAAGCTGAACCAGAGCAACATCGCTGGGATGAAATAAACCGCGGCTCCGAACAGTTGATAGCCCAAGCCCGCTGACAATGCTCCCACCGGACCGATGAGGTTGGCAATGGCGTGGTCCGGCCCAAGAGGTCGGCTGAAGGGCACCCACGACGGGAGGTCGTGCGGGGTGTAGGACGTCAATGCAAAGAAATAAAGGATAGCGACCCCGGCGCCGCATAGAGCGCCCAGCTCGCGACGGCGGCGTGCTTTCAAGTAGTCGTCGCCTCCCCGGGCAGCAACCGAAGGATTGGGTTCAGCGTATCGATTCGTCGAGGACATGTTTCCAGGTTCGAGGGCCAACGCTTCGCCTTGCGGCTAAAGCAGGTCCCGGCAAAAAACCATAGCTGTCGCGACACTTGGAGCAACGAATAAATTAAGAAGCCTTGATATTTTGTTTTCCCGCCCCGATGCTGAAGCGATGTCAACCGGGGAGTTTTCGCATTCCACCGCAGATTTTGGCTGCGCCGTCCTCCCTCCAGGACCAAGTTTCCCCAACAACATCGGACTTGCCGTGGCTCTCCCCTCCCCTCCCCTCTCTCCATGAACTCGGACCTGCTCGAACCTCTTTCTTTCGTGCCGATCTACCGGGACCGGATCTGGGGAGGCCGGACCCTCGAAACCCGGCTGCATCGGCAGCTTCCACCGGCCCGGCCGATCGGAGAGTCCTGGGAAATCGTCGATCGCCCCGAGGCTCAAAGCGTGGTCGCCGGTGGGCCGTTGGCCGGAAAGACGCTGGGTGAACTCTGGCGCACCCGCCGCGAAGAGATTTTTGGCATCGGAGATCTCCCCGGCCCGTTTCCCCTGCTCCTGAAGATCCTCGACGCCCGGGAACAGCTTTCCCTTCAGGTCCATCCACCCGAGCGCGTTGCCGCCGAACTGGGCGGAGAATCCAAAACCGAAATGTGGTACGTCGCCCACGCGGAGCCCGGGGCCATGCTCCACGCCGGCCTCCGCTCCGCTGGAATCACGCCCCCCCAGCTGCGGGATGCGCTGGCCAGCGGCACGGCGGAAACCCTCATTCATGTGATTCACCCACGCTCCTCGGATGTCCTCTTCATCCCCAGCGGCCGACTGCACGCGATCGGTGCCGGGCTTCTGATCTACGAAATCCAGGAAAACAGCGACAGCACCTACCGGATTTACGACTGGAATCGGACGGGTCCCGACGGCAAGCCCCGAGACCTCCACGTGGACGAGGCCATGCGCAGCATTGACTTCGATGACGTGACACCTGGCTTGGTGCAGCCTCAAGGAGAGACGTTGGTCTCCTGCCGTCAGTTCGATGTGGCGCGGTGGGACCTCGGTCCAGGCCAGATCCGTGACTTGGAGTCGGGCAAGTTCGCCATCATCACGGTGCTCTACGGGCCGGTGCGCTGCGGCGGGCTGGATTTTCCGGACGGCTCTTTCTTCCTGGTGCCGGCCGCCACCGCCCACACGCTTCCGCTGCAGGCAGGTGGTTCGGGCGCTTCGGTGTTGCGGACGACTCTGCCACGAGACTGGCGGCCGCGTGAGGCCAGCGCGGCGGCGGCTTCAGCTCACGGAGGATTTTACCGGAGTCTCCGCGCCCAAGTCACCGCCTGGGCGGAGTCGCACAGCGGCAAGGACCACCCGTGGCTGCGCTACATTCTTTTGGCGCCCGATCTGCTCCACCTGCTCCTCTGCCTCTTGGCGGACCCCAAAGTGCCGGCGAAGCCGAAGACGATGCTGGCGGCGGTACTCGCCTACTTCGTGCTGCCGGTGGACTTGCTGCCCGAGGGCTTTATCGGCCCGGTAGGCTATCTTGACGACATCGCGCTCACGGCCTTTGCGCTCAACCAAATTCTCAACCAGACGGATCCGGAGGTCCTGCGCCGCCATTGGGCGGGGGACGGCGATATCCTGGACGTGATTCAAGACGTTGTGAAGCGCGCGGACGAAATGATCGGCAGTGGCTTGGTCGCCAAAATCCGCGAGAAACTGGGCATTTAACGTCCGGATTGAATGCGCCCGGGCCGCCGGACGTTCTCTACTCCGGGGTGTTTTTTCGAGATCAGACCCAAACCCCACCAAATGAGAACCCTACTTTGCGCCGCCTCGGCTTGGCTCATTACGCTGGCGGCCTTGCCCGCCAAACCGTTCCTGGAGTTCACTCCGCAAGAACAAACCCAGCTCAAGGCCGGTGAAGTCCTCTTGTGGGAAGGACGCGACGGAAAAAAGCGATTCACCACCGCCGCCATCCTCCTGGATCATCCCATCGAGCAGGTTTGGGCTCTTGTTGATGAGAAAGAGGCGATGCCCAGCTACATCGCTAACTTGCGACAGGCAAAGCTTCTTTCCCGCGAAGCCAACGTGTGCCTCATCGCCCAAGAAACGGAAGCCTCAGGCCGGACCTTCAACTACGTGATGGAACACGTGCTGACGTATCCCCAGAAGGTGAATTTCCGGCGCCTGCGGGGCGATTTCCGTCACATCGAAGGCTGCTGGAACTTTGATCCTGTGGAGGATCAAAGCAAAACGCTTCTTGTTTACACCCTGCACCTGGACGCCGGGGTGCTGGTTCCTCAGAGCTTCATTGTCAGCTCGCAGATGAAGGCGCTGCCGCAGATCATGTCTTCCATCCGTGCAAAACTCGCTTCCCAGGTTTGGCCACCGGTTTCGAACCCTGCGCCCGCGGTTTCCCAAAATGCCCCGGCTGCGGCTTCGCCTCCGGCTGGTCTGGCCGGTGCATCGCCAGTAACCCCTTGAGACCTCGTCTCGGCGACAAGCCAAGAGCGGCTTCGGTCCCAGTGCGGGGCATCTTGTCCGTGAATGGCGCTTCCGTTCTCCGCAACTCGCGTTCGAGACGCCCCCTCATGTCGTCCAACAAGGCGGCATTTCCCGGCTTGACCGCCAAGTTTACCAACTCCTTCGGATCATTGCGAAGGTCATAAAGTTCCTCGACTTCGCCACGGACCATCGTGCGCACGTACTTATAGCGCCCCTGAACCACCGAAACCCACCATGGCACTGGCGGACCAATCGGTGAACGGCTTCGCCAGATCTGTGCGCTCTTTTTGCCAAACCCCATCCGGGTGTAACTCTGCACCACCGGATAATCCCACGCACGGCTGCCCGGACTTTCGAGTAGCGGAGTCAAATCATGCCCATCCAAAGGCTCTGGACTCTCCACCCGCCCTTGGGCATAAATCGTGGCCACCAAATCCACCCCGCCTACCGGCGTCCGACACACTTTGCCCTGCGGAATCTTTCCCGGCTGACTGATGATGAGTGGGGAGCGAATGTTGTCATCATACGGTGCCAGCTTGTGTGCGAATCCGTGTTGCCCCAGGGCAAACCCTTGGTCCGATGTAAAAATCACCAACGTGTCCTTGTCCTGCCCGGTCGCCGCCAGGGCCTTCATGATGTCCCCTACCCCGTCGTCGATCGCGGTGACACATTGCTGATACTGCCGGACCCAATCGGACAGCGTTTCCCCCTTGAGCGCCGCACCGCCAGCCGTCGGCGTTTCGATACGCTTCATCACGGGCTCTCCGTCCGCGTTCGGCGTCCACGCCCGGTTCTTCCCAACGTATGCCGGCTTGCCAGCGGCCGGGAGAAAGACATCCCCGGGTATTGGAACTTTCACCCCGGCGTAGTCGCCCCGATCCCGCTCGGCTGGGGTAAAGGGAGGATGAGAATTCGGGTAGCACAACCAGAGCGCCCAGGGCTGCTCGCTCTTGGCCCGGTCCCGGATGAATTCAACCGCCCAATCGGTGTAATGATCCGCCGGATAGCCCTCAACCCGGACGGGCTTCTTGGCACCGTGGAAGTGCAGTTCTTGGGCAGTATAGTAGGCGCTGGCATTGGCGCGGCTCCCGGCTGGACGGTTCCAGACGATTTGATAATCCCAATCACGGCCAAAGCCCGCATCTTTGCCGGTATGCCACTTCCCGATCATCCCGGTGTAATACCCCTCACCGCGAAAGACCCGCGGCCAGAACGTCACCCGGTCCGGATTGTAGGAATTGCGCGGGTAAACCAAACCGTGCCGGAACGACTCGATCGCATACGGATGACGCCCGGTAAGCGCGGTGAAACGGGACGGAAGGCACCAGCTCCCTAGATACGCATGCGTAAACCGGACGCCACGCTGCGCCAAGCGATCCAAGTTCGGTGTGCGCACCCAGTCGTACGCACCCTCCGGCCGGTAGCACCCCACCGTGCGGAACGACTGATCGTCAGTGAGTATATAGAGAATATTAGGCCGGCCAGCCGCGTTTGTGGACGCCAAAAAGCATCCGGTCAACCCAAGCGCGGCCAGAAGGAGCTGTCTCCACCCGGCAACGGCGGAACACGTCATCCTTCAATATTTTCTAGAATGTAGACTTTTGCAAATTTTTCAGGAAACCTACCCTAGCTTCCTGAGTCGCTGCCAGGAATATTTATCGCCCGCCCTGGCAGGGCCCGAACCTTTCCAATTTGCGCTCCAACCGGCGCTTCTCCTCCTCGCTCATCGCCCACTCCTCGTTCAGTGTCGGGAAGGTCACGCCCGCGGGTTCCGTGTAGCGCAAGCCCCGGTGGCTCAGGTATTGGCCCACCATCAACGGCATGCGGTCAAACATACGGAAAACACGGGTGAACCACCCTGGCTTCTTCCGGCGCTTCACGACAGAACGATCCAAAATATTAAACATTTCATAAACACATTGGGTCCCGCCGATCGCCAATAGGTTGTAGGGCATGTCCAATCCGATCTCGTTGGCCCGCCGGACCGACTCCAAAAAGACCCGCTGCGGCTCCGCGCCCTCCAAGTGAAGGAGAAACTGATACACAGTGTGCTGGGTCTCCATCATCCGCTCCGCTTTGTCTTCGGTTGAGGTGAAGCGCATCGACTGCCGGAACCAGCCTTTCGCCCCGCCGATCATGTCGAAGGTGGGGAAGCCATCAATCTGCGGACGGGCCGCCTCCGCGCTGACGACGATGTCATCCACCGGCCGGCCAGCGTAAGGCAATTGACCTTCTTCTTGGGGATAGAGCTCCAAGGCACAGCCATCCCGGAAAATGAACCGCATCTGCCCGTGCGCCGCCAACGGCCGCTTGAAGATTGGGCTCCGCAGAAAGATCTCCTGCTGCACGACCACGTTTTGCACCTCCGCCGGCTGCACGACCGCGATCCAGTTCTCCCCATCATGCCAGAAGTTCGCAAATGCAAGGCGTGCCCCCTTGGCCGGGTCCGCTAACTCCTCGACCGGCGGCATCAAACTGGCCGCGTCCTTGACCCCAAACAGCGCTGCCTCTTGCGGCGCGAGCCAAATCGCACTGCGTGCCCCAGTCGCATCGACCGCCACTTCCGCCCCTCGAAAGCTGCGGAATTCCCGCCGCACCGTGGACGGGACCTTCATTTTCACGCCCCGGAACTCCAGCCGACTGCGGAGTTCTTCGATGGATACCTCGCTCATTTTGCCAATTCCCCCCTCAGCACATCGCGCCGGCGCAGCCATTCTTCAAGCGCACTTTCCCAGGAAGCATTGGTCTGGAACGCCCTCGGACCGTGGCCACCTTTCTCGTAAATCATCGCTTCCCCGGCGATTCCCTGCCTGCGCAGCGCCAACAGATAGCGCGTGGAGTTCTCGACGGGCACCACGGTGTCGTCCGAGGCATGCAGCAGCCAAGCCGGAGGCGTCCCGGCACTGACCCTTAGATCCGTCGAAAACTTCTCGGCGGGCGCGTCCGAGCCGGTGAGATTGCGACGCGATCCGGAATGCCCGACGCCGTCCTCCATCGCGATCACCGGGTAGAAGAGAATCGAAAAGTCCGGCCGCGCGGAACCGGCATCGATCAACGTGCCCTCCAGGTCCGCCTCCGTTTCCCCGGCCGTGGACACGAACGACGCCAGGTGCCCTCCGGCGGAGAATCCCCAAACCCCGATTTTGGCCGGATCCACGTTCCAATCCGTGGCCCGGGCCCGCACCAGGCGGATGGCCCGCCGCGCGTCCATGAGCGGGACTTCCCAATGCCCATTCGGGAGCCGGTATTTTAACACGAACGCAGCGATCCCCCGTTTTCCCAGCCATTCGGCGATCGGCGTCCCCTCCGTGAGCGTGCAAACACTGCCGTACCCGCCGCCCGGAATCACGACGACCGCCGCCACCGGCGCCTTCGACTCCGGAACGAGAAAAGGAGTCAACGTGGCCACCGAAACATTCCGGAACCCCGCCGGCGTCGGCTCCTCGGGGCCGGTCAATCCATTCTCCAGCGGCGCCTCCCCCGGCCAAAGCGGGATTTCTTCCGCTCGGGCGCCCAAAAGGAGCAGCGCCAACGCCCACACGATCTTCCTCCCGGTTCTCATGCGCCCCATCCTGGCCGCTCTATTCCCGAAATCCAAGGCATTTGCGGCGCCGTATGTCAGCTTCCTTCCCTTGGCATTGCCGAGCGGACTTTTCTGGCGATGGTGACAAATTCTTCCATGGCGGTTCCGGCGACATCTCCCCCTCCCCTTCCGAGCGCGGCGGAATGGTTTGCTTCGGCCCTCAACTTCCCGGATCTGGCGGCAGGGCCGGAATTGTCACAAGTCGCCGAGCCGGCCCAGCCCTTCGTCACCGCCGCCGTCCTCCGGAGTAGCACCGCGAATCGCGTGTGGATCGTCTGCCGCGACGTGCGCATCCAAGAACAGATGCACCACGACCTGCGAGTCTGGGGCATCGCCTCCCAATTCTTCCCGGAACTCGAATTCTCCGGGTTCGCCGACGCCCTTCCCGACCCCGACATCGCCGCCGACCGGCTCACGATTCTCAATACCATGGGCTCCACGGAGGCGGCCTCGGAACGCAAGGTTGTCATCCTATGCGAGGAAAGCCTTGGCGATACCGTCCCCGCGCCCGGCTCGCTCCAGAAAGACGAAATCCGCCTCTCGCTCGGCGACCGAATCGATCTCGACGCCCTCCTGGAAAAGCTCGAAGACGCCAACTACGAACGCGTTCCCCAGGTCTTCCAACGCGGCCAGTTCGCCTTGCGCGGCGGCATTCTCGATGTCTTTTCCTGGCAAGACGCGGTGCCCTCTCGCATTGAGTTGTTCGATGACGAGATCGAGTCGTTGCGCGAGTTCGATGTCGATGAGCAAATCTCCACCGGCCGAGTACCCACGGTTTCCATCCTCCTCCAAGCCAGCGCCGAAGGAACTCACTGCGAACTCGTCGCCTACCTCCGGCCGGGCGATTTGGTGATCGGAGTCGAGTGCGACGCCAAATCTCGCGCTCACCAGACGATTCTTTCCGGCGGCGAGCCCGAAAACGCCCGGCTTGCCTGCTTCGACAATCCGCTCGGCGCTTTCGCGGCGGGAGATTTCGTGCTCCAGGAGGTGCGACGCACCCAGTTCATCCGGCAAATGCACGAGTGGCACGAGGACGGATGGCACGTCGCCATGGTCTTCAATACCGAAGGAGAACGCGAACGTTTCGCGGAACTCGTCGATGCCGGATTCCTCTCCAGCGGCTTGATTCAACCGGTTTTGGGACGCCTGGAACGCGGCTTCACCGTCCCCGCCGCTTCGTTGGCGGTGCTCTCCGATGCCGAGATCTTCGGCCGTTACCAGCATTTGCGAACGCGGCGCCTCTCCGAAAAGCGGATGAAGCAACGCCGCGTCACCGGGGAAGCCGATCTCCGGGAATACGCGGAAGGCGATTTCGTCGTGCACCACGAATACGGGATCGGCAAATTCCTCGGCATCCAAAAGCGCGATGGGATGGAAGTCATCGCCATCCGCTATGCCGAAGAAGCCACCCTCTACGTCCCGGTCGATCAGTCGCACCTCGTCAATCGCTACGTCGGCGTTGGCAAGGTCCGCCCCGACCTGGATCAGCTGGGCGGAAAGAAGTGGAATCGCACCCGGGAGAAAGCAGAAAAATCCATTCTCGACTACGCCGCCCACCTCCTCGATACCCAGGCGGAGCGAACCACCAGCAAGCCCTACGTCCACGAGCCAGACACGAAGTGGCAATGGGAATTCGAGAACTCGTTCTTATATCAAGAAACGCCGGACCAGCTCACCGCGATCGCCCAAGTCAAACAAGACATGGAGTCCGGCGCCCCCATGGACCGGCTCATCTGCGGCGATGTCGGGTTCGGGAAAACGGAAGTGGCCATCCGCGCCGCCTTCAAAGCGGTAATGAGCGGCCGCCAAGTCGCCCTATTGGTCCCGACCACCGTCCTGGCCCAACAGCATTACCAAAACTTCCGGGAACGGATGTCCGATTACCCGGTAAATATCGGCCTCCTCAGCCGATACCGGACCCCGGCGGAACAACGCAAAACGATCCAAGCCGCCGCCGCCGGCTCGGTAGATATTGTCATCGGCACCCACCGGCTCATTTCCCAAGACGTCTCGTTCTCCAAGCTCGGGCTGGTGATCATCGATGAGGAACAACGCTTCGGCGTAAAGCACAAAGAACGCTTCAAAGAGCTCTTCCGGAAAGTTGATGTGCTCACCCTCTCCGCGACCCCGATTCCCCGGACTCTCTATCTTTCGCTCATGGGGGTGAAAGATATGTCGACGATCGATACTCCGCCGCCGAACCGGATCCCAGTCTCGACCACGATTTGTCCTTACGACGAGCGCATCATCAAGCAGGCGATCGAGCGCGAACTGCATCGCCAAGGCCAAGTCTTCTTCCTGCACAACCGCGTCCAGTCGATCCTTACCTTTAAAGAAAAGCTGGAAAAGCTCGTCCCCGGTGCCCGCATCGGTGTCGGCCACGGGCAAATGGAGGAAGGCCTGCTCGAGGATGTCATGAACCGGTTCGTGAACCATGAGTTCGACATCCTCGTCAGCACCACGATCATCGAAAGCGGGGTCGATATCCCCAACGCCAATACCATTATCATTGATCGCGCGGATCGCTTCGGATTGGCGGACCTATATCAATTGCGTGGCCGCGTGGGACGCTCCGGCACCAAGGCTTATGCGATTCTCCTCATTCCGCGCGATCTCTTGACCGTGGGCGATGCCCGCCGCCGCATCACCGCGATCAAACAATACACCGCCCTCGGCTCCGGATTCAAAATCGCCATGCGCGACCTGGAAATCCGCGGCGCGGGCAATCTCCTCGGCACCCAACAGAGCGGACACATCGCCGCCGTTGGTTTCGACTTATATTGCCGCCTCCTCAAGCAGTCGATCGCCAAGCTCAAGGGAGAACGGACCACGCGCACCATCGATGTGGCCATGAGCATGGATTTCCTCTGCACAAGCGAAAGCGAATACGCCCGAGCGCCGCACGGCAAGCTGCCCGCCTATCTTCCGGTCAATTATATGACGGATCCAAAACACCGCATCACCGGATACCGGGAACTGGCGGAAGTGGCCACCATCAGCGAACTCAATACCATCATGCGGAACTGGCAAGACCGCTTCGGCAAACGCCCCGAAGAGGCCGACAACCTTCTCCGCGCCACCGAACTCAAAGTCCGCTGCGCCCACAAGCACGTGGCGATCTGCGAGGTGAAGGAAGACAAGCTCATCCTGACCCGAAACGGCCGCGGGATTCAGATCGAAGGCAAGTATCCGCGCTTGGAATCCAAGACACCGAAAGAACGTCTCCTGGAGGCTCTGAATCTAGTCAAAGCTCTGTGAGCAGATAAACCTAAATACGGGAATGGAATGGGCTCACGCGGAGACGGGGAGGCGCGGAGGACTGGGGATTTTGACTGCTGGAAGGCTTGTCCATCGGCGCCCACTTGGCGAGTGAGCGCCTCAAGTTCCCCAAAACCAATATCTCTCTGATTCTCCGCGTCTCCGTGCCCCCGCGTGCGATGACTCCATTTCCGGATTTAGGGTTAGATCCCTGCGGATCGTCCGTCCAATCCCGATAGCGATCGCGATAGCGACTTCATCAACACCATCCCGTCGTGTTCTTGCGCGCTCTTCGTGGTGACCGGGCCGCCAACCAGGTGGATCCCCTCGGATCGACCGTCCGTTGCGATCCGGATCAACGAGTGTGCCGTCACTGGCGTTAATCTTCGGTAAGAAAAAGTCCCTGGCTGTCCGAAAGTGGCGCGGTAGGTTCCCCGATGACAACGGGCGAGTTTTTCGACTGGCAGACCGGGGGCGGCGGCGGCGACCTCGGTAGGCTGGCTCGCGCGTGGAAGGATGCAGGCGTCCGCTGGTGCGTCATCGGGGACTTGGCAGTGAATCACTGGGCCAAGGAACCTCTCATCACCAAGGACGCTGATCTGACCGTGGCATTT
Organism: Akkermansia muciniphila; assembly: GCA_945883495.1. Taxonomy (GTDB): domain Bacteria; phylum Verrucomicrobiota; class Verrucomicrobiia; order Verrucomicrobiales; family DEV007; genus V1-115. The sequence goes on from CAMCXS010000015.1 coordinate 66,231, forward strand.
AGCGATCTCGCCATCGCATTGGAGGCCGCCAGGGCCGCTGGTTTTGCGATCACCGCGCACAAGTTTTCCGCCAATCTCAAGGGACAGGGAGAACTGGCTCTCCAGGTCACCACCGATCCCCGCTATGCAGGCATGGCGGAGCGGTCCAGCGAAGCGGAAGTCTTGGGGAGGACATTACCCGTGGCGTCGCTAGACGATGTCTTTCAAGGGAAACTCTGGGCATGGACTGATCCCGAACGGCGCCCGCTGAAACGACGCAAGGATGAGCTGGATTTGCTCCGTCTGGCGGAAGCTTGGCCGGAACTTGCGGCTGAGCTGCCCGAATCACTTCGAGATCAATACTAAGGCGCTGATCGCGCCGTTGAGAGTTGATGGTTGATGGTTGATGGGCGGGAAAGGAATTCTCGTGCTCGTGCTCGTAATCGAGTCTCCCAGCTAGGGCAGTATCCGCATCCGCACCATGGCGTCTTCCACTACGCTAAAGTGTCCGGACCAGTCATTCGCGCAGATTCGCATCCCGCTTCAAGCCGCGGCCGGAAAGACCTTTTCGTCAGTCAGACGTGCCCGGGCGTAGGCCAAACAGGCGCGAACGCCCGCCTGGTCCAACCGGTACTCGCGGCAAATGTCCGCCTCAGCCCAGCCTTGCACCAGGAGATCCAAAACAAACTCCACCGCCACCCGGCTCCCCCGGATCACCGGCTTACCTGTCAAAACTTCTGGGTCCGCCACGATGTGTTCCCGCCACTCCATGGCCACAGCGTAGCATGAATTTCCGTGAGCACGCAGAGAAATGCTCCCGCCATCCCGCCGCACGGCGGCGCGGATCGGAGGATCTCCCTCGTGCTCGTGCTCGGGATCGGGAACAGGGCATGACGATCATTCGATTCCGATTCCGAGCACCGCTTCGCTGAGCACGAGCACGAACCCAGGATCTTAGCCCAAGGGGTGACGGTCGCATCGATCAACTCACCTCATCCCGCCAAAAACACCACCTCCACCGTAACAGCGACGACACAGCGTCGCCTTCCGGAGCGATGCGCTGTGTCGCATCCTTCAGGTGGCGCTGACCGCGCCGTTGAAGGTGACTCCGGAACAGTCGCTGTCAAACCACCGCACTCTCGCGAAGCCCCGCGCTCCGCAGCCTCCGTCCGCTCGATCCGCGCAATCTCAGCGGGATCAATGGCGCCTCCAATGACCTTCCCCTCTCTCGATTCGGTAGTGTCCTAATTTGGAATTGTTTTGGAGAATTTGACTGTCAGGATAAACGGTCGTCTTCATCAAACAACTCCCTTTGCCCGTCATCGACTTTCGATTCCCGAGGCGTGATTGGGAAATTGGGCTTGCAGATATTCAAATCATACTTATCAGCAACGCGATCGCCGAGGTCAAGAATGCCGATGTCTAGTGTATGAAATTCATCCACCTTGTAGACTATTGCAGTAGCTAAGTGGATCGCATCGGGTGTTTGAACTCCCCTTCGCGAGTTGCCCTTTATTATTGGATGCACCCTGTAGTAGTGGCGAATCTCACCTGCGAGGGCCGCGACGCGACCATCAACGTCCGCAATGTTGTTCTGACCTTGACTATAGAATGCATTGAAGGAGGAAATCGCCTCTTCATTCAATTCAAAGTTAAGCACCTCAGTCTTGACGATTTGAGATCCAAGGATGGAATTTTCCCATGCAGCGTTAGCTTCCAACAAACGTTTTATAATTGGCACTTCCGGGTGCTTTTGAACTTCATTCTTGAGGTGAGCGAGAATGACGCAGCTATCCCAGTAATAGCGAAGTGTTCTACCACTCATCCCGCATCCTCCTTATCTCTGCGTCTGTATCCAAATCAGCCGGAAGCACACCGGCGAACTTTACTAAATGCGGTATGTCCGACACGTTCAACACTTCTAGGTCGCGAACCTCGATCATGTGCGGAAACATTTGATTCCGGCGGTAATGCTTTCTGCCGGTGATTCTTACCCGGTGATCCAGGGCGTCTCTAACGCGGTCCTTCATCCGAGGTTGAAAATCGCACTTCACCCTCGTAGGTCCTGAAGTAGGATAAATGTAAAAGCTCTTCCGGGTGCCGTGTAGATTAATGGCCTCTAAAAGTCCCTCAATCTGGCCCAGCGAAAACTCTTCGTCGGCCAGATACCTTTGAGCCGCGCTGCGAATTTCATCCCCAAGCTCGACGGTGGCCGACTGATTGTGAATCAACATTCGGGAAAACCGTTTTTTATCCCATTGGATGAGTTCCGCCATCTTTTCAACGGCATCTGGGGAGAGGTCCGCAGAGGGATGCTCTCTACGGGCAAACCTCGCGAGCTCGCCAAAAAAGCGATGATGGGTTTCCTCAACCTTAGCATCGACGTCAGTGTTTTCGTTGGCGTGGGGTTCGATCACTACCCGGAACGGCGAGTTGTGGCTTGCATTTACAACTCTGTAGTGAAGCAGCGTTCTGCCCTGACACGTCAGCGATGTATTGATCGCGTTTAGCGATTGCTGAAGAACCTCCAACCTTTCGAGTAGATAGGACAGTCTGACGTGGCCGCTGTCCTCTGGACGCCCCTCGATTTCCAGCGTGATATGTAGTTCACCCGTTTGCATTCGCTGAAGGAGTTGAGTCAACGAGACTGATGTCTGCTGCGAGCAAAGTTGCATCACGAAGCCAATCCGAAAGCGGCTTCGAGTCTCTAGCTGCTGCTGCTTCTAAACTCCGCCTTTCGCTGGGCGTGCATCGAAATTGAGTAACGACGCTTCGACGACGACTAGCCTCCAGTTCTGGTCGCCCTCGTAGGCTTACTTTATCTTGCTTAGGCATACGTAAAATTAGTTGCGCACCTCATTTTCTGTCGTACACTTAAACCGCAAACCTAGAGAAAGCAATGGCAAATCGACTGGACTTCACGAAAAAGACGGCATTGGTCTCAATGCTTTGCGAAGGAAATTCGATCCGGGCCATTGAGCGCATGACGGGAATCCACCGCGACACGATCATGCGCCTTGGCGTCCGCGTTGGGCAAGGGTGCAAAACGATCATGGACGAGCGTTTCCGCAACCTTCCGTGCCGTCTCATTCAGGTTGACGAAATGTGGGGGTTCATTGGAGCCAAGCAAAAGACGGTGCTTCGCGAAAACCTTGGGCCGGAATATGGCGACGTTTGGGTTTGGGTTGCGCTGGATGCGGGAACGAAACTCGTTCCAACCTTCGTGACCGGAGCGCGGGACGGCTATCACGCGGACGCGTTGATGGAAGACCTTGCTTCCCGCCTCACGCAACGCCCGCAGATCACCTCGGATGGATTGAGCGCGTACACGGATGCGGTGGAGCGGGCATTTGGCGCCCAAGTCGACTATGCCAGTGTTATCAAGACCTTCGCCATCAAAACCACCGAAGAAACCCGGCGCTATTCCCCTCCCGAAGTCGTCTCCATCAAAAAAGTCGCAGTGGCAGGGCAACCGGATATGGAAGTCGCTTCGACTTGCTACGTGGAAAAACAAAATCACACAGTCCGGATGCACTGCCGCCGACTTTCACGGCTGACCAACGCATTCTCAAAGAAGCGGGAGAATTTTGACGCTGCCGTTGCTCTTCACTATGCGTATTACAATTTCTGCAAGATTCACAAAACGATCCGATGCACTCCGGCCATGCAAGCAGGGGTGGAGAACTCGCAGTGGACGGTTGCCGATTTCGTGGGAATGGTAGAGGGCAAGTGAACCCTTACCTAGACACCCTCGCCCAAGCAGTCACAGCCATGCACGGATGCCCTTGCACTCACCTTGAGACGGCGACCGTTCACGAGATGCACGAGGGCAAGACGGTTTGGGCTGGATCGGTGGAAGTGTTCGCTCTCGAAGGGCACCCGAAGGCAACGAAGGCGTTCGCGTGGGGATGGAAAGACGATGCTGGGGACATTCAGACGATTGCGGTTCTCAATGTGCCGCCGATTGACTCGCCCCGGGAAGCGGTTCAAGCAGCGATTGCAAGCGGTAGATTCATATGAATGATGATGACCCTAGCCTGAGTGAAGTGATCAACGCTCTATTAGCAACGCAGATGCTGCATGGATTGCGTATCGAGGCACTTCAGAAGATCACTCTATCAGCGCTTGCGGAACTGGGGTTTCAGAGTCCGACCCACGACAGCTTTCATGACCAGATGAACGATCTTGTAAAAGAGGGGGCGGAACGCTTACTAGCTGGCATTTCGGATGACGATCCTGCATTAGCAACGACCTTAAAGAGCCTTTTAGACACACTTCAGCACCCGAGCTGATGTTTCCACCTCTTGAAAGCTTGGCTAGCAGGGTAACAAACGACGTGTTGGTCATCTCTACTCACCGCCTGTCAACTTGAAAATCAACTCTTCCGAAACGATTTCAAATTAGGACACTACCCTCGATTCCCTCCTCTGTGCTCACTGTGTCCTCTGTGGTAAGATCCAAAGTGTGCCATGGCAGCGTGCCGCGGAAATAGCCTAGCGCTCAGCTGACAGGGCTGCAAGCACCTTTCTCATCCCCAATCTGGCTGCCCCCATCTTTGCGTCTTTGGGTCTTGAGCGAAGCGGGCGTGAGGCCACGAGAAACATTAGGACTCACGCAAAGACCCGAAGACGCCAAGATCTGGGTCTGGGAGAGTCAATCTCCCGTCGCAACGTCTCCGTCTCACATGGCTCTACACAAGACCGGTTTTTCCACCACAGAGTGCACAGGGTTCACAGAGGTCATTAGAGTTTGAAGCGGCTCACGCCGTCCGCCAATCGAGATACATTGAAGTTGATCAACAGCCCAGTGGGAACTCCAGATAGCTTCATATAGGTCAGCACTTGGGCTTTGTGGATTCCGCTGATCTCTTGAACCGATTTCAGCTCCAGAATCAATCGGTCCTCCACGAGCAGATCGATCCGGTATCCGCAATCCAGATGAATCCCTTTGTAGGCGACCGGCATCGGGTGCTCCAACTTGAAGGCAATCGAATTCAGTTGAAGCTCATGAGCCAGGCATTGCTGATACGTGCTCTCCAACAAACCCGGCCCGAGGACCCGGTGTACTTCAATGGCGCAGCCAATCACCTTACCCGTGAACGGGTCTTTCTCGATTCCCTCCTCTGTGCTCACTGTGTCCTCTGTGGTAAGTTCTCCGATGCGAGGCGGATTAGCCGATCACAGGCTCTATCCGAGACCAGTTCTACCACAGAGTGCACAGGGTTCACAGAGATCTTTAGAGTTTGAAACGACTCACCCCATCCGCCAACCGGGACACATTGAAGTTCATCAACAGCCGAGTGATAACTCCGGGATGGCGCAGCCAATCACCTCACCCGTGAACCCGTCTTTCTCGTTTCCCTCCTCTGTGCTCACTGTGTTCTCTGTGGTAAGTTCTCCGATGCAGCCAGATAGGCCGCAATCAGCGAACCAACCTCCCGCACGGAGTAGCTCTTCTGACAGGGAATCCGTATCAGCGGGATTCCCGCGACCTCCGCGGCGTTGTCGAGAAAGCGATCCCGGTCGATTCGTTCCGCTCTCTGGTGCGATTTGTCGTCGAGTTCGATGAAGAGGAGAATCGACAAATCGGACGCGCCGCAAATGACGAAATCGAAATGCTTGCTCTGAATCCGATTGAACGCCTGTTGCCATCCCCCCGAGGGATCCCCTTCGTCACCGCCATCACGTCTGCGGCCCGCACCTTGCCGAAAGTCCGGTACTCCCGCCCGATGACCTGATCGAGCACTCCAAGAAAAGATCGTTCCGCCGGCGTGAACTGCTCATACCCCAACTTTCGTAAACGGATACCAAATGCCGCGCACAACGATGGCTCCCATGTTCCGAACAACGTGCGGCTCGTCAAGGTCTGAAACACGAACCCGCTCGGTGATGCGCAATGTGCTCCGGTCATCTGGCAACGCGTAGCCGGCGCTCTCGATCATCTGCAACGCGTCGTCCAAAGAAAACGCTGTGACTCCGTACCCAAGTGGTCCGTGCTTGCTAGGCGGCACGATCCAAAACGGAATGAGTATGGAATCACCCATGGCCTGGGAACGTTCAAAGTGAGCCGCGAGCATGGCTGGCGCGTTTTGTGCTGCTCGGAGCACAAAACGTGACAGCCATGCTCGTTGGCTCCACTGCCTTGTTGGGCTCATTTTCCTATTGTTTCGGATACCCGATCCCTTCATATAGTTCTTTCGCTATCGAACCCAAGTCGGTTTCTGGATTTAGTGAATCGACAATCCTTGCGGTGATTGGAGTCAGTGAAAAAAGCGAGGCTACGTCAACCTCTGGGACGGCCATTTCAAAATACTCTGAAGCGTAGTGCACGTAATCCTGCGGCCCTCCCGTTAATACCCGGAGCGCCTCGTCTTCCCCCGTCGAAAGCCGACCAAACTCGGTCTCATCATTCACTCGCACCCAGCGTTCATTTTCGGCCAAGCAATAATATACATAACTTGTAGTATCCCAAACAAACGCTGGTTCGATCGCAAATTCTGAAATCGAATCAGGAAGTTTCGAGCGAAGAGCGGAAGACAGCTCGTCCCTCCCTTTCGACCACGCTTTTGACTCAAGGGCGACTCCCTTAATCGCAGCCCACCCGTCAGAATGAAATAGACAAAACCATTCATCTCCGGAGCCGTTTCGCATGCTGGCCATCTGCCTCCCGGGCGCCCATTGCGAATTGAATGAGTAGTAACGATACTCCCAGTCGGGAGATAGAATCAGATCAAGCGCTGCAAGAGCTCGGCACCTCTCAATCAGCGCAGAAATTGGTGGGAGTGGCTTCATTTTTGATTGTATGCAGAACAGTATAGTTCACCAGCGCGCTGCCAATAACTTGTTATCGCAGCGTGCGGGATAACAAGGTGAATTGCCGCACACTGAGGATAGCGTCCGGACTGGCGGATTGACAAGCGTCTTTCACGGTCCGCAGGCGATGCATGGTTCCGCCCGCCCCCACCCTCAACCCGCCAAAGCCGAACCCTCCCCATCCCGCACCGCAACCGGCGCAGCGGCAGCCCTTGTAGCAACAGCCGCGTCCCCGTTCGCACGAGTCTTGCCTTGATCCGCCCCAGCCGTCCCACCAGCCAGCTCCTTCTTCTCCCGCTTCGCTTCCGCCTTCCTCTCCCGGGTTTCGCGGTTTTTGGCGACTTGGTTGAGCTCGGCGGTGATTTCGCGGCAGGTGGTGAGGAGGGCGGCGTAGGGTTTGCGGCCTTTGCGGACTTGATACGCCATCATCTTGAAGAGGAGCATGAGATCCGCGCTGAGCCCCTCTTTGATTTCCCGGACCAGGCGCGGTTTGCTGGGGGCATCTGGAGACGTGGCCGCGTTCGTTTCTTCGTTGTCCTTTGCCTCCTCGTCCGCAGACTCGGGCATTGGCGCGATCCCGGTCGCTTCGTCCTCTTTGCGGGCGATCGCCGCATACTCGTCCTGGGCCTTCTTGAGCAAATCAAAGATCCAGCTCAAATCGAGCTCCGCGATGGCGCGTTGCATCTCCTGGCTCGCCACTTCCGCCAGAAAGCCTTGCACGGCGGTGCTCACTTCCGCCTGGCTGCGGCGACCGGCGGGGACTTCATATTTGCGCAAGACCTCCAGCACCTCCTTGGCCATCGCCTTCTGCCCATCGGTGACCTTCGGATCCAGACTGCGCAGCAGGTTTTTGAGCTCGCTCGGCACCGCATGAAAGAACTTGATCCGCTTGGCATTGGCCTGCTTTTTGTCCCGGGTGAATTCACTCCTCCGATCCAGAACCAATCGGCAGGCCAGTTCCTCCGTGGCCAAGGCGCAATCCGTGGCCAGATCGCGCAGGACGGAATCGCTGGCCGGGATGGGCGTCGCTCCGGTCAACAAGCCCGTGGTGATGCGCCGGCAACCGTCCAAATACTGGGAGCTGGTCAAATCCCGCTGCGTGAGTTCCGGAAGTTCAATTTGCTGGGAGGTGATCATGAGTGTTCGATGCGAAAAACGATACTAGCACTTGTCAAATCGCTCAAATGAAAATTGGGCAGAATTTCATGCCGCGTGGCGTGAACTCATTGAGTGCGCGCATACCTGAGAAACCAAAATTGGCTTTGGAGAAAATCAGATCATCCCTGAGAAACCCAAAATGGGGTCGGGAGATTTTCGTCCGGATTTGGCTCTGACCCAGTTGAGATTCGGAGTTCGCGGGCCGGTTTTGGGCGAATCCCGCGCGGCTCGGGAGAAAATGCTTCGCAGAATTGCCAATCCATCGCGGGACCGAGCGAGATCATCCCCGTTCTCTGCCGTTCCCCACCGGGCCCGGGACAAATTTCACTCATGAATGAGAATGCAGATTCCGGCTCGACCGCAAACGGTGTGATTTTCTCTCGTTCCCAATTTGGATCGAGGATGTGTGTTGTGGATTTTTGCCCATCTCAAGATGAACGGAGGCTGAACCAACGGAATCACTCCCGGGCCGGAATGGGATGGCGCGGGGACCAAGTCGATTCCGCCTCGTCGAGCTCGAAAAGCCAGAGGGGCCGATCCGCAGATGGCGCAGATTTCCGCGGATGAAAAGAACTGAACCTAGATTCGGGAATGACTTGGCCTCGCGCAGAGACAAGCCGCAGAGGACTGTGGTCTTTGACTGATGGAATGCCTGTTCATCCTTCATCGCCCGGAAGGTGACGGCAGAACCTTACCCCAAACCACTGTCCGCTATGATTCTCCGCGCTCTCCGCGGCTCTGCGCGAGGCATTCCATTTCCGCATTTAGCTGGCAATCCACGGCGCGCGGATGGGGAACGGAGAGTAACGTTTCGGCTCCCGGGCCCGCAGGTTAGCCTGGAGGTTCAACGGTGTTTCGATTCCGAGCACCGCTTTGCTGAGCACGAGCACGAAGAGATCGCATCGCTCAGCCTAACTCTTCCGTGACCAATCCTCACCTCATTATGTAGGACGGGCATTCCTGCCTGTCCATCGTCCATCGTCCATCGTCCATCGTCCATCGTCCATCGTCCATCGTGCTCGTGCTCGTGCTCGTGCTCAGCTCAGCTCAGCTCAGCGCAGCGCAGCGCAGCGCAGCGGTGCTTGTCATCGCTATCGGGATCACCACAAGCACGAAGATATAAAATCCGAAAAACGGAAATGGTCTGGGCTCACGCGGAGAAGCGGAGACGCGGAGGACTGGGGATTTTGACTGCTGGAAGG
>CAMCXS010000016.1 GCA_945883495.1 Akkermansia muciniphila
AATCTCAACGCCCAAGGCGAAGGCGAGAGCGCCGGTCTGCACCAGAAAACGCTGTGGGAAACCATCCAAGAAGGCGGTTGGGTCATGATCCCCATAGGCATCTGCTCCCTCCTCACCGTCTACCTCATCGGCGAAGGCTTCACCAGGGTCACCTCCCCCAGCAAAATGATGCCACGTCAGCAAGTGGAAACCGTCAAGGATCTCTTCCGCCAGGGCAAATACGTCGATGCGGCCACCTATTGCCGCTCCAAGAACTCCGCCTTCGCCAGCGTCATGGGCGCCGCCATCAGCGCCTTGGGCGAGGGAAAAACCGCCACGGAGGAAGCCGTCCTCAAGGAATTGACCAAGGAGAACTCGCGGATCCAAACCTTCGTCAGTTACCTCAGCGTCATCGGCGTTTGCACCCCCATGATTGGCCTGCTCGGCACCGTCACCGGCATGATCAGCGCCTTCGCCGTCCTCGGCTCCTCCGGCATCGGCGATCCCAGTGGCCTTTCCAAAGCCATCGGGGAAGTGCTCGTTGCCACCGCTTCCGGTCTCTTCATCGCCATCCCGGCCTTCACGGGTTACTACTGGCTCCGCAACCTGGGCGCCAAAGCGCTGCACGACCTGCAAGACACCATCGCGAACCTGCTTCGCAAAATGCCTTACGACAAGCTGGCGGGAGCTCACCTAGGCGGTGAGGAGATTTTCGCCGCCGATCCCGAATGGTGGGGCGGCGCTGGTCACGCGTAAACTCCAGTCCCCTGCGTTTCGAGTCACCCAAAGATTTATCCCCACAGCGGCAACAGCATGGCAGGCGGAGGCGGCGGAGGAGAAGGCGACCCGGAGTTTCAGATCGCTCCCATGATCGATGTGTTGCTCGTGCTGCTCATTTTCTTCATGAGCATCACCAGCGCCCAAGTTCTGAAGGTGGACAAAAACATCTCCCTACCCGTCTCCAGCAACGGGGCCAAAAAAGAAAACGCCCGGGGCGAAGCGATCGTTAATGTGCGCTGGGAAGCGGACAAGCGGCAGGCAATCTACACCTACGACGACAAGGTTTACACCGAAATGCCCACGCTGTCCGCCGCGCTCGCCGACGCCAAGCGCCTCAATGATCGCGCCAAAGCGGGAGCCGGCGGCCCAGAGTTTCGCGTCGTCATCCGCGGAGACCGCGAGGGCAACGTCGCCAGTGTGACCCGCGTCATGAACGCTGCCGCCGAAGCCGGCATCGCCGATGTGTCGTTCTCCACGACGAACAAAGAGTGATGAAACCGTTCAACCCACATGCTGGCGGCGACGGCAACCTCGGCTTTCAGATCGCCCCGATGATCGACGTCGTCTTCGTGATCATGCTCTTCTTCATGGTCATGGCCGGCGCGGTCAAGGTCGAAACGGAATTGAACCAACGCCTCCCCGGCACGGAGGAAACCAGTGACAGCGTCGGCTTCACCGATGAGGTCATCATCAACCTGGCGGAGAACGGCGAGGTGCTGCTCAACGATGAACCGATGGATCCCGCCGGCCAGCGCCAAATGCCCAAACTCACAGCGACTTTGATGCGCCTCAAGCAAGCCAGCGATGCCGCCAAGACGCCCGTCCTCGTCACCATCATCAGCGAGCCGGACGCCAAGTATGCCCGACTCATCGATACCCTGGATGCTCTGGCCGCCGCCGAGATCACGAACGTCACTGTCACCGATTCGGAAGAGGAGGAGTGAACCTTGCTCCCAGAAATGAAGCCGATCACCTGGACGTGATCGTAATCGACTAGCACCCATCATGAAGCCGTTGCGTCCGCTTTTCGTCGCCTTTCTTGTCTGCGTTGTCGTCGCCCACGCCTCGGCGGCCTCGGACGAGGCCACCTTCCTTTCCAAAATCCGCCAGGTCACCTTTGCCGGCAAGCGCGCCGGGGAAGGCTACTTCAATGCGGACGGCACTAAGCTCATTTTTCAAAGCGAGCGGGATCCCGCCAACCCGTTCTACCAGATCTTCCTCCTCGATCTCGAGTCCGGCGATACCACCCAGATTTCTCCCGGTCATGGGAAAACCACCTGCGCCTGGCTGCACCCAAATGGCCGCAAAGCCCTGTTTGCCTCCACCCAGGACGATCCAGACGCCAAAGCCGAACAGGAGGCCGAACTCAAAGACCGCGCCGAAGGAAAACAGAAGCGCTACGCCTGGGATTACGACGAGTATTTCGACATTTTCTCCTACGACCTAGAGAGCAAGCAATATACCAACCTCACCCAGACCAAAGGCTATGACGCCGAGGGCTGCTACTCGCCAGACGGCACCCAAATCGTCTTCAGTTCCAATCGCGCCTGGTACGCCCCGGAAGCCAAAGACCTCGCTCCCGAAGATCGCGCCTGGTTCGCGATGAATCCTTCGTTTGGATTGGACCTGTATCTGATGAACGCGGACGGCTCGAATGTCCGTCGCCTGACCACCGCGCCCGGCTACGACGGCGGCCCCTTCTTTAGCCACGACGGGAAAAAGATCTGCTTCCGCCGGTTCGATCGCAAGGGCGAGACCGCTGAGATTTACACGATGAACGTAGACGGCACGGACGAGCGCCAAATCACCAAGCTCGGCGCTATGTCCTGGGCCCCGTTCTTCCATCCCTGCGGCGAGTACTTGATCTTTAATACCAACACCCAAGGATTCGCCAACTTCGAACTCTATATCGTCGATGCCCAAGGATTGAAAGAGCCGGTCCGGGTCACCCATACCGACGGCTGGGACGGGCTCGCCAGCTTCTCACCGGACGGCCAGAAACTCACCTGGAGCAGCAAACGCGGTTCCGACGGCCTCTCCCAAGTCTTCCTCGCGGACTGGAACCACGAAGCCGCCCGCGCTGCCCTGGCGGGCTCCAGGTCCCCGGCTGGGACCACCGCCTCCGCGCCAGCATCTCCCCAGCCCAACGATGTCGCCGGCATCCGCGACGCCAAACCCGAAGTCCGCATCGAGGATCTGCGGGCTCATGTGGAATATCTCAGCTCAGACGCGCTCACCGGCCGGATGACCGGAACGGAGGGCGAACAACTCGCCACCGCTTATGCCGCCAAAGCCTTTGAAATGTATGGGCTGAAGCCTTGGGACGAAGGAGCCGGAAAGTTCACCTATTTCCAGGAGTTCACCTTCACCGCTGGTGTCGCCTTGGGCACGAAGAACGTCTTGAGTCTGCATAGCGGAGGAAACGTTACGGAGCCGCCGCTGGATAGTAGCTGGCGGCCGCTCTCCTTCTCACAGCTAGGCACCATCGAGGCCTCGGAAATTGTCTTCGCCGGATACGGCATCGAAATCCCTGAAGGCCAAGCGGAGGAGGATGGCACTGTCACCAAACGATATACCTCCTATTACCAAACCGATCCCAAGGACAAATGGGTTCTGATGTTTCGCTTCGTCCCAGAAGGTTTAGAAGGGGACGCTCGCCGCCGCTTCTTGCGTTACGCCAGCCTCCGCCTCAAAGCGCTCAATGCCCGCGAACGCGGCGCCAAAGGCGTTCTCTTCGTCAGCGGTCCGAACTCCCAGGCCAAGGAAGATCTCGTTCCCCTGACCTTTGATGCCAGCCTTGCGGATTCCGGCATCCCCGCCATTTCCATCAGCACGCAACTGGGCGAACAACTCGTCGCCACCGCCGGAAAGAGCCTCAAGGAACTCCAGGACGGTCTGGATAATGGCGAAATGATGATTGGCTTTCGCATCCCGGATACCAAGCTCGGCGCCGAGATCGACATTGTTCAGCAAGGCTCCACCGGCCGCAATGTCATTGGCCGTCTCCCAGCCTCCACGGAAGAGGGCCGCCAACGCCCTGCCCTTATCATCGGCGCCCACATTGATCACCTTGGAAACAAGCCGAATTCCTCCTCCCGCGCCCTCGGCAAGGAGCAATACGACATCCACCACGGCGCCGACGACAATGCCTCCGGCACCGCCGGGCTGCTTGAGCTGGCTCACTATCTCAGCGATGCCTCCAGCAAAGGCGCGATCCGCCTGGAGCGGGATATTCTCTTCGCCGCCTGGTCAGGCGAGGAAATGGGCCTGTTCGGCTCCACACACTTTACACGCGAGCTCGCCAAAGGCCGCCATGGCGATGCCGATGCCAAATTGAAAGACGTCCTTTGCGCGAACTTAAACATGGACATGATCGGGAGGTTGCGCGGATCGCTGGTCCTCCAAGGAATCGGCTCCAGCTCCATCTGGCCCGCGGAAGTAGAGCAACGCAACGCCCCCATCGGCCTGCCGGTCACGCTGCAACAAGACACGTATATCTCCACGGACGCGACCTCCTTCTATCTCCGTGGCGTGCCGATCCTCAGCGCCTTTACCGGTGCGCATGAAGATTATCACAAGCCGAGCGATACGGCGGACAAATGCAACTACGAAGGGATGAAGGACATCACCCGCTTCATGGGCCTTGTCGCTCGTTCCTTGGCGACCTCCACATCGGAACCGGACTACATTGAAATCCAACGCCAAGCTCCGCGAGGCCAACGCGCAGGGCTACGGGTCTGGCTCGGCACCATCCCCGACTACGCGCAGGGCGACCTAGTGGGCGTCAAACTCAGCGGAGCCACGCCCGGAGGCCCTGCCGCTGCCGCTGGGGTCCAAGCGGGTGACGTCATCACCAAACTCGACGGCAAGGACGTAAAGAATATCTACGACTACACCTATCTCCTCGAAGGCCTCAAGGTAGGCCAAGCAATCGATATGGAAGTCCAGCGCAAGGGGGCATCCGTCCTACTAAAAATCACCCCCGGATCCCGGGAATAGCCTTCCTACGCACCCAACGCTCGCCACGCCGCCCAACACTGCCGAAATGCCCCGGCGAAGTCTTGCGGCCGGTGCTCGATCCAGGAGTTGATCGTTTCCACTGGAAAAAACTGCCCGAACTCCACCTCGCTCGCCGGCCAGTGCGGTTTCACCCCAGCCGGCAGCTCCGCCCGGTGCAGTTCCACGAACTCGAAGCCGTTGCACTCCTCCGGGCCCATCGCGGCGATCCGCTCCGTAGAAGCATCGATCCCGAGTTCTTCCTGAAGCTCACGCCCTGCCGCATCGGCGTAGGACTCTCCCACGTCCAAGTGTCCCGCCGCGCTGGAATCCCAACGGCCTGGGGCCACGTCCTTGAGCCGGGACCGCCGTTGCAGGAAGAGATCGCCGTTTCTGTGAAACAAGAAAACATGCACCGCCCGATGCTTGAGCCGGTCCCGGTGCACCACGCCGCGCGGCTGCTGTCCGATGACCACATTGGCATCGTCCACGACGTCGAACATCTCATCCTGGCGTTGCGGATTGTCCTTGAGCGGATGCTCGTCCAGAAGGTTCGTGAGATCCACCCATTGCCGCAGCGATAAATCCTCGCCGCGCACCGCTTCCGGCACACCGAGGACTCCACAAATCTCGCTCCAACGCTCCACCGGGATCTCCAGGCCGTTGCGCAGCTGCTTGCGGCGTTGGGCAAATCCGCGCCGGATCGTTGCATCGAAGAGCCGATGATCAAACACGGGCAAATCATTCGCCGGGCGTGGAGTGAGCCGGATCACGGTGGAATCCACCTTGGGCCGCGGGTGAAAGCAATCTGGCCCGACGTGTTTGAGCAGACTGACCTCCCACCGGACTTGGACGCGCAACGTCAACACGCCGTAATCTTTGCCTCCCGGCGGGGCGGCGATCCGTTCCGCGACTTCCCGTTGCAACATCAGCACCGCCTCCTCCACCGGAGAATGGATGCCGAGGAAGTTCCGAATGATTTCCCCGCCCGCGGAATACGGCAGGTTTCCAATCAGCTTCACCGGCCGCCGTGGGTAGAGAGAGCGAGTATCGAACTGGCAGGCATCGACGTTGTGGACCTCGACGCTACGCAAATCCGCCAGTTTCGCGGAGAGAAAACCCGCAAGCCGGTCGTCCTTTTCCACGAGGACTAGGTTCTGGGTCCGGGCCAAAACTTCCCGGGTCAACGAGCCGGTGCCGGGTCCGACCTCGACCACGGTATCCCCGGGCGCGATTTCGAGTTTATCCGCGATCCAGGTCGCGATGTTCCGATCCACCAAGAAGTTCTGCCCGAGCTTGCGGCTCGGCGTCAAATCCAGGGCGGAGAGCAGTTCTTGCAGTTCAGTCCGGTTCACTCCATTTCACATGAAGCCCGGAGGAATCGGCAGCCCAGCGGTGAGCTTGGACATCTCCTTGCTGGCGGTGTCGCGCCCCTGTTCGATCGCCTGCTTCACCCCGCTGAGGATGAGGTCCTCGAGCATCTCCACATCGTCGGGATCGACGGCTTCCTTCTTGATCTTGATGGAGATCACGTCCCCAGCGCAGTTGGCCACCACGGTGACGCTGCCGCCGCCCACGCTGACCTCGACCTGCCTTTTGGCCAAGTCATCCTGGGCCTTCTGCATGTCTTGCTGCATTTTCTGCATCTGCTTCATCAACTTCGCGGGATTCATCGTCGTCTCCGTAAATGATTGGTGGTTTTCGGTAAAAATTCTGGACTCAGCTGGAAGACTCCAGTTCCGCCTCAAAGAGCTCCAAGGCGCCCTGAATCAGCGGATCGTTCATATACGTAGCCGGGTCAACCGGATCAGCGGCTTTCACCTCGATTGGCACGGCGGGCGCGCCCTCGGCTGGGGCCGGTTCGGGTTCACTCGCTACTTTTTTTTTGGCCGGACTCTTGGCCTTGGCACCGTCTCCCGAGGAAGGCGGGGCGCTGGCGGAGCTACGTGGCGCTTCCGGTTCTTCATCCAACTCCGGTGGCGGCGCGGACGCCAAGCCTTCCTTGATTTCGGCCGCGAAGCTCAACGGCTTGCCGGAAAGCTCCTTCAACAGCTCCTCGATGAAGCTCCGGATGTTTTCACGAAGCAGCGAGTCCCGCGCGAAGTTGTCTCCTCGACCGAAATGGACGAGCAGGCGCTTTTCGGTCTGCTCGCCATAAACTGCCGCCTTCACCCAAGTCTTGAGCATCGGCCGTTCCACGGCGAGCACTTCGGCGACTGCTGCCCAAAGCGCCGCTCCGGACAACGGTCCTTCCGGACGGGAACGCGTGGGCGCGGCCTCAACGGGAGCAGAACGCTCCGACGCCGCTTTGCCCGCACTCGCCCCTGGTGACGCCGGCCCCAAGTCAATGTCGTCGTCCTCCTCCAGCTGATTTGCAGGCGGCCTGGGCGTTGCCTTGCGAGCAGGCGCGGCCGCTGCCTCCGGTTTCGCCCGGCTGCTCGCCGCCGATTTCGCGGAAGCTGGTCCGGCGGCGGATGGCGCGGAAGTCTCAAACTCCGTGCCGATCGCGCCACCTGCTTGATGCAACAGGCCGATCACGTCGCTCAACGTAGTTTCGCCCAGGATCTGCATCGCCTTGATCACCGCGATTTCGAGGTGCAAACCCTTGTTCGGCGCCCACTTCAACTTCGCTTCCGTCGTGGCAAAATGATCGATGAGCCGGAGCAACCGTTCCGGCGTGGTCTGCCGGGCCTGTTCGCGGAGACGCTCCGCCGCCTCCGGCGTCAGCTCGCCAAACTCATTCTTTGTATCGATGACCGCGACCACCAGGTGCCGGAGATACCCGATCAACTCGCCAAGAAAGAGCGCCAAGTCACGCCCCCTGCCCGCTTCTTCGTGGATGACCTCAATCGCCTCGACCGCGCGCCGGGCCAAGAGCGAATCCGTCATGTCGGCGATCCGCTCCACCGACGTGAAGCCGAAAACTTCCTGGACGTTCACCTCCTCAATCCGGTTACCGCAAAACGCCACCAGTTGATCCAGCATCGACTGCGCATCCCGCATCCCTCCATCGGCGCCCTTGGCGATGGCATACGCCGCTTTCTCCTCCAGATCTACCTTCTCCAAGTTGGCGATATGAAGGAGGTGATCCGCGATGATTTTGGTCGGAATTCGCCGGAGGTCGAACCGTTGGCACCGGCTGATAATCGTCGGGAGCACCTTGTGCGCCTCCGTGGTCGCGAAGATGAACTTCACGTGCGGCGGCGGTTCTTCTAGGGTCTTCAACAGGGCGTTGAACGCCGCCGTCGAGAGCATATGCACCTCGTCGATGTAGTAAATCTTGAACCGGCACTTCGCCGGGGCGAACTTCACCGTCTCTCGAAGGTCTCGAACGTTTTCCACGCCGTTGTTGGAGGCTCCGTCGATCTCCAACACGTCCAAGCTGTTCCCCTCGGCGATCTCGCGGCAAATGTCCTCATCTGGATCAAACTCGATCTTCGGCCCGCCCGAACAGTTCAAGGCCTTGGCGAAGATCCGGGCGGTCGAGGTCTTCCCGGTTCCCCGTGGGCCGACGAAGAGATACGCATGGGCCAAGCGATCCTGTTCGATCGCATTGCGCAGCGTCCGGACCACATGGTCCTGGCCCAAAAGGTCGGCAAACGTCTTGGGCCGGTACTTTCTCGCGAAGACCTGATAACTCACGGTCCCGTCACTCTAGCCACAGTCCGGGGGATGGGAAATGGTTTTTCGTGGACGCGGGGCGCGGGCGATGATCGCGCCGCTGACTGTTGAGGGGCGGGACTTCCTTGGCGAGCGATCCGGTCGACTCCCGTCCAGGCAGGTCTGCTCCGCGCACTTAGCTAGCCTACTTCGACAATGCCGTTAGGAAGTTTCGAAATTTCTCCGGCCAGACGCGAACGCTTTCGGACCGGTCTGGCTTGAGGCCGAACCCGTGGCCGCCGAGGGCTGGGTGATGAAAGACGCAGAGGATTCCTTTCTCTGCGCAGGCCGCCGCATAGGCGAACGACGCTGGCGCGTGTTTGTCATCTTCCGCAACGTACAGAAACACCGGTCCGTGCACCGGCTCCACCTCCTCGCGGCAGTTTCCATTCTCGTCGAGATACGCCGGATAAATGAGGGCCAGGAAATCCAGCGGTGCTTCATGAGCCAATCGGGCGCTGAGGTGTCCACCGGCGGAAAAACCGATCGCACCGATCTTCCTGGTGCTCAGCCCGCACTGGTCCCCACGCGTCTTCACCAGATGAAGCGCCGCTTTGGCATCGCCCAGCGCCAGCTCCCGAGTGTGCTCCCCCGCGCTGACATGATACAGCAGCACCGCCGCGTCCCAGCCCTCTTGGTTCAGCCATTTGGCCACCTCGCGACCTTCATGCCCCACGGCCAAACCGCCGTAGCCGCCCCCCGGTGAGACAATGACCGTGCCGTTACCTGGATGGTGCGCGGAGGTGGCGGGGTAAAGCTCCAAGAGCGGTTCGTCAAGCTTCTTGATCCGGGCGAAGCCGTCCTTGCCTGCCTCTTCCGCCGGCCCGCACTGGCGCGACGTCCCATCCAAGCCGATCCGGCGAATTCCGTCAGCTTCCCCCGCCCCCAGGCAGGCCGTCGCCACCGATAGAACGAATAAAGTCCATCTCATCATCTCCCTTGACCGCTTGTTGGCCCCGTTGGACAAAACCCGCCGCCAAGTCCCAATTCTCACAGCGCTCCAGGAGCCCCTCAGCCTCGATCCGCTCCATGAACACCACGTAGCTACGCACGATGTCCTCAGTCCAGAGCGCCAGAGCCGACACTGTCAGGTCGTCAGGGATTCGGGGTGCTGGGTTGCGCGGGCGGCTGCCCCGGCTCGGAAGGGCGCGATGGCTGGGACGGATCCTGGCGATTCGGACGATTCGGCTCGTCGCTGCGGCGCTCGCCATCGGTGGAACGTTCGCCACCTCCGTCACAACCAATCGAGATGAGGGCAAGACTCAAAGCCGCGATACCGGCCGACAGATGTTGCAGTTTCATATGAGTTTTGATCGCAGTTCTCTGGAGAGCAGAGCGCGTGCCACCGCTTCTCGCCCGCTTAGTCGATTCGAGGGCAGGCAAAGCGCAACGCCACGCATTGCAAACTGCGCCGCTCCGGTAAGAACTCAGCTCCGCGAATGCAAGCCGTTGACGGACGGATGGTTCCCATCAGAACCCGCTCGCCGCCCTAATGATGAGATCCATCTTCACCACTGCCTCAGCAATGCCACAGTGATTGACATTTCGGACTTCTTCAGCGATTTGTCTCAAGCTTCCTCACTCATGGACTGCCTCCTCAAAACGACGGAACATCGGCTCCCCGCCACTGGGGCCGCAGGCCAGCCTTCCCCCGATACGGGCACCTCCCGGTCGCTTCCGATTGCCCACGGCTTGATCGTGTGGGATGCGGAGGGCGAAGCAAAGGAATACGAGTTTCGTGCCGCGAGGATCTTGTTGGGAAGATCCCGTAACTGCCAAATCCGGCTGCAATGCGAGTTCTTGTCCTCCTATCACTTGGAATTTGTCCGGTGCGACAGCGGGTATGAAGTAAGGGATCTGGATTCAAGTAACGGCACCAAGGTCAATGGCGCGAAGTGCCAGCACCACCTCTTGCGCGACGGGGACCGGTTGTTGATTGGAGGACGCGTGGTGGCACATTACCTGATGGTGCCTGAGGTCTCGGCCACTCCAGAGCGGCCTCTGAGGGAGCAGCAATTGGACCTTGCGATGATCCAATATCTGGATCTCTCGCGTCGAATGCACGCCTTGGAACTGAAGCTTCAGGTGGAAAGCAGTCCTGATCAATCTGAGTTAACGCCCAGCGAGCCCGCCAAGTTGCGCCTTGAGCACTTCCTGCGCCGCTTGGAGAAACTCGAGTCTGCGGTAGCGGCGCCTCCAGACCGCCATCCGGTCCCAACCACTGAGGGACTCTACAGCTGAGCGATCTTGCTCGGCGAGGCCCCCTGCCTTGGAGTTAGCCTCCCACTTTGGGGAACTGTCTCAGCCACGCCAAGTTGAATATATAGTGATTTTTGCTGCTCAGCAGTTGAATTCTGCCGTCCCGGGTTTGCGTTACCGCTAGATATCCGGTCGGCTCAGACATGGTGTCACTGAATTCGACCAGGCCGCGGTCGATCGTAGGTAAGGTCTGCTTGGTCCCTCCGGGCGTAATGACACGCCGATCAGGCCACGTCTTTCCTTCATCGTAGGAGACGGCGGCAAAGAGGCCGTAGCCGGTAAATTCTTTGCCATTCGCTGCCTGGAACTTCAAACCTTTGCGACTTTTCCACTGCGCCCCGAGATCGGTGAACGAACAAAAAAGCAGAGGCCCCTCTTGAAGCCGCAAAAGCACGGGCCGTTGCGCACTAGAAACGGCGGGGAATTCAGACTCAGCGAAGGTCCAGGTTCTGCCGCCATCGGAACTGTAGCTGACGGGCATTTTCCCGTGGAAGCGGGCTTGGGCCTCGGGCGGATCCTGACGGCTGAAGGCCATGAGACGCCCATCCTTCAATTCGACGAACGGTGCGTGAATGCCCGGTGGACGGCCACCCGTTTGCCCGGGAGCAGGCGCGTTCTCCTTTTCGGGCAAGAAAACGGCTTCCCAGGTTTCGCCATGATCCCTGCTCGTGCACAGCCCGACGTTGCGCTGGTCATGAGTGATCGCGAGACGGCCGTCGCTCAGCCGGATCAACTGATTCCCGAATTCCCCGAAGGGCTGCAAAAGCTTGGCCTTGGACCAAGTGGCGCCGTTATCAGTGGAAGTGCGCAAGATATTTTCCGAAAGGCCGCGGGCCAGATGGAAGATGGTTTCTTGGCCGTCCCACCACAACTTGGGAGCGTGATCATTGATGTCCGGCCCATCCCAAAACACTGTAGCTGGTTCCCACTCTGTCTTGCCTAAGCGCAAGCGGCTGGCGAGGTTGTTGAGTTCCGGGCCGCCCTCATCCACGCAGGAGAACCATGAGGCGAGGAGATCGCCGTTCGGACTCTCGGTGATCGCTGGGCTGTGATTGTGCCACGAGAAGAGCGGACCGTGCGAGTCTGGCGGGATGATCACAAATGGCTTGGGCCCGGAGAATATCGGTGTTTCGGGAGAGACAGATCCCAATCCGGCTACGCTTTGGCTGACGTTTTTGCCGTGAAGATTGGTCGGCGAAGGCGGAAGCAGTTTTCCCTTGGGCGCCTCTCCCAGAACCACGCGAAAACCGATCGAGCTGTGTCTGGCTTCGGGGATCCAACCGGCGCGATTTGCCGAGCGGAGGAGTCGAGAGAAGTTCGAGTGCGCGCCGCCCCGGAAGACGCGAAAATCGCCATGGCTCCGGCCCAGAGGATCGGTCTGTGCGCCAGCCTCAAACGGACCATACCAATCGGCGCACCACTCGGACACGTTTCCATGCATATCGAAAAGCCCCCAAGCGTTGGGCTTTGTTTCTTTGGTTTTGACCGTGGGAATTCCCGGAACATGGCGATATTCCGGCGGCATCCTCCCATCTGGAAAATACCGGGAACGGCCGTTCTCCTCGCGGAACCATTTTTGAAAGCCCGGCGGCAAAGTATCACCCGTAGAAAACAGCGTCTTGGAACCAGCGCGGCAGGCATACTCCCATTCCGCCTCGGTGGGCAGACGGTAGCGGCGCCCCTCCTTTTCTGAGAGCCAATCACAAAACTTTGTGGCTTGAAACCAGCTGATGTCGCGCACCGCTTCGTCATCCTCTCCCCCGTCGTTCCGGAACCCTTCTTGGTATTCCCGCCACTGTCCGAGCGTCACCTCCGTGGCGCCGATGTAGAAGGCCTGGCTGATGGTGACTTCGTGCGCCGGCCATTCATCCCACTCGCGCTTTGCGAATTCCTCCGGATGTTTCGCCATGTGGTAGTCCGTGGCCGGTCCGTCCTGCCCCATGACGAAGGTTCCCGGCTCGACCCGGATCAATTGCATCCCGATCGAGTTCATGATCGCCGCTTCTTCCGCAGGGAGCATCGGCAAAAGGGCAACCACGCCGGCCGTGAGAAGATAGGAAAAGTGTTGTCTCCCATTCATCGACTTTGCGAAAACGGAGCGGCCACTATTTCCCGGCAAAGGCCAGCCTGCGCCAGCGCGCGCTTCAGCCCACGGATCACGGAGCCAGCGGTGCAGGGTTGTCCATAGATGTGGCCCAAAACCTCAACTCCCGCCTGCAACGCGGCGACCCGCTCCGCGTCTCCGGATCGGGCTGCCTCGTAAAGATCCACAAAAAGACGGGGCTCCAGATTGGCTCCGCCGTTGACTCCCCCATCGCCCCCAGCGGCCACCGCGCGGGCGGTGAGGTGCTCTGGGCCAACGAGAAGGCTCCAATCCGGACGAGCTTGAGCTTCTTCTAGATAAGCTTCGAACAGCCCCAAATCTCCGGAGCTATCTTTGAGGCCGTGGATGGATTCGACGCTCAGGAGACGCCGCACCGTTTCAGGCTCGATGGAAAGCTTGGTCATCGCCGGCATATTATATAAATAGAGCGGGAGGGGAATCGCGCCGGCCAGTCGCTCGAAATACCAACCTAGATCGTCTTGTTCGATCGGAAAATAGTAGGGCGGCGCGGCGACAACCGCTTGAGCGCCTGCATTTGCCGCGTGCTGGGCCAAGGATACAGACTCCGCAATCGCAGTATCAGTGATGCCAACCACTACCGGAACGCGGCCTTCCACTTGGGTGCAAACCCGGTCGATTACTTTGCGACGGATCCGATAACTCAGAGAAGGCGCCTCCCCGGTCGTGCCCAACACGAAGATGCCGTGAACACCGCCATCCAGAACGTGCTCCACCAAGCGCTCCAACCCTGCGAGATCAAGTTGGCCATCTTCAAGCAGCGGCGTGATCAAGGGCGGAACGATTCCGGCTAGTTTGGCGCTCATGGCTGCCCCTCCGTACGGTTGAGCATGGCGCGGACGTCATCGGGAAGCCCTAAGTCAGCAACGTCCGTGCGGCCTCGGGGACGGTCAAAGCTTTCCAAGTTGTACCGCAAACTGACGCGCACGTGCTCCGCCACCACGGAGCGCGCCGACTCGGAATCGCCGCGCCGCACGGCATCCAGGATGCGGGCATGGAAGTCGCACGCCTCGGCTACGACGTGCTCGGTGTGGATGCGCCCTTGGGCGCCAAAGAGTTCGGTCATGAGGTGGGAATCGCGGATCAGGTTTAGAATCCGCCGATTTCCCGCGGCGGCGATCAGCAGAGTGTGGAAGGCCATATCCGCCGCAAGAAATTCCTTCACCGCCGCCCCCTCGAGAGCCGGTTGGCCGGAGCGGCGCATCGCCTCCAATCCGGCCTCAATTTGCGCGCAAAGCTTTTCGAGACGGCGGACGTCATCCGGAGAAATGCGATCCGCCGCCAGGGCCACCGCGTATGGCTCGACGGCTTCGCGCAGTTCGTAAAGCTCGATCATCTCGTCACGGCTGATCGTGCGGACAATGGTCCCAAAACGGGGCACCTGCTCGACGAGACCTGCGCGTGCCAAATCTCGAAGGGCTTCACCAACCGGGGTACGACTCACCCCAAGGTCTTTGGCGAGAGCGGCTTCGGAAATGACGGTGCCTGGCGGAAACTCACCAGTGATGATGCGTTCGCGGATTTGTTGGAAGGCTTGCTCTTGGATCATCCGGGCTGCAATCTGCTGCGATGCAGCTGGAATTCCAGACGCATCGCAGTAGATTGTCAACCCCCTTCAGCCCATTCCGCCGCCCGGCTCTCACTCCAAAATTCGCCTTTCCGCCAAAACGTCACGAAGCCCACGTGCCCCCCCGCCTCGGGCATTTCGAGGTGGATATGCGGGTTCGCTTCGGCTTCATCGACCGGGTAACATCCATCCGCCAAAAACGGGTCATCCACCGCATTGACTAGAAGCGAGGGGATCCGAATCCGATCTAGGTATCCCCGACTGCTGGCCTGTTCCCAGTAGTCCTCCGCACCGGTAAAACCGTGCAGCGGCGCCATGTAACGGGCCTCAAAATCCTGAAACCGGCGGATCGACTTCCAATCCGTCACGTCAAGGGCGGCCTGGCCAGGGTAGAGCAACGCTTTGGCTTCGAACTTCCGCTTCAGCGAGTGCAGAAAGGCGGAGCGGTAGAGCTTGTTCTCCGGCAAATCAATCCGGTTGGACGCCACCTCCAGATCGCACGGAGCCGAGAGGGCGACCGCACGGGTGATCCGGGAATCAATCGAAGCTCCTTCCTCGCCGAGGAACTTCAGGGTAAGGTTCCCGCCCAAACTGAAACCCACCAAGGCCATCTGGTTAAACCGGCCCAGAGCGAGCACGTGGCGCACCACCGTCCGCAAATCTTCCGACGCACCGCTGTGGTAGAAGCGCAGTTGCCGGTTCGGCACTCCACTGCAACTGCGGCAATTCCAAGCCACCACGTCCCAGTCACGCTTGAGAAAGGCTCGCGCCATCCCCTGCACGTAGCCAGCACGAGAACTCCCCTCCAGTCCGTGACTAATGACTACCACCCGTCGCGAATGCCTCGGTGGTCCCCAGTCCAGATCAAGAAAGTCCTCGTCCTGCGTGGTGATTCGCTCCCGGTACGGCGTTCGTGGCGGCAATTGTCGCAAGATTGCGCCCACCCATGTCTGCCGATGCCCTTGTCCCGGACCGAAACCGAGAGGCGGGCGATACCTGGAAAGAAGCTGCGGCATGAAGGCAAGATAAACCGGCCCGAAGCTCGAATCCTACGAATTCCGCTCCCTCCTCCAATGCGGTTGATAGTCGTTCCCGCCAGTGGACTGAGGGGTCCGCGGTGTACGGTAAACCTTTCCCGTCACCAACTAGCGACCGCAGGCTTGCCGCTGAACGAGGCCGAGACGATCTAAAGTCACCTCACTTGCCTCCAATGACGTCCGCCACAAATTGCCCCCCCAGCCGGGAACGGTGCAGCTTAGCTCTTAACTGTTTTGCCCGTAACTCCTTGATTCTAAGAGCGCACCCGTAGGGATTCGAACCCCAAACCTTCTGATCCGTAGTCAGATGCTCTATCCAATTGAGCTACGGGTGCAACAGCGGCGGTGAAACCGGAGGGATACAGTGCGTTGCTTTGCGACTGAATCAAGAACTTTCACACCCAAAATCGCCGCGAACTCATTTTCCTGACACTGATCCCATTTGATCGCTTGCCTCCTTTAAAGGTTTAGGCCATAGCGTTTTCCGTGGAACTTAAGGATCTTCAGGACTTTCTCGGCCAATCGCCCGCCGTGCGGCTTCTCCGCGCCAATCATGGCGCCCTGATCCTTCATTTTCTCTACCGCGAGTTCAAAGAGGAACAGCGCACTCTCGTCGCCCACGAACAGCTGGTCGCCGATTTGGCCGAGTACCAGAGCTGGTTGCAGGAGTCGGGTCAAGCCGACGCCGCGCTCAACGGCGAGCCCTCGGATTACTTGAACCAGTGGTGTAAGAGCGACATCCGCTACCTGCAACGCTTCTACCAGAGCGGCAGCGATGAGCCCGTTTACCAGCTCACTTCCCCAGCGGAGACCGCGCTCCGCTTCGTCCGGGAAGCCTTGGCCAGCGAAGGCCAGTTCGTCGGTGCGCAAAGCCGAATGAATCTCATCGTCGAGACGCTTCGGGAACTGTCGATCTTTGCCCAGGACAATCCCGACCGTCAGATCGAGACGCTGGAGACGGAAAAGGCCCGACTTGAAGCCCGGATCGAGCGGATTCGCTCCAGTGGCAAAGCGGAACGGATGGATCCCACGCAAGTCCGGGAGAAGTTCAACTTCGCCATCGACCTGTTGCAACGCGTCCTCGGCGACTTCCGCCACGTGGAAGACAAGTTCAAGGAGATCACCCGCGAGGTCCAAGACCGTCAGATGGCCGGGGATCGCCGCGGAGGACTCCTGGAGTTCGTCCTCGACGCCGAATCTCTACTCAAAGAGTCCGATCAAGGCCGCACCTTCTACGGGTTCGTGAACCTGATCCTGTCCCCCGGCCGTCAGGAGAAGCTGCGGCAACTGGTGGAAGCGATCCATCAAGTGCCTGATTTAGCGGGCTGCGAAGGGGGCTTGGAGATGCTCCGCCAGATGATGCCTGCGCTCACGGCGGAGGCCGAGCAGGTCATGCAGACCAACCAACGTCTCTCCGCCTCCATCCGCCGCCTCCTCGACGGGAGGGTGGCTGACGAGCGCCGCAAGATTGCGCTGACGATGGACGAGATTCTCAACCTGGCGCGTCAGAATCGAAATCAACCGCCCGAGGAGTTTGAAATCGATCTCGAAGTCGAGGACCCGATTCGCGTCTTTTCCTGTTTCAGCCGCCAGTTCTGGACCCCAGCCGCCGAGGTCGAAGCCGTGGCCCTGGCCACCGACGAAGCCTCCGCCGAGGACGTGGATGAAGCGTTCGACCTCTTCGCGGGCATGCAACGTCTCGACTGGAGCGCGATGCGCCAAACCATTGATGAACTCACGGCACGGGAGCCTTCGATCTCCCTGCCCCGCCTGCTCGAGGTCCGTCCTCCTAGGAGCGGAGTCGTCGAGGTGCTTGGGTATGTCCAAATCGCTTCGGATGACGATCACGTGCTCCTCGAAGAAGAGACGGACATGGTTCACGTCCCTGACTCCTGCCAGCTCCAAATCCCCCGGGTCATCTTCCGTCAACCGGTCTGAGCCCATCCAAACTCCAGCTATGAGCTTATTACCTGAATTTCACGAGTCCAGCGTCGCAGCCGTCAAGCTATTGCAAGGCGCGGTCTACATGGATGACGCCAAAGCCTGGGACATTATCCTATCGAATCGCTCCCGCCTGGAAACCTATTTCGGCCGGGTCGGACTGGTGATGGTCATTGATGAACCGGAAGGGTTCGCCTATCTCCGTCAACTGGAGGAGCACGAGTTCCCCGACGGTTATGACCGCATGCCCAAGCTAATCCGCAAAAGCCGTCTCGGATACGACCTGACCCTCTTCTGTATTCTTCTACGCGACGAGCTCCGCCGCCATGAAGAGCAAGGAGCCGAAGCGGGCCGTTGCATTGCGGATTTAGATGATCTCTTCGCGCGTCTCCGCGAGCTCATGCCCGACGCCGAAGACGAGGTCCGCTCCCGTAAGAAACTGGATCACTTGGTGGTTCGCGCTCAGGAACTCGGCTTCCTGCGCCGCCTTCCCTCCGAGTCTCCCGTTTACGAAATCAAACCCATCCTCAAAGCCCGGATCACGGCGGAACGCCTTGATGAACTGAAGGAACAACTTTCCGCTTTCACCGCCGCCCGCAAAGAAACTCTCCATGCATGACCCCACCCTCTCTCCGCTCGCGCTCCCAGGCTACCGTCTAGCCAAAGTTCAGGTGATGAACTGGGGCACCTTCGACTCCGCGAAGGGCCAGATCCATACCGTGCGACCGGACGGTCGCACGTCTTTGCTCATCGGCCAGAACGGCAGCGGCAAGTCGACTCTGGTGGATAGCATTTTGACGCTTTTGGTCCGTCCAGGGGTGCGCAATTACAACGTAGCGGCTGGCTCCTCAGGCGGCAAACGCGAGCGCGACGAGCGCTCCTATCTTCTTGGCGCATTTGGCCATGCAAGCTCGGACAGTGAAAACAAGGCATCGACCCTTTATCTACGCAAAGAAGGGCGTCACCTGAGCATCCTGCTCGCCTATTTTCATAACGCGCAAACCGCCCGCGGCTTCACCATGGCCCAGGTGCTTTATTCTGGAGTCGATGGCAAGGTAGAGAAGATTTTCTGCTTCGCGAAAGGCGAAAAGGACATCGCAGTTGATTTCGACGGCCTCAAATCCGTCGACCAGATTTGCCCAAAACTAGAGGCTCGTGGCATCAAGACCACAAAGACGTTCCTCCAGTATCACAAGTGGATGTTGGCTGAAACGCAGATGCGCGGCAAGGCCATGGATATCTTCAACCAGACCGTCGCCGTCAAAGATATTCGCAGTCTCACCGAGTTCATTCGCTGCCACATGCTTGAGGCCAGCGACTGGCAGGACCG
Organism: Akkermansia muciniphila; assembly: GCA_945883495.1. Lineage (GTDB taxonomy): Bacteria > Verrucomicrobiota > Verrucomicrobiia > Verrucomicrobiales > DEV007 > V1-115. The sequence continues at coordinate 18,672 of CAMCXS010000016.1, forward strand.
AATCGACGACATCCTCAACCACTTCCAACAGCTTTCCGACTCGCACCGCATGCTCGTGGATGCGCGGGAGCAAGCGGAGGCGCTGCAACCGGTCGTGGCGGCAGGAGTCGATTATCAGAATTTGAAAGCGGCCCTCGATGTCCGGGAGAAGGTGGAACGAGCATCTGAGGCATTCTTCCGCACCCGCACCGCGCAACTTTTTAGCGAAGCCAAAGCCACTCGTCAAACCGAGCAGGAGACCCTCGCTCGCGAGGTCGCGCACACTGGCCAAGAGCTGGAGCAGTGCGAAGACCAGATCCGCAGGCTGCGTAACGACATCGAACACGCCGGGGGCGAGCGCTTGCGCTCCCTGCCATTTTTGATTCAGCAGAAGGAGCAGGACAGCCGCCGCCGCAGGGAACGAGCCGAACGTTACCAAAAAGCTCTCGCCAAAGCAGGAATTGGCCAACCGGTCGATGACTCCGCGACCTTTGAAGCCATGGCCCGCCGCTTGGCTGAACTGCGCGCCGAGATCGATGAGCTCGTTCAGTCCACCGATCAATCACGCTTCGAAAACGCCCTCAAAGCGCACGATTTGAATCAACGCCGCGAGAATCTTGAGCGCGAGATCAAAGCGCTTGAAGAACGCCGTTCGAACATTCCGGAAGCGTTTCTTCGCCTCCGTCGCGAGCTTTGCCAGGAGCTCCGGCTCGAGGTTTCCGATCTTCCCTTCGCCGCTGAGCTGATGGCGGTTCGTCCCGAGGAAACCCGGTGGCAGAGCGCGGCGGAGATGGTTCTTCGCAGTTTCGGGCTGAGCCTCTTGGTTCCGTCCACGCATTACCGCGAAGTCAGCGCCTACCTCAACCGGGTGAAACTCCGCGATGCTTCCGGACGAGGCCAACGCCTTGTCTACCATCGTACGGGGGAGATCCCAACGGCCGCGCAAGAACTTATTCAATCCGCAGCCCCGGATTCACTCCTCCAAAAGCTCGACTTCAGCCGAGAACATCCGCTGGCGGACTGGGTGCGGGCCGAAATCGCCCAGCGCTTCAATTTCCGGTGCTGCGAATCTCTGGAGTCTTTCCAAGAGCAACGCACCATGGCTCTCACCGCCGATCGACACGTAAAGTCGACCGTAAACCGGCATGAAAAGGATGATCGCGAACAGGTTTCCGAGCCCCGCCACTTCATCCTCGGTTGGGACAACCGCGCCAAACTCGACACCCTGCGCTCGGACCTCGGTCTGATCCTCGCGGATATTCAGCGCCTCATGGTTCAGGCGCAGCACCACGCGGATCACATCGCGCAGTTGCAGAGCCGCCGTGAGGCCATCCAACACGCCCTAGAGGTCAAGCTTTTCGCCGAAGTCGACTTCGCCGCTCCCGATCGGGAAATTTCCGCGCTACTGAAGGAAAAGGAAGGTTTGGAGAACACTGATCAGCTGGTCTCAACATTAACCCAACAACTTCAGTCCGCGAACGCTCGCAAGCACCAGCTCAAGCAGCGGGAATCCGAGTGCACGAAACGCTTGGGCGTCATCGAACGCGAAATCGCCCAAGCCGCCCAGTTGGTCGAGACCGCCGAACGCCGTTTGGGCGAAGCTCATGCCGCCGGTGAACTGGATGCTCATCGCCAGCTTTTCCCGCAGATCGAATCCGATCTCCACGCCGCTGGCATCGTCCTCACGGCGGAAACTCTGTTCGCGCAGGAAAATGCCTTCCTCGCTACCCTTCGGGAAGCCATCGCCCGCATCCGCGCGGAAGTGGAACCTTTGGAGAAATCACTTCTTCAGACGATGGGCCGTTTCCTCCGTAAGTTCCGCAACTTCGAACACGAGTTGCGCGACGATCCGGCCTATATCGAAGACTTTATCCGCCTCCACGACACCCTGGAGCACGAGGACCTTCCAAAACACGAGCAACGTTTCAAGGAGCGCCTCAACGAAAAAGTCACCACAGAGCTCGGCATCCTCAACAATCAGCTCACCAACGAGCGAGAGGAGATTCTGACCCGGATTGCGACGCTCAACCGGTGCCTCGAGACGATCGACTATGATCCCCTCGCCGGCACCTACATGCAGCTCGACCCAAAGCCAGTCCGCGACAAGGAGATCGACGAATTCCAGAAACTGCTGCGCGACTGTTTGAGCGACGCTTTCGACGGTGCGTTCGAAACGGATGAAGCACGTTTCCAGAAAATCGAGGGTTTGATCGATCGGCTTCGCGACGAACCGCGTTGGCGCGAGAAAGTAACCGACGTCCGCCGTTGGTTTGACTTTGGCGCTCGCGAAACCGTGCGTGCCAGTGGTGAAGAGCGCGGCTACTACTCGGATAGCATGGGTCAATCTGGTGGCGAAAAGGCAAAGCTTGCCTTCACCATTCTGGTCGCCGCCGTGGTGTATCAATTCGACATTGATCCCGAGGCCTCCATCAGCGACCGCTTCCACTTCGTTGTGGTCGACGAGATGTTCTCCAAAATCGACGACCGCTACGCTGAATATGCTATGCGGCTCTTCCAGAAGTTCGGACTCCAGCTACTCATCGTGGCACCATTCGATGCCAAGGCCAAGGTCACCGAGCCCTTTGTGGATTACTACATGCACGTAGTGAAGAAAAACAATCGCTCCCGCGCGCTGACGATGTCTTCGGGAGAGTTCAATGGCCGGTTCCGCGAGTCCAGTCAAGAAACTACCTCTGCTGCGCCCCTCTCGACTCCGACAGTCGTGCAGATCTCAGAACCGCGCCTACAGATCTACTCCGCAAGGGATATTTCGCTGAACTCTTAGGTCCGCTGTCGAACAAGTCCAGGTTTTATCACCGAAAGCCCCGCCCAAGAAGGCGGGGCTGCTTCAAGCGCGGACTCCAAAGAGGCATACAGGACGGTCTCCACATGAAAAGCGGAATCCCTCCGAGTGAGTCAGCCTCTCATTTCACCTCCGGGACTTCCGGCAAACTCCCCTTCGTCAGAGTGACCTCGCTGCCATCAGTCAGCTTAAGAGTGGCCACCGCTCCCGCTTGGTCGATCGCCTCAAGCTTATAGGTAACAGCCGGTTCTTTCTGAAGAGTAAAGGTCTCTCCGATTCGGACATAGAATTGCTTCTGATTGGCATCGAGGGTGAAGTCGAATTCCCCGAAATAAGTCGGGTAATTTTGCTCTTTGCGAAACTCGAGAACGATGTCGGAACCGTTTGAGTTGTCCTTCAGGGCGAGAGTTGACTGGTTGGCTCTGATCCCGCTGCTGTTCAATCCCTCTTTCTTCTCATAGCTCAACACCTTAAACCGGCCATTGAAAAAGGTGTCTCCTACCGCCGGGAACTCTGCCGGAGCGCGGGCGCCCCGGTTGATGATGTTGATCTGGAACTTTGGATCATTATCCGCGGCAAAGGTCATGGTAAAATTCTGCTGCTTGCGATCCACGAACTTCAATTTCAGCCAATACGGGGGGTGTGATGCAGGATCGACCGGAGAAGTCTTAGCCTTCCACTCATCCAAGGTAACAAACCCATCCGCATCAGGATCTGATTCGAGTACGGCACTGTAGAGGAGATCCAAGTTATACTTCTGAAACCACTCGTTAGGAACAGGAGGCCGAATGGGTGCCGTGGTTGGGTCCGCCAAATCAAAAAGGGCACCGTCTTTCTCAATGATGGTCACCGAGCGAAAAAGAGGAACCATCTTCCGAGCTCCACTCCCGAGTTCGACGTCCTTATCTGCCCAGTTGAAGGGCGACTTCAAAATCGCGGCGGATTGATCGACCACCTCGATTTCAGGTTTCGGCAGTTCGGCCTTCACAGGCGACTTTGGGATCACGTATTGGTCTGGCAATGCGGAAACGCCCATTAAGTTCTTGGCGCCGACGCCAATTCCCGCCACCCCCAAGAGGAGTGCCAACAGCTTATCAGGATTCTGTTTAATCCATTCCATGTTCTGCGATACGTAAAAACCTTAGGGGTTCGCCGGACGGGCTGTTGAACGATTGCCAGGAGTTCGCCCAGCTCCTCTGGTTGGCGGACCTGCCGCTGGCGGCTCCGGTGGGGCGTCAACAATCTCCGGGAATCGGCACAGATCAATCACAGCCGTGATCCTCAGCTTCTCGTTTCCAAAAATGACACGCCCATCGTATTCTTGGAGACCACTGGCACCCGGATCTTGCCCCTCGACCACCTCCACGACCTCACCGGTCGTTGGATCCTTCGCCAAACGCTTCGACTCTAGATTCTTCGATGGGCCTGCTTTTACTTCATTGTCTACACGCAAAACGCGAACGATGTAGAAATACTTTTTGTCATTGCTAACTAGATTTAGAAAATTCCGAAACCCATCGTGACTCGTAACAAAACTCAGCTTCACGGGGTACTTCACCACCCTTTTGGACTTCTCCGGATCAGGCTCGCCTTTCTCGAGCGCGGTCTGTTCGCGCTCCACCGCGATGATTTCGTCTGCCCCCTGATTCACAATCATCCGCAGCAGGTAATCCACTGAGTCCAGCTGGTATTTCAAGATCCCGGTGGCCGCGGGCTTCGGCAAGGTGGTCGAATACTCCTGCATACCAAAATAGAAGCCTTCGGGAACGACAACCCGCTTCTCGAAGGCGAATTTCTGGAAGGACTCAATCATCGCCTTCAATTCCTGGGGGAACTGTTGATCGCTGACCGCTTCCAGAGGCCGCTGGTAGGCCTTGAGCTGGGTGTGTAACGTCTCGACGTGTTCCTCAAACTCGGTTACCAACGCTGTCTCCTTCTCCAGATTTGCCGCATTCGGATATACCGGAGCCGCCTCAAGCTTACGTTTCTGCGCTTTCTGTGCTTCAAAGCCACTGGCTGAAGCGGAGTAAACTCCGAGAGATTGAAAGAGGTAATAGCCTGCGCCGCCGAGGAGCAGAACCATCACCACCACGTAGCTCACCCAGAAAGCCTGTTCTTTTGCGCTCTTCATTACGTCTTCGATGCGAGATTACTTTGTGAACTGAATTCGGCGACCTTCCGGCAGAGGAAGCTTCAACGTAAACTCGTAAGCTTGACGGTCATTTCCGGTCCCGTGATTGATTGGGTTTAGTAATTCACCATCGGTAAACTTCTTCGCGACAGCTCCTTCTGGGCCAACCGCAGGTTGCCCAGTAGCGGGGTCCCGCTCCACGAGATCAAAAAACGGACGTTTGGACTGCCGCAGCCGGTCGAGGAAGCTATACACTACCTTCGAGCCTCCCTGGGTATTGTCCCGCCACAACCCTTTGATTTGGATGGAGTCGATCACGTGCTGCCCCGCAGGCACGGCCGCCATTAGTGGATCCGCACCAGCTTCGAGCGCGGCCTCACCGGCACGCCGCGGTTCTGCGATGAGCGGATTTGTTCCCGACATCGGCTGGAGTTCAACAAACCAAATCTTGTCGTCCACCATCGCTTCGCTCAAGTCCCGGAAGGTGGTGATCCAATACACCCGCCCCAAGACGGCATCTGAATAAGGTTTGCTCCGGCCCCGGATCGCCTCAAGACGCTCGTCCTGTTCAGCGATGTCCGCAGCGAATTTCTTCAGTGTGGAGACCTCCCGCTCCAACGATGTTCTTCGTGCGCTGACATAGTCGGCCGCCTGCTGATAATAGAAGCCTGAGGTTCCAAGCATCATCGCGAACGAAACCCCGGCCATCCAGAACAATGGCGCCCGCTTTGCGACGATCCGCTCGCGTGCGACCACACGAGGCACCAAATCGATCTCCACCGGCGCAGCTCCCGCTCCCCGCAATCCGAGGCCGACGAGCTCACCGAGTGCGTGGGCCTGTCCCATCACAGCCGCCTGATCGACCTTCCGTCCGATCTCGACGTTGCGCAGAGCATTAAAATACTCCACGGGGACTTTCAGCTTCTCTTGGAAGAACTCGTTGAGATACGGGAGAGAAGCTCCAATACCGCAGAGAAAGGCGACGGTCGGAGCGGAGCCCCCCTGGTTACTGCGGTAAAAATTGTTTGTCCGGATCACCTCCGCGTGCAAACGCGTCAGCGCATTTCGAATCACTTTGGACATCGCCGCAATTTCGGGATCCTCGTGATCTGCATATCCCCCACCAAGAGCAACAAAACCATCCTGCTGCTTTCTCGTCTCCGCCTCAAGGAAGGAGATGCCAAACTCCTTGGAAATCGCTTGGGTAATGTCCCGGCTGCCAGTATTTATACTGCGAACGAAGAACTTCGTTCCTTCCGCGTAGATCAAATTCGTAGAACGCGCTCCCATGTCAATCAGCAGCACCGGCTGATCGACATCTGGGTAATTGTAGCGGAATGCATTGTAGACTGCCAACGGAGCAAGATCCACTTTACCGGTCTCGAACCCGTTTGACCGGACGACCTGATTTACGGACTCCAGTTCTTCCGCCTTGATGGCCACCAGCATGACTTCAATCTCAATATCGCCCTCGTTCCCTAGCGTCTGGTAATCCCATACCGCTTCCGTCAGAGGAAAAGGAACCTGCTGCTGCGCTTCAAAACCGACGATTTGATCCAACTGCTCCACGTCGAGCGGAGGAAGCTTCACAAAGCGAGTGAAGACCGATTGGCTCGTCACCGCATAGTGGGCGGGCCCTTTTACCTTCATCGATTTCGCCAAGGCACCAATGGCAGCCTGGCATTGGTCCAACCGCGTCGCATCGGCGGAAGGATCCGGTAGAAGATCGCTGGACTCGAGTTGTTCCAGCACCAGAACGCCACGAATCCCGCTGGAGAACACTCCCAACGAAATGTTTTGGGCGCCTAAATCAATCGCGATGTTTTTCTGAGAAGCCATCCGGTGTGCGGGATGCGGAAATTAAATTAGGAATACGGATCAACGCTTGGCCTCAAGGTGCCGGTCGATCCAAAGAAGATGAAAGGGAGTGTTCTCCTTGGCGAGCAGGAGTCCGGAAACGCGTTGGGCCTGAGCCGTCGTCCACCAGTCCCCACCGCTGCTGGAAAAACTCCCCACCACACGGCCATTGAAGAGCACCTCCGCCCCCCAGGCCACCACGTCGCCAGCCTTGAACTTACCCATCTCCCCGTTCACCCGAGTCAAGCCAGTCGGCGAGACATAAACCACTGCATACGCAGGTTCCTTGTCGATGACGTTGGTGTAAGTGAAGCTATCCGTAAGGATCTGCTGGGTCGCTCCCTTCACCGCGAGGTAATACTGAACCATCACCTCGGGAATCACGCCCACCTTGGAGTCCGACCGGGTCTCGAACTCAACTTCTACTTCTAGCCATTCGCGGAGTTTGCCATCCTTCTTCGTTTCCACCCCGGCGGCCGTGAACACTGGGGTCTTCTGCATAATTACCTTTACTCCAGCCACCTTCGCTTGCACCTGGGTCGGGCCTTGCGCGTGTGCCGATACCATCCCCGCCAAACCGATGATGGCGGTAAGCTGAAACAGAAGTTGAGAGCAATTCATGGAGTTTGATTTCATCGATTGAAAGATTCCTGAGCGGTGAGGCCGCGGGCCAGACGCGCATTTCTAAAGGGAAAAGGCGGTACGATGCAACGCTATTCTCGGCTGATTTCGGCCGAAGAAGCTCAAACCCAGGGAAAACCCTAGGTTTTCCTGAGAACCACGGCCGTTCAAAGCTTGGACGACGGCCCACCTAGGTCCCAGCGCCCTTTTTTACCGCACGGCCACTTTGGCTCCACCCAAGTCAAAACATCCACCCTCCACCGTGCTACGAACGAACGCTTTGCCTTCGCTAAGTGCCGGCGTGCTCCAGCACTTCCCTTCCAAGACCTTGGCTCGCGCCAACTCCGTGTAGGACTCGGGGCGAGCGGCGACCAGCACCAGCTCCCCCGCGTCCGTCAGTGCCAGCAATCGCTGCCCGGATAGGATCACATTCCCCGGCCCAAAACCAGGTTGCGACCACTTCTTCTCCCCCGTCCGAATATCCACGCAGCCCAACGGACCCGTACCGTATTCCTTGAAGCTGAACATCCCGTAGAGATGCCCATCCAGCACCACGGGCGTGCTCCAGTGATTCATGTTGTCATTCGAAGTCCGCCAAATCTCTCGGGCGCTGAACTTGCCCCCTTCCCTCGTAATGCGAGCTGCCCCCGCTCCCACCCCGTACCCGGCGGAGCAATAGACAATGTCTTCCCACACAACCGGAGAAGCCGCCGTAGAGACCTTGAAGGGGAAATCATGCCTCCAGAGCACCACCCCGTCGTCCGGCATCACCGCGACAAGGCCCTTCTGCGTAAAGAACACGACCTGGGTCACTCCGTGCAACTCCGCCAAAATCGGCGTCGCGTGCGTCATGGCGTCATCCTCACCCTTCCAAACCGTCTTCCCGGTCAATTTGTCCAGAGCCAAAAGAGCTTCACCCGGTCCTCCCCCTGCCAGGAAGAGGTGCTGACCGTGAATCAGCGGAGAAGCAGCGTTCTGCCACTTGATGACGTTCCCTTTATGCTCCTTGACGATGTCACGCTTCCAAACCTGCGAGCCATCCGCCAACTTCAGCCCAAACACCTTTAGGTTGGCGTCAATCACGTAAACCATTTCCCCGTCGATCACCGGGGTCGAACGAGGCCCGTCTCCTCCCTTATTCTGCTCCGTCCCGGCGTTCCCGCCACCGTCATATTGCTTGGACAACCAGAGTTCCTGCGCCCAAAGCTCCTTGCCAGTCGATGCGTCGAACGCCACGCAAACTTCCATCGGATTTCCGTCCACCTCCCGGCTCACCAGCGTCACGGCCTTGCCGCTGGCCACAGAAAACGAGCTAAAGCCGGTTTCCGCCGGTGCTTTCCAAAGGCTCTTCGGCCCCTCAGCTGGCCAGCTCGACTCTGTCAAGACCTCCCCGGCGATTCCGTTTCCAGCAGGCCCTCGATAATTCGGCCATTCTGCGCGTGCGCCGGCGGAAACGAAGAGACTACAGGCAAGCAGTCCGAGAGCAGAGGTTTTCATCACTGCCAAAAAACTCGCGCCCGCGTTCCTGACAAGAAAATTCGTCACAAGGCTCGCCCAAGGCGTATGGTTCCTTTGGCGATTGCCCGATATTCCGCCCTCATGGAAGAGCCAAACCCCAAGGCCAAACTGCGCGACGTCCCCCACCTCCCCGGTGTTTACTTGATGAAGGACCGGCTCGGCACCGTGATTTACGTCGGCAAAGCCAAAAGCCTCCGCAAGCGGCTCTCCAGTTATTTCAGCCCGTCCCGGAGCCGGATGGCCGATGTCAAAACCCGCGCCCTAATTAAGAGCATCTGGGATTTCGAATACCACGTGGTCCGCAACGAGCCTGAATCGCTCCTCCTGGAAGGCAAGCTGATCAAGGATTACCGGCCGAAGTACAACGTCAGCTTCCGCGACGACAAACGCTTCCTGCTCCTTAAAGTCCATCTCGACGATCCCTATCCCCGTTTCCACTTCAGCCGCGTTCGCAAAGAAGACGGCGCCCGCTACTTCGGACCCTTTGCCCATTCAGGGGCTCTCCGCTCTACCATCTCCTGGATGAACAGGCAGTTCGGCCTGCGCACCTGCCGGCCACTGGTCCCCGGAGAAACCGACTACCGCCACTGCAACGCCGATGTCATCCGCAATTGCTCCGCTCCCTGTGTCGGCCGCATCACGACAGAAGAGTATCACGCTCTTGTCGAAAAGGCCTGCGACTTCCTTTCCGGTAAGCCCAAGGAGATGATCGCCGCGCTGGAAGAAGAGATGCGCCAAGCCGCAGCCGCCCTCGACTTCGAACGAGCTGCCGATCTGCGTGACATGCTAGCCGATCTTCGCCAAACGATGGCCCCGGCCCGTCAGTTCCGGCGTGGGCGCGGCGTCCCCCGGAACGGTTCCAACATCGATCCGCAAGCCGATCTCACCGAGTTGCGCGAAATCCTCCAACTCAGCCGCACTCCCGTGGTCATGGAGTGCTTTGATATCTCCAACATCTCCGACAATCACTGTGTAGCCTCGATGGTTCGTTTCCGCAACGGCACTCCGGACACCGCCAATTACCGCCGCTACCGCATCAAAACCGTCAAGGGACAGGACGACTTCGCCAGCATGGCTGAAGTCGTGCGACGCCGCTACTCGCGGATTCTCCTTGAGGCCCGCGAACAAGCCGGGAAGAGCCTGGAGGAGACGCAGCTCAACCCTCTGGAAGCGATGCGCCAGCTCGAAAAGGAAGTCGAAGCCCGCGAGGCCGCCGGGGTCCTTCCCGAAGGCAAGCGCAAACCCTTCGTCCGGCTCCCAGATCTCATAATCGTCGATGGCGGCAAAGGGCAACTCTCCTCCGCCTGTCGCGAGTTGCAACGACTCGGACTTACCGACCTTCCGATCATTGGGCTCGCCAAGAAGCGGGAAGAAATTTTCCGGCCCGGGGAATCTGAGCCGCTGGTCTTGGATCACGACCAAGGCGCGCTCAAACTCCTCCAGCGCATCCGCGACGAAGCCCACCGATGGGCCAACCGATACAACGAGTTGCTCATGAAGCGCCGCATCACCGAGAGCCTGCTCGATGATTGTCCCGGCGTCAGCGCCCGTCGCAAAACGGCCCTGCTCCAGCATTTCGGCTCGCTCGCCAAACTGCGCAAAGCTCCGGTCGAGGAGATCGCTTCCGTCGAAGGGATTAGCCGAGCCTTGGCCGAGGGCATCGCCCGGTTTTTGGAATCACGCAGCTGAAGTCACAGTTTCAAGTAGCGCGCTCGCCTGGATCGTTCTAGGTAGGTCCGACATGTTGTTTCTCGGAATAGACAGCGGCACCCAAAGCACCAAGTGCGTCGTGGTGGACGGCACCAGCGGGCAAATCCTTGCCTCGGCCGTCGAAAGTTACGGATTGCTTGAGGGGTTGCCACCGGGGCATCTCGAGCAGGATCCTGCCAGCTGGACCCGCGCCCTCGACTCCACGGTCGAGGCCTGCCTTTCCTCGATTGGCGAACGCCGCGGTGAGATCAAGGGCATCGGCGTCAGCGGGCAGCAACACGGCCTCGTGGTTCTCGACGCAAACGACGAAATCATCCGCCCGGCGAAACTCTGGTGCGATACCTCGACTGCCCAGCAGTGCGACCAGTTCGCGGCCGCTTTCTCCGGCCATCCCGGACTGATTCAGCGCGCCGGAAACGCCATGCTGCCTGGGTACACCGCTCCGAAGATTCTCTGGCTCAAGCAGAACGAACCGGATCACTTCGCGAGAACCCGCACCGTGTTGTTACCGCACGACTACCTGAATTTCCACCCCACCGGCGTCAAGCGCATGGAGTTCGGCGACGCCTCTGGAACCGGTTTGCTCAACGTCCGGAAGCGGCACTGGGACACGGAACTTTGTGATTTCATCGATCCGCGTGTTCGGGAAATGCTGCCAGACACGGGCTCCTCGCTATCCGTCCACGGGGAACTTCGCGAAGATTTGCGCGCGGCCTGGGGCTTGCCACAAGGCGTGGTCGTCAGCGCTGGAGGTGGCGATAATATGATGGGCGCCATCGGTACCGGCAACGTCACCCCTGGAGTGGTCACTGCCAGCTTCGGCACCTCTGGCACCCTGTATTCCTGCGCGGCCGAACCCGTCATTGACCCCAATGGCGAAGTCGCCGCGTTTTGCGACAGCACGGACCACTGGCTTCCGCTGGTTTGCACGATGAACGTCACCGTGATCACCGAACAGGTGCGCGGTCTTTTTGGATGGTCGCACCAGGATTTGGAGGCTGCGGTCGCCTCAATTCCAGCCGGTGCAGACGGCCTTACCTTTCTCCCTTATTTAACTGGGGAGCGTACCCCCAACCTCCCGAACGGTGCCGGGGTGCTCCACGGACTGAATCCGGGGAACATGACTCCCGCGCATATTGCCCGCGCCGCCATGGAGGGAGCGACCCTCGGCCTCGCTTACGGATTAAGGCGCTTCCGCGAGCTCGGAGTTCAGCCCACGGAGATCCGCCTCACTGGCGGCGGCAGCAAGAGTCGGATTTGGCGCCAAATCGCCGCCGATGCGTTTGGCGTCCCCGTGGTTTGCCTTTCCACCGCCGAAGGAGCCGCCCTTGGGTCCGCCATCCAAGCAGCGCACGCCTCCGGCTCCGTTCCAGGCTCCCTCACGGATCTTTGTGCACGCTGGGTAGCCCTCGACGAAACGACCCGCTGCGCTCCTGACGCAGGCCACGCCACCCTCTACGCCGAGCAGCTCGATCGCCAACTCGCCCTCACGGGAACCCTGCGCGGCGCTTCCTACCTTTGAGTTGATTCCCGATTCTTCGCCGCGAGAGCCCATGGCGCGCCCCACGGATCTGCCCATTAGTTGGAAAGCCCGGACCATTGCGGCCATCGGAGTCTTCATCATTCAGCTGTTTGGCCTCACCCTTCGCTTCAAGCTCTACTCCAAGGCACCGATCAGCGCCCAAGCCGATACGAACTACATCTGGGCCGTCTGGCACAATTGCCTCTTCAGCTTCCCGCTGATTTACCGCAAGTTCTTCGCCGCCCGCCGGGGAGCCGCATTGACCAGCGCCAGCAAGGATGGAGAAATCGCCGCCGCGGTCGTCAAACAACTCGGCATCGCTCCCATCCGCGGCTCCAATTCACGCCGTGGCGGCCAAGCGCTCATCGAACTGGCTTCCTGGCTCAACGAAGGCTACGATATCGCCCTCACCCCGGACGGCCCACGCGGCCCCCGTTACCAACTCAGCCCCGGCCTGATTCTCCTCGCAAAAAAGACCGGGACGCCAGTCGTACCGGTTGCCATTCGGTACCACAACTGCTGGAAGTTGAAATCGTGGGATCAATTCCGCATACCGAAGCCTTTTTCCCAAGTCGATGTCCACGTCGGCCCGGTCGTACAGGTCCCGGCCGACATCAACGATCAACAGTTCGAGGAGTTCCGCTTAGGCGTCCAAGAACTCATGTGCGCGGAGGGTTGCAATGACTGAACCAATGGTGATTCGAGGCGCCGATGTTGCGGCGGAGGTCTATCGTGAGCTCTCAACTGAACTCAGCGAGTTCTTCGCCCAAGGCATCCGCCCCGGCTTGGCCGTGGTCCTCGTTGGCGATGATCCCGCATCGAAAGCCTACGTTGGCTCCAAGGACCGCAAGTGCCGCGAACTTGGTCTCCATTCCCTCAAAATCGAACTTCCGGCCACGACCCTGATGCCGGAACTCCTGGGCCGCATCGAAGAACTCAACCAAAATCCGGCCATCCACGGTATCCTCGTCCAGATGCCGCTTCCCAAGCATCTTGACGAGCAGACCGTGATCCGCGCCATCGATCCCCGCAAAGACGTAGATGGGCTGCACCCGGTGAATTTGGGCAAGCTCGTCATGGAGGACCCCACTGGTTTTGCGCCTTGCACCCCCTCCGGCTGCCAGAGAATGTTGCAGTTTGCCGGCGTCGAAACTGCGGGTGCCCGCGTCGTCGTCCTCGGACGCAGCCTCCTCGTCGGAAAATCGATCGCGCTACTCCTCGTCTCCAAAGGGGTCATGGCGGACGCTACCGTCACCATCGCGCACTCCCGTACGCGCGGCCTCCCCGCTTTGTGCCGGGAAGCGGACATCATCATTGCCGCGATCGGCAAGCCCAACTTTGTCACGGCGGACTTTGTCCGAGAGGGAGCCGTGGTCATTGATGTCGGGATCAACCGGATCGAAGACCCGGAGAAACCCGGGAGCTACAAGCTCGTCGGAGACGTGGCCTACGCCCAAGTGGCTCCAAAATGCAGGGCAATCACGCCCGTGCCCGGCGGAGTCGGCGTCATGACCATCGCTATGCTCATGGCGAACACCGCCAAGGCTTGCCGCCTGACGGCAACAATGCTCTGACATTGTCATTTACTCAATGATTCCAGCCCAGCAAGGTGCCCGTTAAGTGACGAAATCGTCACCTTGACAGATACACATCAGATGGTGCCGCATGAAACCGTCATGGGCAGGCAACTTTCACAAAATTGTCTTTGGAACAGCTCGAAACCTCACTATAGGTGGCTCTGGGACCACCTCACCTTTTGAGGATTTTAAGGAAGTGAACGCCTTAACGCTGCCCAAAGGTCTGCGTTTTTTAAAAATATGTTTTCCGGTCAACAACGACGGCTATTGGATGGTGGTCTGCCCGTTCCTGGGTTGCCCGCCCTCTTGGCTCTTTGCTTGTTGTCCGCCAGCAGCCGGGCAGAGACTCCCATGCCTTTACCGCCCCCGCCCGCGCCGGACTTTGGCGACAATTCGCTCCCCTCTGCGGATGCTGCCTCTAGCGAGGCGGAGGCAGAATTCCGCTTCTTCGTGAAGCAGATCCGGGTCAACGGCTCTAAACTCCTGACCAATCCGGAGATTGAAACAGTCATCTATCCGTTCCTTGGACCGGGCAAGACCTTAGAAAGCCTGGAAGAAGCTCGTGCGGCGTTGGAGAAAGCCTACCGCGACAAGGGCTACCAGACCGTGACTGTTGAACTTCCCCAACAGAACGGAACGCGTGGCATCATTTACATGAACGTGGTTGAAGGCCGCATCGGGCGGGTCACGGTCAAGGGAGCTCGCTACTTCTTGCCTAGCGAAATCAAGCGGGCCGCCCCTTCATTGGCCGAAGGCACCGTTCCGAACTTCAACCAAGTTACCAAAGACCTTGTGGCCTTGAATGCTTGGCCGGAGCGGCAAGTGAGTCCCTCGATTCGTCCCGGCGCTGTACCGGGCACCTTTGACGTCGATCTGGAAGTGAAGGACAAAGCACCTCTCCACGGCAGCCTGGAACTCAACAACCGTTTCATCACCAACACCACCGAGTTGCGCCTGGATGCCTCGGTGAGCTACGCCAACCTCTGGCAAAAAGGTCACACCTTCGGTCTGTCCGCCCAGGTTGCCCCGAACAATACGGATGATTCCATGGTCGTTTCGGGTTTCTACCTCGCTCGATTCCCCCAGCTATCCAAGTTCTCCCTCCAACTGATGGCGTCGAAACAGGATAGTTTGATCGGAACACTGGGGGGAGTCGCCTCGGTCGGCGCTGGCTCCACGATGGGGCTACGCGGCATTGTTCAGCTCCCAACGCGTGGGAGCTACTTCCATTCTGTAAGCGCCGGTTTTGATTACAAGGCATTCGATAACACCCCAGTTGAGCTAATCGAATTTAGAAAACTCAATCAAGAAGCCCGTGATTTCCTGAACCCCGAATTTGAAACTCCGTTGATCTGCTATTACCCAATCAACATTGCCTACAGCGCAGGATTGACAAAGAAGAACTCATTTACAGAGTTTAATTCGGCATTGCAGTTTCACCTGCGCGGCGTGGGCAGCGACATTTCCACCTTCTTGGACACTCGATACCCGTCCGATGGTTCGTGGGTTTCCTTACGCAGTGACGTCGCCCACACCCAGGACCTTCCCAAAGGATTTCAGGTATTCGGCAAATTTCAAACCCAACTGACGAATGACGCGCTGATTCCCAACGAACAGTTTGTCATCGGTGGTGTATCCACGGTGCGCGGCTACCCCGAGGCAAGTGTCCTCGGCGACAACGGTTGGGTCTTCAACTTCGAAGTTCGCACTCCTTCTCTCATTCGAGCCAACGGCCAGTCCGAGGGCGGCACTCCCGATAATGAACTCCGATTCCGTACCTTCTTCGATGCCGGTACGGTCTACGTGAACGAAGTGCTTCCTGAGCAAACTGAGACGTTCGAGCTAGCCAGTTTCGGGTTCGGAACCACCATCGACCTCGCGAAGAATTTCCACGGGAATTTAGACCTTGCTTGGCCTCTGACTACGCAGGGGATCACCCCCAACACGCCATCAGGCAGCCCCCGCCAGCACGAACCTTTCCTGAGTTTTCAGGTCGGATACGATTTTTGACTATAGCCTACCACGCCTCATGACGATATCAGCTCTCCCAACGTTTCGATTGGCCCGAGCCATCCAGCGTTTCCTCCTGCTCTCGCTGGTGGCCGCAGCCACAGCCCATGCTGCCGACGATCACGGAGGAAGTGCTGCCGGCTGGTGGGACAAGGCATGGGCAATTCGCAAGCCCGTAAACTTGACCCCGGCCTCTGGCGCGGAACCAGCCGGTGCCAACCTCGTCCTCTTGCGCCTCCACGCAGGTAACTTTCAATTTGGAGCCGCCAAAGAAGACGGCAGTGACGTCCGGATCATCGCGGAAGACGGCAAGACCGAATTGCCCCTTCACTTTGAGCGCTACGACGCGTTGATGAACGAAGCCCTCCTCTGGGTCCTGATCCCAGAGATCAAGGCAGGGGCTACCACTCACCTTCATCTCTATTATGGCAATCCCGAGGCGCCCGCTTCCACCATCAGCGCGAAGGACAGCTTCCCGTCTACCGCCTCGCTGATTTATCACTTCACAGATCGCGGTGCTCCAGCCCGGGACTCATCCGTCAATGGCAACTCCTCAACCACCGCGCCTGCGGTAACCGAAGGCGCACTGATCGCTGGCGGCATCCTCCAATTCGGCACGAACGGCATTGATGTGCCCGGGTCAGATTCCTTGAAATGGGGCGCCGCGGCCGAGGTGACCATTTCCGCCTGGGTGAAGCCAACCGCCCAAGCGGCGGGCGGCGCCCTCTTCAAGCGGGTGGACGGTGGTTCCTCGTTCGTGCTCGGTGTCGATTCCGGCATTCCCTACGTCGAGATCAAGGATGGCTCGGGAACGGCGCGCACCGCGCCAGGTGAGGCGATCGCCGTCGGAGGCTGGAAACACCTCGCCGTCGTTGCGTCCACCACCAAGACCGATCTCTACGTCGGGGGCAAGCCCTACGGCTCCATCCCCAAACCAATGCCTGCCCTGGCCACGCCGGGCACGATCGGGGGATCGATCGATGCCGGTGGCGGCTTCACGGGAGAGGTCGATGAATTCCAAATCCACAATGCAGCGCTCACCGCTGGCACGATTAACTTTCACGCCATCGCCGAGTCGGGCAGTGATGAAGCTCTCAAGATGGTCGAGGTTTTGGAGGACGAGGGATCTGGGGGAACCTCTCACCGCCCGGAGTGGGTCGAGCATATTCTTCTTTTCGGCGACATTGCGGAGAAGATGAAGTTCGACGGTTGGGTAGCCGTCGCGCTTTGCGCCGTGATGATCGTGCTCAGCTGGTGGATCTCCATCGTCAAGTTCCTCTATCTGAATAGCATTCAGAAGGGCAGTGACATGTTCTTGAAGGAATGGCGCAAGCTCTCAGCGAGCCTCCACAAGCTCGACATCCACGATGAGGAGGGCCTGCAGACGCTGGGCGGCAATGTCTCTCGCGCGGCGCTCCACCAGATCAAGAAATCTCCGATTTATCATCTGTATCTCATCGGTTTTGAAGAAATCCGTCATCGGGCAAATGGTTCCGGCCGCCCGACTCTCTCTGCCCGCTCCATGCAGGCGATCAAGTCCGCCTTGGATTCCGGCTTGGTTCACGAGAGCCACAACATGACCGGCGGGTTGATTCTCCTCACCATCAGCGTGGCTGGTGGTCCCTACATCGGTCTTCTCGGAACCGTTGTCGGGGTTATGATCACCTTCGCCGAGATCGCCAAAACCGGCGAGGTCGAGGTGGCCGCCATTGCGCCCGGTATCGCATCCGCGCTCCTCGCGACCACGGTCGGCCTGATCGTGGCGATCCCGGCACTCTTCAACTACAGCTACCTGAACACCCGCATCAAGGTGCTCCTTAGCTCCATGACCGTCTTCATTGATGAGTTCATTACGAAGTCTGCGGAAATTTTCCCGGAGCAGCCAGATTCCTCGCTTCCCCCGGCTCCACCCGCTCCGCTTCCACCGGCATCGCCAGTGGCCCCATCAATGCCTAGCCGTCCCGTCAGCTTCGGTCCTGGCGTTACACCTGGGCCGGCTCCAGCCGCTCCTGCGGAGTAGTATCAACCGGATAAACCTTCATGCAGGCAGGCGACGACAAGAGCTTCGACGATATCAACGTCACCCCGATGGTAGACCTCTACCTCGTGTTGCTGTTGATCTTCATCATCATGACCACTGCCGGCGTTCAAGGGGTCAAGGTGGATCTCCCCAAAGGCAGCAAACAACCCGCCAAGGACCTAGCAGGACCTAAGGGCAAGGCCGTGACCGTGAACAATGAGGGAAAAATTTTCCTCGATACCGTGCCTGTCACACTCGAACAGCTTGAGGCTAAGCTCAACGAGCACAAGTCACAGAATCCGGATTTCCCCATCGTCGTCCGGGGAGATCGCGCCACGCAATACCAGGGCATCATGGATGTTCTGGACGTGATCGGCCGGGTGGGAATCACCAAGATCGGCCTCGCGACTCAGCCGCCAAAGTAACCAGTCACCGTTTCGCAGACGCGCCCATGACCGCCAACTTCGACAACGAGGAAGAATTTTCCTTCGCCCAGCACGGCGCGAAGATTGTTGGTCTTTTTCTCTTAGCGGCAGGTGCCGGGGCCTTAGTCGGCTGCGGAAAGAAGGAAGAACCAAAGAAATCATCGGTGAGAATGGTGGACTTGGCTTTGCCGCCGCTCCCCCCTCCTCCACCACCTCCTCCTCCGCCACCTCCGCCGCAGCAGCAGCCGGATCAACCGCCTCCAGAGGAAGAGGTTCAACAGTTTGTAGAGGAGACCGCGACGGACAGCGCACCGCCAGAGCCTGACCCAGCTCCTGCCGACAGTGAGCCAATGGCTACCGGGGTGACTGGGGATGGGCCGCCGGATGGCTTTGGACTCGGATCCAGGGGCGGGGGCATGGGTTTCGGAGGCGGGAAAATTGGAGGCAGCGGTCGCAAAGGCGGCAGCAAGTACGGCTGGTATGCTGGGAAGGTCCAGACGGCCATCGCGGATGCTGTACGTTCCAATGATGCAACCCGTTCCGCAGTGATGAGCATCCAAGTAAAAATATGGGCTGATGCCACCGGACGGGTCAGCAAGGCTCAGTTAGTCAGCTCAACGGGGAACCCGGAAATCGATAGTGCCCTCCGCAACGAGGTGCTTCGCGGTCTCCGCTTGCCTGAACCACCGCCCGCAGACATGCCGATGCCCATTAACCTTCGGATATCGGCACGCAAGCCATAAGTTTTCTCGCCATCTCTCCAAGTATCATGCCTTTGTTAACGCGTACATCTTCGTTGTGCTCCCTCAGGGCCCATCTCTCCCGGATGGCATTGGTGGTCGGGCTTATGGCCACCGCTCCAGCTCAGGAGCTCCCCTCTCCATTTGGCGCCCAAGAAGCGCCGGCGCCTGACGGACTGGGACCAGCACCGCTGACAAATGGTCTTTTCCCTACAGGTGACCTTCAGCTCGAACCTCCGCCGTCCTTGGAAGCATTTCAAACGCCGGCTTCCGCCGCTCCACCGGTTGTAACGGGTAGCGTCGTCGTCAACCTTATCAACCACCTCGTTGCCAAAGGCATTCTCAGCCAGGGAGACGCGGCGGACATGATGATCCAGGCCCAACAAGAAGCGCAGGTTCACAACCAGAACGCCGCAACGGCTGCGCTTGTCGCCGAAGATATGACCCTGACCTCCGATGAGGATGTCGTCGTCAGTTATGTCCCTGAGCCAGTGAAGGCTCGTATGCAGGCGGAAATCAGCCAACAGGTGCTCGCCCAAGCCAAGGCGGAAGCCTGGGGTGCATCAAACTCTCCGGAGTGGGCCAAAAACATGCGCTTCTTCGCCGATTTCCGGACACGAAACGATTTCACTGTCTTCCCCGACGGCAATGAAGCCACCGGCTCCTTCCCAGATTTCAACCGCATCAATCGGGGAGAACCCTACGACATCACGGGAATCGTCTTTTCCCCGCAACGGAACGTGGAGGAGAATCGGAATCGGCACCGGATTCGGGCTCGCTTCGGCGCGGAGATGGATCTGGGGGATGGATTCCTGTTTGGCGCCCGGATTGCCACCGGCAGTGATATCAGCCCGGTGAGCACAAACCAAACCCTCAGCGGAGAATTTGGAAAATACCAACTCTGGCTTGATCAAGCCTTCCTCCGTTGGCACGGCGGCACGGATCAAACTGGATTGAAGGTTACCGCGGGACGCATGCCCAACCCCTTTTTCCGGACAAGTGTCAATATGTGGGACGATGACCTGAATTTTGATGGCTTGGCCGTTCAGCTGAACCACCACCTCAACAGCCGCGTCTCTCCCTTCCTCAATGCGGGTATTTTCCCGGTCTTTACGAGCCTCTTCGATCAACCTTTCAACAGCCCGGACAAGGCCGACACTCTCGACAAATGGCTTCAAGCTCTTCAAATCGGGGCCAAGCTTGAAGGCGACGAAGACAACGTAACGGCACAGTTGGGCGCGGGCATCTTCCACTTTGATAACATTGAGGGCAAGTTCTCCGATCCGTTTCTTCCCCTTACCGTCCTTGACGCCGGGAGCACTGACGACCGACGGCCCTCCTTTGCGCAGAAAGGCAATAGCTACATGCCGCTCAGGGTCATCATTCCAGATCCGCTCAATGATTTCGGAACATCGAAACAATGGCAGTATTTCGGCTTGGCTTCAAAGTTCAATATTCTCGCCTACAATGCCCGCATCGATTTCAACTTCTTTGAACCATTCCAGATCTCTATGCTCGGAGACATCTCCACCAACCTTGGATTTGATGCGGACGACATCGATCGCAAAGCCATAGCTACCAACCGGGGTCCGGTTACAGCTGAAGATCCTCTTGGACGTTTCGATGGTGGCGCCAACGCCTGGAACCTCGGTCTCCACGTAGGCCCTCAGGCCCTGACAAAGAAGGGTGATTGGGACGCCCACATTGGATACCGCTATATCGAATCTGATGCCGTGGTCGATGGCTTCAACGATTCCGCGTTCGGTCTGGGCGGCACCAACATGGAAGGCTTCACCGTCGGTGCTGGAATGGCCGTAACTCCCCGGATCAACCTCAACCTGCGTTGGATGGGAGCCTCGGAAATCGCCGGCCCGCCCCTGAAATCCGACGTCATTCAATTCGACATCAACGCGCGATTCTGAGAAAGACCATGCACTCACCGAACTTCGTTTCCGCCTACTTCCGCACCATGGTCGCCATCACCTTGGCGTGTCCGGCCATCTCCCAAGCGCAGGAGGAAGTCTCCCCTGTCGAGTTGAAGCTCCGCGAAGCTCTACGGAACTCGATGATCCAACAACGCACTGTCGAGGGCGAACGCGCCCGCCTGGATGCCGAGCTCCAAGCGCTTAAAGTCCAGAGCGAGCGCCAAATCGCCGATCTCAAACGCGCGCTCAGCGAGGCGACCAAACAAGCCGATTCCGACAAGGCGGTTGCGGATCAAAAACTCAAGGAAACGACCGAGCGCCTCAAAGTGGCCGAAGGTCAGGTAGGGGCTCTGGCGGCTTCACTTGATCAGTGGAAAGCCTCGCACATCCAGCTCTCCGACATCACCCGGAAGAAAGAAGCAGACCGCGCTAAACTGGAAGCAGAGAATGTGGATCTGAAGAACCTCGTGAAGGACCGCGAGCGCCGTAATCTGGAACTCTACGAAACGGGCAAGGAAATCCTCGATCGCTATCGGTCCTTCGGCCTCGGCAAAGCAATTTCAGCCCGCGAACCCTTTACCGGGCTCGCCAAAGTGAAGCTGGAGGAGCAGGTTCAGGGATATCAAAACCAGCTTGCTGATGGCTTTGTGAAGTCCGGAGAGCCTGCGCGAGTCGAGGCCATCCGCTCCGATGCTCCGGCAGCAGAGGTTTCTGCGGCAACCCCGTGAGGGACAGCGCCCTTTCGCTTGGTGCAATGAGGGTAAGGCTGTCCTTTCCGTGATCCGCAAGGCTCGCTTTCACTGAACGCGTACGCTTTTTGCCTATAGCCCTACTTCAATCGACTACGCGACGATCACCTCCACTGCCCATTTCGTTTTCTGACTCTCAGCTCTAGGCTCATGCTGTTCCTCAACAGCCACACCGACAGCTAAGTCATGATTGCCCAGGAGTTTGAAACCGCTGAAGACCGCGCCATCCAAAAACTCGCTGAGTCTCCCTTCCTCCGAACTTGGAAGAGAGCCTTCGCTTTGGCAACGGGACTCGAAGCGGAACTGATTGCGGCAGAGGGTCACGAGGCCACGAGCTGTCAAGACAGCCGCACGGCCAACCCATTCTGCCGGTCGCTTCAGGCGTCCCAGGGATGCCAGGCATGCGTGGCGACTCGGCAATCTCTCTGGCGCGATGCCGCAGATCGCGCCGCTACTACAAAGTGCTTCGCGGGCATGCGCGAAGCCGCCGTTCCGGTCCGCGTTGGAGATCACGCCATCGCCTATCTGGTGGCAGGGCAAATCTTTGACCACAGCCCAACCACCGAGGACTTCACCCCAGTTGAAGCTCGCTTGCGACGCGACGGATTCACCGGGGAGCAAATTGCCGAACTACGTGAGGCCTACGCCGCGAGCCCGGTCATGGAAGTGTATCGGTTCCAAGCCGCCACCACCTTGCTCGTCGCCTTCTCCCTCCAACTGGCGGCCGAACTGAATCGACTCCTTCTGGCAGAGGAGAATGTCGAGTCCCCTGCCATTTGCCGCGCCAAGCAGTACATCAACGCGCATCTGGACGAGCGGATCTCCCTCGACGACGTGGCCGCGCATGTCTGCGTCAGTCCGTTCTACTTCTGCAAGATCTTCAAGCAGGCCACCGGTATGACTCTCACGGAGTATGTCAATCGACGCCGAGTGGAGTGGGCCAAGCGCAAACTCCTCAATCCGCATGCCCGGGTCACCGAAGTGGCGTTCGATGTCGGCTACCAATCTTTGTCACAGTTCAACCGCAGCTTCCTGAAGTACGCGGGAGAATCTCCCACCAAATTCCGGGAACAAGCGCACACGGATCACATCTGCGAAGCCGCCTGAGCCTTTGATCCGGGTGCGGCTGCAAGCTCGGCCCGCCCCGCGCGCCTCCAACGATCGCGACGCCTGACGTGCCAATCGACAATCAAGGGCTGACAACGGGCGCGTGGCAGCCACACAGTTCTAGGGGTTAAGGTGTATCACAATGACGGAGACTCAGACGGCAGAGCTGAAAAATAGACTTCTCGCTGAACGGGAGGCCATCAGCCGGAACCTCCAAGAGCATCGCGGAGACCGGATCGCACTCGACACCCCTGCACGAGATGCCGCAGACCGGGGCGACAGCGAGATTGAACGTGCCTTGGAACATCGCCTGGCCCTGGACGACGCCCACCTCATCCAGAAAATCGACTTTGCTTTGAAGCGCATTGAGGAAGGCAGCTACGGCGCTTGCGAGGTCTGCGGGGCTGAGATTCCGATCGAACGGCTCCTCGCCAAACCTTCCGTTTCCACTTGCCGCTTTTGCCAACAAGCCAAGGAAGATCACAGTCATGTCGAATCGAATCACTGAATCGCATCTGCTCACCGCACTTCTTGCCGTCTTCTCGTTGTGCGCCACTTCCGCCGAGGAGCTCCGGCTTCCGTTGGGAGACGCGGAGGCAGGCAGGCAAGCCTTCGTCGATCTCCGCTGCATTCACTGCCACGCTGTGGAGGGAGCCGCAATTGATCACATTGAGCTCGGCAGCCGCCTCGATCTCAAGCTAGCAGTCGCCAAGCCCCGCTTTGTGCGAAGCTCCAACGGCTTGCTGACAGCCATTACCAATCCAAGGCACGTGGTCCAAGAGCAGTACCGCCAACTGCTCGATCCCGCCCAAACTGCGGAAGCTGAGCCGTTTATGCTCGATCTCACTCGGTCGATGACAGTCCGGCAACTCATCGACCTCCTTACGTTCCTCGACGAGCGCTACGCGGCCAACCAGCCGGACTACGTCCCGCGCCGATGATCGCTCATGCCGGCCAATTTCGCGGATGCAACCCGGAACCTCTTGCCTAAACTGCCGTCGATGAACTCTACGATCCAACGGATTCTGGTGCCGCTTGACCCTTCCCCATACTCCGAAGCGGCCACGCTCCGGGCCTGCGATGTCGCTCAGCGTCACTATGCTCAGGTCACCGGATTGGCCGTTCTTGATTCCCCCGAAATCCGCCGCCGTTTTTCCCCTGTGGAAGTCGCTCATTGGCCTTCCATCCGGGAGAACCTCACCACTGGCCTCGAGCAAGCGCACCAAGTCATCGCCCGCGCCAAGGAACGGTTCGCCATGACTTGCGACGCCAAGCACGTCGCGCACAGTGAAGACGAACTGTCCGGCGTCCCCGCCTCCATCATCACCGAGACGGCGGCTTTGTACGACCTCGTCATCATGGGGTTGCGCACTTACTATCACTTTGAAACCCGGGAAGCGGATGGCGACTCCCTCGCGCGCGTCCTCGACCGCACCGCCTCGCCCGTTTTGGCGGTTCCATCACAAACCGGCGGATCCTTCAAACGCGTGCTGATCGCCTACGACGGTAGCTTTCCTGCGGCCCGCGCGATTCGCGATTTCGTTGGCTTTGCCCGGCCCTATGACTTTGAAATCAACGTCTTCGCCTCCGGAGACGACCGGGCCCAATCCGATGCCCTCCTGGCCCGAGTGGGAACGTATCTGCGCTCCCACGATTTCGCCAATTTTCACATCCATGCGACTTCCCAAGCTCCGTGGGACTTCGTGCGAGAAGAATTCCTCGACTCCACCGATATCGTGGTGGCTGGAATTCACTCCCGGAAGTTCCTCGTCGATCCGTTCGTGGGCAGTTTCACCCGGAACCTGATCGAAGCCAACAAGGTCTCCCTTTTTCTTTCGCATTAGTTTCTTTCATCCCAAACAACAATGAGCGAACAGAATTACACCGTCCAGGTCACCGCGCGGCACATGGAACTCACCGGCGCCATGCGGGAACACTGCCATCAACGGCTTTCCCGCATCCACCTGGAGTATCCTCGAATCATCGAGGCCAAGTTCGTCCTCGACGCGCAGGAGCACGGACACCGGCACATCGCGGAGCTGGTGCTTTTCTGCTCCAACAATGTGACCCTGGAGGCAAAAACGGAAACCAATGACCTCTACGAAGCGATTGACCTCACTGTCACCAAGATCGAACGCCAGATGCGCGAGGAAAAGACCCGGTTGATGGACCGGACCGGAAAACCGTAACCCGACTCGAACATGCCGGAATCCTCTCTCTACGAACGCATCGGCGGCGAACAGGGTATCGCCAACCTGATCGATCAATTCTACCTCCGGGTCTTTGAGGATCCGGAGTTGGCGCCATTCTTCGCGCATGCGCCAGTCGATCACCTGAAGACGATGCAGCGAGAGTTCTTCAGCCAAGCTCTAGGGGGACCGTTTGTGTACTCAGGGGGTCCCATCCGCGAAGTGCATCACGGCCGTGGCATCACGCTCGACCATTTCCAGCGCTTCACGGAGCATCTCCTGACAACTTTGGAGGGCTTTCAGCTCTCCACGGCGGAAATCAACCAGATCATCAGCCGCGTAAATGTCGACGCCGACAAAATTGTCGGCCAGAGCAACTCCGGCGGTTGAAACTGCGATTAAACCATTGCGGCGGCCAACGCGGCCCGCAGCTTGCGCTTCCGGGACTCGGAGTCGCCCGGGGTTTCGAAAGGCAGACTCAACAGACGCTCGATGCTTGTCGCAAGCGTTGATCTCTCTTTCGGGATCTCCACCAGTCCGATGTTTCCCCCGTCAATCTTGCGGCCAGGCCATTGCTGAAACAGGTATTGAGGCCCGAACCGGGGCTCGATCGTTTCCCCGGGGTACATTTTCTGAAGCTCCAGCGCGATCCGAGGCAGGTCGATATCGTGGAGCGCTACCCAGGCTCCCGGCTCCAGAACCGGCATCAGGTTCAAGATGTCCTGCAACGGCCAAGGATGCTGGTGATTCCCATCAATGAAAGCGAGATTGGCTTTCGGGGAGACAAGGTCCTTCGCTTGAAAAGAGTCGGTGCCCCGGTGGAAGTGAAACTTTACCTTTGGCACCTTCGCCTGGCCTGCGATGGCAACGAACCCCACGTCCTTGGTTTCATCGAAAAGGCACTTCTCCTTGCGGTCGATGCAATGCAAATGCACCTCGGTATTCAGGGGATTTGCTTGCAGCGCCATGGCAATGGCCATTGACGAGAACCCTGATGCAGTGCCAATCTCGATGTAGCTCCGCGCGGGCATCAGTCTGGCCATCACGTAGAGAAAGTTCACATCTGACGGTCCGGACTGGCCTGGGTGATAGACGTTCTGCAGGTGCTCGCTCAAGGCATCGACCTCGGCAGTTGCAAGCTCCACGGAGGGCACGCCCAAGATGGCCGCCATCTCGTTCACATAGCTTTGCAGTGCGGAAACCTGCCCGGTTTGTAAATGAGAGATCGCCTCGCCCATGGGCGGGGACGTTTCAAGCGCCCCTCCTCTTTGTCTACGAGAATTTCGGGCGCTCATTCCATCCCTCCACCGCAACGTTGCCGCCGCGCCGCCAAGGCCGTATTCTGAGATTGCTTGACTTCCGCCCTTGTCATCTTGTCGCTCGCCCTGCCCCTGGTCGTCGAAGACCATTGCTTTTCCTGTCACGGCGAGGACAAGGTCGAGGGCGGGGTTGACTTCCGCCAACCGTTGACCGCCTCCCAATGGCAAAGGGCCATCTCCCAGGTGGAGCGCGAGGAAATGCCCCCAAACTCGGGTCCTTCCCCCGGGCAGCGTCGGGAGATTTTGGCCTGGCTCGAACAATCCGCCGTTTCGGCTCCTCCCGCGCCGCGCCCGCCCATCCCCAGGTTCGCCCGCCTCACTCGCGAGGAATACAGCCGCTCCGTCGCCAAACTGCTCGGCATCGATCTCCGCCCCGGCGAGCTCTTGGAACCAGATCCCCCTGGAGTCACCGGATTCACCAACGACGCTGAAGCGCTCCAAGTCACCCCCGCCCAAGCCGCCAAATACCTCGAAGCCGCCGAGCGGGCCGTCGAAGGATGGACCGCTCTGGGCAAGCCCGGCATCGCCGTGCGTTTTGAGGCGGAAGCCATGGATCGAAGTTCCTCTCACCTCAAAGAGTTCGACCGCGGCATGCTCTTCGCCACCGAGCCCCAGGTAATCTCGACCACCGTTGAAATCCCAGTCGATGGCTTCTACGAGATCCGTTGCCACGGTTCCACGATGGGCAAGCCCACCCGGCTCCAGATCCTCGATGGCAGCGAACCGTTGACTTCGATCCCCGTGACTCACCCTCGCCCCGGCGCGATCACCCACCGGATTCCCCTGCTCCTGCGGAAAGGGTGGCACACGCTCTCCTTCCACCAACCCAGCTTGGTCCCCCAGGCCAGCTTGCCTCGCGATGCCGACCAAGTCATGAACGAGCGGGCCGCCCGCAACCGCATGCAGGTCCCCGAGCTCCCCCCTGGTGCCACGAAAAGCCAAATCGAAGCGCGCCACGCGTTGGAGGAAAAGTGTCTTTATCTCCAACAAGCATTCGAATGGCTCTTCGCCTATGGACAACACGGCGATCCCCGCGACATCGCCCGATTCCGCGATTACGCCACGGAGCGCCTCGAAGGCGAACGCCAGACTCGTCACCGGTATGCCACCGAAGTCCTCCAGACCGATCCAACGGAATTCAATCGCCAGTGGGAAACCCGCAACGGCGCCAAATCGCGAAGCTACGAGGCGCACCTGGCGAAAATCGCCGCCATCAAATGGATGGATTGGACCAAATATCAGGGCCAACTCTACCTCGATTGGATCGAGGTCGCCGGTCCGACCGTCCCGGAAGGTTCTCACCCACGTCAGAACTTGGATTTGGAAGCCTTTGCCCGAGAGGCTTGGCGCCGCCCCGTTTCCCCAGAAGAGCTCAAGCCCCACCGAGAGCTCGAACCGCAACTCGCTTTTGCCGCCGTCCTCGCTTCGCCCCGCTTTGTCTACCGCGACAATCGCGATCCGGCAGTCCGGCTCAGCTACTTCCTTCACGGCGGTCCGCCCGGCTCAGATGCCGTGGACCGCAAAACCATCCGCCGCCTGATCGCCACCCCTGAATTCGCCCAAACCCTCACCGAGTTCACCGGCCAATGGCTCGGCACCGCCCCGCTCGGCACCACCGTGATGCCGGACGAATACCGCTTCCCCGGTTACAAACGCCACCTCGCCCTGGCCGCCTGCGAGGAACCGGTTCGGTTCCTGCAGCGCCTCGTCCTCGAAGGCCGTTCGCTTCGGGACTTGCTAAACTCAGACTGGACGATGGTGAATGAGCCGTTGGCCGCATTCTACGGTTTGCCCGTTCCCAAAGGCGGTGATTGGCAGCCCGTCCCGTTACCAGATCGGCGCCGCGGCGGCCTTCTCGGCATGAGCGCCGTGCTGACCACTACCTCTAGCGCCCTGCGCACCACCCCCGTTGCTCGCGGAAAATGGGTTTGGGAGACGCTGCTTGGCCGCAACCCCGGAACGCCACTCCCCGACGCCGGAGTTCTCCCCGCCATGGCCGGTGAAGAAGGCCGCACCTTACGCGAAGAGCTTGAGGAGCACCGCACCAATCCGCGTTGCCAACGCTGCCACGAAAAGCTCGACCCGATCGGCCTCAGCTTGGAGAACTTCGACGCCGTTGGCACCTGGCGGGAGACGGTCGCCGGAAAACCCATCGATCCCTCCGGCAGATTCTACCGGGGCGCGGAATTCTCCGGTCCGGAAGGCCTGCGGGCGGAGATCTCGAAGCACGAGGACGAGTTCCTCGAACAAATCATCCGCAAACTCCTCGCTTTTGCTCACGGTCGCCCCTGCGACGACGAAGCCGACTGGATTCAAGGCATCAAGGAACGGGTCCAGGCCGCAAATTGGAACGCCGCCACCCTTTTCGAAGAAGTGGCCGTCAACTTGGTCGAGAACGGTCCGGAGCCTTGATCTCAACCGGAATTCCGGCCACCACCCACTCCACACGATCCGCTGCCCGGGCCACCAGCTGGTTCGCCCAGCCCACCAAGTCCCGATAAGCCCGCGTCTCCGGGCCGAGTGGAACGATCCCACAGCCCACCTCGTTGCTCACGATGATGACCGTCACGCCACTCTCCCGGAAGGCCGCCAAGCCCCCTTCCAAACGCCGCAACACCGCGTCGATCTCCCCGTCCACCTCCAGCCAGTGCGCCAACCAAAGCGTCAGACAATCCAGCAGCAGCACCCGCCCGGCGTAATCCACCGCCAAGTCAACCAGATCAAACCGATCCTCAACCGTCTGCCAGTGATTGGGCCGGTCCTCCCGATGCCGGTGAATTCGCGCCTCCATCTCCGCATCCAGCCCCGCCGTCCGGCACGTGGCCACATAGACGACTTCGCCCTCAAGATCCCGGGCCAACGCCTCGGCCCGGGAACTCTTGCCGCTCCGGCTTCCACCGATCACCAACGTGATGCTCATGATTCCAATCGCCGCCGTAGCACCAAAATCACCACCAGAAACACCGCTCCGATCACCCCTGTGATGACCCCAACTGGCAATTCCTGTCCTGGGATCAAATGCCGCGCCAGCAAGTCCGCCACCGTCAAGAGCAACGCCCCAATCAACGCGGCTCCTGGAAGCACCATGCCATGTCGCGCCCCGACGAGCATCCGCGCCAAGTGCGGTGCCATCAGTCCGGCATACGCGATGATCCCACACGCCGCCACCGCCGTCCCTGCCAACAAACAGGCCACGCCAATCACCACCCGCTTCATCGCTTCCACCGGCACGCCCAGCGCCCCCGCCGAATCTTCCCCTGCCGCCAACAGATCCAACACCCGGGAAGCAGCCAAAGCCACCGCCAATCCCGGCACCAACCCCGCCACCGCGATCCCCACGTGCTCCCAACCTCGATACGCCAAGCTCCCCATCAACCATGTCAACACCGATCTCAAGCCATACGGATCCGCCCGCAGCAGCAACGCCATCGTCACCGCCTGCAAAAAGCCCGCCAGCGCCATCCCGCCCAACAGCAGCACCAACGGGGATGTCACGCCGTCACGTGTCGCGAGCCGGTAAACCAAAGCCGCCGCCACCCCGGCTCCCGCGAACGCCGCCAAGCTCACGACCCATTCCGGCATCCCCGCCGTCAGCACCGCCACCGCTCCAAACGCCGCCC
Source organism: Akkermansia muciniphila (assembly GCA_945883495.1). Taxonomy (GTDB): domain Bacteria; phylum Verrucomicrobiota; class Verrucomicrobiia; order Verrucomicrobiales; family DEV007; genus V1-115. The sequence continues at coordinate 48,494 of CAMCXS010000016.1, forward strand.
CGGACGACACCCCTGTCACGTAGGGCTCAGCCACCGGATTCCGGAAAAAACCCTGCATCAGCGCTCCCGCCACCCCCAGACTCGCCCCGGCGAACACCCCCAAGCACGCCCGCGGCAAACGCAATTCCCACAACACCAGCCCCCCGCCCTCCGGTTCCGCGATCAGCTTCCACGGCGCCAGCCACCCCATCTCGCCGTAGCTCACCGCCATCAGCCACACCAGAAGGAGCGCAGCTCCGACGAGCCACAATTTCACGTCAGCTCTCATTTCGTTCACCTCGCTGGGAACAGGACGACCGGAAATCCATCTTCCACCTCGCTGACCAACGGCTCCCCGCCGTAAACCCGCCCCAGAATCTCGCGGTGCAACACGTCCCGTGGGGCGCCATCAGCGGCAATCCGGCCCGCGTCCAACAAAACAAGCCGATCACAAACCCGTGCCGCCAGGTTCAAATCGTGCAGCACGCAAAGCACAGCCCGGCCTTCCGCCGCCAAGCGCCGCAACACGCCGCAGAATATGGCTTGGTAAGACGCATCCAGAAAGGACGCTGGCTCATCCAAGAGCAGCGTTCCCGCATTCTGGCAAAGTCCACGCGCCAGCCAAGCTCGTTGCGCTTCCCCACCGCTCAGCAGGTCCACCCGGCGCTCTGCCCGATCGGTCAAACCGGCTTCGGCCAACGCCGTGCCGATCGCCACTTCATCAGCCGTCCCCAACTTCCGGAACGGCCCGAGATGCGGATACCTTCCCTGCGCCACAAACTCCCAGACCGTAAACGGAAACTCCAGACGCGGGCCTTGCGCGATCACCGCGATTTGCCGAGCGCGCTCCCGGCTCGGCACCGCTGAGATCGCCGAATCCCCAAGCCGCACGTCTCCGGCCATCGGCCGCAACCTACCGCCCAGCGCTTTCAGCAAAGTACTCTTGCCCGCGCCGTTCGGTCCGGTCACGCCGAGCACCTCGCCATGGCGCACCTCCAGCGTGACGCCTTGAAGCACCGCCACACCGCCGTAGCCGGCGACCAAACCGGAGCAGTTAAGGCTGGAGAAAGTGGAGTTCATCCGAATGCGCCCCCGAAATCAACCCGGGATGCAACGCCTCCGCCACCGCGAGCGCCGCCTTCCCCACCCTCGGTCCCGGAATCATCAGCAAACTTCCCCCAATAAAAACGATCCGCCCAGATTTCACCGCCGCCGACCGGCTCCAGATTACGTCTTCCTTCCACCGAGCCACCGCCGTCCGCGCCGCCACGAGGTCCGCCGGATCTTCCGTCAATGATATCAAAATCACCTCCGGATTCCAACTTAAGAGCCGCTCCCGGTTCAAAGGCGGCCAAGCGGTATCCGCTTCCGCTGCTACATTTCGTCCTCCGGCACGCTCCAGAAGTTCCCCGGTAAAGCTCCCTGCTCCCGCGCAAAAAGCCGTATCCGTCCCGTAAAACAGCACCGTTCTCGGCCGCTCCTCAGGTGCTACCCGGCTCGCGAGCCGCTCCACTTCCGCGACTTGCGTCTCGACTCCCTTGGCCAACGCCTCGCCCTTCTCCGGCACGCCGAGCCATTCCCCGGTCCGCCGCAAATTCGCCACCACGCTCGCCAAATTGCTCGTGGGCAGCCGTTCGACTCGCAAACGGACTCTCCGCAACTGCGTCACCACCGCTTCCGGCGTCGGGTCGCTCGCTAAAATCAAGTCCGGCCGCAAACCCAGCAGCCGTTCCACCGAGGGCTGCACCATGTCGTCAAAAATCGCCAATCCCGCTCGGTCAGCTCCCGGACAATACCGCGTCCGCGCGATGAGCCGATCCTCAAGCCCCAACGCGAGAATCGTTTCAGTAACGCTCGGTGCCAGGCTCACAATCCGTTCCCCGGCCCTCGCCCCCACCAAGGCGAAACAGAAACTGACAATCAAGAGGCGACAACTCACGGCCGCTACCAACTCCCTCCTTGCTACCCCATCGTCAAACCCGAAAACCGTTGACATCGCCCCGCCATCACCGAGCCGTGCCTTGTCCCGGCTTCGGCCGGGTTTTCTTGGGAAGTCCCGCCATCCGTGGCGACGACAGGAAATAAGGGGGAATCCAGTGAAAAACTGGAGCGGTACCGCCACCGTGTGAATGCCAACATCCGTTCGCGGACGAGGGATTCGAGCCGGGTCGCCTGCCTGAGGAAAGTCAACCACCAGCGGAATCACTGGAACCGGAGGCACTCTATGAAGCACAACTATTCCATCCTCGTGGCGGGCGCCGCGTGGGGCACGCTTTTCGTGTCCGCGCTTGCGCAGAACCCATCGTCTGAAAAACCTTCCTCGGCTCCGAGCTTGGAGCCCGTGGTGGTCAACGCGACCAAAATCCCCCAACAGCTGGAGGACGTCGGAAGTGCCATCACCGTCCTTCCCCGGGAAGATCTGGATCGCAGCCAAACTCGCCGGCTGGAAGATGCCTTCCGCTTTGTCCCCGGGGCCGTTCTCGTAACTTCGGGGCAAACGGGCGCCATTTCCTCCCCAATTCTGCGCGGCGCCAACCCAAATCAGACGCAAATCGTCGTCGACGGCATCCGCATCAGCGACGCCAACATCAACCCGGACGTGTTCCTCGGCGGCGAGCAAATCGGTTTGCTCCAAACAATCGAAGTCCTTCGCGGTCCCCAAGGCGCGCTCTACGGCGGTGAAGCCATCGGCGGCGTCATCAACATCGTGGCTCCACGCGGTTCTGGTGCACCGGCGTCCACGTTCGACGTCCTTGCAGGCTCGTTCGGCACCTTCAGTTCTCAACTGACTAGCGCGGGCGATCTCCAGTCGCTCAGCTACTCGTTGTCCACCGGTTGGAACACAACCGCAAACGACCGCCCCCACAACGACTTCGCCAACCTCTTCCAAGCGGTGCGGATCGATTTCCCGTTGAACGAGTCCACCACCGTGGGCTTCACGTACAGGGGCGCCCAACGCTCCTACCAATCCCCGGGAACGATCTTCGAGAACGATCCCGACAACATCGAGGAAGAGGAGTTTCTCCTACTCACGGCCTACATCGATCATGAGCTCTCCGAGCATTGGAATAGCAAACTGGTAGGCGGCTGGCTTCATCAAGACCTCGGATTCGTCGCGCCCCCTTGGCCCGAGAGCATCATCGATCACCGCAAGCTCGCGTTCGATTGGCGCAACACCTTCACCTGGAACGAAGCCCTTACGACCCTCATCGGCACCGGCTACGAAACCCGGGACATGACCAACACCGGCTACGGCTCGGTCACGGCGTCCGATGCCCTCGTTTCTCTCTACGCCGATCAAGTGATCTCCCTCGGGGACCGACTCTCCCTCACCGGCGGCGGCCGCTGGGAAAGCTACCGTTCCATTGGAGAAGCCCTTACTTGGCGAGGAACAGCCGCGTATCACCTCAAAGGAAGCGGCACGACCTTCCGGAGCAGCGTCGGCACCGGTTTCCGGGCGCCCTCGTTCTTCGAGCTCTATGCGCAAGACGCATTCTTCACCGGCAACCCTGGGCTGACGCCAGAGGAATCGCTCGGCTGGGACGCTGGGATCGCCCAGAAGATTGGCGAGACAGGCACCCTCGCCTTGACTTGGTTCGACAACGACATCTCCGACCTCATCGTCACCGATTTCGCCACAGTGCCCCTCTCCGTCGTCAACTTGGCGAGCGCCACGACCACCGGCGTCGAAGCGGAGTTCGCGGGCACCTGGCAAGACCGGATTTTCTACCGCTTGGCTTACACCTACCTCCAGGCTGAGAATGCCGAAACAGGCGAACGCCTCCTCCGCCGCCCCAAACACACTTTTGGTTTTGACGTCAACACCCGCATCGCGGACCGGCTCACCGTCGGTGTCGGCGGTCAACTGATCGAGGACCGCCTCGACATCAATCCCGTCACCTACCTTCCGGTCAACGGCGACAGCTACTTCCTCGGCCGGGTCTACAGTGCGCTACAAATCACCGACACCATCCAGGCACACCTCACCGTGGAAAACGTTTTGGATGAACAATACGAGGTGATCGCCGGTTTTCCCGGTCGTGGCCTGGGCGTGTTTGGCGGTCTTCGATTAACCTTTTAGTCCCTCCAACCTGCACATCCAAGTTCATTTGGGATTGCTCGGAGCCAAGCTGGAGTCTAGACACGCTAATATCGAAGACAGCAGAATCATCACTGCAAATCCGCAGTGCGATTCTGCGGACTCGACCTAGCTAGGTACTCCTGCCAGAGATCACGACGAAGGCCGCGGAGGAGCCCTCTCGCAAGCCAAGCATCCCCCCCCCTAAATCATTTCCTTGAATACCCAACACTCCGTGCGCCTCGATCGGTCCTGAAAGTTCGCATCGACTTTTGGCCGCCCGGCCATCGCCGGGCATTAAGCAGAGTTGAAGCCGAGTGGCCATACTCAGACATCTCACAACAGGAAACAGTTCCGTTGCTACTTAACAAAAGCTTACTTCTTGTTTCACTCAGTTATTAAGCATTTTTACACTAATGAATAGTCTGTTCGTCAAGTAGCGTAAAGATTCCCATTAATTGAAAAAAAGTTTTGACGCATCGGCGAGGGCGTTCTACATGACAAGGCCGTGCTATCCTCATGTCGCGCACAACTTAGGGATCGCCGTTTGAGAGGTCTACTTCGACCCACCTTCATGGTAGTGTTAGGTCTTCTCTCTTCGGTTCCCGCTCACTCACAACAGGGAGGTCCTCCACCTGGGGCTGAGCCTCGTCCTGTTTCCGGAAGACTCAAAGGGCTTGCGGAGGGGGCAGGCGAGCGCAATCTCGTCGAGCGAGAGGTCGATGGAGCTGGCCGTCGTTCCTCCTCTGTCGAGATGGTTGGGTCGAATACACAGCCCTCGCAGTCGGCAAATGGTGTCTCAGTATTCGAAACGCCTAAAAGGATGGTTCCCCAGCCTCGCCCCTTGGATGCCGAGCCGGCAGGCTCAACATCCCCAGAACAAAGAAGGCGCTCAAGCTTGTTCGGCTTTGGTTCAGGCACAAACTCCGAGCGGGGCAAGAACCGCACGGAAGATTCGCAGACTGGCGGAAGCGCTCCAACCTCCTCGTCTAGGGCGGTTGGTCACTGGCCTCCGTCGCGAGCTCAGGCACCAGGATCTGATCGCGGTGTGGTTCGGCGGGCCGACAACCCCACCGAGGATTGGAAGGACTCTAAAGGTTCACCGGCGACCAAAGGATTAGAGGATTCATCTCACTCGACATTGCAGGTCGAGGCAGCGCCTACCCGCGGCTCCCAATCTACAAATACCCCGTTCAAACTCTCTGAGAAGTTAAGTGATCCACGCGACAAGGGGCGTCAAGGGGGCCATCTAGCTCAGAACGCTCGACCGATCTCCGGCACACTATCGAAGCGAATGAGGTCAGGCGAATCGCCATCTCCCGAAACTGAGACACCTACGGAGGGGAGGCCCGCCAAACTGTTGAAAGGGCAAGAAAAGGCATCATCGGTAGCCACCTCATACACCGAAAGCGAGCCCGTTGTTACTGCGACTCCATCCGTAGAGACCTTTGAGGAGGCCATGCAACTCCCGACTTGGGAGGACAGTCTCTATCCAACCGACATGGAGGCTATTTATCCTTACACATGGGGCGGCGAGTATCCTCGGAGCGCACCCCGTCCGGCACAGAACCTCGATTCCCGTGCCATGGCCTACCAAAGGCTTGTTCCCCACTCTCCCAATGCGAGTGACGACGCCGACACCTTCCCAGAAAACTACGATCCGGAGGCAGACCCATTTCAATCGGCATTGCGGCCGTCTCGTTCAATCTTTCGGCCATTCGATACGCGGGACTCACTATTTGTTCGCGAGTATGGACTCGGGACCTATGGAGTTTCTCTCCTTGGTGATGTCGCCGATGAGAGCATAAATGCCCCGTTTCTTACAAGACGTTTCGATCCAGAACTCGCCCATTTCAAAGCAGGGCCCCTCTTCCTTGACGTTCGCTCGATGGGGGTAGGCATGTTGTATTCCGACTACCAGGGGCCGCGCACCTTCCCGGAGGGCGACGAAGATGGCCTACTTAGTTACATCGACCTCCAGCTACGTGGATTAGTCCGCATCACAAATAACCTGTACGCCACTCTCAATGGAAGGGTAGTTTATTTACCCTTTGAGAATCGACTGGGAATTGGCGCTGACGGATTCGGCCTGGGCTTAACCCCAATCTTCTCCGCCAATTACGATCGCATGGTCGGAAACTGGTCCTTCCAGGTGTACGACGTCTTAAAGGTGGGCAATCCATTTTTGCTGCGGACGGACATGTTTGGCACAGACGCGACCCAACAGGCTGGACGGTACACGTTTGGCTACATCTTCGGGCAAGATCGGCAGGCTCCTTACTTCAATTCTTTTGAATCGCTAGTCGTCGCTAATACTGTTGGTGCTAGCGCTTCAACCCCACTGCAACTACGGGGCGATGATTGGCGCCTTTGGTTCACAGCAGCCCATTCCGATTTCTGGCGAACCTTCGAGCTGAATGACCATATCTCTCTGGATAACCTGGGGACCATGCTCGCCTATCAGGGGAGCGTCTTGCCATTTGCTCCGGTGTTTCACTATAACGTGATAAGCAACGACTCCTTCGACTCACTCGCACACAGGTTCTTCATAGACGGCAGGGGAAGATTGACGGAGAATCTAACCCTTCGCAGCGGCGCAGGTTACCTTGTAACCGATGGCTACAAGGCAGATCAGAGTCGCTTTTTATGGAGGACGGCGCTTGATCACCAGATCAACTCACGAATGTATCAGCAGTTCTGGCTTGGCAGCAACTTTCTTGAGAGCGAGTTCAGCGATGACCTAGCCGTATCACGAAATGCAGGGTATTCGTTCCTTACAGACCTGACTTCGCGACTGTCCGGGCAGTATCTAATGGCTTTCGGCGACACGGAGGCCCTTGATGGGGTCTTCACCGGCCAGACCCAGGACTATCGACTTCAGTTTGATTACCGACTGTGGTCTTACACTCGGCTTTTGTTTGGGTCAGCCTACCATGTGGTCGATCGTGATCGGCAAGATTCCCTACCCGCACCCGACCCCTACCACAGGTGGATTCACTATGTCCGACTCAATCAGCAAATCGCTGCTCGAACCACTTGGTGGCTAGGATATCAACTGGAGGAATCTAGCCTTGTTCAGGAAAACCTCTACCAGTCCGGCATACGCCGCTACTTTTGATTCCCTCTCCACTTCAAAATCACGACGAACTCTCAAATCCGATGAAATCTGACCCACATAGAAGGATGGACAGGCAAAGGTCGACTGTTTCTATCGCGCTGTTCATCGCAGTCGTGGTAGGACAAGCCGCATTCGCTCAGAAGCAAGTCATTGTTGAACCCACACCAGGGGGCGACAATAAGACGCAGATGGATCTTCCAACGGATTTTCATCGATACTATGGCCAGAATGTAAACCAGTGGAAGGATGCCGAGCGAAAGATTGCGAAAGCAGATCTTGACGGCGACCTCAATTATGACGGTGTGATCTCTAATGACAACCCAGCGGATGGCGGCGCCTTTGAGGTGACACCTCCAGGGTTGATATTGGGACGCGGTGAAATGACCCGTTTTCTTATGAGGATCTTCCCATATCGTCTAGACTATCCTGGGGAAGTGGTCATCACCTTAGAAGTAGCCGGTATCAATCGAGAGTCTAAAACGGGTCAGTTCTCCTCGTTTGAAAAAGAGCAAGCTTCCACTGGACGGATTCGGGTGTGGGCGGACAACGAGAAAAAGCGCTTGCTACTCGATTCGGGAGATCCAAATCGGCGCCATTTCGAATGGGTTGTGGACGCACCAGGGTTCGTGTCTCACCTTCCCGGAGTGTACCCACGCCTCGTTTATGTCGAGGGCGTAGAACCCTCTCCGAAGTTCCTCGGCGACCTCCGACTCCTTCTCACCGTCAGCCAACGACCAGTCGGCAGCAGTAGAGAGACTTATTCAGAGTATCGGAAGAAAGCTATCAAGGCCTTCCGGACAACTTTCGATCACTACTTGCTTACAATCACTCCATCCCCCCACCCCAAGGATTTCACCACCAACAACGTGGAGGGGGTATGGATATCACCGTCCCAAACCATCACTACTGGTAACTAGACCGCCTTGTGTAAGTCCATCTCTTAGGCCCGCCACCTCACTAGTACTTACTCTACCATTCGCAGCTGAAAAGCCCGTATGCACACCTGCCCCCGATTTTTCTCTCTCGCCTTCCTAACAGTTTCGGCACTTTTAATCGGATGCAAGGTACCGACACCTGTTGAGGGACAAGGCCCCCCGCCTAGTCTCCCACCACACGCAGAGTCCACGAAAGCTGCGCCTGAACTCTCCTCCAATGCTATTCAGGCAGGTGATTCCTTAGAGATCTTCGTTCGAGAGGATCCTTCTATTTCAGGAACCTACAAGGTTCGTGATCGTGGCTACATCATTTTACCGCCTAATCATGAACGCCTCCCGGTGGCCGGGCTTACCTTGGATCAGGCTGAGAGAGCGGTAAGGGCTGCCCTGGAGAAGAGCCAGCTCCGCAAAGCGACCGTCTTTATCGAAAGCGGCACCAGAGCTCCCCTCCCACACTCCTTCAGTCCATCTAACCCAGAAGCCACGAGCCGAAGCATCCTCGTCTACATGACAGGCAGTGTGAAGCGCCCAGGCCAACACGTACTTACGCTCCCCAAAGAGGGCTCCCTTGGGGTCTATGAGGCGATACTCATTACTGGCGGTCTGAGTCAGTTTGCGGACCACCAGAAGGCCCACCTCCTGCGTCCAACAAAATCCGGCGGTAAGCAAAGAATTCCAGTGAACCTGAGGATGATTGAGCAGGGGAAACAGAGCGATCCTCCAATAGGACACGGAGACATCGTGGTCATACCGGAGCGGGTGTTCGGATTCTGACAGCTTGAGCTAAACAGAGCCCCTCCAAAACCCAAACCATCATTACTTGAATGATCTTCGGTATTTCAAAGAGTTCTCGTCATTGGTTGAGGGTTGGGCTATCGTTCTTGACCGATGTATTTCTTGTCTGGCTAGCCTTTATTGGAGGTCTCTCTATCCGTTTTGGGACTACGGATCACGCCACCCATTTCCACTACCTGAATACTTACTTCCCTGGCATCCTTTTGATTTCGGTCCTGGGACCATCTTTTCTCTACGCCGGGGGACTCTACTCCACTAGAATCCCCCAGGATGGGTTTGCCACTTACCTCCGTTGGCTATTATCCGTGTGGATCTTGGCCTTCGTCGTTGATCTAGCCCTTGCATCCCTCGACGCATCCGCAAGAATTGGAAGAGGCGTTCTTGCCATTAGCTTTTGCCTGCTTGTAGCCATTACCCTTGCCCACCACGCCCTACTTTTCTACCGACGGCGTCGCCGCTGGCAGGTAGCACTTTGCTTGGTTAGCTCCGAGGAAGACGAGGTTGCCGTATCCCTACTGAACTGCCTATGGGGAAAGCATGCAAAGTGCCTAGGAATTGTAACTGCTGGTGACCACCAGATCTCATCTCCTCTTGCTGTTGTCGGCTCCATCGCAGACCTTGTAAGTTCATCCCAGGGATTCAAGGCCGATCTTCTGTTAGTGAGAGACTCCCATCTGTCGAACCCTGAGGTCGCCCCCCTACTGCGCCAGTGCCGCTACAACGGAGTCGAGGTCGTTTCGCTAGCTGACGCCTGCGAAGAGGCTTATCAGGCAGTCCCTCTGGAGCTCGTCACCGAAGCTTGGCTGCTTCGAGCATCAGGGCAAAGCGGCCCACTTTATGTCCGCAAATTGAAGCGCCTATTCGATGTTGCGGTGTCGCTAGTCTTATTTATTATCCTCTTGCCAGCCCTGCTCGCGGGCTGCATCTCCATCCTCCTATCCTCGCGCGGTCCCGTTTTCTACAAGCAGGTACGAAGCGGAAGACTTGGCCGGCCGTTCACGATCTATAAGCTTCGAACGATGCGCACGGACTCTGAAGTGGCCGGCCCGCAGTGGTCAAGCGACAGAGACAATCGCGTCTTTCCCGCGGGTAGAATTATGCGAAAATTTAGGGTGGATGAAATTCCACAATTGCTAAACATTCTCAAGGGTGAGATGTCCTTCGTTGGCCCACGGCCAGAGCGCCCTAAGTTTGTTGAGGATCTCGCAACAGAGATCCCGGCATACAGGGAGAGACTCCTCGTCTCCCCAGGCTTGACCGGCTGGGCTCAAGTGCGATATCCCTATGGCTCATCCGTCGACGACGCGAAGCGCAAGCTAGAGTACGACCTTTACTACATGAAGCACATGGGACTGCTCTTGGACGGGTTTATCGTTTTGGAGACCATCAAGACCGTCTTGTTCGGTGGTGTCAGACCCAAGAGCTTTGAGGAGTACACCCGATTCAGAGAGAATCTTTTTCCAGCACTAGGTCAGGATAGCTATCCGTTGGCCCCCGCCATCGTGAATCCTTCGTGATTGATCTTCACTGCTTCTATCCACCGCCCGCCACAAGCGAGTTCGGAGACGCAGCCAGTCAGGGGAAGCAAAGACGATCGGCCAAGCCGAATCAAGTGCGAAGGTGGCACTGACCTAGCTCAATAGAATCTTGGCGATCGTGGGCCGCGAAGTCCATGTGACAAGAGAGGTCTGGTCACTTCTGGCTCTGGCAAATCACCGAGCCATGCATGGGCTTACCTCCGCCATAAATACTCAATAACGCTAATCGGTCGCTTTCGGAGTCAGTCCCGAACCATGCGCTTGGCGGAATTCTCAAACTATGCGGTTGCACCATTGGGGATTCGCTGTTCAGCTTTCAACCAAGCTTCGAGATCCAGATTGCACTCGCCTCCCGCCAACTCCCCGAAGTTTCCCTTCTGTGGTCTTTTGCCTTTCGGTGCCTTGTCCCCAAGTCTGCTCAACTCCTTCTCATCTCCGGACACCAGTTTGACGAAGCCCTGCACCACTCTATGCCTGCGGAACTCGAAAAGGGCTCGCCGCCTGCTGTCCGGAATCCATTCCCATGCGCGCACGCACCTTATGCCGCACGAGTTCAATCACTTTTTGGCTACAAAATCGCCCCTGCATTTGCCTAGTCACACCATGAAGGCAGAGCGAGTGACCGGCGTCGTCGTTGCGTTTGCCCCCACGTTGCATCGTCATCATCCGTTCGCGCCACCGCTGGAATAGCCGGCAATCCACCCGCTCGACTGATGGAAGTGAGCGAGGAAGCACTTTTTGCTCTTGATGAGGGTCTCTTCGTGAACCAAGCGGAGAACGACCAGAGGCGGCAGCTTGCCGCGGGCTGGGCAATAGAAGGGGTGTTTCGAGCAACGTCATGACGAGGCTTTGCCCCCCCCCCTTGAACCCTCGCTATCTTGGCGAAGCAAAACTTTCAACCTTAGCAGGAGCGATCATCAACTGAAAACGGAAACTTCAACCCCGAAACACGTTCTCCTCGAACCCGGCCGCGCTTCTCGCCACTACTGGCGCGACATGTTCGAGTACCGTGAGCTCTTCTTCTTTCTCGCTTGGCGCGACGTGCTGGTTCGCTACAAACAGACGGTAATTGGGATTGCCTGGGCGGTGGTGCGCCCCCTTCTCACGATGGCCGTTTTCACGGTAATCTTCGGGCGGGTTGCCAAATTGCCGGACGGTGGCGTCCCCTATCCCATTCTGATATTCTCAGCCCTACTGCCTTGGCAATTCTTCGCCACCGCCCTGAGCGAATCCAGCAATAGTCTGATCATCAACGCGAATCTGATTTCCAAGGTTTACTTTCCTCGAATGATTCTTCCGACGGCCACGATCATTGTTGCCCTGGTAGACTTTGCCATTAGCTTCGGCATCCTTGCGGTAATGATGGTTATCTATCACTATCCTTTGAGTATCTCCATTCTATCACTCCCTCTTTTTGTTATTTTGGCTTTTCTTGCAGCTTGGGGCCCCGGCCTTTTGATCACCGCCCTGAACGTAAAGTATCGGGACTTTCGCTATGTGGTCCCGTTTATCGTCCAAATGGGCCTCTACATTAGCCCCGTAGGCTTCCGATCTGATGTCGTCCCTGAACAGTGGCGACTTCTCTACTCGCTCAATCCGATGGTAGGAGTCATCGATGGCTTCCGCTGGGCGATCTGCGGAAGAGAGGCAGCTTCGGTTTACCTGCCGGGCTTCGCTCTATCCCTGGTCACAGTCATCACTCTTCTGTGCCTGGGTATCGCCTACTTCAGAAAGACAGAGCGCGGCTTTGCAGACGTCATCTAAACCGCCCAATCGCGTTCCCTCAGCGCCGTTTACACTGATTTCCTAACCTTCGCTCTCCGAATGCCCTCCATCATTTCCGTCGAGAATCTCGGGAAGCACTATCGTATCCGGCGAGGCGCCCCTAGATCAAAGTACATCGCTCTACGGGACATCATGGCTCAGAAACTGACGAGCCTGTTCCGTCCCGCATCCAAGTCCAGTGATTCGAGCGGACTTGAGACGTTTTGGGCCCTAAAGAATGTCTCCTTCGAAGTCAACGAAGGCGAGGTGCTCGGAATCGTGGGGCACAACGGAGCAGGAAAGTCCACCTTGCTGAAGATTCTTTCGCGAATCACAGAACCGGCGGAGGGACGCATTACGCTGCGGGGTAGAGTGGCAAGCCTGCTGGAGGTTGGCACCGGATTTCACCCTGAACTCACCGGAAGGGAGAACATCTACCTCAACGCCGCTCTGCTCGGAATGAAGCGCCACGAAGTCCAAAGCCGATTCGACGAGATTGTGGCTTTTGCCAATGTGGAACGCTTCCTGGACACACCGGTAAAGCGCTATTCCTCAGGGATGCAGACTCGTCTTGGTTTTGCCGTCGCCGCACACTTGGAACCTGAGATTCTCATCGTCGATGAAGTGCTCGCCGTAGGAGATCACGAGTTCCAGAAACGATGTCTGGGCAAAATGCAGGAAGTGAGTCAGAGCGGTCGCACGGTTCTCTTCGTGAGCCACAACATGAATACACTAGGGACGCTCACCACGCGGTGTATTCACCTTCACCGGGGCAACATCATCAACGATGGTCCCACGTCCCAGGTAGTGGCAAACTACCTTTCCACCGGAAATGAAAATTCGGCGCTCTACGAATCACAAGAGCGCGATAGCACCCCCAAGGTCTTGCGGGTTGAGGTTCGCACCTCCAAACCGGGAGGGATTCATTCCCTCTTCGAACCGCTCGAGTTCCACTTCCAAATCTGGTGCCCCCACCCCATCCGTGGAGCCTGCTTGAGCTTCGCCGTCAACGATCTGACCCGCCTCAGCACCTCAGTTAACCCTTGGATCTTCGACTCCGAACAACCGTTTGCGCGTTCCGCAGGGGTTCACCATCTGGTCTGCCGGATGCCCAAACCCCACCTTTTTGTGGGCAATTACAGCTTGAATGTGAACTTTTCCGAACCCCCTGGCGGGGTGAAATTTGAACAATTGAAGGGTGTCTGCAGTTTCCAGATCGAATGTGTCGGCAGGCAACGGCTGGATTACCCATTCGAAATCGGCGAAGCCTGCTTCATTGAGGATTGTGAGTGGCAGGCGAACACTGCGAAGGACTACGGAGCAACAGCCTCCGCCTAGCGCATGCGAACATCTACACAGATCTCTCCAACAACCAGGCAGCAAGCCTCTACTCAGAGTAGGGATCCTTGGCTCGATGCCATGCGCGGTGTCGCAATCATCTTGGTGCTCGGCGCACACCTTCGCCCCCCACCACTGCATTCAATTCCTCCAGAAGTTTCCATCCTCCTCGATCTCTGGATGAGAGTCGGCTGGGCCGGGGTAGACATTTTCTTCGTTCTCAGTGGATATCTGGTCTCAGGTCTGCTCTTCTCCGAAGCCCGCAACCGTCATACCGTAGATGTCAAACGGTTTCTCATCCGCCGCGCTTTCAAGATCTATCCTCTATTTTGGCTTACAGTTTTACTGATCTTTCTTGCGCGCTCCATACTGAATGCACCGATCTCACCGAGCGACGTCTTGGGCGAGCTTCTTTTTCTACAGAACTACGTAGGCAAGCTGTCAGGACCACACTGGAGTCTCGCTGTCGAGGAGCATTTTTACTTACTTCTGGCACTATTGATCGGCATTACCCACACCAAGCTCAGGAGAGTGATGTGTGAACCCAACTTCTTTACATGGGTTCCCTGGGTCTTCGTGGCTATCGTGATCCTATCTACCGGACTCAGGTGGTTTCACCAAGGAAGTGAGGACTTCTGGCATCTGGTGATGCAGACCCACCTCCGACTTGACTCGCTCTTCCTGGGAGTCTTCCTATCGTGGCTTCGACACTACCGCTTTGGCATGCTAGGCATCCGACACCAAGCCTTGAGATTTACCCTTTTTAATCTCGGCTGCCTGCTCTTCATCCCGGTCTTCTTCTTCGACTATCTTTCGACTTGGTTTATGAGAGTTCTCGTATTCAATTCGGTGTCTGTCGGTGCAGGTCTGGTGCTTTTGTCGGGAGCACACACCCCAAACAGCGCCTTCCAATGGATTAGACCTTTGTCCACAATGGGACTCTACTCTTACGCAATTTACCTCGTGCATGAACCCTGGCAGAGATATTTTGTGTGGAGGATCAGTAACCCTGATGAGTCTCTCTTGTCATGGTGGGTCTACTTCATTCTGTACATCTCCGGCGCCATTGGCGGCGGCTGGCTGCTCACCGCAGCAGTGGAACAGCCAGCTTTAAGACTGAGAGAACACTTGTTTCCAAAGAACAGAACTGCACCGTAGCGGACAGCGTTCGCCATCCCCACCTTGTGCCACCCGATCAAGCTCCGTTGCTATGGGATCCTTTACGCGATAACTCGCCTGCATTTTTGACATACCTCCTTTCCGCAAGATCCTTGCGCTTGTCACAACTCGCTACACCACATAGGCAACAGGCCATGACGTTCCACTATATTTTGACAAACTTTGGATCCGCCGAACGTTCAATACACACATCGTAGACCTAGGTAAGTTTCATTATCTGCGCGATGAGTGTCGTCGGTGGACGGCGATATTTGATCGGCAGCTACACGCAACCTCTGACCACTGGGGTACCACTACTCTCCCAATGCGGGCGACTTTATCGTAGACGTTGGGGCCGCCACAGGTGTCGATACAATTGTGTTTTCACGTTGGGTTGGAGAGAAGGGCCTTGTTGTGGCCGTTGAAGCGGACCCGCCGAATGCCGCTGCGTTAATGAAAACGGTGGAGGTCAATCAATTAACAAATACCGTGATTATTCCCGGTTCCGCTATGGCTAGTCATGGAGTCTTCGAACTCCGAAAGGGCAAGAGCCATCTTGAACACTCTATTGTCAACTCGACCGATAATGCAACCTCGCCCGTGACTACGGTTCGTGGCGCACCACTGGACAGTTTGCTCGCACCATACCTCGCCACGCGACGAATTGCTTTGCTCAAGATGAACATCGAAGGCGCTGAGATCGAGGCCATCCAAGGAATGGCTAAAACAATTGGCAAGACCGACTGCATTTGCATTGCCTGCCACGATTTTCTAATTCCAGAAAGCGCTCCTAAGATCCGTCCAACGATTGAAGCATTCCTCCGCGATAACGGGTTCTCGGTCGTAACAAGATCGGGAGATAGTCGTGCACACGTCCGTGAACATTTATGGGGGCTTCGCTTACCCGGTTGATTCTCACACGGCCGCAGAGTTATCAACATTGTTTTCGGCCAATGCTTCGATCCGTTGACAGGTGGCTATTGCCCTACGTTACTAGCCTTCCCAGGAGAATACCTGCGGACGGCACCATCAGCGTCTTCATCGCCGTTTGCGACCACTTCGAGCCTCTTCACGACACCGATTTGACCGGAGCTTTGGATCGTCTGCGCACTTGGCTGGATCGCTTTCCCGCAATCACCGACCGCTTTTGCGGTGCCGACGGAGTGCCCCCGCGACACACCTGTTTTTTCCCGGTAGAGCAATACGAACCTCGATTGCTGGACGAAATAAGCAAACTTTGCCGCAGCACCAAAGCCGAGGTCGAGATTCATCTTCACCATCGCAATGATTCCGCAGCAGGCGTGGAAGACAAGCTGCAGAACGGAGTTCAAGATCTGTGTCGCCATGGTTTGCTCTCACGTGAGGAGTCGGGCCGTGCCCGCTATGGGTTCATTCATGGCAACTGGGCCTTGAATCATTGCGATCCCCATGGCCGTGGCTGCGGAGTGCATCGGGAAATCCCCATCCTCAAACAAACCGGCTGTTTTGCAGATTTCACCATGCCTTCCGCCCCTCATGCCACACAGGCCCGCAAGGTGAATTCGATCTATTACTCCGCCGATGCCACGGGCGCCAACGCACTTCACAGCGGCACCAACGTCGCAGCTGGAGTAACGGCTAAGCTTCGGCACTCTCCGAATCGCCTACTGCTCATTCAGGGCCCACTCGCGCTCAACTGGAAGCGGCGCAAGTTTTCGGTTCTACCGAAAATCGAGAACTCGGATCTGACGGGTCGCAACCCACCCGATGCTCTGCGCATGCAGCTGTGGATCAACCAGCGAATTGGCGTGACCGGACGTCCGGATTGGATCTTTGTCAAGCTCCACACCCATGGAGGCATTCCTCAGAACTTCAATATGCTGCTCGGAGAACCAATGCTAGGTTTTTTCCAAGCAATCGAGAAGGCCAACCGCGACCCAGACCACCGTTTTCGCTATCACTTCGTCTCCGCCCGCGAGATGGTGAACCTAATTCACGCCGCCGAAGATAAGCAAATGGAGGAGACCGACAAGCTACGGAATTACCTTTTCCCACCACCTCCGGTCCTTCAATGAAGGGGTTCCGAGACCGGGACGCTGCTAGCATCCCCTCCCTCTTTCGATAGCACCAAACTCAAACGTTCCTTGCGCCTTCTCTGGATCAAATCTGGCACCGGATTGCTGCACCCGCTCGATACCGGGGGAAAAAAGCGTACGCACGCGATGCTGGTTGAGATCAGCCGGAATCACCAAGTCGATTATCTTGCACTGCGCAAACCAGACGAGACGCCCAGCGAATTGGAGCTTTCCGATCCTTACGCTGCCTCCAAAGAGTGGATCGAGTGGCGCGAAGCAGAGCGAGGCAGCCTTCCATTCTATGGCGAGATCCTGGGCAACCAGCTGTGTTCCAGCAAGCCTTACTCAATCGCCAAATACATCCATCGCCCCATGCGGCAAAGGATCCGCACGCTCGTTCAGGAGCATCATTACGATGTGGCGGTCTGCGATTATCTCTACCCTGCCCTAAACGTGCTTGACCAAACCAGCCAAGTTCCCACCGTTGTGTTCCAACACAACACGGAGGCTCAGATCTGGAAGAGACTTGCGGCCAATCAGCGAAACCCGCTCGCCCGGCTCTATTTTCAAGGGCAATATCAGCGGATGCGTAGGTGGGAGCAGCAGCTATGCTCCAGCTTCAACGGCGTGATCACCGTTTCTCCAGAAGACTCGGCACTCGCTCAGCAGGACTATGGTCTCAAGAACGTCTTGGGTGATGTCCCCGGCGGGGTCGATTTTTCCTACTTTCAGCCGGTCCCTGACTCCGCCCGTGCCCCTCTGCGGATCGCTTTCCTCGGTTCCATGGATTGGATCCCTAACGTCGAAGGGATTCATTTTTTTCATGAGGAAATCTTCCCACTGCTTCGAGCCAGTCGGCCGGACCTCAAGCTCGTGATCATCGGCAGGAAACCCGCCGAATCCCTCCGGCGACTCGCTACGAACGATCCTGCCATTGAACTGACGGGGACGGTGGAGGATGTCCGCGAGTGGGTCAATCGCTGCTCCATCATGGTAGTGCCATTGCTTTCCGGTAGCGGAACACGCCTCAAAATCCTGGAAGCGATGGCCATGGGCATTCCCATTGTTTCGACTCGCATCGGCGCGGAAGGGCTGGGACTCGAATCAGGGCGCCATCTGCTCCTGGCCGATCGCGCAGAAGATTTTGCTAGGGAAACCGGCAGACTCCTGGACGACGCCGAACTTCGCCGACAGCTATCCGCCACCGCGAGAACTCACGTGGTCCAGAATCACGGATGGGATCGCGCCGCTCAGACCTTCATCGAGCTCTGCCAGCAGGTAACCTCCCCGCTGGTGTAGCCCAAGTGCCTGGCCCCATTCCCGATCGCAATGCAGACTTCCCCGACTCGAGTCCTTGCAATCTTCCGGCACTTCTATCCGGTGCTCGCGGGGGCTTCGGAACGCTTCCGGCGCTATTTCCCCGGCCTGAGACAGCGCGGCATCGACTTCCAAGTCGTGACCACGACCGTTGAAGCACACGAGCCACCTCCGCTGAATGTGGCTTGTCCTTTGCTGCATCGGGTCGAGGTCACGGGCGAACGGCGGATCGATCTCGACCGGCGGCTGCTTCAGGAAGCGAGGCGGTTGATTCGCTCCCCGGAGTTCCACGGAGCCGCCCCTGTCATTCAGCTCATCTCCGGCTATCCCGCGCTCGCTCCTCAGCTGATCCGCTTGCGGCGCAGTGGTGCCCGCACTCTCTTTGTCGGGACCATGGTGGAACCAAGCAGGTCACCGGATTCCTGGGCGGGACAAGTCAAACGAGTCATTCGTCAACGGCTCCTAGCTGCCTCTTTCGACTTCTTTGTGGCCAGCAGCGGAGTCATGGCGGAAGAAATGATCGCCAGCGGCGCCCCTCGCAAACGCACCTCGATCATCTCCAACGGGGTCGATGTGGACCGGTTCCGCCCGCTATCGGACGACCAGGAAAAACAGTCCCTTCGAGATCGGCTCGGGCTTCCTCCTTCCGCCCCGGTCGTCCTCTTTGTTGGAAACATCATGCCACGCAAGGGCGTCGACTTGCTCGTGGAGGCCTGGCAAGGTGTGCACAGGGTGTTTCCCGAGGCCGTCCTCCTTCTTCTGGGGCCGCTCGAACGTCCGACCCTCACCTTGACAGCAGAACGGGAAGAACTCCGCGCCTACCAGCAGCGGCTCTTTGCCAACTGTGGATCCTTGCTAGGAGATCGCATCCGTTTTCCAGGAGAGAGCCAGGAGGTGGATGCCTACCTCCGAGCCGCCGACGTGTTCGTGTTCCCGTCCCGCAAAGAAGGATTAGGAAACGTTGTCTTGGAGGCGATGGCCTCGGGAGTGCCGATGGTCCTCACCGACTATTTAGGCCGGCCCCGGTCCGAACTGGGGGTGCCGGGAACTCACTTTGACTTATCGGACTTTTCACCGCAACAGTTGGCGGGACACATCCTTGGCCTGTTGCGATCCCCTGAACGGCGCCGGGATATGGGGGAAGCCGCACACCGGTGGGCACGGCAGTATCACTCTTTGAGTGGCACTCTGGATTCCTACGCGGCATTGTACCAGGCACTGAGTCAAGGTAGTCGATTTGAAGCCATTGCAGGGTGTAAGTGACTCAGCAGCAGGCGAGACCGAATTCTTGGGAAGACCGCTGCGGCGACTCACTGGTGTCGCGAATTCGCCCCGCCTTTCATCTGGAAGTCCCGCTCCCGGCAGCACCACGCCACTGTTGATCCATGCGCACTCATTCTCTGGAATACCGGCCTGAAGTTGACGGTTTGAGAGCGATCGCGGTCCTCGCAGTGCTCGCCTTTCATGCTGGACTCGGCGTTCCGGGTGGATATGTGGGCGTTGACGTGTTTTTTACCATTTCTGGATATCTAATCACCTCCATTATCGTTCGGGATTTGAGTCAGGGCTCCTTTTCACTCGCTCGCTTTTTCGAACGGCGCATCCGCAGGCTGCTGCCCGCCGCGCTCGTGATGTCTCTTTGCGTCCTGGGGATTGGCTGGAGCTTGCTGACCGCACCCGACTTTGTCGACCTTGCGAAAACAACCCTGTCCCAATTCACGCTCACCGCGAACATCTACCTTTGGAAAACCACGGACTACTTTGCGGGCCCATCAGATGAGAAGCCCTTGCTGCACA
Organism: Akkermansia muciniphila; assembly: GCA_945883495.1. Taxonomy (GTDB): domain Bacteria; phylum Verrucomicrobiota; class Verrucomicrobiia; order Verrucomicrobiales; family DEV007; genus V1-115. The sequence continues at coordinate 68,365 of CAMCXS010000016.1, forward strand.
CGTGGTCACTAGCGGTGGAGGAGCAGTTCTATCTCATCTATCCTATTGTTCTCTTTTGGTTATGTCGCTCCTCCAAACCGCCGAATCGGCGGGTTCTCGGCGTCTGGCTGGGGCTACTGGCTCTGGCCAGCTTCGCTCTGAGCGTCTGGGGTCTTAGGGATCACCAGATCGCGACGTTTTATCTGCTACCATTCCGGGCATGGGAGATGCTTCTTGGAGGAATTTTCGCCCTGCTCCCTCCCCTGGCAAAGAATCGCTCAACCGCGGGGAGCCTTCTTTCCTGGAGCAGCGTTCCACTCCTCATGGGGCCCATGTGGCTTTACCACGCCGCCACTCCTTTTCCCGCAGCCGCAGCCCTGCCGCCCTGTGCCGGCTGTGGTCTTTTCATGTGGGCCACCTCAGCTCTCAGCCCCGAATCGCCCCGTCCCAGGTTTGGACTCCCGCTCCTCGTGCTGCAACACCCAGTGCTAGTGTTTGTTGGAAGAATTTCTTACTCCCTTTACCTCTGGCATTGGCCCCTGTTCGCATTCACCAGGTATTGGACTCTTGGTGAACTTCCCCTGCACTTGCGGTTGCTCCTCTTCGCTGCCGCTTTTCCTTTGGCGATTCTTTCTTGGCGCTTTGTCGAGAGCCCCTTCCGGAGATCGACTGAGCGCCATGCTAGCCTTCCGTGGTTCGTCGCCGCCGGAGCGGCATCGCTGCTCGTGGTGTTGATGGCTGTCGTGATCATTGGCTCTCAGGGATTTGAAACTCGCTTCCCTCCTTCAGTGCGGCATTACATCGCCGCGCAAGAAGAGAAACTCACTGGAAACCGCGTATCGAAGAAGACGAGCCTCGAAGAAGCGAAAGCAGGCCAGTTCCCCCCCTTTGGAGAGCAGGACAGCGGCCAGCCTCATTTGTTTGTGTGGGGAGACAGTCACGCGCGCTCGATCCTGCCCGCGACTGATTCACTGGCCCGAGAACACGGGGTGAGCGTGCTGTCCGCATGGACCAGCAGCACCCCGCCTGTTCTCGACTACGTACCCAAAGACGCGTATTCTCTGGGCCGAGGAGCACCGGAATGGAACCAGGTGATTCTCAATCAGATCGCCTCACGGCACATCCCTCACGTTCTGCTTGCCGCCAAGTGGAACTCTTACACGTCGGGGCCGGCGGTCGAAACGGAGCAATTCCTAGCTGCTTTGGACCAAACCGTCACCGAGATCCGTCGTGCAGGTGCCACGCCATGGATTCTGGCTCAAGTGCCAAGGCACCATGCCCCGGTTCCGAAAGCCTTGCTACGCCAATTGATCCTCAAAACCGACGTCACCTCCTTTCTTTGCTCCGTGGAGGGTCATGAAGCGCTATCTGGACCACTCCTGGAGCGAAAGGATACCTTGCAATCGCTAGGAGGACGACTTCTCGACGCATCGTCTCACTTGCTTCTCTCGAATCAGGCCTATTATGCCATGGAGATAGACGGACGGCCCCTTTACTACGACGATCACCACCTCACCCGCTTCGGAGCCCACATTGTGGCCCCTGCACTTGATGGCATTTTTGCTGGCCTGAGCACCCGTCCAGCGACTTTCTCCGCCCCCCGCAACCTTCCCTCCACCCCCTCGAAATGAAGGCTCACCAGCCTTTCTGGACATTTCCCTAGAGAGCTATCCCGATCCAATTGTGAAAAGACTAATCACCACCTTTGCGGAGAGCCAACTCGGCCTACGTATCAGCTACCTGAGAAACTTTCCGAGGGGCACCAGTCCCTCCAACTTCGCGGACATCGCCGAGTTCACTCGCACATCAAAAGACAAAAGCGCTATTCTCGACATCGGCGCCAATTTTGGACTCATCAGCGGCAGGCTCTTGGATGCCTTTGCCCCGCCGGTGGAACTGCACGCGTTTGAACCCTCCCCTGCCGTCTTTCTAAAACTGAGTGACCTTTACCGGGGGAACCAGCGGATTCACTGCCACCAGATAGCAATGGGAGAGAAGCCAGGAACTCTGCAATTTGAACCCCGTCCCGACGAGCCGGGCCTAGGGCGGCTCGCGGATGAAACCACCAATAGGCCGACCATCCCCGTCGAGGTCACAACGGTGGATAACTTTCTCAACCGGGAAAGCATTCGGCTCGTGCCCGTCATGAAAACCGACACTGAGGGCTTTGAAATTGCTGTCCTGGAAGGAGCCAGACAGAGTCTGATGCAAGGCTTAGTCAAGTCCATCCTGATTGAAGTATCCCCAGGAAACGGCAGTTCCCGGCATGTGCCCATCAGACAGGTTCAGGACTGGCTCGCGCCTTGTCATTTCAGTCTCTTTGGTCTCTATGACTTTGGCTATCGAAAAACCGGTGAAACCCATTACTGCAACGCGCTCTTCAAACACGCGTCGATTTGGCCCAAGTGAGGTCCGTTCCCGGCCGCAACGATAGAACACCACCGATCCCGTTCCGATCTTGATGTCAACTTCCATCCGATTCTGCGGGGTGCGGGTGGCCGCGGCCAATCAGTTTGGCTCCTTTTCCGGGAACAGTGCCAATCTGCTCCCCGCACTGGAGGATCGAGGCCAACTCACAGGCATCTACTCCGCGGATCCTCCCCGATCCTTGCTCTGGCGCGGGCGCCTTCTGAGTTTCCACCCGAATCTAGCAAGATGGAAGACCAGGGCGCGCCGCAATGTGGGCTTCTACAACTCGATGCGCGACTTGGTTGCAAGCAAGATTCGATCCGCCCCTTCCTCGCTGATGGAGGCTACCCACTCCATGCAGATCGGAGCCTGGTATTCCTTGAGCAGTCAACTGAAAACCATCCGCCCGGGACTGCGCACTTGTTCCTTTCACGATGGCAACTTCGCCACGTCGCTCAGAGGCCTCAGCGCCAATACCAGCCTTTCGAAGCAGGAGATTCAACGGCTGATGGATCATGAAAAATCCGTTTATGACGGCCTGGACCATATCTTCGTGATGAGTGAGTGGCTCCGCTCTTCATTCCTGCATGATTTTGGCATCCCCCCTGAGAAAGTCACCACCACTGGCTCCGGACTCAGCAGACCGGGCGAAGTCATTTTCCAGAAGGAATGCTATGACAAGCAACAGATTCTCTTTATCGGCACTGACTTTGAGCGAAAGGGAGGAAGAATGCTGCTGGAAGCCTTTGCTGGCATCCGGCGTCAGCTACCCAACGCGACCCTTCATCTCATCGGCCCCAAGCTTTCGCCCCTTCCTCCTGGAGTGATTGCCCCTGGCTTTGTCTCTCGTTCCACCGAAAGCGGCCGAGAGTATTTCCGCCGCGCTTTTCAGGCGGCATCCGTTTACGCGATGCCCTCGGTCTACGAGCCGTTCGGAATCGCATTTGTCGAAGCGATGGCGAACCGGCTCCCCTGCATCGGATCCAACACGTGCGCCATGCCTGAGATCATCGCTGAAGGGAAGACAGGATTCCTCATCCCCCCCGGTGACACGGACGCCTTGACAGAACGGATCCTCCGGCTCCTGACCGAAGCAGGGGCCGCGAAACGTTTTGGGGACGCTGGCTACTCTCGCTACCTAGAACGATTCACCTGGGATGCCGTGATCTCGAAGATCATCAACCAACTCCACAACGAACGGCCGGAGCTAGCCTAAGCGGACTTTATTCTCATGAGCCGAGCAATCCGGAGTGCCCCTGGCCGCCGTAAACGGCTTCTTTTCCTATCCAATCTCTTTCCGGATGAGCGACAGCCGGTTTTCGGATTGGACAATGCCAATGTTCTCCACGGCTTGTCCGAAGATTGGGACATTTCCGTCATCGCGCTCCGTCCGAGCTTAAAAGCCTACCTGCCTCTCCGGGGAACATTGCCTTACCTCCCGAGAAAGGAAGACGAGGCCCTGACGCCCAGCTTTCTCCGGGTTCCTTACATTCCTAAATTTGGGGACCGCTGGAATCATCGCCTCTACGCAGACAGCATCCGCCCCGTGCTGAAGAGAGCGCGATCCAGGGAGGAGGATGCGCCAGATGTTATCCTTTGCTCCTGGCTCTACCCTGACGCTACCGCCTTGGTCCAGGCGTTTGAGCCATCCCCCCCCTCCTCCCGGTCCCATCCTCCCGTGGTTCTCATCGCGCAGGGAAGCGACGTGCATCAATACCTCCTTAGGCCCATCCGGAAGCGTCTCATTTTGAACACGATTGCCTCCACCCGGGTCCGTGCGGTGGTCACCCGGAGCCGAAACCTGGCGGATCAGCTCCAGTCAGCCGGCGCCCCTCCCGGCAAACTGCATCCTATCTACAATGGGGTGGCTCCCGAATTCTTTCGCGAAATCCCGCAACTTGCTGCCCGCGAACAGCTCGATCTTCCCGTCCAAGGCTTGATCTGTCTGTTTGTTGGAAACTTGTTGCCGGTGAAGAACCCTCTTTTTTTGATCGAGGCATTTGAGGAAGCGTTCCGGGACGTCTCTCCTCCTGCGCAATTGCTCATGATCGGCAGCGGTCCATTGCGGGCGGCCATCGAGCAGCGCGTCCGCGATCGCGGCTTGGGCGACCGGGTGCACCTCTTGGGCTCCTTGCCTCCGCAAACGGTTGCTCTGTACTTCCGGGCAGCGGACCTTTTTTGTCTCTCCAGTTGGAACGAGGGATTCCCCAACGTAATTCTCGAAGCAATGGCTTCCAGAAGGCCCATCGTGTCCACCTCGGTGGGGGGCATCCCAGAGCTCATTAACTGCGCCCAACTGGGTACACTGGTGCCTCCTGGAGACCTGAGCGCTTACGCAGCGGCGCTCCGGCGGGCCCTGGACGCCCCAGCGGATGCGGACTTAGAAACGAGAATTCGCGAGGCATCTCCTGACCTCTCTCGCACCACGGCAACCCTCGCTTATCACCGGTTGCTCGAATCCGCCTTGGCCTGAAACCGCCGCGCCGGGATATCATGGATTTTCGTCTCGCGTTAACATATCTCGCTCTCTACTACATCCGTCCCCAGGACTGGGTGCAGGGGATGAGCGGCATGGAGATCGTCAAACCTCTGATCGCCTTTTGGGCTTACTCGGTCTACACCAAGAATCACGGATCACAACGCCCCCAAAAACTATTCTTCACCCCGCACGATTGGGCGATGCTCGCCTATTTTCTTTATGTGGGATTCACTGCGCCCGACGTCATGGGGACTCTGAAGGGCTTCTTGCCGAGCATTTCTTTCTATTTCCTCACCGTACTTTCGCTGGATAGCCGCGAACGCATCGTCACTTATCTCAAGTGGTGGAACGCCATGTTCGTCGTTTTGGCTGCGATCGGGATCCTCAGCCTCTACGGAATTGACCTGACCGGTGCCCGGGACGTCACTGCCCACCAAAAGGGAAGACTTGCGCTGGGCACTTGGATTCACAACAACCCCAACTCCCTTGGGCATAGCGTGGTTGTAGCCCTCTCGTTGAGCTACATTCTCTATTTCTGGAAGGCGACGGCAAGTCAGCGGACCATTCTCTTCCCGCTCTGCGTGAGCCTGGCTGCCTATTGCGCCTACGAAACGGAATCAAAGGGATCGTTTGTCGTCGGAGCCTTCCTCCTCGTCTGCGTCTTCGTCATCGGCCGTCCCAAGCTGGTCAAAATCATCGTCCTCACCCTTGCGGCATCAGCCGGTATCTCCGCTCTCGCCTTCCTGCCGCGAATGAGCAACATTGAGAA
>CAMCXS010000017.1 GCA_945883495.1 Akkermansia muciniphila
AGGGAGCCCTTTTCCTTCTCCTCGAAGGTGAGCCAAGCGTTTTGGATGGTGTAGAGGGCGATCGCTTGTTCCCGGGTGATGATTTGTTCGGGATGGAGAGCGACAGCTTGCCAACGGGGGACGCGGGTGAGCGTGGTCCAGATGCCGAGGAACGGGTTGTAGGGATTCACCGAGCGGAGGCTGCCGATTTTTTGCATGTGGTCGGAGCCGCCGCCGACCTTCACGCCTTTTTCGAAGAGGGTGCGGTAGGGCTGAAACCAGGTGAGCCGTTCATCGCCGAATTGCTTGAGCAGCGTTTTGCCATCGAGGAAAAGCCACGCGGGTTGGAGGTCGGCGACGATGCCGTGGGCGGCCATTTGGTCGATGGCTTGCGCGGTCATGAAGTTGCAATGCGTGACGCAGGGCCTGGCTTTGCGGACGGGAAAATCGTTCTCGGCGATGCGGACGTAGGTGTTGACCAGGGTATCGACGGCGCCATCGCCGACCGAGTGGGCGGTGAACTGGAGTTCCTGGGAGAGGGCCGCCTTGGCCATGCGGTAGAGTTTGTCGGGATCGACGTAGCGCATGCCGCGGTAGGCGGGATCATCGATGCCGTAAGCGGAGGAAACGCCCCAGGGTTGGTTCATGTAGGCGCTACCGGTGAGCATGCCGCCATCGAGGAAAATCTTGATGCCGCGGAGCCAGAGCCAGGGATCGTAGGTGTGCAGCGAATGTTGCGCGGCTTTGGTGATGTTGGCGAAGACTTCGTCTTCCGGGGCTTGGGCGTTGACGCCGTAGTAGAGATAAACGCGACAGGTGAGTTCGGAGCGGTCTTTCAACGCTTGGTAAAGCTTGATGCCGCCATCCGAGGCGTTGCGGTCCGCGATGCTGGTGATGCCGGCTTTGTTGTAATCCGCGAGCAGTTCGCCCAAGCGCTGGACTTGCGTTTCGAAGTCGGCGGACTTTCCGCTGGGCTTGGATTTGATGAGGCGGCCCCCGGCGCGGATGATGCCAGTCGGTTCGCCCGACGCGTCGCGCTCGATTTTGCCGGGGAGCCCGTCGGTGATTTGAAAATTCCGGTCGATGCTGCTGGCCTGGAGGGCGAGGGAATTCAGGGCGGCGTCGGGGCCGGTGCGGAAGACGACGGGGTGCTTGGGGGCGGCTGCGTCGAGCTCCTGGCGGGTGGGGAAGCGCTGTTCCCGGAGCCGGGTGATGAAGACCTGATTCAGGTTGATCCACTCACCCTCGGGAACCACGGCGGCGCGCTGGCGGATGTAGGCCAGCACGCTTTCGATGGTTTCCATCTCCGGAATTTGGTGATCGAACTCGTAGGTCGAGGCGCCGGTGGCGTGGACGTGGGAGTCGATCAGTCCGGGCAGGACGGTGGCACCACCCAGGTCAATGACTTTGGCGGCGGATTGCACGGCCTGCGGATCATCCGTGGCGACGATCCGTTCTCCCTCGATTACCAGGGACGAGCAAACGCGGAACTGGCCATCGACCGTAAGGATCTGGCCGTTGACGAACGCGGTCCGGTCCGCGGCTTGCGCAGCGGAGACGGCGAGCAACGCGGCGACGAGCGCCTTCACGCAAAGAGCTGGGTGACCGGCTTGCCTTTGTCGGCCACCGTGAAGGGGCGCAAGGACGGCGAGTAGACGATCTGGTCGAGCGGGAGGCCCAAGGCGTAGGAGATGGTGGCGTTGAGGTCTGGGACGGAGAGTTTGTTTTCGACTACGTTGGCTCCGATTTCATCCGTGCGACCGTAAACTTGGCCACCCTTGATGCCGCCACCGGCGAGGAGGCAGGAGAAGGCTTGCGGATGGTGATCGCGACCTTCGTTGGCGTTGATTTCCGGGGTGCGTCCAAATTCCGTGGCGACGACGACGAGGGTATCGTTGAGGAGCCCGCGGCGATGCAGGTCATCGAGGAGGGCGGCCAGAGCTTGGTCGAGGATCTCGGCTTTTTCGGGCAGATTGACGAAGTTTGCGTTGTGGGTGTCCCAGCCTCCGGAGGTGACTTCGACGAAGCGGATGCCGTGTTCCACAAGGCGACGGGCGAGGAGGACGCCTTTGCCGAACGGGTCATCGCCGTAGCGGTCACGAGTGGCCTCGGTTTCCTTGGAGAGATCGAACGCGGCCAGGTCTTTGCTGTTCATGAGCCGGATGGCGTCCTGATACATATCTTGGTAAGCCCGGACGTTGCGCTGATTGTATTTCTCGGCAAAGGCGCGGTCGAGCTTGGCGGAGACTTCGAGCTGAGAGGTGAACGATTCCTCGGAGAAGAATTCGGGTCGGCGGCTGTTGCGCAATCCTCCGGCGGGATCGTTGATCATGAGCGGTTGGTAGGCTGCTTCGAGGAAGCCGGAGCCGGGGTGTTGGCTGTCGTTGCCGATCATCACGTTGCCCGGCAAGGACGGATTATCGGTGCCTTGGAGGTGCATCAACCAAGCGCCCATCGCGGGATGGCGGATGGAAGAACGCAGCTCGTAGCTGGTGTGCATGAAGTAGTTCCCCTGTTTGTGGGCACCCTGGGTGGAGCTGAGGGAACGGATGACCGCGAGGTGCTGCGCGCGTTTGGCGAGGCGGGGCAAGTATTCGCCGAGTTGCAGGCCATCGACGGGCGTGTTGAGCGTTTTGGTGGGTCCCATCGCCTCTTGGCCTGGCTTCGGATCCAAGGTGTCGAGGTGGCTCATGCCGCCGCTCAAATAAAGGTAGATGACGCGTTTGGCGGTGGGGATTTGCTTCAACGTGGAAGCGCCCTGGCCGGCGGCGAGCACTTTGTCGCCAAACCAGAGCGACGCCGGGAGCGTGGAAACGCCCAGGAAGGTCCGGGCCGCGTTGGCGGCGAAACGGCGGCGGGTGAGGAGATCGGCACGATGCAGGTCGGATTTCATGATGGCGATGCTCAGAGATTGAAGAGGAATTGACGGGTGTTGAGAAGGGACCAGACCACGAGCTTGGTGCCGTCCCGTTGGGTGTTGCTTTGGAGCGTGGGCAAGAGAAGTTCCCGTTCTTCGGCGGTCGGTTTGCGACTCAGCATCGTGAGATAGATGGTTTCCAGCCGCTGTTCGGGTCGGGCGCCCTTGAGATCCCGGGAGATGGCGGAGAACGTGCCAGTCAAATCGTCGAGAAGATCGCCGTTCAGAAGGGCCAAGGCCTGGGTGATGGAGGCTTGGTCGTTGGCGTTATCGACGAGTTCACGGTCGGATTGACCAAACTCGCGCACGAAGTGACCGTTCGGGGCGGGGGACGTCAGGTCCGAGGCGCGGACGAATCCGGGGCGGTTTTTGAGGAATTGCTGGAAGGCGCGTTGCTGGACTTCGGTGACGCCCCATTCCTTGGCTTCGCGTTGCGCCCGGGCGCGTTCGGATTCGGCGAGGGCTTCTTTCTCTGGGGCGAGGACGGCTTTGATCAGCGCTTTGACATAGGAACCACCATCGAACCCGCTGCTCATGCTGGTTTCGTCGAGGGCCGGTTCGGGCAAGCCACCGTCGGCCGTGAGAGAGGCCAGTTGCTGGCGGAAGTTCCCGGGGCCCCCGGGCAGATTTCCGGAGGCGAGGGCGTCGGCCTTCGCGCGCAGTCCAGGCCCGTACACTTGCCGTGCGATGGTTTCCGCCAGTTCCCCGCGGACCAACGAGGCTTCTTTCTGCGCGGCCTTGATCGCATCCGCATCGCCAGATTCCCGGGCCGCGGCAAGTTTGGCTTGGGTGCCGTCGAGTTTGGCGGCGAGTTCGTCTTGTTTCGCGGCGACGCCTTGGGCTGCGAGCGCGAATTCTTCCGGAGTGAGATCGTAGACGCCGTTGCCGATCCATTCGACTCGGGTGATGGCCTCTTTGCGGCGCAGGGCGGCGTGGGGCGACGGGGCATCGACGTCATCGACGACCATGCTCATGAGGGAATCCCAAATTTGCTCCGCGGAGAGGCGGCGCAGGGCGGGGCCGGCGAAGTCGAACGGTTGGCCAGGGGCGACTTCCACCGGTGAGGCTTCCCGCTGATAGGACTTGGTGAGGTAGAGGGTACGGAGGAACGCCTTCACGTCGTAGTCCACCGACTTCAAGTGGGACTCCAGGAACTTCAGGAGTTCCGGATGCGAGGGGAGCGTTTGGTCGCGCATGTCATCGACCGGCTCGATGATGCCGACGCCCATGACTTTCTTCCAGAGGCGATTGGCGATCACCTTGGTGAAGCGGGGATTGTCTGGCGAGGTAATCCAGGCGGCGAACGATTCCACGGGATCGTCTCCGGCGAGCGGCGGCATGGTGCCAAACGGGACTTCGGGCTCGACGAGGTCCTTGGGCTTGGCGTCTGAGTATTGGTAATCGTGGGGGAGCCGCAAATTGCGATGGGTTTGCTCGACGGTGGTGAAGCGGACTGGTTTGAGAATTTCGCTGGCGGCACGGGCGAAGTCTTTGCGTTCCGCCGGGTCGGGATGGGCTTTGTTGAAGAGCTTTTGGGCGGCGTTTCCGTTGTGGGAGCCGTTCGAAGTGGTCACACCGAAGGTGAAGGCGGCCATGTGGTAGTAATCCATCTGCGTCCAGGTATCGAACGGATGGTTGTGGCACTGGGCGCAGACAATTTGGGTCCCGAGGAAGACTTGGGAGGTAATTGCCAAGTTGTCGAGCGGCATGCCGAAGTCGCGGAGGTAATAGCCGATGGCGCCGTTGGCCCACGGCTTGCCCTTGGCGGTGAGGAGTTCGCGGACGAGGTCGTCGTAGGGTTTGTTTGCGCGGAGGGATTCCTTGATCCACTCCTCGTAGGCGTAGCCCGACGGCTGGCTGTTGCCTTGGCCGGCGACCTGGGTTTTGGCGCGAAGAAGGTCCGCCCAGAAGTGGTAGAAGTGATGGACGTAGGCCTCGGAGGCGAGCAGGTGATCGATGAGCCGGGTGCGGCTGCTTTCGGAATCGTCCGTGAGGAACGATTGGGTTTCTTCGAGCGTCGGGGTGCGTCCGGCGATGTCGAGATACACGCGGCGGACGAACGTTTCCCCAGAAGCGAGGGGCATCGGCTCTTTGCCGGCTTTCTTCAGGGACGCTTCAATAAAGGCATCGACCTGAGCGCTGGGAGAGGAAGCGGCCGAGGCGGCGGATATCGAGGCAAGGGCGAAGCAGATCGGCAGGAGCCGTGGTTTCATGGGATTCCGGAGCGTGCGATTTCTGTCAGAAGAATCGCCGGGCCGGGATCAGAGGTCTCGGCCGGCAGATACGGTCGATACACTCCGTAAAACTCTCTTCGTTGCTCAAAATTCCGATTTCCACCCGCAAAAAATACATCGGCACGTCGAAGCGGGGGAGGCGTGGGAAGCGGACGGAGTCTTTTTCCGTGGTGATGATCATCTTCACGCCGGCGTCGCGGCAATCGTTGATGAAGGTGATGATTTCCTGCTCGGTGTAGCGGTGGTGGTCGGTGAATTGGCGCCGGATGAGGATTTTCGCGCCGAGGCGTTCGAGGCCGCCTTCAAAGCTTTCGGGAACCGCGATCCCGCTGACCGCGCCGATTTCCATTCCTTGTAGCGCTTCGAGCGGGATTTGGTCCCGGGTTTCGACGTTTTCCAGGTATTTCGGCTGGTGGGTGCACTCGATGATCTCGGCGGTCCGGTTGTAAAGCCGGATCCGTTCCTTGAGTTCGTCATTTTCCCCGGGGGTGCCGGTGCACTTGGTGATGAAGATGTAGGTGGCGCGTTTTAGGTTCTTTGGAGGCTCGCGCAGGGTGCCCCGGGGCAGGAGATACTCGTTTCCAAAGGGCTGGTAGCGATCGATCAGGACGATATCGAGCCGGTGGCGGAGGCGGAGGTATTGCAGGCCGTCGTCGAGGATCAAGGTGTCACAGTTGAACTTCTTAATGGCGTGGAGCCCGCTCTTGACCCGGTCCTTGTCGGTGATGACGACGACGTCCTGGAGATTCGAGGCGAGCATGTAGGGCTCGTCGCCGGCGGTTTTGGAATCGAGGAGGAGCCGGCGGCCGTCGGAAACCACCCGGGGCGGGTCGATTTCCGGTTGGCGGCCCGCGAGACGGGCGGCGAGCCGGTCACTGAGGGGCGGCTTGACTGATTTGTAGCCGCGGCTCAGGATGGCGACCTTGCGGCCGCCGTCTTGGAGGGAGCGGGCGAATTTTTCGACCACGGGCGTTTTGCCGGTGCCTCCGACGGTGAGGTTGCCGATGCTGACGACGAGGCAGCCGAGGTTGCGTTCCCGCATGATCCGGTTCCGATAGAGCCAGAGCCGGAGCTTAACGAGGCTGCGGTAGATTTGAGACAAGCCGTAGAGCGTGGAGCGTAGGACGGTGGCGCGTTTGCCCTGGCGACGTTCCAGGACGACGTCGATCGCGAACTGTTCCAGCTTCTCGAGAGTCTCCTTCACTCACGAGGAGGCGGTAGCCGGGGCGTGAGACCAGCTCACCCCAGTGTTATCGACGGCTGCCAAATGGATGGCGGGAGACGGGGAATCGTCGCACGCGGCCTGCATGGCGGCGGCGATCGCGGGTGCGGCATCTGGATCCGCGGTGATGCAGGCGATGGTGGAACCGGATCCACTGAGGAACCCGCCGAGCGCGCCCGCTTCTTCTCCGGCGGCGACGATGCGGCGGAGGCCGGGATTGAGCGGCTCGCGGTAAGGTTCGTGGAGGGCGTCATGCATCAAGCCGCGGAGGGCAGGGTAGTTTCCGGAGGCGAACGCGGCGGCGATCGCGCTAGCGTAGCCCGTGTTGGCCACGGCCTCCGGGAAGGCGATCTGCTTCGGGAGGACGCGCCGGGCATCCTCGGTGCGGACTTCGTGGCGGCGGATGAGGAGAACCAGGCGGAGGCTGGGATCCACGGGGAAGCGGAAGCGGCTGCCATTGGGACCGCCGACGAAAAATCCGCCGAAGACGGCTGGACCGGCATTGTCCGGGTGACCTTCCAAGGCGGAGCACTCACGGAAAAGGTCATCAAGCGTCAACGGCTCGCCATGAAGGGCGTTGAGGCCAGCGAGAATTCCAAGGCGGAGGGTGACGCTGCTGCCCAAACCCCGGGAAACGGGCACATTCCCGGAGATTTCCCATTGAAAGGGCTGGCTCTGGATCCCGCTGGCTTCGAAGAATCGTTGCGCCGCCTGATCCGCCATGGGATGGGCGGGCGTCGAGCCATCCAAGGTGATTTTCACCAGGTTGTGTAGGTCGAGAGCAAGGCCGAGGCAGTCGAAACCGGGCCCGAGATTGGAAGTGGTGCCGGCGACGCGGACCACGACCTGGGCGGGTTGATGAGCAAGAGGCATGGTCGGGCGGGATCGGGCTAGTGGCGGCTCTAAATAGTTGCAAGGTGCGGGGAAAACAAGCAATTAAGCAGGCGTCATGGATCGCAAGGATGGCCGCAGGCCCGAACAACTTCGCCCGGTCACCTTTGAACCGGATATCGCCCCTCACGCGCAAGGCTCCGTCTTGGTGGCCTTTGGGAAAACCCGGGTGATCTGCTCCGCGATGGTGGAGGATCAAGTGCCGGGCTGGATGAAGGCGCAAGGCGTGCCGGGCGGTTGGCTCACGGCGGAATACAGCATGCTGCCTTCTTCCACGCTGGAACGCAAACCTCGCGATATCAACCGTGGGAAACTCGATGGCCGGTCCTCGGAGATTCAGCGCTTGATCGGGCGCGCTTTGCGGGCCGTGGTCGATCTGCGGGCTCTGGGGCCGCGGACGCTTTGGATCGATTGTGATGTGCTCCAGGCAGACGGAGGCACCCGGACGGCCTCGATCACGGGGGCGTGCGTGGCGGTGGCGATCGCTTTCCGGCGGTTGGTGGCGAATGGCACGTTGCGCAAATCGCCGTTGCGCCAGTTGGTCGCGGCGGTGAGCACGGGAGTTCTCGAGGGACGCTGCCTGCTCGATCTCTGTTACGAGGAGGACCGGGACGCCACGGTGGATTGCAATATCGTGGGGACAAAAGGGGGAGATTTGGTGGAAGTGCAGTGCTCGGGAGAGGAAGCGGTTTTCCCCCGCAAAGACCTCGACGCGATGCTCGAACTAGCGGGCAAGGGCATCGCGGAACTGCTCCGGCTTCAGCAGGAAGCAATCGACGGGGTGGCCGACGGGCCATCGGGAAAACCGGTTTTGGATTTGTCCGAGCAATTCCCGTTGTCGTAAGGAGGGAAATCGCTTGACCGGAGATGGCAACGCTGCCACCCTATGCGCCCCGCTTTCCGGGCCATTGCGAAAATCACACCCGTCATTCCCATGTCTAGAGTTTGCAGCATCCGCGGATCCCGAGTCACCAGCGGGAGAAGAATCCACCGCAGTGGTTTGGCGAAGAAAAAGGGCGGTATCGGCCGCCACGTGACCAAGACGGTCAAGCGGACTTTTTCGCCGAATCTCAAGGTTAAGCGCATCTGGGTCCCTGAGTTGAACCGCCACGTCCGTGTCAAGCTTTCCGCTCGCGCGTTGAAGACGGTCGACAAGAATGGGGCTTTCGCGACGCTCAAAGAGGCGGGACTGATCTAATTTTGTGTTGTCGACAGGGGGGCGCTCCGCAAAATTTGAAGGAATCGTCACAATCGGCAAGGCTGCTCTTGCGTTCCTCCTTTCGTCGTGTGACGCTCCCCCCAGCCCGTAAGGGGCCCGAAAAAAACTCTTTCGAATCGTAAACTCTCAGATCACCATGGCATTCAGCGTTGTTTCCAAAAAATCTGGCAAGACCTATTATCTTCACGTTCGCGAGCAGACGAACAAGGATGGTAAGACCACGAAGCTTTATTTCTTTGCTCGTGAGGAGAAGGATGGCGTCCTCAAGGCTCTTCCTGATGGCTACAGCGTCATCGAAAACGAGCGCACCGGGCTTCCGTTCCTCAAGCGCAAGGCCTGATTCACCATCTTCATTTTGTCCGCTAGCCCCTAAAAATCGCTAGCGACACCGCATGGGGCGAGCAGCGAGAGTTTTACTCCTGTCTCGCCCTCATCATTTCCTTGGAAGCGGGCCACGATCCCGCCCGTGGAGACCTGGCCATCCTGTTCAAAATAGTAGGCGCGCAACTGGGGCTCGCCCGTTCCCAAACCGAGGACTTGGTTGCCTGGAGGGGCGATGGTGAACGCCGGACGCTCCTGGAGCAACCACGGAGCGGTCTCGAATTCGGCCAAGGCACCGTCCATGGCGCTCGCCCAGGCCGAATTCGTCACTTGAGATCGAATCACTTCGGATGGCCCTGAAGCAGTCTTGAGGAAGGGTCGAAGGACCAAATCGGAGCGATTCGCGTCGGTGACTTCCGCGAAGGAACGCACCCCCATACGCGGGATCACGGCTTGGTGTGGGAGTGGGCTCGGGTCCACGGCCCATGACATCGGCAAAAGTTTCCGGAGAAACGCCAGGTTGCTGGCCCGCAGTTCCCGGCTCCAGACGTTCTGCAACGGGGCGGCGCAAAGCAGCGCAAGCCAGATCGGATTTTCGAGAAGCAGTGGGGCATCGGCAGCCCATCTGGAGATCCTGCTGGTGTGCAGGGCTTCATTGAGTCCGGCGGGGTCTCCGATAAGATTCGCTCCGGAATCGCTCGCGGTTTGTTGCAACGAAGCCGCCGACTCCATCCCATCGCATCGCAGTTGCCAGCCAGTGAGGGAAAGCTGGGGAGCGGTGTCGATGAGGCGGAAGTCAGCTTGAAACACATGAATCTGGGCGTCATCAGCCACTACGCCTCGCCGGACCAAGCCGGAAATCCAGGGCGGCAGCGAGCCTCGTGCACTACGGCGCTCGATCACGCTCGCGGCTCTCCAAAATCGCGAAATGACCGTTCCGCAGCGCTTCACTAAATCCACCGTATCCCCGGACAAGAGGACCGGAGTCGAGGAAAGGATCGAGTGGTCGGAAGAAACGGGATCGGCCATGCCAACGAGGGACGATGGAAGAGGCGCGCGCCTTACTGAAGTTGAGCGAGCGATTTGCGGACCAAGTCTTCGACGGTGGCGGTGATCCCGAGAATGGTGACGCAATCGGTGACCGCCTTCGCGGCCTCGCTCTGTTTGTAGCCAAGGGATATGAGGGCGAGCACGGCGTCCGTCTGGCGGCGTTGTTCCTCGGAAGGTTTTTGGAGGGAGGCGGCGGCTTTCCAAGCTTCGGCGACGCCGACTTTGTCCTTCAGTTCGAGGACGATCCGTTCCGCGGTTTTGCGGCCCACGCCCTTGATCTTGCTGAGGAGGGCGAGATCTCCATGAACGACGGCGTTTTTGAAGTCTTGGACGCTCATGCCGCCAAGGATGGAGAGGGCGACCTTGGGACCAACTCCTGAGACGCGATTGATCAGAAGGCGGAAGAGGTCCCGTTCCTCCGGGGTCATGAACCCGTAAAGAGTATGCTCTTGTTCTCGGATGTGAAGGTGGGTCAACAAAAAGACTGATTTTCCGGAGGGCCCAAGCCGTTCAAGGGTGGAGAGGGGGACAATCACCTCGTAGCCGACGCCGTTGACGTCGATGGCGATTTGGCTGGAGAGGTTGTCTTGCAGAATTCCGCGCAGAAACGTAATCATAGGTGAACAAGTCCGATGGCCGGGGGGGCGGCCAAACGGCTTAATCAGCCTCCTTCCGAGATGGGTCAACGCAAATATCTACGCTTGCTGGTGAGTTTGGCTGCCGTGGCGGTCCCGGGGTACCCGATTTCGGGGTGGGGCGATGAAGGTCCGATTGGGCTTGTGTTGGAGCGATCTCTGGCGGCGGCGGACGTCTTCCAGGAGGTGGCAGGGGCAAAGTCCACGGTTTTGGTGCCGGGCCGCCGCACTTCGGCCGGGGTGAACACCTTTACGAAGGAGGAATGGGTGGCCGAGAGTCTCGAATGGCCGGAAGTGATGGCGAGCGCCATGTCGATCGCGGACCAAATCATCGAAAAGATGGCGATCCAATGGGAGCGAGACAAAAACGGGGTCATCCTCTACGGGGTGGTGCGGAGCGACGATCCGTTTCTTGGGAGCGCAATGTTTTCGAAACAATTTTTGGGCAAATTCCGGGCGGAATTGGGGGGCGAACTTTTCGTTTTGGTCCCAGAGCAGGGATGGATGTTCGTCTTCCCGCGGCATGGAGGGCGGTTGGAAGATTTTTCGGGGAGCTTAGCGGAGATTTACGCGGGATCGGCGTTGCGCGTGAGCCTGGAAGTCTTTCTCGTAAACGAAGCCGAATGCCGCGCGATAGGGACGCTTGGGGGTGATCCTCAAGAATGAGAAAACGCTGGGAAGTAAGACACAAAATCGCCAGAGGGTTTGCGAAAGGTCTCGCAAATCCCGTAACTCGTGGTAGATTAACAGGACTATGTCTACTACAAGAAGAACTAGATTCTCCCGCCGTGTTCCTGATCATGTGACGGATGAACTTGTGGCAGTCTTGCAAGAGCCGAAGAATTTCGCCTTCAACGACCTTTTTGGGGAGGTCTACGAGAACTTGAAGAAGCGGAACGCAGTGAGCGGAGGGGAGGAGATGCTTCGCCTGCGCGCCTATGAAAAGCTTCAAAATCTTGTGAACCGCGGGTTGGTTCAGAAAGACGGGAAACAGTATCGCGGCCTCGATCGCATCATCGAAGCAGCCAGCACCGCCGCCCAGGCAGGAGCTGCCGCCACCGCCCAGGCCAACGCGCAGTCGAACTGACGTTTTCCTTTCCGGCCAGAGGGGTTCGAAGTGGATCGGATCCCTTTTGCCAACCGAAACTTTACTTGTTTTCAAAGAGCGCAGGTGTAATTCATTCACACCGGCGCTCTTTTCTTTTTGTCGCAGGCCTCAGGGGTGCAGCCAGAGACACCGGGTTGGAAACGAGACCAAGTTCAGACGCAAACATGCTTCAAGATTACACTCCGGTTCTTCTTCAGATCGTCGTCGCGGGCGGTCTGGCTCTTGCCATTTTGATTTTGAGCTGGGTGCTCGGCCGGAGTGCGAAGAGTAATCAAGTCAAAGACAGTGCTTACGAGTGCGGCATGCTCCCCGTGGGAGAAGGTCAGGCACGTTTTAGCGTCAAATTCTATTTGGTGGCGATGCTTTTCGTCATCTTCGACATCGAGGTGGTGTTCCTCTATCCCTGGGCCGTCAATTTCCGGAATATGATCGCGAGTGAGGCTGGGTTGACCATGGTCTGGAGCATGGCTGGCTTCGTGACCGTCTTGTTCATCGGCTACCTCTACGCATTGCGCAAAGGCGCTCTCAACTGGAAAGAGTAAGGCCCCATCTCCGGCCGGCGCAGGCTCCGGCTCGCTCATCCGGTCCTCATGCTGCGCTCGCTGTCCTCATGGTCTACTTCCTCACTTTGTACCAGCTCAAGCCCACCGTTTCAGACGAAAAGCTTGAGGAAATGATCCGGTCCAGCCGCAGTCAACTGCTTCGTATCCCCGAAGTATTGCACTTGCAAACAGGCCGGACGATCCGGCCGGATGCCGAGTGGCCGTTTTTCGTGGCCATTGATGTGGAATCCACCGACAAGCTTCGGATGTGTCTGGAGGATCCCGTCTACATCAAATTCAAGGAAGAGGTAATCCGCCCGTTCACTACCGAGTGCCTGGAACTGCGGTACGAGACGGAGCCTGGAAAGGACTTGAAGTATTCCTGACCGGCGGTCGCGACTGCTTTACAGCCGGTTGCCCGTGGTGATACGATTCTCCGATACACCATGAACACTTTCACTTCTACACGTGTTGCCGCGGCAATTCTTTTCGCGACGCCTCTCGCTCTCCCGGGCTGGATTCAGGCGGACCCGAAGCAGGATTACCAACAGGCCAAGGCGGCCGAGAAAGAGGGGGACTACAAGACGGCCATCGCCACGTATGAAGCGCTGATTGCCCAATTCCCTCAGGATCCGAAATTGCGGGCGGCTTTGGCTCAAGCTCGGCTGGCCGCCCGGGAAGGCACTCCCAAGGGTTCGATGGAGGCTAAGCTCAAGGCCATCATTCTTCCGGAGGTGGAATTCAGCGACGCGGACCTTGAATCCGTGTTTCTTTACTTGAGCCAGAAGTCGGAGGAGTTGAGTCAAGGCAAGCTCAAGCCTAATTTCATCTACAAAGGATCGTTGGACGACCGGCGGAAGCCGCAAATCACCTTGCGATTGACGAGCGTGCCGGTGAGTGAGGTGATCCGCTACGTGGGCGAGTTGAGCGCCACCGTCTTCGTCTACGAACCGCATGCCATTGTGGGCACGCCTGTTCATCTCAGCACGGCCCAACCGGCCGCCCCACCGTCCAAGTGAGCGACCGAATCGCGGTCATTACTGGTGGAAAAGGAGGCCTGGCGAGAGCGATTCAAGGCGTTCTCCATGAAGCCGGTTGGACGGTTCATGCTCCAGGACGCGATGAGCTGGATGTGCGGCGGACGGATCAGGTCGCGGCTTGGTTTTCTTCGTGCGGGCCGGTCAGCTTGCTCGTGAACAACGCAGGGATCACCCGGGACGCTCCGTTTTTGCGAATGACCGTAGCGGACTGGGACGACGTGATCGCTACCAATCTCACCGGCGCCTTCCGTTGCAGCCAGGCGGTCGCTGCTGGAATGATCGAGCGGAGCCGCGGGCACATCGTGCAAATCGGTTCCTTTTCCGCTCTGCGTCCTCCTCTGGGACAGGCCGCCTACGCCGCCGCCAAGGCGGGCTTGATCGCCCTGACGCAGTCGCTGGCGGCAGAGTGGGGGCGCAACAACGTTCGCGTGAACTGTGTGCTTCCGGGCTTTTTGGAGACCCGGATGACCGAGGGGCTTGCCGCCGGAGTCGTAGCCTCCGCCAAAGAGGCCCATGAGCTGGGGCGATTCAATACCCCCATTGACGTGGGGCGCTTTATTCTGGAGCTGGACGCCCAATGGCACGTCTCGGGACAAGTGTTCCAGCTCGATAGCCGGTTGCGGCGCTGGTGAGTGGCTTTTGGGACGCTGCCCATCAACCATCAGCTCGATCGGCCGTGCACGAAAAAAAGCGCCAGGGGATGCCTGACGCCTTGTTGAAGAAAGGGGTTTCCGGTCGATGCTTGGATTAACGCTTCGAGAACTGGAAGCGCTTGCGGGCTCCGGGCTGACCAGCCTTCTTCCGTTCCTTGGCGCGGGGGTCACGACGAAGCATCCCGTGAGGCTTGATGACGGCGCGGAGCGCTGGATCCGTCTTGATGAGGGCCCGCGCTATGCCGAGGCGAATGGCTCCGACTTGGCCAGTCACGCCGCCGCCGTTGGTGTTGACGGTGACGTCGAACTTGTTGAGCTGGTTGGCCTCTTGGAACACCTGGAGAAGGTGATTCTGGAGGGCGACGGTCGGGAAGTAGTCTTCGAAAGCCCGATCGTTGATCGTGATTTGTCCGGTTCCGGGGACGAGCCGGACGCGAGCGACGGCGGTTTTGCGGCGTCCGGTAGCGTGGAAGATATCAGCCATGGGTGCGGAGAACGTTTAAGGACGGACGAATTAGGAGAGAGGGAACGGCTGGGGCTGTTGGGCCTCGTGCGGGTGCGCGGCACCGGCGTAGACGTGAAGCTTGCGGTATACGTCGCGGCCGAGACGGTTGTGCGGGATCATACCCTTTACGGCGCGTTCGATGAGGCGCTCCGGGTGCTTTTGACGAACTTTGCGAGGCGTTTCCACTTTTTGACCGCCAACGAAACCGGTGTAGCGGCTGTAAATTTTGTGCTCCTCTTTGCGGCCGGTGAGGCGGACTTTCTCGGCGTTGATCACCACCACGAAGTCTCCGGTATCGACGTGCGGCGTGAAGATCGGCTTGTTCTTTCCACGTAGCAAGCGGGCCGCCTGGACGGCGACATCACCGAGGATTTGGTTCTCGGCGTCGATCACCCACCATTTGCGATCGACTTCGTTGGCTTTGGCTGAAAAAGTCTTCATGTTCTGCGTTCCAGTGGGCAAGTAGCCACGAAAGAGAAGGGCGTGGATCCTAGTTGAGGGTTTTAAGGGTGTCAAACCGTTTGCGCTGATTTTGCGAACGCAGCGGAAGAAGTTTGCTCGTAGGTTTCCCAGTTGATATCACCGGGAATGCTCCAGTTTGCCCGCGCTGCCGCCGTTTTGTTCATTCTGGCCCGATTTTCTTCGCTTCAGGCCGCCGGTTCGGCTCCCGGCTCCGCGGATCCAAGTGGTGTGCTCAAGGGGGTGCCGAGCTTTCCGCTACATGGCCTGGTCCCCGGCGTCCTGCGGCTCGATTCATCAAAGGCCCGGACTTTGCTCTCCGATGATGAACGTCAAGTGTTCGGCGCGCTCGGGCTTTCATCGGGCGGGCGAGTGGTCGCCTTTGCGCACGATGCCTTTCTCTCGGGCTCGCGGTTTCAGGAGGAGCCAGCGCTTCTTCGGATCGCCACCAACGCGATCCGCTGGCTGGGGCGTGCGGAAGCTCCAGCCGTTGGAATCGACCCAGGGCTGGCCGCGTTGGAGCCGATTTTCAAGGCGCAGGGTTTTGATGTGCGACAAATCGCTCCCGCGGACTTGGATCGGCAGGTGGATGTCTATTGCTTTGCCGGGCAGCGAGCGATTCCTGGGGCTGGTTTGGATCACATCCGCCGCTTTCTATTAAAAGGGGGCGGCGTCTTGACGGTCGCGACGCCGTGGGCCTTTGCCAGTGCGTTTCCTGATTTCCATCGCTTGCCATCCAATGAAATCGCGATGCTGGCGGGCATTGAGTTCCTGCCGGAGGGCGTCGCGCGGGTTGAATCCGCCGTGGTCACATCCCAGCCTACGCTCGCCGAGGTTATCGCCGCCGCCCGGGAATTGTCCAAGCCGGGCGCCCCGCCGGACCCCGGGGCGATAGTACGCCTTCGCGGGGCGCTCCGGCTGGATCCGGCGGACTTGAGCGAGGTGCTGCCGGTGATCGCGGCGCTGGACCAAGCGATCGGGCCGGTGATTCCGTCCGCCAAGGCTCCGCTCGTTGCGGCCGCCGATCCATTGCGTCAGGCGGTGGTGGAGATCCGGTCCGGGTTCAATCGTACACTGCCGGCGGAGCTGATCGGGGCGTTGCCGACTGCGGCGGATTTTCCCGGAGCGGTGCCGGACCGGGCGGCTCGCGTGGTCCGCCAATTGGAAGTGGATGGGACCTGGCGGGGCTGGTTGCCGGGGCGACAAGCGGGCGGATGGTTGGCCGGTGAACTCCGGAGCACCGGTTTTTACGCAGCTCCTGGCGAGATCGTTCAGGTGCAAGTCCCCCCAGCGATGCACGGGTGCGGGTTTGAAGTGGTGATCGGCAGCTACGGCGGCAGTTTGGAGAATCGGCCGGAGTGGCGCCGCTACCCGCAGACGCAGCGGGCCTTCCCCATTTTGGAACGAGTCACCAAGGCGGCGAATGGTCTCGGCGGGCTGCTGCTAATCCGGGTGCCGCGCGGGGCGAATTTGGGCACGCAGCCGGTGGCGATCGCGGGAGCCGTTGAAGCTCCCCTGTTTGAGCTAGGCAAGACCAGCTTGGAGGATTGGCGCAATCGCGTCCGGAAGCTTCCGGGGCCTTGGTCCGAACTCGCGGGAAACCGGATCATTCTCACGGTGCCGTCCGAGGCGATCCGCAGCTTGGACGATCCGGAAACGCTGATGAAGACTTGGGACGAGATGTTGGACAAGGCGGCGGTGTTGGCCTCGATCGACCGGTCCGGCTACCGCAAGGAGCGCCTCATCTTCGACCGGCAGACATCCGCCGGCTCGTTGCATTCCGGGTATCCGGTGGCGGCGCACCTCGGCCCGGATCTGGAGCGGGCGTTGGATGCAGGCAAACTCAAAGGGGAGGGGAGTTGGGGCTTTTTCCACGAATTTGGCCACAATCACCAGCACGACCTCTGGGCCTTGCCGGGGACTGGGGAGACGACGTGCAACCTGTGGAGCGTCTATCTGTTTGAGGAATGGACGGGCCGATCCCGAGATGGGGCGCACCCGGACGTGCATCCGCTACGGCGTCAGCAACTGCGACGCGCCTACTTCGATGGCGGACGGGATTTTGCCGGGAAGTGGAATGTCTTCACGGCGCTGGACTGCTATCTCTTGATTCAAGAAAAGTTCGGTTGGGATCCGTTCCGGACGGTTTTCGCCGAATACAACGCCTTGCCGGAGTCGGATTGGCCGCGCAGCCAGCAAGATCGGAATGATCAATGGGTGCTGCGTCTTTCGAATGCCTGCGGCGCAAACTTGGCTGCCTATTATCGGGCTTGGAACCTCCCGGTCAGTGCGTCGGTGGAGGGGCAACTCTCTGGACTTCTGCAGTGGATGCCGAGCCAAGACCTTCTAAAGTGAGACACGAGAACCCATGAAATCATTGCCTGCCCTGATCGCTCCCTTTCTGCTTTGCGCCGCGTCCTTGTCTGCCGCAGACTGGTTGCAATTTCGCGGTCCGAACGCCTCCGGGATCAGCCCAGAGGCCGTTCCCACCTCCTGGAGTCAAAGCGAAAACCTGCTCTGGAAGGTGGCGCTCCCGGGGCCGGGAAGTTCGTCGCCGATCATCGTGGGCAATGCCGTTTTCGTGACTTGCTACATTGGGGAGCCGCCGGCGGTGGAGCGTCATCTACTGCGGGTGGATCGGGACACCGGAGCCATTGTCTGGCGGCAATCAATTCCCGTTTGGCACCCCGAGGACGCGCCGAAGGGCTACATCATGGAGCATGGCTGGGCCAGCAACACGCCGGTTTCCGACGGACAACGGGTTTACGTCTATGCCGGGAAAGCCGGGGTGCATGCGTTCGATTTGGATGGGAACCGGATTTGGAAGGTGGAGACCGGCTCGATGTCTTCGAAAATCGCTTGGGGTTCCGCCGCCAGCCCGATTTTGGCCGGAGACAAACTTATCGTTCCGGCGGGCGATGAAGCGCGGGCGGTGCTGGCGTTGCACAAAGAGACTGGCGAATTGCTCTGGAAGGCCGAAGGGGCACCGATGGAGCAGACTTATGGTTCCCCAGTGATCGCGTCGTTGCCGGACGGCCGGACAGACATCATCTACGCTGGGGCCGCGGAGCTTTGGGGCATCAACCCGGAGTCCGGGAAACTGCGGTGGTTTGCGACGTGCAACCTGCCGGGCAACATGTCGAATACCCCGGTCCTCGCGGGCGATGTCGTGACGATTTCCGGCGGGTATCCTCGCACTGCACGGGTGGCGCTGCGACTCGGCGGGATGGGAGATCTTTCGGGGACCTGGCTCTACGATACCGAAAAACCGGCCACCTACATGACGGCACCGGTTCTGGTAGGGGAGGTGCTTTACTGGGTTTCCGATGACGGAATCGCCTTCGCCGCGAAACCGGGCGAGGCGGAGCCGCTGTGGATGGAACGCATGCCGGGCCTGACCGGGGCCGGGGGGCGCGGCAAACCGTTTTACGCCAGTCCAGTGGTGGCTTGTGGCAAGATCATCGCGGTGAGCCGGGCGAACGGAGCGTTTGTCATCGAACCTGAAGCGACTGAGCTCAAGGTGTTGGCGCAGAACAAATTCGACGGGGACGACACGCTGTTCAACGCCACGCCAGCGGTATCGGCCGGGAAGCTTTTCGTCCGTTCCCAGACCCACCTGTATTGCGTGGGGACTCGATAAGCGTTGTGACAAAAAAAGCCCGGACAGAGGCTGAGTCACGGGTATAATGCCGCGTGCGGTCCCTCCTGCAACTGATCCGGCACTACACCCTTGGCCCCGTCCTCCTGGCGGGAGCCTCCACTCTTTTGGTCTGGGGGGTGGCGATTTTGTGCCGGGAAGAACTCGGCTCCGGCGGGGTGAGCGTCTTGCTGGCGGCTGGAGCGCTGGCCTTGGGCGGAGCGTTGCTCTTCCGGCTCAAGCTGACCGGGGAACGCGATGAGTTGGAACGGCTCCGCGCTGGAGTAAACGGCGAACGGGAGCTGATCGATGCGTTGCGCAAAAGCGTGGACGACGATGTCCATGGCTTCGAAAACCGCCGCAAAGAGTTCGAGCAGCGCTTGATGACCTATCACGAGTGGATGGAGTTCCCGAAGCTCGATGAATGGTCTTCCTTGCAGCGGGCGCCGCAAGAGATCGACGATCGGGACCGGCTCATGATCGCCAAAGTCCAAGAGGCGGCCGATCGGGTCTTGGAAGGATTCCGCACGGACCGGTTCAGTGAGAACGGCCGGTTTGAGCCTCGCCTGCTGGTCAACGACATGGCGGAGTTCGTGGCGGACGTGGCCCGGGTATATCAGCCGCAGGCCAAGGAACCGCTTTTGGAAACGAGCTTGGAGAAATTGCTGAAGGCGACCAACCACATCTCCTTGCAGCTGCTCTTCCAGTTGGAGCAGCTGCCCTTCAACTTGAAGGATTACAGCTTGGCCCGCGCCTACGATCACTTCAAAACCGCGAGCAAGCTCCACTCCGTTTACAAATCCGTCAGCCCGTATCTTCCCTACGCGAATTACACGTGGCAGCTTGGCCGCTTGGTTTTGGGGGCAAACCCGATTGTCACCGGCACGTGGATTCTCGGCTCGGAAATCGTGCGGCGTACTGGGTTTAAGGTCTCCAAAGTCTACATGGATCGCTATACCCTGAAGCTCACCGGGGAGGCGATCCGCGTCGTGGCCAATGAGGCGGCAATGATTTTCGACGACGACTTCCGCTACCGGGACGCGAGTTGGATCTACGGGCTCGAACTCGTGGAGATGGTCCACTTCTTCCCCTTGTCTCGGGAGACGTTGCAGGTCGCGCTTTGCGAGATCGGGAATCTCCCGTTGCGGAACAGTTACGACCGCATCTTCCTCTACCGTTGCCTCGCTTTGGGCCGGAGTCCGCAGCCGCAAGCCTTCGTCAAAGCATCGGTGCTCACCATGGATCAGCGTCGGGAAATCGCGGAACGTTTGGAGCGCTTTTTCCGGCATCACCTTCACGGACGGCGGGCGGACAGGGTGGCCGAATGGAGCGCAGCGGCTGGCGAACGGCTCGGCATGGCGCTTCAGGTCGGCGCCCCACGCAGCGGTGTCGAAAGCGAGGAGGCGGTCAGCGATGCGTTGGCCTCGCTCTCGTCCTTCCTTTTCGGGGTCAAGGAAACTCCGGTGGAACTTGCGGGACCTCTTCTGGAGGGAACCCGGATTGCATCGCTTTTGGAGGAACCCACCCGCCGCCGCTTGATTGATGCCCTGCTGGCGGCTCCGGCGATGTTTTTCGATTACCCGAACCTCGATCCGGAAAATCCGTTGGTGGCGATCTATTTCGGAGATTTGGCGACACTGGAAACCCGGGACCGCCCCGGAGATTTGCAGGGGTTGTGGGCGATCCGGGAAGCGGCGGATTACTTCCGCCTAGACCGCAAGATTTTCGAGCCAGCGCTGTTTCAGGCGTATGGGCGGCATTACGCGGTGGATCTGCTTCCAGGATCACCGGAACAGACGATTTCTTCGGACTTGGCGATGGGGCTGATTCGCACGTTGCACCCCGGAGAGACGCCCCTCTTCATCTTTCCGAGAGCAGGGATCGAGGAAGCGCAAGGAGTATTAGGCATCCGGCTTCCCGGGATGGATATGGGCCACCCTGTGCGATGGCTGGTGGGCACGCCGATGCGGCTTTTCGTCCTGGAGGTCGATGATGTGCTGGAGCCGGATGACTTCAACCGGCACCGGGTGATATGGACGCTTCACGCGGAACGTTGCGCGTCGGGGCAAGTCAGCTTGGAGCGCTGCCGAGGACTCGTGAAATCAGGTTGCCTGATCCGTGGAGGAGAATGGACGGGAGCAGGCATTGACAATGCGGGGCCAGATTCCCCCGGCTTGAGCATTCCGGACAGCGCCAAGCGTCAAGACGCCTACTTTGACCCGTTGCGGGATTGGTTGCGCCGGACTGGAGCGGTTGCTTAAGTTGAGCGGCTCTCGGGCCGACTCACATGGACTGGGGGATAAACGCCCCCATCGCGGCGGACCCCTCCCAAGACTGCGGGCGATTCTGCGGCAGCGTGCTGAAGTTATCGTCGTAAGGCTTTGGCGTGGTCTCGCAGCTGGTCAACGAAGCGAAGACGATGGTGGAAACCAGACCAAGGAGGATGCGAGAAAGGCTTTTCATCAGAAGCGGAAGTGAGCGACTTTGACCCGCGCTAGTGTAAGGCCCGGGCCCTGCAAAAAGCAAGAACAGAAGCGGTAGATTAACGGATAGAGTCGAAGATCACCTTGTCCCGCACCATGAGGGAGGCTCCTGGCATGATGGAACCGGGCATGATATCAGCCACGGTAACCTGGGGCTCCACGGAGACAATGCGGAGACGAGCGATCCGATTGTTGCCGCGGGTGACGAGCAATGAAGCCTCCGGGGCGACGCCGTGTTCAGCGCCAGCGTTGATAATGACGAAGCCCATATCCCGGTTGATCGCGATGATATCGGCCTGGAGGCTCTGGAGCTTGACGGACTCGCGACGTTTGTTTTCTGCCTTGGCCAACTCATCGATCCGACCTTGGGAACGATCCACGAGGTTCTGTGCCTTGACGACCTGTTCCTCAATCGCCTGAAGTTCCTTCTCCAAACCGCCCTTGCGATCCTTGAGCGCCTGGTACTCGGCGGTGATGGACTCGGGGGTCTTGCCTTCAATCTTCTTCTCGAGGATCTCGATTTCGTCCATTTGAGCCTTGCGACCCTCGAACGTAGCGGTGAGGCGCTCCACCTCCGCCTTCTTCCGGCGCAGATTGTCTTCGAGGGTGGCCTTTTCCCCATCCACTCCTTTGTGAGCGGTTTCGGCGGATTGGAAGGCGGTGCGCGCTGTTTCCTTCTTCTGCTCCAATTCGTCGCGGGACGAGTTGATGACGTTGAACTCCTGGGTCAGCTGTTCGATGAAGACCTTCTCAGTGGCAAGCTTCTTGTTGTTCATCATGGCGACAACCGCCGCTCCGATGAGGGCTGCCATGGCGAAAGCCATTAGGAACTTGATCATAAACGCGAAGAAGGGCTAAAGAAAAACTGTGGTGAAAGGCCAGGCTCAGGGAAGGGCGACGTTTGCTTTCTTAGTAACGGTGTCACCCACTTGCACGGTTTGACCAGGAAGCAGGGTGGCCGTGATGATGTCTGCCGTCGCCTGATTGACCTCGACCTCCGTGACGAGAAGTTTGCAGATCGGCTTGCCTTGACGGGTCACGTCAAGCGTGGCGGCGGGGACCAAGCCTTGGGCATCGCCGGCTCCGATGATGACGAAGCCCCAGTCGTTGTAGGCGGACTTGACTTTCGTGTTGATATCGCTCCAGATGGCACCGGTCTTGCGAAATTTTGCCATGGCATCCATGCGCTCGATCTGAATCTCGCTCTCCTGCTTGCGAACGTTTGCTGAAACCAAGGATTCTTCCGCTTTGGCCACGTTGTTTTGCAAGGCGGCTACCTCGGCCGTGGCGGCCGCGATCTTCTGGTTCACTGCATCAATCTCCACGAACAGCCTTTTGACCTCTTCGATCTTGGCGATCCGGGTATCCGCTGCCGCGATGTTGTCCGTCAGGGATTGAATGATCAGCTCCTGCTCCGTGATATCGGTCTTCAAGCCGATAAGATCCGAGCCCATCAACTCAGCTTCCTGTTCCAAGTTCTTGGCATCGCTTTCCAATTTAGCGAGCTCCTCCTTGGCTTTCTCCAGCGCCTTTTTGCCCTCGGCGACCTTAGTCTCCTGCACGCTGCGCGTCTCGATCGTTTCCAACAGAGTCGCCTTATTCATGAACGACAGCGCGATGGAGCCGATGGTTGGCAGCACGGCAACGAGCAAAATGACTTTCCAAGCTTCCATGAACGGTTCGGATGGGATCTGAGGGTCGAAATGAGGCGCAGCGGAGCCCGGAGGCTGTCCGGTTGATTCCGGCTGGCCTAAGTTTTAGCTGGGTCCCTTTTCAAACACAATGCCAAAAAAGATGCAATCTCCGTTCGGATTTTTTTTCATTGCAGGAAACGGTTGTTCGACGCCAAATCCGTGCGCACATTACCTGAATCTGTCAGGGGCCATGGAGTGTCGGCCGGTGAACCCCGCCAGGTCCTGACGGAAGCAACGGCAGCTGTTCCGGCATTGCCGTGGTTCTCTGACAGACCTTTTTTATTCTCTTCGCTGCCTCCCCGGATCGTTCGCTTGTCCGGGGGAGGGGTGCAGCCGGGATGGATCCGGTCGCGCCATCGCCCGGAGGGTTTCTGCGGGATTGAGGCGGTTTAGCGGGAAAGGCGAGTATCCCGAGCCCAAATCCAGGTGAAAGCCGCGGCGGATTTCAAAATGAAGGTGGGCGTAGTATTGGCCGTTGGCGGTGCCCACGGTTCCCAGAGTCGCGCCTCGGGCCACCAGTTCTCCGGGCTTCACCGTGAAAGCGTCCAGGTGTCCGTAGAATGTTTGAAAAAAATCACCAGCCTGGTCCCGGTGTTGCAGCATCACGACTTTGCCCCAACCGCCCCCAGCCTCCCCGGCGAAGATGACCAACCCGTCCCCCGCCGCGTAGACCGGATCTCCCAAATCGGAATTTTGGCCACCGATGCCGTTCAAATCGTCCGCCAGATGGTCTACTTCGCGAAACGGCCTGGCGTTGTAAGTGAGGGCGCCCGCCTCGCTTCCGAGCGGGTAGTCGAGTTGCGTGACGACCGGCACCCGCGCCAAATCCCAGGGCGAGGGGAGGGCCAAGCCGCCTCGCAGCAGTGTTTGCGCGTCCCTTGGCGTCCCGGCGAGGAGCAGGCCGATCCGGGGGACGGGGCGTGGCGGCAATTTCTCCGGGACCGGGCGGAGACAGAGCGATGCGCAGGCGCACACCCCGGCGAGGAGGAGGGTAAGGTTGATCCAGAGCCGCCAGTGGCGGGGCGGAATGGGGGGAGGAGAGCCCATGGCGGGTCGAATCTCACGCTGACATCAATCAGATCGCTCTGTCCAATTGACGGAAGCGGGCAGACCGCGATAGTTGATTCAGGTGGAAGCTGCTCTCAACGAAAAAATTGACGCGTTCCTGCAGCTCAAAGGCTTGCGGCGGACCACGCAACGCGATGTCATCATCGAAGCCGCGTTTGGGACAAAGGAACACTTCACGGCAGATGAACTATGGGAGATGGCGAAGAACATCGATCCCTCGACCTCGCGAGCTACTTTGTACCGCACCCTGAACCTGCTGGTGGAGAGCGGGTTGCTCCGGGAAATCGATTTGGGCCGGGATCAAACCTGTTACGACCCGAACTTCATCGACCATCCCCATCACAATCACCTGATCTGCTTGAATTGCCGCCGGGTGGTCGAGTTCGAAGATCCGCACCTGGAGATTCTGGGGGATTGCATCACCCGCCGGCTCGGTTTTACGCCCTCCACCAAAGGCGTGCGGATCGAGGCCGAGTGCGAGCAGTTTCGCGCCACCGGCGGCTGCACTCGCCAATAATGCCTCCGAAAACCCCTTTGCGTCGCGGGGTTGTGTTTGCGCTTCCCCGGTGTAGCGTCGCGCACCATGTGGAAAGGCCGGTTTGAATGCGAAACCTCGGATCTGGTGAGGCGCCTGGGGGAGTCCATCTCCTTTGATTGGCGGCTCTATGCTCACGATATCCGGGGCTCGATCGCTCATTCCCGCGCGCTGTTGCGTGCCGGCGTGCTGAATGCGGAGGAACAGGCTTCGATTGAAACGGGCTTGTTGGCGATCCGTGACGAGATCGAGCGAGGGGAGTTCGAGTTTTCCATGGACTTGGAAGACGTCCACATGAACATCGAGGCCGCATTGACGAGCCGGATCGGCGCGGCGGGGGCCAAATTGCACACCGCCCGGAGCCGGAACGATCAGGTGGCCCTAGACGTCCGACTCTTTTGCCGCGAGGAAACCGGAATCATCGAAGCGGCGCTTCGTTCCCTGCAGCGGGCGTTGGTCGAAGTGGGAATGCGCTATCCGGACACGGTCTTGCCGGGCTACACCCACTTGCAACGGGGTCAACCGGTGCTGTTCGCGCATCATCTGCTGGCCTACGTGGAAATGCTCGACCGGGACGCTGGACGGATCGCGGATTGCCGTCGCCGACTCAATGTGATGCCGCTCGGATCGGGCGCCTTGGCCGGGTCCACGATCGTCGTCGATCGAGAAGCCGTGGCGCGGGAACTGGAATTCGATGCCGTGACCCGCAACTCCATGGACGCGGTGAGCGATCGCGATTTCGTGGCGGAGCTGCTCTTTGGGCTGGGGCTCCTCGGGGTGCACCTTTCCCGGTTGGCGGAGGATCTCATCCTGTGGGCCACGGCGGAGTTCGGATTCGTGACCTTGAGCGACGCGCACACCACGGGTTCAAGCCTAATGCCGCAGAAGAAGAATCCGGACGTGGCGGAATTAACCCGCGGCAAGACGGGGCGGCTCATCGGCAATCTCATGAGCATCTTGACGATCCTCAAGGGGCTGCCGCTGACCTACAACCGGGACCTCCAAGAGGACAAGGAGCCGCTGTTTGATTCCGTGGACACAATCAAATTGTTGCTGCCGGTGATCGCGGAAATGGTGGCGGCCATGGAGGTGAACGAAGCCCGCACCAGCGCGGCGGCGGCGGATCCCTTCCTTTTGGCGACCGATATCGCGGATTACTTGGTGCTGCGGGGCGTGCCGTTCCGCCAAGCGCATGAGGTGGTCGGCAAGCTGACCGCGTTTTCGCTCAAGGAAGGGCGCGGATTTCCCGATCTCTCGTTGGAAGAGTTCCAATCTTTTAGCGAGGTCTTCGCGCCGGATGTCGTCGCGCTGTTCAACGTCCGCAACGCCTTGGAGGCCCGTCAAGCCATTGGGGCACCTTCGCCCAACGGCGTGGCGGCGGAGTTGGCGCGGTGGTGCAGTGCTCTCGCCTGAACATGATCGAAGGTCGTCCATTCCGGGTCGAAGACTCCGTGGGTTGGGAGCGGGTTGAGGAGAGCACGCTCTTTTCGCATCGCTACGTCCGCGTCGAGCAAGCGACCTTCCGGACTCGGGACCGGATCGGCGAAGTCACCTGGGTGGTTTCGCGACGTCCCGCCGGAGCGGTGGTGGCGCCGCGATTGCCGGACGGACGCATCCTGATGATCCGCCAGGAGCGATATCCGGTGCAGCGGGTGTTGTGGGAATTTCCAGCTGGGCTGATCGATGATCCCAGCTTTCGCGATGACTTTTCGGTGATTGAGGCGGCTGCACTGCGTGAACTGGGGGAAGAAACCGGGCACCGGTTGGCGGCGGATGGGAAACTGGTTTCCCTGGGGCACTACTTCAGTTCGGCGGGATTCACGGATGAGCACTGCTATTTGTTCCTTGCGGAAGGCGTGGAACCGACGGGGGAAGGTTTGCACTTGGACGGTGGTGAGAATATTCTCGAAGTCAGGCCGTTTGCCGTGGAGGAAATCCGGGATCTGATCCGGCGCAACGAGTTGGTCGACGCGAATTCGTTGGCGGTCTTCGCAAGACTTTGCGCTCTTGGGTTAATCGCGTAAAGTAGCGACCCTCCGTTTCCAGCCGATCCCCAAACCCACCGCAGTCCCGTCGTGTTCGTCCAAGGTCTCCTCAAGAAGATGTTCCATTTGCGCGACAAAGCCGGTCAACGCCGGCCCAAAGGCGCCGATGATGGGTTCGATGCCGAAGAAAAGCCGTTCCTCGATCACCTGGAGGATTTGCGGATTATGTTCGTCAAGATGCTGGTCACGGTCATCGTCACGGTGACCGCTGCCAGTGTCTTTAATGTGCAGCTGGTCGAGCTGATCCAGTTGCCCGTGAAATGGGCCGGGATCGGCAAGCCGGACGCGATCGCGGCTATCTTCAACCTGAAGCGCACCGAGATGGAGCCGCGGTTTCATGCCGGAGAGCTCGTGCTGATGCAGGGCGGGGTGATCGCCGAGGTCGTTTCGGAAGATGTCCAGGTCGGCGTCACCACGCTGCAAATCGCGGACGGCGTCGAGATCTCCGCGAAGACGGACATGATTTTGGGGACGATACCGACCCCGTCCGGCGATGTGAAATCCGCCGACATGCGGCGGCTATCGACTCGGCAAGTGCTGGTGATGGAGACCTTCACGCCTTCCGAGGGCCTCATGATCGTCATCAAGCTTGTCTTCTTCTCGGCCATTGTTGCGGCGCTGCCGTTGCTCCTTTGGTTCGCCGTGGAATTCATTTTGCCAGGGCTGCGGCAATCCGAAAAGAAAGCCGTTTTTCCCGCGCTGGTGGCCTCGTTCCTTCTCTTCTTGTTCGGCGCGTTTTTCGCGTTCCGGATCGGATTGCCGTTCGCCTTGCGCTGGTTGGTGGAGTGGAACGTGCAGCACGGGCTCTACGGCGGCTGGCGGGTTGGCTACTACATTGAGTTCGTGACTCAGGTGGTCGTGGTATTCGGGTTGGCGTTCCAGCTCCCAGTCATCATTTTCGTGCTCATCTCGCTGGAGCTGCTCTCCTACGAAGCGATGGCGAATTCGCGTTCCTACGCGATCATGATCATCCTTTTCGTAGCGGCCGTGCTGACTCCGCCTGACCCGATCACTTTGATTCTGCTCGGCGGTCCCATGGTGGCGCTCTACGAGGCTTGCATTTGGATCGCCTGGTTCCAGGAGCGCGGCCGTCGCCGTCGCGCCGAGGCCGAGGAGAAGCGTCGCCAGGAAGAACACGCCCGGCGTTTGGAGGAACTCGCCCGTCTGCCGGCCCCAGACCCGGAGCTTGCCCCGGAGCCGGGCGGATCTCCCGAGGGACCATACGATTCTCAGGAGCATCATTCGTTGGTGGAGGCGGATTCCTCAACGTCCGGGTTCCACGACGACCCCTATCATGACTGGCACGGGCATGATTCCCATCACCACCATGATCACGGTCACGACCATGGTTACTACTACACTTCGATCGATATCAATCACGCGACCTTCGAGGAGTTGCAGCGGTTGCCGGGGATCGGTCCGAAACTAGCGCAACGAATCATCGATTCGCGGCCGTTTTACAGCCAGGAAGAGCTCGAATATCACGCCAAGCTCCCGCCAAGCGTGATCAAGCTCATGGTGGATAGGATTTACTTTCACTAAGGGTCCGTACGCCGGGGGGCCTGGTTGTGAGGATGAAACGGTTTTTGGGTTGCCAGGGGAAGTGAATCCAGGTACATAAGGCGCCTTTTGCGGAAAAAGCCGCCAGCCCGGCAAATCCGGGTCCAACCATCCAAGAGCGACGCAGTGAAAAAAGACAAAGAGTCGAAGCCGAAATCCGCCAACTCGCCTGAATCGGGCGTGACCGGAACCCCGTCCCCCGAGCGCACGGCCTTCATCCAGGCGCAGCATCAGCGCTTGCTGGAGCTCCAGGATCACCTGCTGGACGCGATGGCTGGGGTGGCGCAGGATAATCTGCGTTCCCGGGCGGAGGGGAGTGAGGCTTCCGCGTTCGGGATGCACCAGGCGGACGCGGGGAGCGATGCCTACGACCGGGATTTTGCGCTGAACCTTCTTTCCCAGGAGCAAGACGCCCTCTACGAAATCCAAGAGGCGTTGAAGCGCGTCGAGGATGGCAGCTATGGAATTTGCGAGATGAGCGGGCAGCCGATTCCGGAAGCTCGCCTGGAAGCGATCCCGTTCGCGCGCCTGACGGTGGAATGCCAAGAGAAGCTTGAGCAACAGAACGGCTACGGAACTCGCGGGTATGGTCGGCCGACCCGCTCACTTTTCGGTCTCATGGATGGGAATGAAGAGGGAGAACCGGTTGACAACGATTAAAAACCGTTTAGTCTGACGATCCTCATGCCACGGGAGATTATCATTCTGGAATGCACCGAAGCGCGCGCGGAAGGGAAAACCGCCTCGCAGTACGTGACCAAGCGGAACAAGAAGAGCCTCCGTACCCCGGGGCGGTTGGAGAAGGTGAAGTTTAATCCCTTCTTGAACCGGAGAACGCTTCACCGCGAGAAAAAGTAATTTTTGTCCTGATCCCCGTCACGTCATGGTCCCGAAGACTCGTCAAAGGCTTGCTAATCTGCGCCGCTCAAACAAGAAGATGCCACGTCGGCGTCTTGATATCCCGGCTGCGAAAATCAGCGTCAAGCACCCGGAGTTCCTTAGCAAGTTCGTGACGGAAACTGGCAAGATTTACCCGCGCCGCGTCACCGGGATTTCCGCTAAGCTTCATCGTCGCATCACCCGCGAGATCAAGCGCGCCCGTTCCATCAACGTGATGCGCTAATTTGCGCGAGGGGCGTTGCTTACGCCCGATTCGATTTCTCCTCCGGCTAGTTTCCAGCGTTCGCGCAGGTTCGTATGCTGTCGCGAGAATGAATCCCGCTTGTATGCCTTCCTCGGCCATGGAGGAGTTGTCCGATACCCAGAATCAGCCTGACTCGCGCAAGATCGCGATAGATCGGGTTGGGGTTAAAAGTCTGCGTTTCCCGGTCAAGGTCCGGGACAAAGCGCGGACTGAGCAGCACACTGTGGCAACGGTTTCGTTGGCGGTGGATTTGCCGCACGAATACAAAGGGACCCACATGAGTCGGTTCGTGGAGGTGCTCAATTCTCACGGCCCGGAGCTCGATGTCCACACCATCCAGGCGATTCCCCTGGAACTCCTCGCCCGCCTCAATGCGCGCCGGTCACACGTCGAGTTCACGTTTCCGTATTTCATGCGCAAAGCCGCTCCGGTCACCGGAAAAGCGGGATTGATCGACTACGAAGTCTCCTTTGAACTCGAGGCGGATGGGGTTCACGACATCGATTTTGTGATCACCGTGAAAGTTCCGGTGACCACGCTTTGCCCCTGTTCCAAAGCGATTAGCGACCGCGGCGCCCACAACCAACGGGGCCTCGTCACCTACTCGGTGCGCTCTCTGAAGCCGATCTGGATTGAGGATCTCATCCGCCTCGTGGAGCGTTGCGGCAGCGCGGAACTCTACAGCGTGTTGAAGCGGCCCGACGAAAAGGCCGTCACCGAGCAAGCCTACGACAACCCCGTCTTTGTCGAGGATTTGGTCCGTAACGTGGCCGCTCGCTCGGATCAGCAGCCGAATATCACGTGGTACCGAGTCGAGGCTGAAAATTTCGAGTCGATCCACAATCACAACGCTTACGCGCGGATTGAAAAACGGGTCGGGTGAGCTTTGGTCCCTGATGGATCGCCGCCGTTTCCTTTTTGCCGCCACTCTCGCCTGCGCGCTTCAGTCGATCGCTGCCGAGAAGGGGCGAGCCCCGCGTATCGTTTTGCGTTCCTCGTGGCAGACGGTCAATATTGGGGACATCGCTCACACACCGGGGATTTTGCGCCTCCTGGAGCAATATTTGCCGGACGCAGAAATCTCGCTTTGGCCGAGCCGGGTTGACAATGGCGTGGACCGCATGTTGCTCGCGCGGTTTCCGAAGTTGCGGATTTTGCAGAGCGCGGCGGAAATCGAGACGGCCTTTCGCGACGGGGATTTCTTGCTCCACGGATCGGGCCCGTCGTTGGTCGGCGAGAAAGAGGTGCGCCGTTGGCACGAAAAGACCGGCAAGCCGTTCGGAGTGTACGGGATCACCTTTGGTTCC
This sequence comes from Akkermansia muciniphila, assembly GCA_945883495.1. Taxonomy (GTDB): domain Bacteria; phylum Verrucomicrobiota; class Verrucomicrobiia; order Verrucomicrobiales; family DEV007; genus V1-115. The sequence continues at coordinate 30,249 of CAMCXS010000017.1, forward strand.
AAGGGATCGACCGCCACAACAGAGGCAGCGAACGCCACCCTGGCGAAAACGATCGAACTCTTTAACGCCGCCCAATTCGTCTTTTTCCGGGATTCCCGTTCCCTTGCGTTCGCTAAGTCGAAAGGGGCGACCTGTCCGGTGCTGGGCTTCGCCCCGGATGCGGCGTTCGCGGTGGATCTGCGCGATGACGCTGCGGCCGACGCTTTCTTGAGCGCGAACGGCCTGGAGCCGGGACGGTTTCTCTGCTGCATTCCGCGACTGCGCTACACGCCGTATTGGACGATTCCCGAAAAGCAGGCTGCTCCGGACCCGGTGAAGCAGGCGCGGAACGACGAGCTGAAAGAGCACGACCACCGGCCGTTGCGCGACGCGATCCTCGCGGTGATCCGGGAGACGCCGATGAAAATTCTGCTTTGTCCGGAAGACCGGACCCAGATGCAGGTCGGCAAGGAATTGTTGCTTGATCCGCTTCCAGCGGACGTCCGCTCCCGGGTGGTATGGAAGCCGAATTACTGGCTGACGGCGGAAGCGCTGAGCACATATGTCCGCTCCGCCGGGCTGTTTGGGAACGAGATGCACAGCCCAATCATGTGCATCGGAAATGGCATCCCGGCGGTTGTGTGCCGTTGGGCGGAACAGACGTCCAAAGGGTATATGTGGGAAGACATTGGGCTTGGTGACTGGTTGTTCGATCTCGACGACGAAGCGGCGGTGGCTCGGGTAGCCCCCACTGTGTTGGCGATGGCCGCGGACCCAGCGGCCGCCAAAGCGAAGGCCGAAGCGGCGGGGGAACGGGTGCGTCAGTTTCAGAAGCAGACGATGGCGGTTTTGGGGAACTCTCTTCCGAAAATCTGATGAGGCGGACCTGGCGGCAGTTTTTCGTAGCGGGGTGTTTCGGACTTGGAATCTCCGCTTTCGGGCAGGATGTTGCGGCTCCGGCGGCCGGATTGTCCCCGGTGACGGCGAAATCCGTGGAAACCGGTTCTCAGGAACCTTGGCGCTATCTGCTCTACCTGCCGCAGCGCTACCTTCAGAAGCCAGAGGAAAAGCTGCCGCTCTTGCTCTTTCTGCACGGAAGCAGCGGGCGAGGGAAGGACCTGGAAATCCTGAAACGCTACGGCCCTCCTTCCCGGCTCAAGTCGGAAGCGAATTTCCCGATGGCGATGGTGGCGCCGCAACTCCCCGGTGGCGGCTGGGAGCCTGAGTCGGTCTTGGCCTTGCTCGAAGAAGTGCTGGCGACTTACCGGATCGATCCCGACCGGGTTTACCTGACCGGCGTGAGTCTCGGCGGTCAGGGATCGTGGGGAGTCGCGGCCCGGGCGCCAGAACGGTTCGCCGCGTTTGCCCCGGTGTGCGGCTATGGAGATTTGCGAAGCGCGGCACGGCTCGGCAAGTTGCCCATCTGGGCGTTCCACGGAGCCATCGATGACATTGTGCCGTTGGCGCCGCACCAACAACTCGTCGAGGCCGTGAACCAAACGGGAGGCGCCGCCAAACTCACCATCTACGAGCAGGGCGACCACGGAAACATCATCGTTCCAATCTACGGACGGGAAGGCGGATCGCGGCTCTACAACTGGTTCTTGGGAAACCGCCGGAGTCAGCCCGCATCCCCCTGGCCGCCGGAACAACGCCTGGAACGCCTCCCAGGCCCTGGAGCTCCGCCTCCAAGTCCACCGTCTCCGGCACCTCCAACGGCAAACCCTGCTCCAACTTCCATCCCGAAACCGGGAGAACTCTGGGATCTGCTTTTCCGGGTGCTCGATGGCGATCCTTCCCAGCCGAATCCGGTGTCAGAAGGGGCGCAAGTTGGAGGCCCCCCCGTTCCGTGATTCGTAACGGGGATTGGCCCGGAAGCGACCTTTGAACAGAGGATCGGTTAGATAATCTGCTTTCAAACAGCGTTGCCAACGGCCGCCATGGAAGAGGACGATCTGCTCGTCCGGACCGAGCTTGAGGAGATCCTCCGGCCGGAGATCGCTCCCGAAGAGTTCGCCCATCTGCCGGGCCATCAGGTGATTGCTGAGATTGAAGGTCTGGATGGTGCCGGCGTTATTGACCACGGTTTCCCAGTCCTGAGGAAACATCCGCTTCAATTGGGTGAGATCCTGCAAGTAGATGAACACCCGCACGCCGTAGCCGCGCATCACCGTGAAGGCGGTGCGAAGCTGATCCATTTGCCCGAGGGCGCCCACTTCATCCACGAAGAACATCGTCGAGACCGCCGGGAGGACTTCCCGGGACATCGCGATGGTGAACAGAGCGCTCAGCCAGTTCCGCAGCAACATCCCGTGGGAGTGCAGCCGGGTCACGGGTAGGATGAGATAAATCGTCATCGGCTCGCCCTGTTGGAACGCGTCGAGATCGAAGCTGGTGGTGCTCAATCCTTGCACCACCGCCGGGTCCGCGAGGATGCGGAGGTGCTGTTGGGCGGTGGCGAGAATTCCGCTCCGGGTTTGCTCGACGGTGGAGACAAAGCTGGAGATGTTCCCATACGCCATGCGCGGCATCTGCTTGCCCTTGGTATCGAGCAAAACCGCGAGGCTGTAGTGGACATCGTCGCACATCAAATAATCCCGAAGCTTCGGGAAGTGCCGGTCTTCCGGCTCGCCGCTGACGAGCATGTGGCAGATCAAGCCACTGATCAGGCTGTCCCCGTTGTTGTCCCAGAACGGATCGCGCGTGGAGCCGACGAACTCCGGGTGCAGCAGGCCCGGTGCCGTCAGGGCAAACTCCTCCGGGGAGCTGTCCGAAAAGCGGATCACGTCAAGCGGGTTCAGCGAGTCCGGGGTCTGCGTCACCAAGCGGAACGGATCAAGGTAAATGACCTTTTGGCCGAGGACTTGGGACCGGTAATGGCCAGTGGTCGCCGCCGCCTCACCTTTGGGATCGACGACAACCGCCGAGCCTCTCCAGGTCAAGAGGTGAGGGATCAGGCTGTTGCGCCCTTTGCCGGAGCCGGTGGGGGCCACGCAAATGCAGTGAGACTCCGGATTGTTGAGCCAGACGGGGCCGAGGCCTTGCTTGGCGGGACGGGCGGTGCCGGGCTTTTGCGGAGGGGCAAATCCGATGGGCCGTGCCGCGAGTGGGTCGGTGGCCTCCCAACCGAGAAGAAGGCGCGAGGTCTTGATCTTCGATTCGAGGCAGGGCTTGCGGGGATAAAGATAGGGACGCTTTTTCATGTTGGTCGACCTGGCCACACAACTGCCGCGGCCGGAGCGGCAGGCTTATTAATCGGCACCTGGGCGTGAATGTCCACGGTGGGGCGGGCCATTGCGCGAGATCGAGATGCCGGTGTCACCGGACCTTTGACGCAAGCAAGGGGGCGATTCACCGAAACATCTTGCGGGATTGCGTACCCGTACGTGAATATTGCTCCTAGCAACATCCATGAGTCGTCACAGCTTGCGCGAACAACTCCGGTCCGGGTTCCCAGGCGGTAGCATGACGCTGAACCAGCTTTGGGTTCTCCAAGAGATCGGCGCCGGGCGCATGCCGGAGTCCGCCGACCCCGAACAAAAGCGCCGGGATCACCGCAAAATGATTCAGGCGATCGACCGCTTGCAGAAGGCCCTCAACGTCAACTTACTGCGAGCTCACTCCAGCCCCGGCGCCAGTCCGGCGGAATTGCTCACCCCGGAGGGTATCGAATTGATCGATATCGTCGGCCGGTTTTTCGATGATCTTGACGCCTTCGGGCAGTCGCACACCCATCACGGCCCCAATGTTCGCTTAGCCAGCAGCACCACCTTGCTTCACTGGCTCGTGCTGCCATCCATCCGGGAGATCCAGAGCCTCGCTGCCGATTTCGGAGAGCCGCGCCAACCTGAGATCAGCTTCCAGCAAGTGGAGATTGACGAGGTGGCCAACGGGCTGAGTTCGCACCTCTTCCAATACGCCGTGGTCCGGGAAGCGCCGGGCCTCGATGTCTCCTTGGTGGCTCCCGAGGTGGAGCAAACCTTGGAAAAGACTCTGGGGAGTTGGGCGGCGTGGAGCGACGACGAGTTCGCGCGGTTTCACAAGGAAGCGGGCACGAGTTGGTGGGGAGGCGCGGCGCACGGGCACCGGCGCATCGCCTGGGTGCTGGGCCAGTACGATTACGTGCTCTGCATGCGACAGGAATTTTACGAACGCATCGTGGAGTCCAGCCGGCTCGCGGGCCGGAGTTGGCGGCAGGATTTACCCGTCGCTCTCTGCACCAACCACCGGAAATTCGCCAACGAACTGCGGCACCTTGAGCGCAGCGGCGGACTGCGGGTCGCCATCCGCACGGACACCTGGGTGGAGTCCGCCCAACTCGCGCTTTACGGAGATTTTGCCACCATCGTCCCGTCGATCGCGCTGCACGTCCATCCGGAGTTGGTGCCCTTCACCATGCAAGGGTTGAGTCTGCCTTCCGAGCGAGTGCTCATGGTGCTCAATCCATCGATCCTCCACACCCGGACCCACCGGCAGATGCTCTGTGCCACGGCCGTGGGATTAGCCGAGGCCCTGCATCGGGCGGCGGCGAAGCCGGGGAGCTGAAATTTTTCCGGCATTTCCCCGAATCGGTTTCGCGGGCGATCAGTCGAAATCTTCGGGTCAACCCACAGGGAGGTGCACATGCCAAGCAAGGTTTTAGCCGTCGATGACGATCAGCATTTCACGAACATGCTGAAAATGAACCTGGAACGGAGCGGGGAGTTCGAGGTCAAGGTGGTCAACGATCCGTCTCGCGCGCTTGAAACCGCCCGGGCCTATCGCCCGCAAGTCGTCCTGCTCGATATCATCATGCCGAAGCTCGACGGTGGCGATGTGCTGCTTCAATTTCGCGAGGATCCGGACCTTCACAAAACGCCGGTCATCATGCTCACCGCCCTGCTTTCCGATGGCGACGAAGAGAATTGGAAGACCGACGACGCCGATCAGGAGATGGGGTTTCTCTCCAAGCCGGTCGATATGGACTTGCTCGTCGGCACCTTGCGCCGGGCCCTTGGTTGACTCGTCACGAGGAGAGAAGTCGAAACGATCGCTGGACGCGTCCGCTCCGCTTCGTAGATTCGTATTCAGAATCTCATGAAGGGCGACGAACAAGTTATCGAGGCGTTGAATGCCGGTCTCACGATCGAGCTGACCGCCATCAACCTGTATTTCATCAATGCCAAAATGTGCAGCAACTGGGGCCTCGAGCGCCTTGCCAAGCACTTCTACGATGAGTCCATCGAAGAAATGAAGCACGCCGAAGAGGTCATCGATCGCATCCTCTTCCTCGACGGCGTCCCGGAAATCGCCCGTTACGACGTCATTAAGGTCGGACAATCGCCCAAGGAGCAAATCGAGAACAGCCTCGCGCTGGAAATGAAGGGTGTCGCCACCTACAACCACGCCATCCAAATCTGTATGGAAAAGAAGGACGCCGGCAGCCGGGACCTGATGGAGCGCATGGTCGTCGAATCGGAAGAGAGCATCGACTGGGCCGAAGCCCAACTCGACCTCATCCGGCTCACCGGCCTCGAAAACTATCTCGCCGCGCAAATTGGCGAAGGCGAGGAAGGGTGACGGCGCGCTGATCATCGCGCTGGTTGGACATGCATGTGGTCCGGCCAACTCTCATGGCGGGCCGGATTCTCGGTCCAGTTTGCGGGACAGATCTGAATGGTTGGTTGAACCGGCCGGTCGTGGTGAGCCGGTTCGGTTCGACCGAAAGGCGCTCGGTACGCGTTTCCGGAACATGCTCCTGCCCAACGATCTGTCGTTGTCTCTCAAGATTCCGCCTTCGCCCCGGGCTTCTTGCCCCCCGCTTTCTTGCCGCCATCGGGCTTCTGAGTTCCAGCCTCGGAGCGATGGATGCCGACGATGGGCTCAAGCCTGCCGCTCCCGGCCTCGGCACCAAATTCCACCCGTTCCCCGGCCTGTAATTCCCGCAAGAGATCTCGAGCTGCATCCTTGAAGCCCCGAATCTCAAAGGTTTTGCCGACCAAGCTTTCTGCCTGCGTAGCTTCGCTCTTTTTCAGAACCTTCCCAACTTTTTGAACGGTAACCGTCAGGGTGGAACCCTTCACTTCGACGACTTGGCCCACCAGCATGCCGCGAAATCCCCGCGCCTCACTCGGGACATCATCAATTTTGGGTTTCTCGCCTTGCGCCCTTGATTCCGACGGAAGAGAGAGAAGGAAAAGCACCAGCAGACTGGCAAGCGGGAGTGGTGATTTCATGGCGTGGGGGTTCAGGGCCTGCGAACGTGGGCCGCACTGCAGATGTGCTCCCGAGTCCTTCGCTTGATCCAACACGAAGGAAGTGCGTCTGTCCATCACGGACTCCGTGCGGTCGGAAACTCCGGCGCAATTCGCTCAAGTTCTGGGGATAGAATTGACGTTGTTGTCCGCAGCAACGGTCCAAGTCACCCATTCTGACAGGCGCAGAGCGCAGCGATGCACCCGCAATCGTCGCATCGGCTGCAAGGACCGCCGCACTTGGCGGGCTTGCCTTCGAGGATTCTGTTGATGCGGCAGTGACAGGCCCGGCACGCCGTCCCGGCGCGGGTCTTGAGGCTGACTTCTTCCACCGAAGCAGCCTTGCCCACTACGATCGCCGTTCGGATCTCCAATTCCGTGATGCGCTCACAATTGCAGATCACGGTGCCGGCATCGCCGAGCAGGATGGACGTATCCGAAGGATGCAGTTGCGACATACGGGGAAGGAGGAGGGTTGAAGGACTTTGAGATAGAGACTCAATCTCTGCAAGCGAAATCTGAGATTGGGTCTCAGTGTCGTTTATTCATCCATCTTCTCCTCTGCGGCTCCTCGTGCGTTGAGATTTTCCCGCCCTTTCTTGCTTCCATCACGAAGTCCGCAGGGCACTCGAGCTCGCCGAGCCGAAAATTGAGGCCATCATGAAGGATTTTGGCTCCCTGCGGAATTGGGGGCCCCCATCATGCCCGGACTCGGCCCGCCAGGACCTCCGCCGCCTGGATTGCCTGGAAACGGTGGGCCGGGTGGGGAACCATGCATTGCCGGGGAGGAGCAGCTTTTCTAGCCAAGAAGGCAGTCAATGGCCGACGCCAGCATGGCTTGGCTGGAGTACGCCAGCGGGAATACGGAATGGCGATGCTCCCTTTTTGAAGAAAAGAGCGAGCCTGGACGAGGTAGTAGGCCCCAAGATGCCTGGGACCAGAAGCGTGGAGAGCTGCAAGGCGGCGCGTGCCGCGGTGAGGCGGCCGCGATGGCCAGGAAGGGGAGGAGCCAGGCGGGGAATCATGCGGATGAAAGCCGGAAAACGGCCGGGAGTTCCAGTCAACGGAAGCGCGCGTCGTTCCAGCGGAAGGGCTCCCGTTCGCCGAGCAGGAGTTCGTAGATCCCGTGGTTTGTTTTCATCATTTCCGCCAGCATTTCTTTCCACGGACGGTCGGCGACGCTGATGAGGCCGGTGTTGTAACTTTCGCCATTGTATTGGCTGAACCACCGGCCCGTCGTCGCTTGATCGACCAGGGTGAACCACTCGATCCCAATGACAAAACCAAGTGAGGCGCTTTGCTCGACATAATTGCGATACGCCAACCCGCGTTGCTGCTGGCTATCGACTTCGCGGCCGCCGATTAATCCGCTGTCCTTCGGCGATGCCCAAAAGAACTCACTCAACATCATCGGTTTCTGCCCGGACCAATCGTGATAACGGCGCAGCTCCGCGGTGTCCACGCCGAACGTGTAATAATTATAGGAGATGACGTCGAGATGCTGGCCCATGATGCGGCAGAGGGTCTCGTCTTCTATGGTGACCGGTTGCAGCCGACAGCCCAGGAGCAGGTGGTGGGGATCGTGTTTCCGGAAATGTGTTTCGAGCTGGGCAAAATAGCTTTCCAAAAAGTGATGCACGAAAACGCGCACGTCGGCTTTGGCCGCATCCGTAGTGACCGCGAGTCCGCTATCGAGCAAGGATTCGAATGAGGCGGCTTGCGACTGCCAGGCTGCCCGGAAGGCCTCGATGGTTTGATATCTTGTCCGCAAGGAATCGACCAAGCGCATTTTGCAGGCATGTTTGCCATCTAAAGCCGGAATGACGCGTGGCAATTCGTCGAACCGTGGCTCATTGACAATGAACCAGCCGATGAGCAGAGGATCGTTGGCTCGTCCGGGAAGTTCCTTGGCCAAATTCTCCGCGATCTTGCGCTCGGTGGCGGGATCAAAAGGATCCCAGACCTCGTGGGCGCCGGGGATGCGGGGCAGGCCTTCCCACTGATTGATGGGGAGATGAGCCACATAGGGAAAGCTGGCTTTGACGTGAGCCGAGGGCGGCACTGGGCTGAAGGCGCCGATGGAGTTGAAACCCCATTTTCGGCACCGCTCCATCATCCGGCTGGCGTGCGCGTCGTAATCATAGGGCGCGGAAAACTTCCGGATCGCGTTCGCTAGATAGAAAGAGAAATGCGCATCACCATCTCCCGGCCGGAAGGCGCTTGCGAACTCTCCGTCCGCTTTGGGAAGCCACTCGTAAATCGCTTCCCGGCCTTTGACATAGGTGTAATCATCATTGGGGGCGAAGCCGCAAACACCAAGATGAAAGAAGGCATTGCCGTCGGGATCGACCAGCCACCATTTACCTTCTTTGCGTTCGACGTGGAAGAAGCCGGTTTGCTTGAGTCCCAGCTTGGCACCGCTTTCGGGCAGACCGCCAAATCGGTCGAAGGTCGGCTGGTGAATTCCTGCATAATAGGCGCGATCGGCTTCCAAATCTACCTGAAGTTCCTGAAGGCTCTTGAGCTTCGCCGGGAACTGATCCTTAGTGCTCTGCCCGAAGGGATCGATCAATATGGCACTAGCGCTCAGGTCCGTGGTGACCCGGAGCTTTGACGTGGTGCGATCCGGAGCGTGAGGAACAAAGAACTGCCAATTGTAAACGGCCCAGTTCCACTCCCGGTTGTCGGTCAGCTGCTGAAAGGAAAACTCTGGAGCCGTGATGGACAGGCTTTGGCCCTGAGCATTCTTCAGTTCGAAGTTGGTGCCGTGCAGGCTGGCGATCTGCGGTGGTGTGGCCTTCGAGCTGGGGAACGTCCCAGAGCTATCGCTGATTTTCCAGGTGCCGCCCTTTCCAAAGCTGATGTCGATCAGCATAGCCATCTTCCACGACTTGACGTCGATTGCGACGCCCTGGAAGGTCAACTGCACCTCGTTCCCGTCGACCTCGACCGAGCATTCCGCTCCGCCTTCATAGAGCACCTCTGCCTTCGCGCCCGTGGCCTTGACCTCAATTCTCTTGTGAGGCGGATCGAATTCCGGATATCCGAGGGTGAATCTTCCCAGGCTGCCGGCGGCGATCTCGATGCCTTCGCCGGTGGGTTTGAGATCCGTTGCGCTGGCGAGGCCGACCCAGCAGTATATAGCGGCCAATACAGAAAGTGTTTTCATGAATTAGCGCGATGCGGGTTTTGAGACAAGGCTTCTCTGCCACCAGAGAAATCCGGAGCCCAACAAAGCGATGACTGCGCCGAAGAATTCGCGGCTTTGTTCCACCTCCGCATGACCGGGGTTCATCGATTTCTTGGTCATGGTGAACTCGCCACCCGTCAGATTCTGGATCAGACCTGGTCCGGTTGCCGCCAGTTCAAACACACAGAAGGCCACGGCAACGGCGAAGAGCGGCCAAGGAAACCGCCGGAACACGCCAAGCAGAAAGAGAAGAGCGATAAGGCCGTAAAACACGATCCAAGCCCAGACATCGACTAAGCTCGGGTTCGCGTAAATCGCCGGATTGTCGTCCTCGCGCTGCAACCACGCGAAGTATGCGAAGACGACAAATCCAAGGAGGTTAAAACCGAGCTGCATCTTGCCACGCATGGAACCACCAAACACGGCTGCGGACGGGGCGCGAGCGAAAACCATCCCCGTCCAATGCAATTCCAGAGCTCAGGAAAGCGGACCCGGGGCGCGGCCCACCGTCATGCGGAGGCGTTTGCGCAAGGCCGTGCAGGCCCGCCGCCGCGCCACTTGCGCGGCGCGTTGCCGGGCAGCGTGATGGTGCAGGGTCATCCGCACCGCGTGTAGCGAGGCCAGCAGCTGTTCGGCCTTGACCGCGGAAATGTCTCCATCCGTAGATTCCAGATCCGGGTGGGTCCTTAAAAAATCGCGAAGGTCTTTCAAGAGCTTTTCCCGGCCTCGGAACGATGCTGGAACCGCCAAGGTCCCGTCACCAAAGCCAGCTTCTGCCCACGTGGCGTTCCAGCGGCGGCCAAGGGAAGAACGTAGCGAAGCTTTGCACAAACCAATGAAGCGGACGATTGCGGCGTCGGCCCGATGCACAGCAGGGATGAGAATTTTAGATGGTTCCGTGCGCAAGGCCAAGTACTCCCGGTGCCGGATCAAGGCAGGTTCAAGGGCTTGACGGATCCCGAGAGCGTTGTCGTGCTGCCCTTGCCAGGTCAGGCGGGAGATAAGCCGCAGGGCCAGGGTGGCGAGGTCATCCACAGTTTCAGGGAGGCGGGAAGGCGACAACGTGCTCATGAGGAAACTCCGTACGATCCAAAATGTTAACTTACATTAAGTAATCAAGAGAATTCTTCTGAAAAACTAGAAATTAGCGACTTTTATCGATGAGAAGGGTTTGACGAAGTCGATGAAAACTCCTCTTGGCCTTCTTCTTCTACCCTTCTGTTGGACCCATGTCGCGTTGGCGGCGGACGAACCCAAGCTGGCAATCCCCGGTGAGGTCCTTTACGAAAACAAGCTCGACTCGACGCCGGGGGCGGAATGGAAGGCCGCCAAAGGAAAGTGGGAGGCGATTGATGGCGCTTGGCGAGGTTCGGAGCTGCCCGAAGACAAACATGGGGCGGTGATCCGGCTCAATCAGAAGTTGACCGACTTTGTCATCGACGCGGAATTCTGTTTCTCCGGGGCGAAGTCGACCAGTTTGACCATTAACGCAGTGAAGGACCACATGGCGCGAATCGCGATCACGGGCAACACGGTGACCATTCGCCGGGATGACAACGACCACCGTGGGCCAGACAAGGCGATCACCTTTGCCGTGTTTTCGCGGAAGTTCGAACCGGGAACTTGGCACAAGATCCACCTAGAAATGGTGGGGGATACCATGCTGGGCCAAGTGGATGACTTGATCGCTTGGGGGAGCGATCCTCTATTTACCACGCCGAAGCTAGCGCCGGGCTTCACTGCGGCGGGGCAATCGATACAGCTGCGCAACTTCGTGATCCGCGCCGCGACGCTGAATCCAGCGTGGGAGGCGGTAAAAGCCAAACTGCCCAAGCCAGGTGAACAGTCAATCGATGCCGGAGTGGGCGCGGCGCCGAAGAGGAAATAACGCTTCGGGTTATTGCTCAAGCGATCTGGTATGGGAACTACTCGGGCTATTTGGCTCTCACACAGAGCCTGGCTGGAGTTTGCGGACGGTTTCGTCAAAATTGGCTACACGTTCCAGATTGGCCGCCGTGAAGAGGGAACGGAAGTGTTTGCGGATCAGAACTCCGGCGGCGGCGTTTCCTTCCCGCATGAGCGCTTGGAGGTCGTGAGCCTCCTTCGGAAAGTAGCGAGGCAACGCGTGCAAATGCTGGTCCAGGCTCGCGAAAAGCTTCAAGTCGCCATGCGCCACTTTGGAGAGGGATCGATAGATCGTATACAGGCGATTCGCGGGATGGCGCAGAGAGCTTGTCTGTAGGAGGACGCGGCGGTAGTCGCTCGCGCCGAGGTCCCAGTCATTCTGCACGATTGTGTCTCTCCGGCCGGGACCCAGACGGTCCAGCATCTCCTCGTCAGAGTAGGTAGATTGCAAGACGGATTCGACGCTGAGGCGGTAAATCACATTTGCGCTGGCATACATCCCGGCCAACGCAGCGATGACGGCTTCAAGAATGTGTTGAGCGGCGCGCATCAAGTTGTCCCGAGCGTTCTGTCGATCGAACCCGTTAATGTGTTCCCAACGCGCGTCCAGCTCACCCACCATGTCGATGAGACAGGCAGCAAACTCAATGGATGGCTCGAAGAGCGCTCGTATCTCGGGTTGGGCGGCGTTCTCCGCGAGGCTGAAGCGCCGGGCGAATTCTTGCAGGTGCGACCAATTGGACCCGACTGGCTGCATCAGGTGTGCTTGGCGTTGATGATGCCGATGGTGGCAGCCACCGTCTCGTCAATCCGCGAATTCCGGCGCGTGGCGGTCCGCCCCGGGCTGGGGAACTGGTAACGCAGCATGATTTCCGAGGCTTTGCCGGGCCCATGGCGGAGCAGGGCGGCCGCGGCGACGCTGGGTAACTGACTCCATGTTAGGTTGATCCAAGAGGAGGGTATGCCGAGTTCAGTGGAAAGGATTCCAAGCGCTTCTTTCTTAGAGGTGAAGAGCCGAGCATTGCCAAAGGCGGCGGCGCAATTGAGGATAGCTGCCACATGATTCTCCCAAGATTCCACAGGGGGTGGGGCCGAAATAGCCTGCGGTTGCAAGGCGGATGCCAGCTCGTCCAAGGAAACGTCCGGATAGCTGCGGAACAGCAGCTTCAACTCTCTGGCCACGGTGGCCGCTGGATCCGGTTTGCCCATGCGTCGGTTTGCCTATCTGACCTTATCTTGCGAGTTTGCGGGACAATTCTCCAGTGATCTTTCGCAGCTCGACCAAGGCGTTGTCCACGGACGCGGACTTCCGCAATTCCTTGATGAGCCGCTGATCCGCCTGATCCCGGGTGATCGCCGCACAAAGGGGCAAACAGCCATCGAAGACTTCGAAGATTTCTGGCCGAAACAGATTGGGATCTCTGGCGCTCTTCTCCAACCTTTCCCGGCCCTCCCTTTCCTGAGCGGGATTCTGGGTCAGGGTGAGGACGACGCCCAATGGCTTGGCTGTGATGCCGAAGTCCTGGTGCTCACACAGTGCTCTGAAAACGCGGGCAAACAGGCCAACGCCCTGGACGGAAAGGTGGTCGTGACGAGTGGGGATCACAAAGTGGGTCGCAGCTTTGAGGGCGGCAACCAAATAAAAGGACGGCGTTGGAGGCGTATCGATGAGGATATGATCGTAGCGATCTAGGACCCCAGCGGCTTTCAAGCCGTCGCTCAGTGCGTTGAAGTTAAGCGGCGGGGTGTCCCCGGGCAGACGCAGTTCGAGAAACGCGGTGTCCAAAGCACCGGGGATAAGGTCGAAACCTTTGCCTGTAGAAACCGGTCGAACCGGCTTTGGACGCTGCAAGGTGTGGGCATCGAGCCCTTTCCCGGGGCCTCGCTGGTCGAAGAACTGGTAAACGGAGCCGTGCGTCTCGCGGACGGATTGAGAAACGTTGAACGGGAGCAGGGCGGTAGTGGCGTTGATTTGCGGATCCATGTCCACCACGAGAACGCGTTGCTGCAACTCGGTGGCGAGTGCATGAGCGACGTTGATCGTCAGAGTGGTCTTACCGACCCCTCCCTTGATGTTGGCGAAGCAAATGATGGAGGCGCTCACGTAGAAAGTGGGACGGGGAAGGGGAAGATATCACGTAAGGGAAGCGCCGTGATGAACATTTTTTGGTTCCTTGTGGAGCGGAAAGGAGATAGCTTGATGTCACAGCGGCACCATGGACTGGTATGTCGGACAGAAGGTGGTCTGCGTGAACGGGAAGTTTCCGGCCCATTTTTACGAGTGGGGCGACCATGTGCCCGTCGAAGGCGAGACTTACACGATCCGGTGGATGGGGGAACTGCCCAATGGCCTGACTGGCGTCATCGGGTTGGGGTTCTTGCTGGAGGAAGTCGTGAACCCATCCTTTGGGCGGAATTGCGAGGTTGCGTTTCACTACTCTAGGTTCAAACCGCTCTCAGGGGCCAACCCTGAGTCGGCGGAGACTATCCAAGAGGCGGAGTTGGTCGAAGTGGATTCTTAAGCAACCGAGTTTCGCAAAAGGATACAAGAAGGGCCGCGGACGATCTTGTCGCGCGGCCCTTCCCTATAAACAGCTAATGTCGGTTCGTTTAGCGGCCAATACCGGGGATCCGAAAGCCGCCGGGCTTCTTCGCCGAGTCAGCAGCCGGGGTGGTCGGGGAGGCCGGGGTGGCAGGCGCGGTGTCTGGAGAGGACGGGGTCGCAGCCGGGGTGGTGGCGGCCGGAGCGGGGTTGGCGGCCGTAGCGGCGGCGGCGGGCGAGGTTTGACCGGCAGCTGCGGTCTGCTTCTTGGCTTCCCGGTCCTTTTTCATCTGCTCGGCAGCGGCGTTGGCCTTAGTCCTTTGATCTTCGGTCAACTGTTTTGCGGTATCATCGACGATCGCCTTCAGTTGAGTATTGGCCGGAACGATATCAGAAGCTTGCTTGAAGTATGTGTAGGCCTTGTCGGGCTCAGGTTGAGCCTGAGAACCGGCAGGAACCATGAGGCCGCGGGCGTAAAGGTTGCCTAAGCGCAACAAGGCTTCCACTCGAAGGGCATCAGCGGCGGATGGTGCGTCAGCGGCCTTCTGGTACTGGTCGGCCGCAGTGCGGAACGGGGTGGTATCGGCCGCTCCCATGAACAGGCCGTTCTCGGCCATAAGGCCCAAGCTCAATAGACCTTCGGGCAGGCCGGCTGCCGCGGTCCTGGTGAACCAACTCGTGGCGGCAACAGGATCACGGAGCGTGCCTGCGCCGTTGAGATAATAAACCCCTGCCTTCTGCATGCCGAGAAGAAAGCCATCGACGGCGGATTGGAGGAAGTAGGCAAAGGCTTTTTGCATGTCCCGGTCCACCGCACGGCCAGCTTCGTAGAAAGTGCCAACGTTGTAGATGGCGAGCGGGACCCCATTCTGGGCTGCCAAACGATAGAGTTCCAAGGCGGCAGCGGGATTCGGAGCTACTTCGACCTTGGAGTCTGCGGGATCCAAATCGATACCATCATTGTAGATTGAAGCCAACCGAACCTGAGCGACAGAGTCGTTTCCTTGAGCAGCCTTTACAAAATAGCTGAGCGCCTTGGTGAAATCCTTAGACACTCCGGCCAGGCCTTCTTGGTGAAGTTCTGCCATGATGCGAAGGCCCGCCGGAACGCCTTGATCCGCCAACTTGGTGAACTTCTCGACCGCCTTTTTTTCGTCAGCTTTGATTTCTTTAGATCCGAACTTTTTTCCGTCGAACAGCACGGAACCCAACGCCGCGAGTGCGTTGGGGTTGCCGGAGTCAGCTGCCTTATTGAGCCAATCCCAGGCTTTGTCGTCATTTTTTAGCGACTCGCCTCCGCCGCCCAGGTAGAATTGGGCCAGCTCAAACTGGGCCTGGTCGTCCTTGTCATTAGCGGCGTCCTCAAGGAGTTTAAGAGCTGCGGCTGGATCCTGCTTCTGACCTGCTGCGCCGCGCAAAATGAAGGCGGCCATGTTGCGGCGAGCCGGGTTGAAGCCCTTGTCGGCAGCGGCTTTGATGGAGGCAATGCCTTCCTTTACTTTGCCTTCGTCTTGGCTGGAGGCAGCGGAGATGAAGCCCCAGTTGTTCATGGCGTGAAGCTGACCGCTGTCCGCAGCCTTCTTATAATAATCAAGAGCTTGCTCCAGGGCTCCCGACTGGTTGCTCTGCTGAAGGATCAGGCCCATGGCGAATTGGGCGTCTTTGTCGTTACCTTTGTCGGCCAGATCCTTGATGGCGTTGATGGATTCTTGCAGCGAAGTCTTCGGTTGCTCGCCCCTGGCGGCGGCCGCCATGGCGTCGGAGATCGCTTGCACTTGGGCTACCATGGCCGAGCTGGGCTTAACCCACTCATCGGTGTTCAAACCGAGAGCGGAGACCATGGCGGTCAACTGAAGGGAAAAGAGGGTTGAGAGCATGAGGTTGATGTAAATCAGGGGGGATTCTCGCGGAACCGCGAAAAGAGATAGTAAGTGCAGGAAACCTGCTTCGAGATCAAGCCTTGAGACGCTATCGAGCCAAACTTTTTCAGAATTTCTTCTCAGCGGCCGCTCAGTTCGAGTCCTGCGGCCTGAAGGCGGCGCTGAAGTTCGCCTAGTTGATCAGAGCTCAAAGCAGATCGCAGTTGCTTCGAAAGTTCACTTGCGTTGGAATCATTGCGGGCGCTGCGCTCGGCCCAATAGGCGGCCCCGACCGGGTCGGCAGCTCCCGTGATGGCGCCGCTATTCAGAAGAATGGCGAGCCGGAGCTGGGCCCCGGTGTGGTCTCCTTTCGCTGCGGTTTCATAAAGACGCAGTGCCTCGGTTGGGTTGCCGGGGATGCCGAGCCCATTCTCGTGAAGGGCCGCCAAGTTGAAGAACGCCGCTGGAATCTGCTGTTGGGCGGCACGTTGGAACCACTGGGCAGCCTCCGCGGGATTCCGGGTAAGCCCCACACCACTGACAAGCATGATGCCGTATTCGTTCTGTGCCACTCCCAGTCCTCGTTCAGCGGCAAGGCGACACCACCCAGCGGAGGCGACCGAGTCTTGTGGCACTTCAATTCCATCACGATAGAGCACCGAGAGCTGAAAGCAGGCCTCTGCGTCGCCCTGCTGCGCCGCTAGACGGTAGAGCCGGACCGCTTCCGTTTGATTGGGCTTGCCCAATTTGCCGCTCATCTCATACGTGGCGAGTCGGGTGCTGGCGCCGCTGAATCCGCGTTCGCTTGCTAGTCTCAGCCATCGGCTGGCCTCTTTCCAGTCTGGGGTCGCCGGATCCTTATGGGTTTCAAAAAAAATGGCCATTTGATAGGCTGCCTCCGCATCCCCCTGTTCACTGGCTTGTTTGCCGAGTTGTTCCGCTTTGGCTGCATCTTTTGGAATGATAGTTCCTTCGCGGTAAAGTTTATGAAGTGCGATCAGACAGGGAATAGAGCCGCGCTCCGCGCCTTCTTGAAAGTGGGCCAATGCGATGGCCCCATCTTGGGCCATACCGATCCCTTGAGCAGCCAAGTTGCCCAGGACGAAAAAAGTCTCCCTTGCGCCGGGTAGCTGGCGCGCGCGGTTAAGGAGGCGGATTGCCTCTTCGATTGAGCGTTCACGGCCGTTGGTGCCGTTCAGCAGCATCACCGCCTGCTTCTCCATGGCAACGGCTGAGCCTCCCTGAACCGCTTTGTCGAGCCAACTGTGTCCGTTTGGCCAAAAGGCAGGATTGTCGGAAGCCAATAGCAGTAGCGCTAGTTTCTCCTGGGCTTCCACATTGTTTGCTTCAGCGGCTTTCTGATAAAAATTGGAGGCCATGTCGGGCTTGCCGCCAGCGAGGAGCCGGTTGCCAAGCTCCACTGCGGCGGCGGTGTCGCCCGAGTTGGCTTTCTCTAGGAGTGACTGTAGCTCTTTGCCAAGGGGCCCGGCGTCGTTCGGCACCGAGTTGCCAGAGGGAGAAGCGACGGCCTGCTGGGAAGTGGCGGGCCTATCGGACGAAGAGACGGCTGCTTGAGATGAGTCGGAACCGACAGGTGCCGGGCTAGCGGACTCGACTGAAGGCCCTTGGGCGAGAAGGTTCGGCGCAATAAGAGCGAGAGCCCAAAATCGGCGCAGAAGGGAAAGGGAACGAACTCGTAGTTTCACGGGGTTGCGAGGACGAAGGCGGAACCGGGAATTTTGGAAAGACGCGAAAGAGCCTCTCGGCGTAACGGGCTGATCCGATCCAAGCTCAATCCTTTTTCCAGAGACTGTGCATCGCGGACGTTTTGATTCCGGTGGAGCGCTAGCGCGTAGATGGCCCGGTCCCAGTCTGGCGCCTCATTCCAGTTTACCGGCGCCGCCTTGAGGATATCGACAGCTGCGGCATCCTGGTTCTCTTTCATTAAACACATAGCGTGCGTGCTGCGAAAACGCAGAACCTTTGGATAGGCTTGCACTAAAGGATCGGTAAGGCGACTACCCTGGGAGGAGGCCGGTGCGGTCGCAGAGATCACTTGCAAAAATGCGGTTTGCTCGGTTGCAATCGGATCAGATGGCCGGAAGCGCAGGAGGTCTTCCCAAAAACGCCGTAGCAACTCTGGGCGATCTCCGAGCCGAAGCTCCAAGAATTCTAGAGATTGGCTGGAGGGCAATTCGTTTGAGGGCAGCTTCAGGATGATTTCAAGGGTCCGTGCTGATACGTCCTTCTCCCCAAAGCGATCAGCGACGGCCAGGATATTGACGCAATCCGCAAATTTCTCGAATGATCTGGCCTGATCCAGACCTTGTTGCCAGAGGCTTGTCGCCTCGGCTCTGCGCCCAGCGTGGGAGGCGAAGGCTGCCTTCAAACTAGTGAGGAGAACAGGGCTGATTTCTGGATGCGGCGATTGAATCCACTTCTCCGCATCGGTCAATCGCCCGGTGTCAACGTAGGCTTGCAGCCTAGCGCTGTAGAGGCCAAGGTCGGTTCGCATTGGCTCAGCAGGAAGTTGCAATAGGCGATCTGGCATTTTAATCTCGAGCAGCCAGCGGGCTAAAACCGGGGTTGCTGCAGGTTCTCTAGCGAATTCGGCCACGACTTTCTCAAAGAAGTCCGAGCGATCTGCGTCGGGGAGCCGAGTCAGTTCAATTTGCCGGGCTAGCACCCGATCTTCGGCGGTCGCCTTGGGATGGTTTGCTACCCATTCACGAACGTCAAGCTTCGGACTTGGGTCGCGAAGCTCCTGTGGTAAGAGCCTCAGGTTGCGCCATGCTTTGAGCGCGATTTCTGGATCGTCTGCGAGCAGCAGTTGAGCGATTCGCTCCCGGGCTTGTTGCGCTGCCAGGGGGTTTCCTTCCATGCGTGGAAGCAACGAGGTCAGAAGTAGGGATGCATCAGTTTTCGTGCTGGCAAGGTCGGCCAAGGCTCGAGCTTCCTCCACTGCTTCCAAGAGCCGTCCCTGGCGGGCAAGGCATTCGGCTTGAAGGAGACGTACCTGCGGCACTTGCCGTCTCTGCGCCCCCATATTCTGATGGAGATCGGAGAAGGTTGCCACGTCGCCCCGATTGAGCAGCCATCTGAGAATCTCTTCCTGGTAGGCTAAGTTTGACTCGGGATGGTGGAAAACCAAAATTGTGATTTCCCCCAAGTCACCGAGACCAAGTTTGCGGTCGTGAATCATTAATTTGTGCAGGGATGGCAGATCATTGACTTGAAGCTGCCAGGCTTCTCTCGCTAGTCGCTGTGCGCCCAAGGTATCACCCGACTGCATTGCCTTCTCCGACTGCTGCAGGAGAAACGAGAACCTCACCGGGCGAATGGCGTCCGCGATGCGATCACGTGAGAACCAAACCGCGATGGCAGCGATAATGCCAACCGGCAAGATGATCAGGAGCAGGGGGCGTGCGGGCATTCGTGAAGAGCAAGGGGGGGACCTTAGCATTCGACGCAAGAAAAAATCAAACTCAGTAGGCGAGAAGAAGGAGAAATCAGTGGGGGAGGAGGATACCAGCCGTGACGTGGATACCGAGGAGTTCCCCATATTTCGGAATCACCGTCCATCACAAACATTCGTGGACGAGCGAAAGACAGAAATGCTGAGGTTGCGGGCTTTTTCAGAATGTTGACGACGGCGAGAGGCTTGGCGGACCATGCCGGTCAGTTTTACGATTGGCTCGTGCGGCGAGGATGGCTCCCTCTGGGGATGTTTAGGTCGCCGATTCCCAGGCGCCTGAACTGGTTGAACGGAGGCAGGCTTCGAGCACTTGGGTGATGCGAACGCCATCGCTGAAATCCGGAGTGACAGAAGAAGTGCCGGGATCTGCGATGGCGGCGAGGAAGTCTGCTGCCGCGTGGACAAAGGTGTGCTCGTATCCGATGATGTGACCGGGAGGCCACCAGTTTTTAACATAGTCGTGACTCGGGTCCGTGACCAGGATGCTGCGAAATCCTCTCGTGGATTGATCCCCAGCGCCATCAAAGAATTGGAGCCGGTTCATGTCCTCAAGGTCCCAGGTAAGCGCTCCACCGTCCCCGTAGATCTCAAAGGTGTGGTGATTGTCGCGCCCTGTGGCGTAGCGGGTGGTTTCGATGGTTCCGATTCCGCCCGAGCCAAGTTCGAACATCAGGTTGGCGGCGCATTCCACGTCGACCGTGCCAACGGTGGCGGGGTTTGAGGCGATCGGGCGTTGGGTGACAAACTGCTTGGTATGGCAAACGACGCGGATGATGTCCCCGGCGAGGAACTGTGCCAGATCTAGGGCATGCGATCCGAGGTCCCAGAGCGGGCCTGCCCCGGCGAATTCTTTGCGGAGCTTCCAGTCGAGCGGGTGGCTGGGATCTGAAAGCCAGCTTTGTTGGTAGGCTCCGCGCCAATGCCGAATGGTGCCGAGCTCGCCTTGCTCGATCAATTTCTTGGCGAGGACGACTGCGGGGCAGCGGCGGTAGTTATGATTGAGGTAGTGGACGATACCAGCCGCTTGAGCGGCGGCCAACATTTGCTCCGCTTCCGTCAAATTGATGGCGAATGGCTTTTCGCAGAACAGATGCTTTCCAGCTTGGGCGGCGGCGATGGCAACCTCTGCGTGGAGGAAAGTCGGCAGGGCGATATCAATAATGTCGATGTCTTTGCGCTCGATGATCTTGCGCCAGTCACTTTCCGTCTCTTCCCAGCCCCACCGGTGGGCGAATTCACTCAGAGGGCCGGCGTCGCGGCCGCAGGCGACTTTGAGGACCGGTTCATAGGGACAATCAAAGAATCGACCTACCTGTCGCCAGGCATTGGAGTGGGCACGGCCCATGAATCGGTGGCCGAGGATGGCAACGTTGAGGCGGGATGGCATGTGGTGGAGTGGTGGAGTGGTGGAGTGGTTGTTTTGCGCTCCATCGAACTGATGAGGGGCTTGGCGCTTGGAAGCGGGCGACAGCCGTGCCGACAAGATCGCCACCGCTGGAAGTCTGGCGACCAGCGGTCCCGAGGTGAGGCAGATTGGAGCTTCGAGGAGCGGGGGGTTAGATGCGGCGGCCGGTCCTCATGAGGCCGACCATGACCCCTTGGATGATCAATTCAGCGGCGGGGATGAGATCCGGGTAGCGGGGATTTTCGGCGCGAAGGAAGGGTCGGCGGTTCTCCTCCAAGTAGCGTTTGAGCGTGGTCTCTCCGTCAATGAGAGCCGCTACGATGTCCTTGTTGCGAGGCTCGCGCGATTCGAGGATGACCAAATCACCATCCACGATATGGGCATCAATCATGGAGTCTCCGCGGACTTTCAGGGCGAAGGTCTTGGATGTGGGAGAAAGGCCGAGATTGGACGGGTCCACGGTGACGGTGCCTTCCTTGAGGGAGGCTGCTTCTTCGGGGCGTCCGGCGGGGATATTGCCGAAGACGGGGATGGTGAGGAGATCGGAAAGTCTCATACCAAGTTCTTCGGGGAAAATCACGGCGCGGGCCTTGCCGGCGAGGCGCTGGATGACTCCCTTCTTTTCCAGGGCCCGCAAGTGACTGACAGCCGCCGTTTGGCTCAAAAAGCCAAAGTGCTTCTGGATTTCACGCGTCGAAGGCATGATTCCAGTCTCACGTGAGTAGTCTCGAAGGAAGTTGTAGAGTTCCTGTTGTCGTTCAGTAAGATTCATATTCCAACGAACACTACTCAGGCGCGCGGTTGATGCAATGAGAATTTTCGAAAAATGTGATGGGCAATTTTGGGGATCGTTCCCCAACCTGTTCGCGGCTTTGGCAGGGTTGACTCTGGCGGTTTCCGCTGAGGAGGGCAAGCCTGCGGTAAAGGCCATCACGCCGAAGTCGACCGCCAATCCGACGGGATTGCAGGTGGGGGTCAATCCGGCGGAGGCCGGGGTGCTGCCGCCTGGGACCGAGGCCCTAGCCAAGGAAGGCGCGATGGCATCCGCCGATATGGATTGGGACAAGGCGAAGAAGGTCTATTTGCAATTGTTGGAGAAGGCACCCGAGAATCCGCTGGCGTTGAGCAATCTGGGCGCGGTGGAGTTTCGCTTGGGCAATTTGGACGTGGCCTTGGATTACTTGGATCGCGCGACGCGGGCCGCTCCAATGATTGCGCAAAACTGGCTCACGATCGGGCTGATTCATTACGGGCGCGGGCAATCCTATCTGGCGTTGAGCGCGTTGTCTCGAGCATTGCACGCGGATCCGGGCGATCCCCGGGCTCATAATTACATGGGCGTGGTGATCCGTGGGTTGGGCTGGGCAAGTGGGGCGGAAACGGAGTTGCAGCGCGCGATCGCCCTCGATCCGGCGTATGCAGACGCCCACTTTAACTTGGCAGTGATGTATCTCGACCGGACGCCGCCGCTTTTGGAATTGGCCCGACGCCATTATTACGCTGCGCTGGAATATGGAGCGAAGCCGGACCCGGTGATTGAGCAAAAATTGAACCCCGCCGCAGCGGCGGTGGATGCTGCTGGCGAAACGGGAGCGATGCCCCCTGCCGTGCCTGGGGCGCCAGTTTTACCGGCGGCAGCGGTTCCGGTGCCGGTGCCGCCCGTAGGCCCGCCGAAAGCGGCGGCTCCGGCTCCCAAAACTACCGATCCTTCTTCCTTGCGCGGAAAGCATCCCGGGGCGAATTCAATTAGCAAACCGAGAAAGTGATGTGGCAATCCGTGTGTAAAGGAGCTGCGGCGTTGGTGGCGCTGGGGATGTTGGCAGGATGTTCGGCCCCCGGTCGTGCCTCTGGGCCATCCGTTGGTGGCATCACGAACGTTTCCGCTCCCGCCGCGACTGGGGGAAACTTTGGAGCAGCTGCTGCCTTGGGGCAACCGCCAGTGGTCAATGCCGCTGCTTATATCGTGATCGATCCGCGGAACGGCCAAGTGCTCTTGGAGAAGAACGCTCATGTGCGCCGCGCGGTGGCTTCGACGCAAAAGCTGCTCACGGCCATGGTTGTGTTGGAATCCGGCCGGATGGATGAGTGGGTCACAGTGGCGGCATCTGACACGACGGTGGAGCCGGCCAAGATGGGGATCCGTTCTGGAGATCGTTACCGGCGTCGCGACCTCTTGGAAGCGATGATGGTGCGGAGCTGCAATGACATCGCCGCTTGTTTGGCGCGGACAACGGCGGGGAGCCAAGCGGCGTTCGTCGCGCAGATGAACGCCAAAGCGGCCCGCCTGGGGATGCGCAATTCGCATTTCGTGACACCGCACGGCTTGGATGCGCCGGGGCAGTATTCGACGGCGTTTGACTTGGCGATTTTGGCGACGGCCGCCTTGAATCACGGGGAATTGCACCGGATCACGCAGACGCGCGAGATGGTTTTCCGGATGGCCGATGGGAATGATGCCTATATCATGAACACCAACAAGGTGCTGCGGACGTCTCCGTATTGCTCGGGCTTGAAGACCGGTTACACGTCACAGGCTGGGCGTTGCCTGGTTTCCTCTGGGGAACGAGGGTTGAAGCGGGCCGTGGTGGTGGTTCTGGGGAGCCAAATCCCCGATGTTTGGAACGATTCCCGGGATCTCCTGCACTGGGCTCTCGACGTGCCGTCGACCGCGTCGGTAGCGACGAGCAATTGATTTTCCCGGCGGCTGGCCCCGTTGATGCGCACGCCGGAAGAAGAATTGGCCGAGATCCGGGCCAGCGGGCTGTGGCGGCAAGTGCGGTCTTTTGATCCCATCCCGGGAGCGATGGAGTGCCTGCTGGATGGGCGACGGCTGGTGCATTGGGCGTCGAATGACTATTTGGGCCTCGCGAACTCCGAGGAACTGCGGACCGCCTTCCAGGAGGCGGTGGGCAAGCTTGGTGCGGGAGCGGGCGCATCCCGGCTCGTTGTTGGGACGCGTCCGGCACATTTGGCATTGGAAGAGGAACTGGCCGCGTTCAAGGGAGCCGAGGCGGCGCTGACTTTCAGCAGCGGGTATGTGGCGGCGGTGAGCGCGATTCCGGCGATCGTGGGGAAAGGAGATGTCATCATTTTGGACAAGCTCTGCCATGCCTGTCTCATCGACGGTGCCCGATTGAGCGGGGCGACGATCCGGGTGTTTCCGCACAACGACTTGGAGAAGCTGCGCTCGCACCTGGAATGGGCGAGGAAACAGGTCGATGCCAAGGGACGGATTCTCATCGCCGCGGAATCGGTTTACAGCATGGACGGGGATTTCGGTGATCTCGCGGGCATGGTGGCATTGAAGGAAGAGGCGGGAGCGTTGATGCTGGTGGATGAAGCGCACGGGGTGGGGCTTTATGGCCCGCATGGGGAAGGGCGCGCCGATGCCCTTGGGCTGGGCGACCGGATCGAGTTGCGGATGGGCACTTTAAGTAAGGCGGTTGGTCTTGCCGGCGGCTATCTGTGCGCGAGCCGGGCTTGGATCGATCTTTTGATCAACTCGGGGCGCGGCTGGATCTATTCGACGGCGCCCCCTCCGGCGATGGCGGAAACGGTGCGGTGCGCCTTGCGGATCATTCAGGGGAGTGAGGGGGAGCGACGCCGGGGGCGGTTGTGGGAGAACGTCGCGGCGCTCGACACCGCGCTGGGGCTGACAGGATTAGATCTCAGTCCGATCCGGCCAGTGGTGGTGGGGCAGTCCGAGGCGGCGTTGGCGTTGAGCGAGGACTTGCGGAGCCGTGGGCATCACGTTCCGGCGATTCGCTTTCCGACGGTGTCGAAGGGGACGGCGCGACTGCGGGTTTCCGTGAGCGCGGACCACAGTTTGGAAGAAATCGAGAGCTTCGCCGGGGCGCTGCGGGAGTTGCGCCATTTCAGCGATTGACTCGACACCATTTTGGGGGTGTCATGACAGGGATTCCACATGGCGGGCTGGAGGCGACAGTGGCAACCGGGCGGAGCTTTCCGGAGTGTTGGGCAGCGTTGGTTTTTACTCGCGACGGTGAGTGGGCTGTGGCTCGCTGGAGTTGGATGGGGTTGGAGCTTTGATACCGTTGTCATCGATCCTGGGCATGGAGGCATCGATCCCGGATCCGAGTGGTTTGGCGTTCAGGAGAAGCACCTCACCTTGGATCTCGGGCTGCGGATGGAGCAAATCCTCAAAGACCGGGGATTCGAGACGGTGATGACGCGCCGCACGGATGTTTATGTGGAGTTGGGGCGGCGGGCGGAAATTGCGAACCGTTATCCCGACGCGGTCTTCATCTCGCTGCATTTCAATGCCACGGTGAGTGGGGAAATCACGGGGGTGGAGACGTATTACTTGAGCGATGGTGGGCTGCGGCTGGCTCAAGTGGTGCACAGCCATTTGATGCGGAAGTTGAACACCCGGGACCGCGGCGTGAAGCGCAACAGCTTGAAAGTGCTGCGCGATACCAAGGGGATGGCGATTTTGATCGAAGGCGGATTTATCAGCAACCGGTGGGAAAACCAACGCTGTCAGGCGCCGTGGTATCGTCAGATTTTGGCTGAAGAGATCGTCGCCGGGCTGCTGCGCTATCGCTGAGATTCTCCAAGTCGTTGCCTACCCCCCATGAAACCGCCTTGTTTGCTCGTGATCGCCCTAGCCCTGGCTGGAATGGCGCTCAGTCCCGCCTTCGCCTCCGCTCAAGAATTGGTCGCGCCCGAGACGAACACTCCCTCTGGCCGGGGCAACGTGTTTGGCCGGGCGGTGCAGTGGGAGCGGGCGATCACCTCGACCACCGGGATGGCAATTTCTCCGCTGCTCGGGATGGGCGTGCTGGGGGTGATCGAATGGTTTCAGGCGAGCGAGGCCGAGCGGGCGAACTTGCCTTGGTATGGTCATCCGGCGGTGTGGGGCGTGGCGTTGGGCGTGTTCGGCTTGTCGACGCTGAAAGACACGTTTGGGATCGTTGTGCCCGAGGCGGCGAAGAAACCGCTGACGGTGGTTGAAGTGCTCGAGAACAAGCTGAGCGCGGTGATCGTGGCGTTGGCGGTGATCCCGGCCTCCGTGGCGGCTCAGTTTCCGCCGCCGGAGATGGCGCCAAGCGCGAGTGCCTGGGGCGGAGGACCGGTTTTGGCCGTCTTGCCGATCGCGGGAGCGCCGGTTTTGATCAGTCTGGGCTTGATCGTGATGTTCGCGGTGGTGTTTCTGGTGTCGCACGCCTGCAAGTGCCTGCTGCTGCTGAGCCCTTCGAGCTTCGTCACGGCAGGACTCAAGGGGACGAAGGGAGTGTTCCTGGTGGGATTTGCGGGGACGTCCTATTTGGCGCCTTGGGCAGGAGTGGGGCTCTCGCTGGCGATCGTCGCGGTGTGCCTCTTGCTTTCTGGGTGGGCGTTTCGGTGGAATGTGTTTGGCTGGCTTTTTCTGAAGGACTTTTTAGGCAACCGCTATCAACGCGAAGTCGAACCGGAGGAGCCGCTGACGGGATTCGCGACCTCGGCGCTGCCCGGGGTGAAGCCGCGGACCTATGGTGAGATCCGCCGGCAGGGGGAGGATTGGGTGTTTTCGTATCGCCCCTGGTTGATGTTCGCGAGGCGTGAAGTGCGTTGGAAGGGCGTGACTTCGGGCTTGCGGGTGGGGCTCCTGTCGCCCGCGCTGACGATGAAGCGGAACTCCGACCAGGGCTTTGTCACGGTGGTCGATTTCCGGTTGCGGTTTTACGGCCAGGGCGATGTCCTGGTGCAGCGGTTGGCGGTGGACGAGCGGCAGCCCTCCCGGGTCATCCAGGGGATGCAGGCAGCGTGGATTTGGTTCCGGGAGCAGTTGGGTGGGGGAGTTGCCGAGGCGTAAGAGATGAGGTGGGTTGGGTTTTGGACCGGTTTGGCAATGGTGGGAGCGGGTCTCTCGGTTGTGGCGACGGCGGGAGAGTTCCAATCGGCCTGGGAGGACGAGTCCGCTCGGGTTTGGTTGGGGGAGGATTATTGGCCGGAGCGCTTGTCGGATTGGCGACTGCGCGAAGGGCGGGCGGAATGCGTGGCGGGTCCGGATGAGCCCGGTTTTCGGGTGGTTCGTGTCCTGACGCAGCGTCTTGGCGAAGGGCCGGGCGGGTTTGTCATGGAACTCCGGTTTCAGGCGTCGCAACCGGTGGAGGTTGGTTTCCGGTTCGGCGGAGGCGATGGCGGTTGGCTGGCCGGGCAAGGGCGCGATGGGCAGGTGTTTCTCGGGACGAGTCTGGCCGGTTCGCAGGGCGTGGCGCTTCCCGGCGTGCGGCGGCTGCGCGTTGAGGGGAGCGAAGAGGGCGGTGCGTTGTCGATCCGGGCGACGATTTTCGATGAGGCGGGAGCCAAGTTGACGGAGCGCGTCGAAACGGTTGACGAAGCGCTCATCACGGGGCCGATTGCGTTTTTTGCCAGCGGTGGCGCCAGCCTGGTGACCTTGAAGATGGATGGCCCGCGAGTGGTCACGGATCCAAGCGCGCATTTTGGGCCGGTCGCGGGGGCGTTGCACACCTTGAGCCGTGGGGTTCTCAAGCTGACGGCGCAGTTGCTGCCCGTCGGCGCGGATGATCCGGAGCGCGTTTTTCTGGAGACCGCGCGTCAGGGCGTCTGGGAAACGATCGGAGAAAGTGTCATCGAGACACCCGGCTGGACGGCGACGTTCCGGGTGCCGAACTGGCGGGAGAGCGAGGACGTGGCCTACCGCCTAGTCTATGGCGAGCACACCTGGGGCGGGACGATCCGGCGCAATCCGGTGGACCGGACCGAGCTCAACCTCGTGGCGCTCGCCGGAAGTGGCGCGTTGCTGACGGAATCCGTGCCGGTGCCGTCCGCATCCACGGAAAACCTGGTGACGGCGGTCGCCGACGCGAAGCCGGACGTGCTGTTTTTCCCGGGCGGGCAGGTGCAGGCCGGAGCTGGCCTCCGAGGCGATGCGCTGGGATTGACGCTGGATTATCTGCAACATTGGTATCTCTGGTACGCGTCATTCCGGGAACTGGCTCGGGATTTGCCCTGCGTTGTGCTGCCTGGGCCCGCCGATGTCTTCCAGCAATCCCTCTGGGGGGAGGGCGGGCGGCCGACGCTGAAGGACGCACAGGGCGGTTATGTTCACCCGGCATCGTTCGTTCAGGTGGTGCATCGCACGCAGACGAGTCATTTGCCGGACCCGGTGGAACCGGCTCCAGCGTTGCAGGGCTTGCCGGTCTGTTTCACGGAGCTGACGTATGGCCGGGTCGGGTTCGCCTTGATTGAGGACCACAAGTGGAAGTCGGGTTGCGAGGGAATCGGCCTTCCGCTGCCGGAGGGCGACCGGCCGGAGTTGGTTCCGGACGCGACGGTGGATCCGCGGCAACTTGATTTGCCGGGATTGAAATTGTGGGGAGATCGCCAGCTCGCGTTTCTGGAACGATGGGCGGCGGACTGGACCCAGACTGACGTGAAAGTGGCGTTGTCCGGTGCGTTGTTGGCGCAGATGGCCACGAACCAAGGAGTGGATCTGGCTCCGGTGGGGGCGGATCTTTCCTCCAACGGTTGGCCGCAATCAGGCCGCAAGCAGGCGTTGCAAGTGTTGCGCAAAGCCGGGGCGTTTCATGTGGCGCTGGACGGCGGCTTGCCGGCGCTGATCCGCCATGGGATCGAGACGCACGACGATGCGGTCTATTCTTTTGCGGTGCCTTCCGTCAGTCCCGTGAAGGATCGAATTTGGAAACCGCGATCCTCCGGAGGCGGCCGGGAATCTGGCCAACCGTTCTGGAGGGGGCAACACGTCGATGGCCTGCGCAATCCAATCACCGTGGCGGCCGCGGGGCAGGCTGGGGCGGACGGGGCGATTCCGGGAGGCTTTGCCATGGTGCGCATTGACCGCGACGCTCGGGAGATTCATTGCGAAGCTCTGAGAAACGATGAGGAGGGGTGGAGCCCTATTGATGGTTGGCCGATCACGATTTCTCAAGACGACAACTTCGCCGGGCTGCCGCGCTCGTGGCTCCCGCCTTTGCAAGTGAGTGGGATCGCCAAACCGGTGGTCCAGGTTTGGAACGTGGCGGACCGGAGCCTTGTGTATGCTCGCCGTCTCCGCGAACCGTCTTTCACGCCTTGGGTTTTGGAGCCAGGGCGTTACGACGTCCGGATTGGAGACCCGGACACCGGGTTGTGGATCGACCTCAAAGGAGTGGAAGCCGCCGACGAGCCGTATCGCGAAGCGCGCGTGATTGAATTCTGACGGCGGGTCAGTTTTTCGGCAAATTCGTCCAGCGGATGTTGCGGTAGGCCGCCCAAGTTTGGTAGGTGGCCAAGCCGAGCGGCACGCACATTTCAATGTCACCTGGGCGCATGTCGATTTTGGCGCCCTCATAGTTGAGACTGACCACTTCGCGCTCGCCGATCCAGCAGGTGATGAAGCGCTCCGTGACGCGGACCTTGACCGGATACCAGACGCCGTTTTCGAAGGATTCGACGGAAGCGGTTTCGTTTTCAGAGGCATCCATGCCGTTGATGCTGGAGATGCCCACCAAACCACCGCCCCAACCGCCGCAGACGAAGGTGCAGTGGCTCTCTTTCACGGGGATCGTCAGGGCGAGGAAGAAGTCGTCGCCGTTCACCTTCTTGGCTTCCAGGGTGATTTCGTAATTGGAGGTGGCCGGGATTTCGCCTTTCCAGACTACCGCCGTGAGTGGCTCCCCTTGGTCGAGCCGGAGATCGCCTTTTTCCTCATCGATCCAGACATTCCCTTCACCTCCGAAATTGACCGCCTCCCACTTGCCCATCGTCTTGCCATCGAAGAGCGAGATAGGCGCAGGTGCCGGGGCGTCGGCGGCGAAAACTGGACCAGACGCGAGCAGCAGGGCGAGGGAAACGAGGCGGGGGATCATTTGGGATGGAGTGATGGAGTGATGGAGTGATGGAGTGATGGAGTGATGGAGTGATGGAGTGATGGAGTGGGGCGGCAGTTGAAGACCGTGCCGGTTGGAGCGAATTCTTCTCCATCAACACGCAGCCCTCAACCCCCATCGATCACGATCCAGCGGTCCCTGTCCTCGTTTGGATGAACGGTGAGATGCGCCCGGCGGCGGACCCGGTTTTGACGGCGGACAATGCGGGATGGATGGTGGGGCAGCGGGATGATTGCTGTTCATTCTCTGCGGTTTCCTCTCGTAAACCCGCGGTGGCTCAAGCCGGGCGGATGCCGGCGCAAAAGGCGGCATGTTCTGGGCTGGCAAGTCCGGCTTGAAGGGTGGTGAGGACCTGCGCCAAGTCACCTCCCACCAGGGCACAAACATCGAGCCATAATCCCGGAAACGCTTGGCTCCGAACCACGCCCGAGCATTCGGGTTCGATGGGGGCATACACGCCATCGACGAGGCGCAGCCAGAGGATTTCCTTTTCCCGGACTTTCCAGACCAGATATTCCAGGGCGCCACACCGCTGGTAGACCCGCTTCTTCTCATGGAGATCATAAGAAGCACTGGAAGCGGTGATCTCCGCGACGAGTTCCGGCGGGCCCTGGAGGTAACCCTTGGGCGTGGTCTGGCAGCAGCCTCCGAACTCGGGAAGGATGCGTAGGATGGCGTCTGGCTGGGGCTCATTGTCTCCGTCCAGGATCACCGTCGGGTTGTCACTGGCTTCCACGCCGGGGGTCAGCACGGCATAGTGTTGCAGGCTCCAAACGATGGCGCCGTGCGGCTTTCCGTGTTGATCGTGGCGGACGGGTGAGCCCATGTGGACAATTCCTTCTATGAGTTCGGCCTTTTTCAGGTCTGGCATGGCGGCATACCGGCGATGGAACTCCGCCCGGGACAGGTGATCGCCTGCTTCCAGCGGAGGAACCTCAATAGCGTCCAAAGACGGAACGTCAGTTAGCGGAGCCATGGGAGCAGAGTATACGGAAAATCGCTTCCTGACAACGGTCAGAGGCGCGTGCCGCCGCGCATCCCCCAGATGAACCCCAGATGGTGACCAGCAGATGCCAGTGGTTTCCATGATGCAGAAGGTCACGAGCTGGATCTGGGAGAAGGCGAGCTGCTGCGCGAGCAGCTTGCGGAACTTTTCGCTGGCCGCTGCATCGAAGATCAACTGCCGGTCCAAGGCCCGGGAGATGAGATGGACGTTGATGACGGACGAGTTGACGGCTTGGAAGATGCGATGCGGCCTCATGAACCCTGTTCAAATGAAGCAATGTCCGCGTCCGCGCAACAGAAAGATCGAAGCTTCGCTTCAATTGAACATCTGGACTGCCGGTGTTCTTATGCGCAAATTGCCTGGCACGATGAACATTCTCGAACCAGCTCGTGAACCGCAATCTCGGCATCCAAAGCCTCAAAGCTTACGACCAGGGCAAAACGCGCATGTCCTCCGTGCTCCTCCCGATTCCATCCCTTGTGGGCCTGGACGGCGATGGCAAATCGATCGGGCAATTGCGCATTCGACACCACGGCCCAATCCTTCTGCGCGGTGCCGTTTTGTCTCGCGACGCCGTCAATGCCGCCCCAATCCTTCCGCTCCCGCAGCATCCAGGGGACATCGGGGCGATTCGTTCACGGTGCCGCCGGATGTTGCAGATGCTCGCTCAAGGCGGCATCGAAATCTGAGGCCGTCACCTGTTTGCGTCCTTCGAGCACCGTCCGGCGGGCGGCGTTCTGGGCGATCCTCACCGATTCCGCACAAGAAAGCCCATCCATCCGCCGGGCGAAGTCGCCCCACGAAAGATTCTTTGCCACCGGAATCGCGCTCAGGGTGGATCGGATCAGGCGCTCAATCTCATGCTCCGAGGGCTGAGGGATTTGCACCACCTCGTCAAACCGCCGGAAAATTGCGGGATCCAGGGATTCATCAAGATTGGTGGCGGCGATCACCAATCCGTCCCCCACGTACGCTTCGAGATGCTCGAGCAGAGCGTTGACCACCCGCGGGATTTCCCCCACGTCGTTGCCGGCTTGGGTGCGGCTTTTGGCGATCGTGTCGCATTCGTCGAGGAAGAGCGCACACGGGTTGGCCGCCGCGTCCTCGAAGATTTTGGCCAGGTTCGCCGCCGTCTCGCCGAAGAATGAGGAGATCAGGGTATCGAAGCGCACCTTTTTCAGGTCGAGACCGGTAGACCAAGCAAGGCGTTCCGCCGCCAGACTCTTGCCGCACCCCGGAGGTCCATAAAGCAGCACCCGGGAGCGCGGCCGCAACCCAAAGTGAGCCAGCCGGTTCCGAGCCGCGTGTTCGTGCTCAATCCGGCGGAGCCGAGCTTCCACCGCTTCCGGCAAAACCATTTCGTGCCGCAGGCGATCATGAGGCAGATGATGCACCAGCGGAGCAGCATCCCGGCGGCTCGTGGGCAATGCGGTCAGCGAACTCGGACCACTCGGAGCCTTTGCCCGGGTGGAGGTGGTCAGGATCTTGTCCAAGTCCGCCGCCACCTGCCCATGTCCGCGCTGGCGCTCCTCCTGCACGATCCGGCGGCACAACGCTTCCACTTCCCGGGGATCGTTCCCCTGGATCGCGACGAACAGGCGTTTGAGGAGTGCGCTTTTCAACGGGTGATCGGGTCGTCTGAAAACTCTACACGGCTAGAGGAAAGAGGAGGGAAGGAAACCGCAAAACTTCTTCGATGCGCTAGAATTCCTTTGGAAAACCTAAACGTCAAGGAGGGAGATCGGAGTGGTCGGCTCAGAATGAACGGAACGGGAGCGCACCTCGGCAAGCCTCGGGCGGGAAGGCGGCGACGAGTCGCGCGCAGTCCAAGAAATTGAGGTGGTTCGACGGCTCACAACTCCTCCGCGATCCGCGTCGCCTCTTCAATCAGCGCGGCCCGGGCTTCGTCGGTGAGGGGATCGGGGGATTGGCCGGTGGCTTGGAGGAGGATGGAGGCGATGAAGCCGATCTTTTGCTCCGGCGGCATCGCGGCGAGGTCGAGGTTATGGGCGGTGGCGAGTTCGCGGAGGAGCGGGAGGAGTTGGGCCGGCTTTCGTCGGACTGCGGAGACTCGTCTCCGCCTTCTGCCCGAAGCTTGCTGAGGGGAAAATCGCACCTCAGCAAGCTTCGGGCGGGAAAGCGGCGACGAGTCGCCGCAGTCCGCATCACCCACGCTCCAGGAGTTCCAGGAGGAGGAGGAGCTCGGCGGCGTCGTCGTAGTCGAGGTTCGGGGCTTGCCAGAGGGATTCGTCCCGGACGCCGTCGAGGCGGCGGAGGAGTTGGGCGCTGAGGGCTCGGTCGCGAGAGGTGGGGCATCTCACCACCGAACGATGAGCGGGATCGCGTTGGCCTCCACCTCGTCGAGGAACTCCTTCAATCCAGTCTGTTCTCCATTCTCCCGCAACAGCATCAGATCGGTTTGCTCCCAGCAGCTCCTCCGGCGCTCGGGATCATCGCCGGTGATCCGGTTCAAAACCCGTTTGGCGCTCTTCTTGGCCTGGTCTGCCTTTGCAGTCAGGCGCTCCGCCTTGGTCACCGGATCGAACCCCATCGATGCCTTTTCTTCCCGCAACCTGCCGGTCTCTGCCTCGTCCTTCGGGACGAAGCCGTTGAGCAGCCAGGCTTCGAGCTTGCAGTGCTGCGCCGCCAAGATGACGACTGGCTTGGGTCCGGATGTGTTTCTTACTTCCCTCCAGCTTTCCCACCGTTCCAGGCGACCATCGGTATCCCGCGACACGATCACCGCGTCGAAATTCCGATCATCCGCTGCCGCCAGCGCGACGACCTTCCACGTATCCGCAAAGTCCTCGCCGATTGGGGAACCGAAGGATCGCAGACGCTGGATCGCCCGTTTGTGCGGCAGCGCCCGTTCCTCCGCGATGGCCCTGATCCGGCGCCGTTGGGTGAATTCCGTTTCCGGTTCCAACCCAGCGAACCGCAATTCCTCGGCCAGTTGCTCGGGATCGTCCCGGATCCAATCTGGCGTCATCGCGCTTTCGGCGACAACACGCTTCGTCAGCCCCATGCAGACCTCTGCGTCTTCCCTCGCTTCGGCAACAACCGCGATCAGGGTGGGCATACAGCGGTCAGGCGGACTTCTTTTCAGGTTCCGGTTTCTCGATGACCCAGCGTTCCCCCTCAGAACTCCAGAACTCCCCAGGCGTCAGAATCTCCTGCATCCGCTTCCACTTGGGATGCTCAATGAGCCGTTTGGCCACGCAGAAGCCGTTGTCATCCGATGACATCAGGATGATCTCCTCGGGGCTACATTCGTTGAGGATGTAGGGCGAGTGCGTCGTTGCGATGACCTGCAACTCGGGAAAGCAGTCTTGAATCTGGCGCAACTGGCGGACCAGCGTCTCTTGGGCAGACGGATGCAGACCGCATTCCAGGTCGTCAATCAACAGGAGCTGCGGCCTGCGGCTCTGGAAAATGGCGGTGAGAATGGTCAATACGATCAAGGTGCCCTCGCTAATCTCCGATGCCGGCAAATCCCGCTTCGAAGCCATATCGAAGCGCAAGGCATCGCCGTTCACCTCATCGGCTTCGTCGTAGACCACGTCCCGGCCGTCGATGGACACGGTTTTCTTGCGGACGCGGACGACTTTTTCCCGGGTGGCGCGGACACGCTGGACGGCTGGGATGATCGCCTGGAAATGTTGAAGCAACCTAGCAAAGGAATCCGGATCGGCCGTCATGAGGTGGGCGACGACGGAAGCTAGGCCGGAGCCGTCCTCGCCGAGGACAGGGGGGATCACTTCGGAGTACGTTGCTGAAGCATCTTGGGCGCGGGGTTTGAGGAGGACCCATCCAGAGAAGATGTCCTTGACCTTAGCCCCCACATCCGGGCCAGATTTGGTCTCGATCTCGATCCAATTGCCGAAGGTGTTTGCCGCCGCCACCCAAGCTGAGCCCTCCCACCTGCCTCCAAGCAGCAAATTGCGTTTGCGCCTACTATCGATCTCCGGAACGTGGTTCTGCTGTAGGGAAAACCAATGCAACGCCCGCAACGCGTTGGACTTGCCCACGCCGTTTGGCCCGGCGATCACGGAGAATCGCTCGAAAAACAACCGGGTGGAACGGTGATTGCGGAAATCGCTGATTTCCAAAACCGAGATCATCGCGGCCAGCTTAGCGCGGCGCCGGATGGATCTCCAGCGGGAGTTGTCTTCGGAGTGCGGAGACTCGTCCTGGCCTTTACCCACGATTTTTGCTTGCCTTCAGGCCCAACGGGCCGGGACAGGGTAGCCCAGGCGAAAGGGCGCCAATAGGCGACCGTCGGCCTGGGTAAGCCCACGTTCTCTTCCTGCACTGTAGGTGCGGGACAAACGTTGTCTCGCCCTTTCAGGGCTTGGGCCAGATGTCGACGGCACCCAGGGCGTCGCTCGTTCCTCGCTTTGCCCTGGGCTAACTTATCCCGGCCCGTTGGGCCTTGTGTTCGAAGCTTGCTGAGGGGAGAAGCGCACCTCGGCAAGCCTCGGGCGGGAAGGCGGCGACGAGTCGCCGCACTCCAAAAGAGTGGTTCGACGGCTCACAACTCCTCCGCGATCCGCGCCGCTTGGTGGATCAGCGCGGTCCGGGCTTCGTCGGTGAGGGACTCAGGGGATTGGCCGGAAGCTTGGAGGAGGATGGAGGCGATGAAGCCGATCTTTTGCTCCGGCGGCATCGTGGCGAGGTCGAGGTTATGGGCGGTGGCGAGTTCGCGGAGGAGCGGGAGGAGTTGGGCCGGGTCGATTTCCGGGGATTGGGGCGAGGCGGCCGGGTCCGGGACCGGGGCCTCCGCCACGTCCCCACGCTCCAGGCGTTCCAGGAGGAGGAGGATCTCGGCGGCGTCGTCGTAGTCGAGGTCCGGGGCTTGCCAGAGGGATTCGTCCCGGACGCCGTCGAGGAGGCGGAGGAGTTGGGCGATGAGGGCTTTGTAGGGCGGGGCCGTATCGGATTTCGCGGCTATGGTAACCAGTTCGGATCTGGCTTGGGGGATGCTGAGCGGTTCCCGCGTCAGGACGGTGAAGATCGTGGCGCACCAGTCGGCACCGTTTCCTTGGGTAATCTCCCATCCCTCGCGGCGCGCGTCGGCGTACACGTCAATGGCGCGGCACTTCGCTGCCCGGGCGGCGGACGCGTTCCCGGTGGCGGATTCAAGCTGGACGAGCAGGAGCCATGTTTTCCACGGCTGCGCCTGCGCGCCGAAGGGTGCCTTGCACTCAGCGGCACGAACGAGTTCCCGCCTGGCTTCGTCGAAGCGGTTCAGTTGGATCAGCGTGTTCGCGAGGTTGTTGCGGGTCCTTCCTTCGCCAAGGATGTCGTCGACGGCGGTACAAAGTTCGACGGCTTGACGGTAGAACACTACGGCTTCCTCCCGGCGGCCCGGCATCCGGTCGTAAAGGATGCCAAGTTGATTGCGGGAAGACGACTCGCGCGCCCGGTCCTTTGTTTCGACTTTGATCGCTAGGGATTGGAGATATGCGTGTTCGGCGGCTTCGAGGTTTCCACTTTTCTCGTGAACCATCCCGATCTGGTGCCAGGCTGAGGCGGTCATTGCAGACTCCCCGAGACGATCGACGAGGTCCTTGGCTTCGCTGTAGAGTCGAAGTGCATCCAGGTAGCGAAATTGTCGGAAGCGGACGTTGCCGAGGTTGAACTTCCCGACGGCGACGTCGCGCAGATCGGCTCGGGCGTGGGCGCGCCGAATCGCTTCTTCGTAGGCATCGACGGCAGCGTCGAGTTGTCCGACTTCCGTCAGGCAATCGGCGTATTCCGAAAGGCACCGCGAGGCCATCCCAGCGGCGCTGTTGTTCCCGGCTGAGGCTAAACGTTCGAAGCCTTGCCGTGCGGAGTCGATGGCGGCGATCGCTTCCCGGGACCGGTTCGCCTTCAGGTAGGATCGGCCGAGGATGAAGTGCGCCAAGGCAAGGTCGTAGGCGGCTTCTGGATAGACGTCCGGCCCGGTTACTTCGCAGCGATCGACGAGTTTCCGGGAGCGTTCCACCGCCTGGGGGATGCGGCCTGCGGCCCAGAGCTGTTCGACGTCCAGCCGTTGTGAATCGAACGAAGCGTGGGACCAGGGGGTGTCGCGGAGCCGGGCGGCGGCGGCTGTGCGAATTTGGGCGACTTCCCGGAGGGCGGAGGGACGGTGGAGGCGGGAGAGGAGAGACTCGAGATTCGTGGCGAAGCCAATCACCTCGGCGGCCTGGGATTCGGACGCGGCGGCGAAGCGGCGGAGGGC
The DNA here is from genome assembly GCA_945883495.1 of Akkermansia muciniphila. Classification (GTDB taxonomy): domain Bacteria; phylum Verrucomicrobiota; class Verrucomicrobiia; order Verrucomicrobiales; family DEV007; genus V1-115. Next base: position 66,924 of record CAMCXS010000017.1, read on the forward strand.
GGCGAGGTGGTTCGGCAGTTCCAACCGGGTGAGGCGGACTGCGAGGTGAATGTCTTCAAACTGTTGTTCGTATAGGAAACCGGCCAAGGCGCAGTAGGCCTGGAGCCAGCGGCTGCGGGCGGCGGCTTCGGCCTCCGGATCCTTCCGCAACTCCAGGAGCAAGGCCGGAGCGAGGGCGGGATCGAACCGGAGATAGATGTCGGAGGCTCGTTGCGGATTGGGGACGACGGGGACGATCTCCGCAAGGCCGACGGAATGGAGCACGGCGTAGAGCGCCACACAGTCTTGGCCGGAGACTTCGAGGACATCCATGACCGCCAAGATGCAACCTCCGCCCTCCACCACCCCCAGCGGCAAAATCTTCTCCCGCACCCCAGGCGGTAATCTCCGCAAGCCCAGCTCCATGCTGGCGAACAACGACGTCTCTCGGCCCGCGCCGGGGCGGGCGTTCATCGTGGTCAGGATCGTGGCGAGTTCTTCCGTGGTGGCGGTCAGGCCTTTGTCAGCCAGTTCCGGAGTGAGGAGGACCAGGGCGCGGGCGTGGCCTTGGACGAGGTCGACGAGTTTGCCGATCTCTTCTTCCCGTTGCGCTTCGAGGGCTTTGGGATCGATCTTCGTGCCGCCGGCTTGTTTCGCGGCGAGGACGCGGGCGACGAGTTCCATGCCTTCGTGGCGTGCGAGCCGGCCGATTTCCAGGATGCGTTCGCGGTCGGCGAACCCGGAGTCTTGCGGCGGGATTTCCCGGGAGGTGAGGATGAGTTTGCTGGCCGGGCACGCTTCCAGGAGGGCGCGGCAGCGGGCGAAGAGGGTTTGTTGGAGTTCGGGTTCGTAGGACGGGGATTCGGCGGCTTGAAAGCCGCCGCCACTTTGAACAGGGAGGATGGATTCCAGGTTGTCGAGGATGAGGAGGGCGGGATGGTCGTTGAGGCAGCGCACGAGGAGTTCGAAGGCGGCGTCTTCGTCCTTGGCTTTTGAAAACTGCAGTGGGAGGAGTTGTCCGCCCCATTGGCAGAGGATGGCGCGGACGTCGTCGGCGTTCTCCACGGAGGCGAACGCTGCGCGGGGGAAGCGGTTCGTGGTGACGAGCCAGCGGGCCAGCTCTGCGGCGATGGTGGTTTTTCCTTCCCCGCCTTCTCCCCGGAAGAGGATCCAGGATGCGCCGCGTTCCAGGAGATGGCGTTCCGCGGCGAGGAGTTCCCGGCTCCGGCCGACGAAGGCGTGGTCCGGGGCGGCGGGCACGTTTCCGAGGAGGAGAGTTCGTTGCTCAGCCAGTTCCCGTTGCACCTGGGCGGAGGGGGCGGGTTCGGTGAGAACGGCCGGGTCTTCCCGGTGCTGGTAGAGGACGGGGACGAACCAATCGTCCAAGAGCAAGGGGAGACGGCGCACCGGCTTGTCCGGGTCCGCGTCCGGTTCCCAGCGGTAGCCGCGTTGCTTCTCCCGGGCCAGGGCGCGCTGGCCTTCCAGCATGGCGGTGCCGACCCGTTCCCCGCGGACCAGGGCGGGATAAAACACGGTGGTGAACTGGCGCGCGGTTTCCACGAGGACGGAATGACTCATCGCGGCCACGGAGGGGATCCCGGCCTGGAGGAGCCGCCCGGCCACGGACGCATCCGGCGCGGCGTCGCTCTTCGCGGATTGGCAGGCTTCCAGGAAGAAGAGGCGCACGCCCTGGTTCGCGATGTTCTCGCCCAAGGCATGGGCATCGACGAGGTGTTCCCCGCGCTGGCGGACGTCGAGATCGCCCTCGGCCTCGAAGACGAGCTGGCCGAGCCCGCCGTGGGGATCGAAGACGCCGTGGCCATCGAAGTGGACGATGTGGTACGGTCTCCCGGCTTGGAGGGCGGTTTGCAGTTTGACCTGGAGATTCTTCAGGGTGGCCGGGGTGAGGAACTCGTAGGTCGCGAGCTGGCCCAGGGCGTTGAGCGCTTCCACGAGGGGACGGGTGGAGACGCGGTGATCGATGTAGCCCACGCCTTCCGCTTCCGGCCGGGAACAGACGATGAGGACGCGCAAGGGCGGGCGGAGATGCTCTGGCTTCGATTTCGCTGGTGCCTCGACGCCCGGGAGGAATCGCCGGACGCGGACACCCAGGCCGTCTTGAAACAAAAACGTGGACCCACGGTGAAGAAGCTCCCAGGGAAGACCAAGAATCTCTGTGATTGCAGGGTGGTTCTGCGGATTCTCGGAGCTTTTCGCGTCGAATGGCGCGTCGGGAGCCTGAATGGTGAACCGCCGTTGCGAGCTTTGGGCCTCGCTACTCCACGCGAGAAACAGCGGCTTGTGAGCCTCTGAAAGGAGATCCAGAGCCTTGAATAGTTCCATACCCCAAGTACGGAACTGCGTCTCGATCCGTTCCTTGCGTTCCGTGAAGGTGCCGAACGGGGTGATGAGGTAACGCTCCAGGTAAAAGCGGAGGTCATCGGCCTCGATCTTGCCGAGTGGGGCGGTGAACGGGAACGGCTCGGAGAGCAGCGGGGGCTCGGTCGAGTCCGGGGCGTAGTAGGCGAGGCGGGCGGAGGCGGTGGGCCGGCCGAGGTCGTTGCGGTCCGGGGAATCCAGGATGAGGACGAGATCGGCCAGGGGCACGGCGGGGCGGCTCGCGGCGGGGGCGTCGGCGGCTTGGTAATGCTGGCCTTCGATGCGGGCGATGAGTTGGCCGAGGATGTCGCTGATGCGCGGGGGCGTGCCGGGGATGTCCAGGGAGAGCTTTTCCGCGGGATAATCCTGGAGCGGAGTCGTGGCATCGGGCGTTTCTTCCAGCCCGAAGACCTTGCGGAGGTGCGCGGTGGTGGCGCCTTGGAGACGGAGGGGGATGATGTGGATGCCGGGATCGATCGCTTCTCGCTCGGCGGCGTAGCGGATTTCCCGGGTGACCCAGGCGGAATTCGCGGCGGCTTCGCTGACGACGACGAGGACGCGGTCCGATTCATCCAGGAACGCCTGGATTTGGGTGGGGAGCGGCTTGTTGGGATCGAACGCGGTGCCGTCCTCCCGAACGGCGTAGCCCCGAAGTTCCAGCGCTTGGCGCAGCTCCCGGACCACGGCGTTGTCTTTGCTGCTGTGGGAGATGAAGATCGTGTGCTTGGTGCGGGGAGCAGGGGCGGCGGCCGTAGGAGACGGCTCCGCGGCGGGAACGGACTCAGGAACTGGCGCAGCGGTCCGGGATCGACGCCCCGTGGCGAGCAGCCCGAGAAAACAGAGCCCGGCGACGGCTCCGGCGGACGTGGGGAGCATCCACGTTTCCGGAAACGGTTGCGTCACCACCGCCGGAAGAGGAGGAAGCCCGGGAACGACCTGAGTGGCCAGGACCGTCAGAGTGAGGCTTCCGAGAAAGACCAGAAAGAGCAACGCACGCATGACGGGACTTGAGCAGGCTGGCCGTTACCATGACGGATCCTGGCGAAATGCCAAGTGACGATTCTTTGCGCAGGTTGGGCGAAGGAAACCGGCTTGCTGCCGAGGTTGTGTTGCGGCGCACAAACCCGTGGCAGGGAAGTCTGGGAAGAGCGGACTGAAGTCCGCCCCACCTTTTCCAACGGAAAACTCCGCGGAAACTCCCGCCGCGGGCTTTTCCGGGCGGATTGAAGCGCGGCGGTGGCAGTTCGGGATGGTTTTTGGCTGGAATCGTCCGAGGCGCGCGCCGCCGCGGAGAAATCCGGCTGGATTGATCGACGGAGCGAGCTGTCTTTGGAGGATTCTCGCTGGAAAGGTGCTTGGCGGGAATGGTTCTGGACCGATTGCCGAAGGAAAGCTCGGCAGCAGACGGACGCCGTGGTCTGCGCGCCGGAAAAAGCTGAGTGGCGAGGGGCACTTTCGCCTGACACAACTAGGGAATGCCTAAGGCGGAATCCGCCAATGCAGATTCGTCACCATTTTTCAGTTGCAAAAGGAAGGTGTTGTTAGAGTTGTTTGGCCGACAACTGCTGAATATCATCGAATCTTATTAATCAATCACTCTGATTCACCGTTATGACTTCTTCGTCGTCTGTCGAGTTCCCTGAATTCCCCGCCCAAGGCACAAGCCACGAGATTTTCCTGGATGCCGGTCTGCAGCTCACCAATTTGCTTCTGGATCCCAAGAAAGGCTTGCCGTCGGGGGATGAGTTCAACCGCGAGTTGGTGGCGGACGGGTTTGACTGGCTCAGCCAGCTCTCCGTCCGGATCCGCATGGAACCGAAAGGACGGCACACGGAACAAATCTCTCAGCTGCATCGGGATCGGTGCGCCTATTTCCGCTATATTGGTCGTGGCGCCGTGTTCGTATTAGAAGATCCAGACCGGAGTCTCTCCAAGGAAACCCGGGAGGCGGCACGGATGATTGATGAATTGGTCAGCAAACGAAAGGTCGCTCTGAGCAGCAAGAGCCGCCCAAGCACGAGCACGGCGTTGCGCTTTTTCTTGGAGGACTGCGAGCCCGAGCCGGTCCTCGCGGCACTGGAAGCGATCGGATTGCGGAGACATTTTGATCTCCTGGAAAAATCCAATGCAGCGTACCAACATCTTTTATTGAAGGCGAGCCGCCGCGAAGATGACGAGCTCGACGGTGAGACGCCCTCCGAAAGCGAAGCACGAATTCCGGCCGCACCGGCGCTGCCAACCCTGCGGAAACTGCGCCAGGAGGCGGCCTACGCGTTGGACCAGACCTTTGCGAACATGAAGCAGCACGCCAAAAAAGGCCGGGATCCCTATCCACAACTTCTCGGAGCCTGTGCCCAGATCACGGCGAAATTGGCCAGCCTCTCCAAAACGCAGGAGACCCGCTCTCGCAAGGCCAGAGCCAAGGACGCAGTGGCCGGATCGCCAACCGCGCCTCGTTCTTCCGCCAAGCCGGCTCCTGGTGCCGCCGCTGCGCAACCGGCGAATGCGGGCAAGGCCGACGCCGAGAAATCCGGCCTGCCGAGCTGAACGTTCTTCAATCATCGCTGCTCATCAGTCATCACCGGGATCTACCGCCTGATGAGAGCCGACGGGAAGCGGAAGCGCGGAGCGCAACAATTGTCCGAAGACTGAGGGCGTCTACCGTTGGAACGGCGTCGATGGAAGTGGCCAGACAGGAATGTCCGGCCTACGTCAGTCAAGTGCGCGTTTGGTGGAGTGGTGGACCACCCGCTGCGGTAGCGCCGATGGAGTTTTGCCCATCAACCATCAACTCTCAACCATCAACTAGCGCGCCAAGCGCGCGGTAGCGGGCAGTGGTGGGCGGCAGTTGAAGACTGTGCCGGTTGGAGCGAATTCTTCTCCATCAACACGCAACCCTCAACCCCCATCGATCACGATCCAGCGGTCCCTGTCCTCGTTTGGATGAACGGCGAGATGCGTTTGGCGGCGGAACCGGTTTTGGCGGCGGACAATCCGGGTTGGTTGGTGGGCCTGGGCGTGTTCGAAACGTTGCTGGGGCGCGAAGGCGAACCTTGCCTGGTGGATCGGCACCTGCGGCGATTGGCGGACGGGGCGGCGCGGTTGGGGATCGATGTGCAGGCGAGTGAGGACGCGCTTGTGGAGGCGTTGCGCCGGGTGATGGCGGAGAATGCATTGAGCCAAGGGCTGGCGCGGCTTCGCCTCACGGTGGTTCCTGGGACCATTTTGGTGACCGCCACTGCATTCATCGCCTATCCTGAGACCGTGGCGGTGTTGACCAGTCCGTTCGTTCGCAACGAACGCGGCGCCTTGACCGGGATCAAATCGACTTCGTACGCCGACAACATCTTGGCGCTGCAAGAAGCGAAGCGCCGGGGAGCCGGCGAAGCCATCATGGCGAACACGCGTGGCGAACTTTGCGAGGGCGCTACCTCGAACATCTTTCTGGTTCGCGATGACGATGCCGTGATCACCCCTCCGCTCCGGTCCGGGTGTCTCCCGGGCGTGATGCGGGAAGTGGTCATCGAGCGCTGCCGGGAGAATGGGATCGTCGTGCAGGAAGAAGATTGTCCGATGGAAGCGCTTTCCTACTGCCGGGAAGCGTTTCTCACCTCCAGTCTGCGCGGCGTGCAGGCGATCGACCGGGTGGATGATCGCGCACTGCTGGCGCCCGGCAAGGTGACGGGCCGGGTGAAGGGCTTGTGTTGAGCCTTTTGGTGGCATGACCAAACGTTCTGATCACACAGCCCGAGCGTTCGGAAGGCTGCCTCTGTGAGTGCGGAAGGCTCAAGCCTTGCCCGCTTCCCGCAACAGGGATTCCGCCCAAGCGGCGTCTTCGGCGGAAAATGAGGGATAAGGCTGGCCGCGGTAATCCTAAATCCAGGGATGGTATGGGCTCGCACGAAGACGCAAAGGCACAAAGGATCAGGCGAGACAGGAGTTTTGGACATTTCCGGTCATTCGCCTGGAGGATGGCGCGTCCGTCCTACCCGCAACATATGTGAACCCGCATTCTCTTT
>CAMCXS010000018.1 GCA_945883495.1 Akkermansia muciniphila
TCGATGACCGAGGATCAGCTCATCGAAGAAGCGGAGCGAATCGCCAAACGCGTCATCAACACCGGCCAGCCCGCCAAGCTCCATCCGCTCAACTCCTACCACCGGCGCATCGTCCACAATCACTTCGCGGACCACGCCCAAATCAAAACCTGGAGTCCCTCTGACGAGGCCCGCTACAAGCAGATCACAATTTCCCTGAAATCCGCCCCCTGATCCACCGCACTCCGCACTCCGCACTCCGCACTCCGCACTCCGCACTCCGCACTCCGCACTCCGCACTCCGCACTCCGCACTCCGCACTCCGCACTCCGCACTCCGAACTCCGAACTCCGAACTCCGAACTCCGAACTCCGAACTCCGAACTCCGAACTCCGCCACCGCCATGGACACCACAACCCGCTACCCCGGAGTGACCTTCAAATTGGGGAACGAAAAACTCATCAAGGTCCTTCCCCGAGCTTCGGAGAAGCTCACCGGTCTCCTCCGCAAACAGGGCCGCCTGGATCACGGCGCCCTCCGCGTCGCCGTCGTGGGCGGCGGCTGTTCCGGCTTGCAGTACAAGATGGACCTCGTCGATGGCCCGGCGAACCGCGATCTCCTCGTCGAAACCGCCGGCGTCCGCGTCGTCATCGACCCCAAAAGCGCCCTGTTCGTGAGCGGCTCCGAACTCGACTTCAGTGACGATCTCCAGAGCGGCGGATTCAAAGTCACCAACCCGAACGCCACCGTGACCTGCTCTTGCGGGGAAAGCTTCGCGGCCTGAGAACGGCAGCCTTCCGGGGCCCTGCGCCCTCGGTCCTCCACTTCGACTTGTCGGCGCCCCCCTTCTCGCCGATGCTGTTCCTTACATGGATAAAGGAGATGATCGGTCTGGCTCGCCGGAGGAGCTATCCCGGAAGTTGGCGGACTTTGTGAAGGCGAATTTTCCTGGCGCGGTGGCATTTGCCCCGTTCGATGCCGCCTTCGGGGCGAAAGCCCCCGAATCCGAAGCGGATGAGGAACCAGTGGCGTCCGCGCCGGGGCGCAATGCGATCTTCGAATTTCAGTTCCGGCCGCGGGACATCAAAGCGCACTTGGACCGGTACGTGATCAAGCAGAACGAGGCCAAAAAGGCCCTTGCGATCGCGGTTTGCGACCACTACAACCACGCGAAATACCTGAAGCGGCTGGAGGAAGAAGATCCCGCGTTGGCCCGCCAGGTGGAGATCGCCAAGCAGAACGTCATCATCGTCGGCCCCACCGGAGTGGGCAAAACCTACCTGGTCAAGCACATCGCCGACCTCATCGGCGTCCCCTTCGTGAAGGCGGATGCCACCAAATTTAGCGAGACCGGCTATGTCGGCGCCGACGTGGATGACCTGATCCGCGAACTCGTGCAAAAGGCGCAAGGGGACGTGGCCTTAGCGGAATACGGAATTGTCTACATCGATGAGATCGACAAGCTGGCGACACGAGGCTCAATGATCGGCCGGGACGTCAGTGGGCGGGGCGTGCAGACCACCTTGCTTAAATTGATGGAAGAGACCGAGGTGCCGTTGCGCAGTCCGATGGATATCCAGGGGCAGATGCAGGCCATGTTCGAGCTCAGCCGCGGCCGGAGCGGAGGCCCGACAACGGTGAACACGCGCAACATCCTCTTCATCGCCAGCGGTGCTTTTTCCGGCTTGGAAACGGTGGTGAGCGAGCGGCTCCGCAAAGGGACGATGGGCTTCGGGGCGGAGCGGCGCACCGTGGTGCTCGACAACGAATTGTTCCGGCACGTCACGACCCAGGATTTCTTGGAGTTCGGGTTCGAAGCGGAGTTCATTGGCCGTCTCCCCGTTCGCGTGGTGTGCGAGCCGTTGCAGGCGGATGACCTGTTCGCGGTGCTCAAGGATTCCGAGGGGAGTCTGGTTCATCAGTACGAGCGGGACTTCGACGCGTTTGGCATCCGGGTCCGTTTCGAGGAATCCGGGCTTCGCGAAATCGCCGCCCAGGCCGAGCGCGAGCAGACGGGCGCCCGGGGCTTGGTGACGGTTTGTGAACGGCTGCTCCGGGACTTCAAATTTGAACTGCCGGGCACTTCCGTCAGCGAGTTGGTAATCGACGCCGCCCTGGTGCAGAACCCCGCAAAAGCCCTGGAGCACCTGCTCGCCGAGTGCCAGAGCGAATTTCACCGCCAAGCCGCGGCCGAGGTCGATCTGTTCTGCCGCGATTTTCAAGAGAAGCACGGACTCACGATCGTCTTCGAAGACGACGCCGTGGACGCACTGGCCGCGATCGCCCGGGAGGATTGCGTGAACGCCCTCCAAGTCTGCAAACGGCTCTTCCGGGATTATCAATTCGGCCTCGGCCTCATCCAGAAGAACACCGGGCAGTCCGAATTCCGCATTCCGGCGTCGGCGGTGGCAAATCCTTCGCCATTCATCAGTGATCTTGTCGTCCAATCCTATCGCCGCTCCGAGTCTTTGATGGACGGTGCGGGGAATTAAGCGAGGATAGCGACCCAACCCTCCCGGATGCGCAGGTATCTTTTCATCGCCCTGGTGATTGGCGCGATTGGCGTTTTGACCACGTCGTTGCTCTTCGAGTTTGGCGTGCTCAGCCGGTTCGCCGGAAAGCTGTCCACGTACTACGCGAACGCAGGCTGGATCAGCCCGGGACAACGCGTGGACCGGGTCTGGCACACCATCGCTTTCGTCCTCTGCTCGTTCGGCACGGCATGGGTGGTGGTGGATGTCCCCCAGTTGCTCCACAAAGGGATTGTCGTGATCGGCAGCTCGTTGCTGCTGCTGTCCCTGTCGTTTACGCTGGCGATCTTCGGGATTTTCTTTGAGCCTTTCTCATCCATCGTAGCGATCCTGGTCGCCACCGGATTGGGCTTGGTCTATTCGCTGACGGAGCCTGGGAGCCGCAAGCGCCGGCTTCATCATTACCTCGGTGGCCGAATCTCTGAATCCACCTGCGCCCGGCTCATGGAAGAGCCAAACCTGCCGTTTCTCCGGGGCCAGAATCTCCAGGTCACCGCCGTCACTATCCGCATTTTCAACCTGGCGCAGCTCCGGGAAGAGTTGAGCGCCCCCAACGTGTTGGAGGTCACCAACCTCTTTCTTCGCAATTCCGGTGAATTCCTAGCCGGCCGGGGCGGCTACCTGGATGAATCGAGCCCTGAATGCGTTCGCGTCTACTTCGGCATTTTGTCCCACGGCGGCAACCACGCGGCGACCGCTTGCCAAGCCGCTTTGGAGCTGCGCCAACGCCTCAGCAATCTCAACCAACTGCTGGAAAGCCGCTATTTCCAACGGATCGATTACGGGATGGCGATCAACACCGACGCCATGACGGTCGGGATCTACGCATCCGAGAACGCCGCCCGCCTCAGCGCCACGGGCGAACTCATCGAGTACACCCGCCGCCTGGCCGGAGCCAACCACGACTACGGATCCGCCGTCCTCCTGGGAGGCGCCACGTATGCTTTGGTGCGCAACGAGTTCGCCGCCCGGCCCATGGAGCTGATCTACGATGCCCGTCGCGACGTCATGTCCGAGGTTTACGAACTCATCGACCGCCAAGACGCGCTCCCGCAGGAGGACGACCAAGCGATCAAGGATTTCTGGCAAGCCGTGATCTACTACCGCGAAGGCCGGGCTGAAGAAGCTCTCCTCATGTTCAGTCAGTTGCGTTCCAAGCGGCCCTCGGATCGGCCGCTTCAGTATTTCATTGAACGCGCCCAAGCCCGCCTTTTGGAAACCAGCGACAAATCCGGCCCAGACGGGGACATCTTCATGCGGCACGGCCACGCCCGCATCCTCCAATCCCTCTGAGCCGTTCTCGAATTCGATGTTCGATCTCCGGTGAATCTCGACTACCCCATCGCCCTCCAGTCTCTCATCCTGCATCTGAAACGCCTCCCCGGCATCGGATCACGCAGTGCGGAGAGGATGTCGCTGTGGCTGCTGCAACAGCCCACCGGCGCGCTGGCCGCCCTGGCCGAGGTGCTCGTTTCGGTGGAGAGGGAGATCCGCCCCTGCCCCTCGTGCGGGTTCTTCGCCACTCCGGAAGGCTGCGCCATCTGCTCTTCCCCGGATCGCGACGCCCGGCTCCTCTGCGTCGTCGAGCAGCCCACTGATATCTTGCCGATTGAGCGGACCGGGGCCTTTCGCGGCCACTACCACGCGCTCGGCGGCCGGCTCGCCCCATTGGACAACGTCGGTCCAGAGGATCTGCGCATCGGGGAACTGATGGAACGCCTTCGCGCCGGAGCTTTTGAAGAAGTGGTCCTCGCCACCAGCGCGGATGTCGCGGGCGAAGCCACGGCGAATTATCTGGCGGAAATCCTCCGTTCGTCGAAGGTGAGGCTGTCCCGGCTGGCCCAGGGAATGCCAGTGGGAGGAGGCCTGGATACTGCGGATTCCCTCACTCTGCACCGCGCTTTTCAACACCGCCGTCATCTTTCTACCGATGCCTAAAGCCACGATCGATCCTCAACTGCACCAGCAGCGCAAGCCGGAATGGATCAAGGTCCGCTTGCCGAACAATCCGGTATTCTGGTCCACGAAAGCCCATGTCGCGGACCTGCGGCTCCACACCGTTTGCGAGGAAGCGCAATGCCCGAATCGATGGGAATGCTGGGGCCAAGGGACTGCCACCTTCATGATCGCCGGGGATCGCTGCACCCGGGCCTGTGGATTTTGCGCCGTCAAGACCGCTAAGCCTTTCCCCTTGGAAGCGGACGAGCCCGAACGCGTGGCCGAGGCAACCAAACGTCTCCGCCTCAATCACGTCGTCATCACGGCCGTGGCCCGCGATGATGTTTCCGATGGCGGCGCGGAGCACTTCGCCCGCACCATCGAAGCCGTGCGCCAGGCCAATCCGGGAATCGTCATCGAGGTTCTCGTTCCCGACTTCAACGGCAAGAACGACGCGCTCCAAACCGTCATGGACGCCCGGCCGCACATCTTCAACCACAACCTGGAGACGGTGGAACGCCTGACACCGTTGGTTCGGTCCCGAGCCCGTTATCAACGCTCCCTCGAAGTGCTGGCCAAGGCCAAGGAAATGGTCCCCAGCGTGGCCACAAAGAGCGGGCTCATGCTCGGTTTGGGCGAACAAGAAGAGGAACTGTTCCAAGCCATGGACGACCTCCGGGCCCATCGCGTGACCGTTCTCACCCTGGGCCAATACCTCCGCCCGTCGCAAAATCACCTTCCCGTGGTCGCCTACGTCCACCCGGACAAGTTCGCCGAATACAAGCTGGTCGCCGAATCAAAGGGATTCCGCCACGTCGCCTCGGGGCCGCTGGTGCGCAGTTCGTATCACGCCGCGGATTTCCGCCCGGAGCTGGACGTAGAGCAGGAGTAGAGTGAATCCCTGGTGGTCCGCCCAGGGGATCTCTCAAGGAGCGCCGCTTGGCTTCGTGTCACCTTGGCCTAGCAAAGAGCGCACCCACTGAAGAAAGGCGTTGGGCGCAGGGGACGGGGGCGCACTCACGACTGGAGCCTCCGGACTCTTTTCTGGTGGTTCTTCGGTGGCGGCCATGGGGGGAGATGGCTCAGGGGGGGAAGCGAGCGCGGCTTGCGTGGCTGCTTCCTCCAGCTTGCTCAGGTATGCCGCAAACGAACGCGAAGCCGGGGAGTTTCGAGCCTTGCGGACCTCCACTGGATCCGCGAGACCCAAACCTGCCACGTCGCGTGAGTCGATGCGCACTTGGATCGTCACCGCCTGGCCCACCCTCAACAACTCGGTGTCTTTCTCCTTGCTCTTGCCCGGCCACACGAGAGTCACCCGGTCTGGAGAAATTCGGAGTTCGGTCTTACCCGGCACTCCGTAGCTACTGAAATCAACCATCGACACGGTCCCGAGCGCCAATTCAAGGCGGGGTTGCGTACTCGTGATCGAGCCGGGCTGAAGTATCTTCGCTACTTGGCCATTGACGAAAAGATGCTTTCCGATGAGAGGCTGCCGATTGAACTTCAGCAACTCTACGAGAACCTCCTCGGTGAGCAACGGCTTGAGCACCTCCTCAGCCGCCCATTCGGTCTTCTTCTCGTGAAGACGCAAGGCTTGCTCCCGAGACGCTGGGCTCAAACGGCTCAGCTCCACCTCGTAAACCTTGCGGTCCTGCTGGATCACGACGGAATTTCCGGCCAGACTCAACCGCACAAACGAAGCTTCGATCGTCTGTCCCTCAGTATTGATCCATTGCTGAGAGCCGTAGACCTCACCAAGCACCATGGCGCTCCAGCTCAATAGCAACGATAGGCCCAACCTTGCCCTCATACCTTTTTCTATTGCACCCTGCTAAAGTGTCAAGAGACGATGGGCGTGAATGATTATGATGGACGCTGGAACGGAATTCTTGGGAATTCCGCTACTCAGAATTCATTCTCGTAGCGGAATCGCCCACGCATTCCGCCCTTTCTGACCCTCAGTTCCATTCACCCCCAGAGACGATATGGGTGAGAGGAAGTGAGGAATCGGCGGGCGGTCTTTCTGATCAGAGCCGCAACTCCTCAATGAAACTCAGAAGATCCGCCATGTCTTGGACGCTCATCCCCGCCTCCAGCCCCTCCGGCATCAGGCTGGTTCCGGCCGAGGCGCTGCCCTTGATCGTGGCTCGCTCGATCCGGCGTTCGATCCCGCCCGGCAGGCGCAGCGTCATCGCCGTCGCGTTGTCCTCCACGATCAGCCCGGCCAGCGTCTCGCCTTCTTTGGTGGTGACGGTGTAAAAGACGTAGGCTGCGGCCACTTCTTTCCCTGGATCCAGGATCGCGGTGAGCAGCGCTTCGCGTCCCTTGGTTTTCACGGAGATGAGGTCGGGACCAACGGAGAAGCCTTCCCCGCTCGCGCGGTGACAGCTCAGGCAGCGTTGTTGGAAGTGGATCTTGCCTTTGGACGACTCGCCGTTTCTGCGGGCCGCTTCTTGGTATTGCGCAATCACCTCGGCACGCGACGGCGGGATTCTCGCGGCAAGCACTTGCCGGGCCTGGCCCACGAGTTTGGCATCGGGACTTCGCAGGACGGCTTGCAACTGACTCGCGGAGAGCGATCCATTCGAAATCGCGCCCCGCTCGATCGCTTGCAGCAAGGCGGACAATCGCTCCGGGCGAGCGACCAGGAGATCCAACGCGACCGTCTCGACCTCAGGCGCTTCGTAATCATCCCAATGATCGAGGATCATCCGGGTGACGTCGTCGCCGGACTGCGCCGCGAGGAGCTTGAGGGCGGCGGTTTGGACATCGGCCTCGTTCCGGGCGGCGAGGCAGACACCGGCCGGTCCGCGCCACCAATTAGCCGGAGCCAAGCTGAGGATCTCCAACGCCGCGATCCGGACATCGGCGGCGGCCATCTCATCCGAGGCCCGCGTTGCTGCCTTCCCAAAGAGACCGTCCAGCTTTCCCTGCGGATCGGCGCTGCGAACGCGAATCTTGGCCCGGCGCAGCCCTTCGCCAAAACTGCGAATCCAGAGCGGCTGAGGCTCCCCCTGAACGAGGAATTCAATCACGGCAGCCGGCTCCAACGCCGCCCCGGTCTCAATCAATCGCGCCACGAAGGGAGCCGCGTCCCGGGCCAAACCGGCGTCCCCGAGGAAGGGTTGGAGAAGCACCTTGGTCACGGTTTCCGGGGCATGACTGAGAATGGCCGGACCGATCCACGGATGCGCATGGTCGCGCAGGGCCAACCGAAGCAGAATCTCAGAGTTGAGCACGGCATGCCGGCTCAGTCCCAGTTGGAAACGGACACGAGGATCGGGATCCGCGGTGAGGGAGGCAAATTTGGCGATGATCGCTTCACTTGGTCCCGCCCACTCCACGGCGCGCGCCCGGACGATTGCGTCCCGGTCCTCCAAGGCGTTGAGAACGACGGCTTCCCGAAGCGCCCCCAAACCTCGCAGCGTGCCCAGAGCGTGCAATTTGGCGACCACCTCGCCGTTGAGGGCCAAGGCTTCCAATGCGGGCACCGCCGTGCGGTCTTGACGTTCGCAGAGCAGCCGTTGCGCGGTATCGCGATGCCAACCATTCGAGTGTTCCAGAGTGCCCACCAACTCGCCAAGAGTGGCCTCCGCCAAGTTGACCGGCTTGCCGATCCGGGGAGCCCAGCCGGCCGGAACGATCCGGTAGATCCGGCCCCGATCGTTGCCGTGATTGAGGTCGAGATGCGCTTTGATTTCGTCCGGAATGCTCCAGGGATGCTCGATCACCTCGCGATACATGTCGCAAACGTGGAGACAGCCATCCGGGGCATTCGCGAAATTCACGACTCGCACCCAAGTGTCCCGGCTCGCCGCGAACTCCGCCGTGCGCTCATCGGCCGGGCGTTCGCCCTGCAAACTGACGCCGTCAGGGGCGATGCGGATCACTTTGCGATGGATCAACTGCCCGCCGGCATCCCCGGTGAAGCTGTTGTTCACGAAGTCCGGCCCATACGCGTCGCCGCGGTAAATCGTCGTCCCGGTCGCCCCCGTGAAGTAGCCGCTAACCCGTCCCCCGCCTTCGACCACTCCCGGCACGGTTCCGGCAATCCGCCAACGCGTGCGAATGATGCGCCACGGTTCATCTGGACTGATGCGAAACACTTCGGCGGCGCCCCCGTCCATCGCGATGCTCTGACGCGCCGGCGGCATCCCCGGAGCGGTCGTCGAGGCGGTGTAGACCCAATGCTGCAGGTGATCCGAGTTCGAACAGCCGATTTTGCGGCCAACGTCGTCGAAGCTCATGCCGTATTGCGCCCCGCCCGGCTCCAAACCGAATTCATGGGTGCGCGGGTCGAACCAAAAGTCGTTGCCGCCCAGTTCTTGGCCCGGAAGATCCGCCCGCAACGGCGAGGTGATCACGCCGCGATTTCCTCCCCCGGCCAGCACGTGAACGCGATTGTCCTGGCCCCATTGGAAACTGTTGAGGAGCCCCTGGACGTTGAGCCGCTTCAAGCCCGTCCCAAATCCGGTGAACGCCCGGGTCCGCACCTCGGCGCGGCCATCGCCATCCTTGTCTTCGAAACGCCAGATGTCGGGAGTGGCGCCCACGTAGAGTCCGCCGTTCGCCCAAATCAGCCCGGTCGGCCAGGGCAGATCATCCGCGAAGACTTGGGAGGTCTCGTAGCATCCGTCTCCGTCCTTGTCCTCCAACACCGAGACCCGTCCCAGGTGCGGCGAGGCATCGCGCATCTCCGAGTAATCGATCATCTCGCAGACGAACAGCCGTCCGCGCTCATCGAAACAGATCGCCACCGGATCGCGAACCTGCGGCTCGTGCGCCGCGAGTTGGAGGGCGAACCCCGGCTTGATCTCCCACGTCCCGATCGCCTTGTCCGCCGACACCGCCGGATACCGCGGAAGATCCTTGGCGGGGTCCACGGCCACGGCGTTCTTGGTTTGGCCGTAAGCCTCCGAATAGGTGGTTTTCGATACCAACGAATCGGCCACTGCAACCGCAGGAAGGCCGGACACAAGAGCCAGGAGAAGCCGCAGATTCATCGCAAGGAGCGCAGGTAGGCCACGAGATCGAGCAACTCTGGCTCGCTGAGGGTCCCGTCGAGCCCCATCGGCATCAAACTCATGGGCAAGACGGTGTTGGAGAGAATCTGCTCGTGCGCGACGTTGATTTCCTGCCCAGCGGCATCCACCAGGAGCAATCCTTCAGCGGTGTGGCTCCGGATCACCCCAGCCAGCGTCTGTCCGCTGATAGTCTCCACGATGTGGGCCTCGTAGTCGCGCGCCAAGGTGTTGCTGGGAAAGAGAATGCTCTCCAGGAGATCCCGCTCGGTGCGGATCGCGCCAATTCGGGAAAGGTCCGGACCAATCGCCCGGCCGGTATCGCCCACTTTGTGGCAGGCGATGCACGTGCCCTTGCCCGCTTCCCAATGCGCCCGTCCGGAAGCCGCGTTCCCCTGGGCAAGCGCTTTCTCCGCCAGCGGTCCCAACCGGCGCTTCTTGGCGTCCACTTCCGCCTCGGCCGCGCGCAAGGCCGGCAGGAGAACTCCTTCCATCAGCTCGGGCGCTTGGCCGCTAAAAACGGTGCGGTAAACACTTTCCTGCTGGCTGCCGAGCGCGGGATTCATCGCGAGTTGCGCCGCCACCTCGCGCGCCACGGCAGGATCCTTGACGGTGCGCACCAGGCGAAGCAATTCCTTGAGCTCCACCGGCCCCGCGCTGGCGAACGACGGCGCCAAGCTGGTGAGTTGCGCCACGCTGAGACCGCCGTTGCCCAACATCGTAGCCGCCTGTATGCGAGCAGCGGCCGAGGGATCGCTCGCCAGCGTCGTCGTGAGAAGCCCGAAAGTCTCTGGAGTCATCTGTCGGCTTTGCATGGCGTCGAGAGCTTTCAGCCGCAACGCGGACGGCCGCGCCGGGTCATTGGCGATCGCCTGAAGCGCGGAATCGAGCGCGCTGACCTTGGCCTTTTTGATGGCGTCCAGAAGGATGGGAGACGGTCCGCCAGGCTCCGCCAAAGCCGCTTGCAACGCGGGCAGCCACGCTGCGTCCGGAACCACGGATGGCCGGGACGCCAGCGATTCCCAAGCAGTCCGCCGCACGTCTCCCGACGGATGCCCCAGCATCGCGGTGAGCACTTCATCGCCCGCCGAAGCGCACACGCCTCGCAACGCAGTCAAACGCGCCGCGGAGACGCTGGGTTCCTTCAGCCAGCCTTGGAGCCGAGCGGTCGTTTTTGGATCGACGGTGAGAACCCGCAACGCCGTCCGTGCCAAGGCCGGATCCTCCGAGTCGAGATGCTCCCGGGCAATTGCCTGAACCGCGTCTCGCTCCGCTGCATCATCCGATTGAAAGGCGATCAAGAAACGCCGCAGAGCAACCGGTGAAGAAGCGTCACGCAAGGCCGCCGCGGAATCCACGATCCGCCACTCCCGGGCCGCAAACAGCAAAGCGTGCTCGAGCGGATCGTCGGCAGGCTCCGCCAGGAGTTCCAGCAAGCGGCGCTTCACCGCCTCGTCTTGTTGCTTGCTTTGGGCCACCGCCGCCAACGTGCGCAGTTTTCCCTGCGGATCGGCATCCGCTAGCCCCTTCAACCACGCTTCCGGCGTGGTTCCCGGTTCCTTCCAGGCGGCGCGCCAAGCCTTGTCAAAACCGGGAGCCACCGGCCGGGCGGGCCGAATCCGGTAAACACTGCCGAGCACATCAGGCTTCGCCAGCAAACTGGAGGGACAGCCGATGCGGAACCAGCCGCCCGTGTTCAGGACCAGCAACGAGCCGTCCGCCGCTTCGATGACATCGGTGAGATGAACGTCGGGATCGTGAATCTTGAGAAATTCGTTTTCGCGAGCCTGGAAGCTGGAACCGTCCCGAGTCAGTTCCATGCGCACGAGGCGCTGGGTATTGAAGTGCGTCACCAAGAACGGCAACGCACCTGACTGCGGATAGCTTTTCCAAAAGCAGCATCCGCTCACCGCGACGTGCCCGAAGTTGTGCACCACCGGCATCCGCTCCAGCGTGCGGGGCAGCCCCTGGAGGACCTTCATCATGTCGGGCCGTTCATAGACACCGCCGTACAACCAGTGAACCAGCGTATCCCCGCGCGGCTGGCTGTGGTAGATGTTTTGCACGCCGATCACTTCCCCTTCCGGCGTGAAGTCCACCTCCACCGGGTTGTCCCCCGCCAAAAGCGAGTGCCACTGCACATCCGTCCCGTCCGGAAGCGCGCTCCAAATGCCTGAGCTCGTCCCCTCGTGGAGCACCTGGCCGCTCGCGTCCGTGACCCGATACCCTTTCCGGCCGTGACACCAATACAACCGGCCGTTCGGATGCAAGAACGGTCCGTGGATGTCGGCGGCGTTCCCCGTGTAATCGAAGCCGGAAACGATCATCTCACGCTCTTCGGCCACGCCATCCCCGTCGCGGTCCGTGAACCTCCAAATGCCGGGCGGCGAACCAACATAGAGGCTGCCGTCGAGCCATTGAGCCCCCTGCGGAAAGGTCAGTTGGTCCGCGAAGATGGTGCTTTTGTCGTAGGTGCCATCCCCGTTGGCGTCCTCCAAAAGGAGAATCCGATTCGGCGGAGCGGCTTCGAGTTGCGCCTTGTTCCAATTCACGCCGACCGCATCACCAACAAACAGACGTCCCCGGTCGTCCAGACAGCCCATGACCGGATGAGTCACCAACGGCGGTGCGGCGGCGACGCTGAGGACATAGCCATCGGGAAGATCCGCCCGGGGAACGGGGACATCGGCTCGACCCGTCAGAACAACCGGACGGCGGGCCGATTCCGGCACCGGTTCCGGTTCCACTGCGGCAATCGCCAGGCCGAGCGGCACAAGGCAAGGGGCGACACGCGACAAGGAAGCAAGCGAAAATGGCATCGGGGGCGGATGGGTGGGTCCACTCCCCTTCACGCCCCTCGCCTTGTATCGCTTGCAGTGGAATGCCGGCAAGTGCCGCCCGTTACGGCTTCGACTGAATTACGGAAATGTTGTCAATGAGATTGGCCGCTCCCATTTGATTGAAGGCGGCCGCAATCGGCACGAGGACGAATCGTGTCTGAGTCTGCCCGGCCGGAACGGTGTATTGCCCTTCGTATTTTACCCAGGCGGTGTTCGCCGTAGAAAACGTATTGAAACGGACAAGTTTGCCGGGAGCCCCCATCTCCAACGCCACCGTATCAATCCCCTGGCGGCCTCGATGATGAAACGACCACCTCAGCAAGGAGCCTGGCGAGGTGGACAACGTCTGTTCCACGGAGAAACCATCCAGCTCCACAAGTTTCCCTCCGGATGGCGCGGGAACGCCCAAATACCCGCTCTTCCAAACCTCAATCCGGCCTGAGGGGTTGTTCGTGAACCAACCCGGCAAGTCTGAAACAAGCATCTTGAGAAAGGAGGCCGGTTCCTGAGTAGTGGTCTCGAAATCGCCATTTGCGATCAGTTGTGTCGTTGTTCCTCCCGGTGGCATCGGCGTAGCGCCGGAGAGCGCGCGCGGCGGCAACAGCATGGTCTCCAAATTGGCGTTCGCCGCCCCTTGTCCACCGCTGACGTAAAGATTGTTTCCGTGGGCCGCGGCCAACGCCGGACCATTTCGCTTTTGCTTAAGAGCAGGAAACGTCCGCCAACTGCTCGTAAGCACATCAAACGCATCCACATTCGCAAGATGGCCCGAGGCATCCTCACCGCCCAACACAATCAAGTCGCGGCCATGAACGATCAGTCCGCATCCTGCGCGGGGCTTGGGAATTCCGCCTGAGATCACCTCCCATTTGCCGGTCGCAAAATGATAGGCCTCCACCTCTTTGATGGTGTTCCCCGTTGTCCCACCTGCTGCTCCATAACTGGAACGCCGTCCCGAGACCAAGTACAATTTGCCTTGCACCACCGCAGCCCGGTGATGATCTCGTGGCTGTGGAGCATCCGCCAGGACTTTCCACGTATTGGCCGCCGGATCAAATTCATCAAACCACGCCACCCAGCCATCCCGGTGCCCCTTCGTATTCCCGCCTGCTATGTAGATTTTATTCTGATACACTCCCGTGGCCGCTCCGCCACGCCGCCTGCTGGCGGGAATCACCGGACCTTTGGCCCATAATCGCGTCGCCGGATTATAAATGTAGATTTCCGGAACGGACGTCTCATCGGGAAATGGTCCAACCATGGCGCCAATCACGTAGACGAGGCCATTCACGTAGGCCGCTTGAAAGTGACTAAACGTGAGCGGCGCCGGCCCCGTCTGCGCCCAAGTGCGAGCCACGGGATCGAAGTACTCGACGGCATTCGTCTCCCGGCCACCAAGCACCATGACCTTGTCGTTGATCTTCAGGCTGTCCGCTTCATGCCGGTTGAGCGGGGTCGATCCGTTCGAACTGGAGAGCAGTTTCCAGCCCCCGTTAAAAGGATCCGACGGCGCCGGATCTACGCCATCCGCCAACCCATCCCCATCCGAGTCGTTCGGAGTCGTCGAGTTCGCCGGGAGGATCACGATCGCCGAGACCTTTGCCTCGTTCGCAACCGCACTGAAAGCAATCGCAATGGCACCCGCTGAAGTCGCCGCCGCGGTCACCGATTCTACAATCGCTTTGTTGGCGCCCCCAGCCTTGACGAAGATATCGTAGTTTTTCAGCACTTGAGCTCCATTGACCGATACATTGAACAGCCGGCTTCCAGAACTATTCCAGAAGATCTCCGCGAAGTGGAACTGGACTATATAGGACGCATTCGCTTGCAACCCGTTCACCGTGTAGGAAAAAGCGCCTCCCGATCGTTCCGTTTGATACACAGCTCCAGGAACGGAACCGGCATTTCCAATTCCCGAGGTAGTGCTGTAGGACTTGCCGCCCGAAAAATTTGCGTCGGCGGAGAATGGAGCCACGGCCGCGCCTCCACAATTGATGCGGATCTCGGATTGGGCAGCTCCCGCGAGGGCTAGCAAGAAGCTCAACAAAAGAATGGGGGCATGCCGGGATAAGAACAATGGGAGCATTTCGTGATGGGTGTCGATTGGGTTTGATGGAGTTATCAAATCTATATCTTTTGATAGAACCCATAGCTTTTGGTTTGACTAGATTCTCATGATCAACCTCAGAATTCCCCGCCTTGCCGCCCCTAGGCCCTCCTATGCCATTTCTCGTCGTGCCTCTCTGCGCCACTCCTTAGCCTTGGTTCTGGGATCCCCCCTCGTCAGTGGACTTGCCGTTCCGGCTGCGCCCCTCCGCATCGGCCAGATCGGCACCCAGCATGCGCACGCCGCCGGAAAAATGACCTCAATCCGCCAGCTTCCGCACCTTTGGGAGATCGCGGGCATCGTCGAGCCCAACCCTACTCGCCGGACGGGCCCGTTCGCCGGGCTCACCGCCCTGAGCGAGGATCAACTTCTCGCGGATGCCTCCGTCCGTGCCGTGGCCGTGGAAACCGCCGTCGAGGATTCCTGCGCCACCGCAGCCCGCTGCCTCCAGGCCGGCAAACACATCCATCTCGACAAGCCGGGCGCGCTCAACCATCAGGAGTTCCGCGCCATGCGGCTCGACGCCGAAGCACGAGGTCTGACCGTGCAAATGGGTTACATGTTGCGCTACAATCCCGCCTTCGAGCTTCTCTTCCGAGCCGTCCGGGACGGTTGGCTCGGGGAAATCACCGAAGTTGACGCCGCCATGGGCAAGCTCGCCCCTCCAGCCCTCCGGGCGCAGCTCGCCAAGCTGCCTGGCGGAGGGATGTTTGAACTGGCTTGTCATGTGATCGACGCCGTGGTCACGATTCTTGGGAAACCCGCCAGCGTGCAGGCCTTTTCCACTCCTACTGGCGAAGACGGTTTCCAGGACAACCAACTCGCGGTGTTCACCTATCCGAAAACCACCGCCACGATCCGATGCAACCACGCCGATCCGTTTGGAGGACCGCGGCGCCGTTTCAGTATTGCCGGGACGCTCGGCGCCATGGAGATCTTGCCTCTGGAGTCCGGCACGGTGACGCTTTCCCTTTCCGCTCCGCAAGCCAGCTTTGGCAAGGGGACTCAAAAGCTCCAGCTCCAGCCGCCCGCGGACCGCTATCTTGGGGAATTCATCGATCTTGCAGCCGTGGTGAGCGGCAAAAGGCGTCTGGAATGGGACGCCGCCCACGACATCGCGGTCCACGAAACGGTGCTCCGCGCCGCCGGACTTTCCCCTGATTGACCCGCAGCCAGCCGAGAAACGCCAACGATCACTCGACTTTGTGTTGCCTTCCTCCCCGGCTTCAGGTTGGGATGTCGGGGCGTCCGCAAAATGCCCCTCGCCCTTGATGAAGCGCTTTCTTGACTGGTTCAACGACCTCTATCCGGTCTGGCTCATTAGCTTGGCCATCATCGCCTTTGTCCGGCCGGAGAGCATGCTCTGGTTCGGCAAGGAATGGATCTTTTGGGCCTTGGCGACCTCCATGTTGGGCATGGGACTGACGCTGAGCCTAGACGATTTTCGGCGCATCGGCTCCATGCCGGGCAGCGTGGCGCTCGGTTTTGCCTGCCAATACACGCTCATGCCCCTGGGCGGCTGGCTGGTGGGCAAGATACTGAAGCTTCCCACGGACATGGCGGTCGGCATCATCTTGGTGGCGAGCTGCCCAGGCGGCATGGCTTCCAACGTCATTAGCTATTTGGCCAAGGCGAATGTCGCGTTGTCGGTGGCCTTGACGCTTGCTTCGACCTTGTTGGCCTTCTTCTTCACTCCCGCGTGGACCAGCGTCCTGGCAGGCAAGCACGTGCCCGTGGATGCGATCGGGATGTGCCTTTCCGCTCTCAAACTCACCGTGGCTCCCGTCCTGCTCGGCGTCTTGATCCGTTGGACTCGCCCCAAACTAGCCGACCAGATCGGCGCCTACGGCCCCACGGTGGCCGTTCTTGCGTTCACGCTGGTCACCGGTGGAATTGTCGCCGCGAGCGCCAAAGACATCGGCGCGAACTTTGCCCAGCTGACCCTCGCGGCCGTGCTGCTCCACCTCCTCGGCTATGCCTTAGGCTACACCGTCCCCAAGGTGCTGCGGTATCCGGAATCCTTCTGCCGCACGGTCAGCATCGAGGTGGGTATGCAGAACGGAGGTTTGGCGGCCTCCTTGGCCCGACAACATTTCCCGGCCATGCCCCTCGCCGCCGCCGCCGCCGTGTTCAGCGGAGTGCTGCAGAATCTCTTGGGAGCTCTCCTCGCGGCGTGGTGGAAGCGAAGACCGCCAAACGCCTGATCCCGGATCGGTGGAGAGGGCTTTCGAGCCCTCATGCAAGCCGGTTCCACGGCTCGAAAGCCGTGGCCACGAGGGAAACCGCGAAAATTCTTTCGCAACGTCCCCTCACGCGTGAGTGCGCCTCCGAAAACTTGTTCGGAGGCGAGATCATCGATGAGTGCGGGTCCGAACAACTTTCGCAACGTCCACGCATCGATGAGTGCGGGTCCGAACAACTTTCGCAACGTCCGCACATCGATGAGCTCGGGTCCGAACAACTTTCGCAACGTCCGCACATCGATGAGCGCGGCTCCGAACAACTTTCGCATCGGCGGCGCATCGATGAGTGCGGGTCCGAACAACTTTCGCAAGGCGACTTCATCGATGAGTTCACCTCCGAAACGTTTTTCAGCAGACAATCCACGGCGCGCGGAAGTGGAACGGAGAGTAACTTTTCGGCTCCCGGGCCCGCAGGTTAGCCTGGAGGTTCAACGGTGTTTCGATTACGAGCACGAGCACCGCTTCGCTGAGCACGAGGGTAGAAACGAAGATCTGGTGGAAGAAGACGAAGTTCGTTTTCAATCTCGTGCTCGTGCTCGTAATCGAGTTTAAATCGGTTCATCAAAACTCCGACTCCACCAAGCTTGGTCCCGTCGCTCCCGCCCCGTAAACTGGATCGAGCTAGTCGGGAGAGGTGAACTGTCGCTTGAGGGGACTCCAATCCCGCTCGACGCGAGATTGTCCGCATCTCGCAGCGGTGGATCGCCGCGCCTCCCACTCAGACACCAGTGACGATCCGGCGGATCGCTTCCGAGGCCGCTACGAAACCGAACGTTCCCGTCATGTGGGTCACCGTGCCCAGTCCGGCGTCGCAGTTGAGGCGGAGTTGACTGCCGAGCTCGACTTCCGCGCAAACCGTTCCATCGGATTGCGGATAAACGGAGTGTTCTGCGGCGAATACGGCTGGGACGCCGAACGGATGGCCCTGCCCCTGCCCCTCCAGGTCTCCGGCGGCCCAGCCATGCTCACGGCGGAGGACCTTGCGCACTTGTTTGAGCAGCGCGTCGTGGGTGGTGTGGGCCAAGTCGGCCACTCGGATCTTTGTGGGATCGCTCTTCCCACCAGCGCCCCCGCAGGTGATCACCGCTTGGCCGCGCCGATGGCATTCGTGCAGCAACAAGGCCTTATCGCGAACCGTATCGATCGCATCCACCACAACATCGCAGCCCATCGAAAGAATGTCCTCGGCCGAAGCCGAAGTAAAAAATCGCTCCACCGCCGTGACGGCACAGTGCGGAGCAATGGCGGCTACACGTTCCGCCATGACGCCAGTCTTGGAGCGGCCGATGTTTCCGTTGAGCGCGTGGAGCTGCCGGTTCACATTGGTGACACAGACTTCGTCGAAATCCACTAACACCAGCCGCCCCACGCCGGTGCGGGCGAGCGCCTCTACCGTCCAGGATCCAACTCCACCGACGCCGATCACCATCGCTGATGCCGCCTGAAGCCGTTCCCAAGCAGCCAGACCGTAAAGCCGGCCAATTCCGCCGAAGCGGCTTTGATCATCGCGCGACCGCTCCGCTTGTGGGTCCGAAATCCGGTTTGTCATTCGCCGCCATTCTGTCGTAGAGGAGAGCGGCTTTCCAGTCCCAATGCCGTACACCATCCATCTCGCGGAAACCCTGAGCGAGGCGAGCGACTCCGACGCCGCCCTCAGCCTGGACTACAAATTGCACCAGACGATCTTCCAGGAGACCGAGGAGTCGCTGCACGATTTGACACTCTTCTACAATCTTTCGGACTACTACCAGAACGCGGCGTTCATCGACAGCCAGGTGCTCGGATTGCGGGTGGAAGTCGAACTGGCACGGCAGCGGATCCACCATCCCCAGGCGACCGCCGCCGTGAGTGAACTTGGGAAACTCTGCGACGTCGCCGTGGCCAAGCGGCTCAACCTTTTTGCGTTTGGCGAGTGAGCTTGGGCAAAAGGCGCCCCGTGTGCGCGCGATACCGGCGGTAGGCATCGCCGAAATGGGCTTCCATCATCCGTTCCTCAACGTCCGTCCGGGAGCAAAGGACGGCGGCCAAGGCCACGGCCGGCGCGAGGATCAAAAGGTTCGCGGCGACGAGCGAGGACGAGACGAAAAAGGCGCACAATGCCGAATACATGGGATGCCGAATCCGCGCATACCAGCCATTGGTCACCAGGGGATGGTTCTCGCGGACGAGCAGTTGGACGCTGAACGCCTCTCCCAAATCGCAATGAACTTGGTGGAGCATCGCCAGGCTCGCCAGAGCACCAAGGCTTCCGAGCCAACGGATCCAGGAAGGGAACGGCAGCGAGAACGAGGCGAACCAAGAGAAAAGACCAAAAACGTGGTGAAATCCGAAGATAATGACCGCCAGGCTAAGGAGAGCGGTCAGCAGCCGTCGGATTGAATCCAGACGGCGCCCCTCAAGATGGACGTGGGCCGACGGGATCCCGTTTGTCTGGAGCGGCCTCCGCTGGTGCAGGGCACGCAGAACCGCCAAAGACACGAATAGGCCAAGAAAGATCACCGGGAGCATGCGCAATCGTAGTCTTAGTCCTTTCGCGCCCAATTCACCACGGCTAGTTTACGGTAGTCCTCCCAATCTGGACGGTTCGTAATTGGATTATGCGCTCTATTGTTCTAGCTCTGACTTTCATGGCCTCCCTCTGGGCGGCCCAGCGAACGGCGACCGGCCCCGCGGAGAATTACCTCGGCGCTACGGAGTTGATCGACACCGGACATCCGGCGATCCAGGCCACCGCCGCCCGCCTGATCCTAGGGAAATCCACCGATCGAGAAAAAGCCGTGGCGATCCATGACTTCGTCCGGGACGGCATTGCCTACGGATTCGGCCCCAAGTTTTACGACCACAAAGCGTCGGATGTTCTGCGGAGCCGCCGCGGCTTTTGCAACCCAAAAGGGACGCTGTTCATCGCCTTGCTGCGGGCGGCCGGCATTCCCGCCCGGCAACACTTCGTGGAGATCTCTCCGGAGATTTTGCATGGCATCGTATCCCCACGGACGGAATGGCTGGATCACAGCTACACGGAAGTCTGGCTGGGCGGAAACTGGGTTTCGGTGGATAGCTACATAGTCGATCCTCTTCTCTTCGCGGGAGCCCAAAAGCGCCTTCAAGAGAACGGCCGGGAAGTTGGCTACGGCGTCCATCGCGCCGGAAAACTGGTGTGGGATGGCCAGAGTTCGAGCTTTTCCCAATTTGTGCGAGGTTCTGGCGGGACACGTATTGGCAATCGAGACTTTGGAGTGCATGCGGACGTGGTGAGCTTTTATGCAGAAACGCCCACCGCATCCAACCGCATGAATTCCCAGATGCGTGCCTTTTTCCGCCTGGCTACCAGCACACTGAACGGCCGGATTTACGAACTCCGCACCGAAGGCAAGACCTTGAGCCGGACCGTAGCGGGGCACTGACCTAGGCTTCTTGTAAAATTTCCAGATATCTTGATGATAAATACCAGAACGAGTGAATAGTATTCAGGCATGACCACTTCCTCGGGCGTCTGGCGAATCTTCGCGGCACTTTCTCTCAGCATTTGTGCGGTCTCCCTCGGGCAACAGGAACCCGCATCTTCGTCTTTTGCACCGGTCCACTCCTACCCTTTGGATCGATACGAGCCCTTGTGGACGACCCCACTGTTTTCCCAGCCCACCCCGCCAGAAGTAGAACCTCCACCGCCGCCTCCTGCGGCCACTGTCTACCGGCTACTCGGCATGGGGACCACCCCAGAGGGAATCGAACTCGCCTACGTGCAGCCGCTCCACGGCGGACGCATTCTCGAAGTGACCCGGACCGCGACGTCTGGTCCCCTACTCATCGGAGTCGAACGGACGTTCGACGGCCGCGTCGATGCCGTCGTGTTCCGAAATGGAAATGAGGTGATCCGCGCGGTGGCCAGTGCCGGTCCAGTCCAAAGTGGGGACTACCCGCTCCCCCCCCGGGACGAGGAATCGGTTTTGGAGGAAAGGGACAATGTGGTTCGGGTTCCGGTACGGATACGGAGTCGCGCCGTGGCGTTGCCCAGTGAGTAATCTGCGACTCCCGGTCACGAACCCGAGGGAGCCGTCTCCTCCGGACGCTCGACCAGCCGTCCATCGGCAAACTCGTAGTTCAACTGCCGGAGACGAGTCAAAATCGAGGGGGCCTGCTCAAACAATAGGCGCACCGATTCCACCCGGCGGTTGAGCACCTGCCGGTCCCGCTCCGGCACTTGGAACCAAGTTGGAGAGTGGCAGATGAGCTCCTTTCCGCACATCGCGGCTTTCGGATCCCCCTCCCTGGACTCTAAAGCGAGGAATGCGGCCACCGGGTCAGGTTGCGCCAAGAGCTTGGCGACCCGCTTGCGGTAATCAATTCCATCGTTCCAAAAGAGAATCACCGCAGCCACGGCGGCGGCGTCGGCGCGGATCTCGGCTTGCGGCAAGGCCAGTTTGCGCAAGGTCCGCTCGACGTTGTGGCAGGTTGGCTCGACCTGGGCAGCGCGCATTTTGGGCGAGAGCGACCACATGAGCCAGCGCGCGGCAAAGTGAAGTTCCGCTTGGTCAATGACCTTGAGATCTGGATTGCAAAAGCGGACGAAATCTTCCCGGTAGTACGCCCAACCGGGAGAACGGGAGAATCCTTCATTGGAATTGCGCACCGCGGTAATGGCCTCCAGGGAACAAGGCTCCCCGCTTTGCTCCAGCGAGGCCCGGTAGCTCAGGCGCCCGTCCGTGGTGACGGCCAGTTCGGGGAACCAACGGCGTGGATCGGCATAGGAATCGGCCCGGAGGGTTTCGTCCTGGATGAGATGCTTCATCATCTCCACCAGATCATCGGGCGTATGGGCAGCCATCTGGGAGAAACCAGCCGTCATGCCCGCGCGGTCAAAGGCATTGAGGACCATGAAATCTCCCGACCCCTCGGCCGCCACCAGCGGCATCAGCAGGCGTTGGCGATCCGACTCCGGGGAGCTAGGGTCCACCCGGAACAGCGGCACGCGCAGCGGCTCGGCATCGATTCCCCCGAACTGATCGGCGATGACGTACTGGCGGTAGAGCCCCCGCTCCCCGGTCCAGCGGCGATATCGGGCAGCGAAATCATAAAAATCCCATCCAAGAAAGACCGGTTTGGGGTGCGCCTCCATCCCCGGAATGGGCGGCCCTCCGGCTTTCAGGTAGTCCGCGTAATCAAAATGGAGGAGGAAGAGGTCTTCATCGACGCCCTTGAGACAAGGGTTCTGCCGGGTGGGAACGCCGTTGGCTTTGCGCTCCCGGCCGCTCTCGCGCAGAAAGACCTCGTGGGTCCCCTTGGGCACCCGTTCGATGCGCCAACCTTGAATCGGCGCATGCTGAGTCCAGAGCGGATAACGAGGCGAAGCCGGCCACTTGTAGGGCGGCTCCGAGGGATCTTCCCCGGAACGGATGATTTGAGGAAATAGCCCCGAAAGCAGGGCAATCGCCACCGTCACGAACCCGGAAATAGAAGAAGGACGAACATCCAAAACGGCCCAATCGTAGCAATTTCAATCCGTTCCGCAATGAAGATCCGGCTCTCAAACCTGATTGATGGCGGATCGTATCCCAGTGCTCGCTTAGCCCTTTCCATGCGGGCAGAGTGTCATTGGATTAGCGTTGGGCGCAGCCTTGGTCCAGATTCTCCCACCACAAATCGCTGATCCCTGCGCCCACCAGCGGCCTGACTGAGCCCCCCCTCAACCATCAACGATCACCATTAGCGCTTCTCGCCCCTGGTTGACGGCAACGGGAATCCGGCGAGAATCTGACAAGGAAGTTCTCATGCTCGATCTCCTTCAATCTCGCGATGCGGAGCGGCGGCAATCCCGGGAATGGCTACGGGAACACGTCAGGACGGAATTGCGTCGTCACTTGGCGGAATTGCTCCCAGGCGTGCCGGTTTTTGTGTTCGGCTCGCTGACCCAGAGCGGCAAGTTTCATGCGGAGTCGGATATCGATATCGCCTTCGACTCCATTCCTCCCTCGACAACGCTCTACCGGCTGACCGGCGAACTCATGGAACGGTTGAACCGGCCCGTGGACGTGATTGATCTGAGCGAGTCCCGGCTGGCCGACAAGATCCGGAGGGAAGGAGAGCGATGGATGCCGTAGGCTTGGCTACCCTGGAGAGCGAAATGCGCCAAGATGCGCGAGTCATGGCGGACGCCTTGCACTGCGCCCTGGACCGGATCGAGCAACCTCATCCGGCCGGGTTGGAGGCTTGTGCCCACCACCTCCACCGTTTCTATAACGCATTTGAGCAAATGGGGCTGCGCTTGGCCAAGGCGTTCGAAAACCATATTGATGGCGACTCTGGCTGGCACTCGTCCGTTCTCAACCGCCTTGCGCTTGAGATCCCCGGGGTTCGGCCCGCGTTTCTCCCTGAGGAGGCCCGGCGGCCGCTCCATGAACTCCGTGGCTTCCGTCACGTGTTTGTCCACGCTTACGAATTAACATTCCAAGAGCCACGGATCCGCGCTTTGTTAGCAAACGCCATCGCGGTTGATTCCAGCCTGGAAGGTCTGATCCGGGATTTCTTCGCTCAGGTCCGGCGAGAACTTGGAGTCTGAGGCGATCCGGGCCTTCTCTACGGAAGCTCATCGGCAAACACCGGTCAGACCTTACGGCCTCGGGCCGGACAGAAATGCAATCCCGCACTCACGCGTGAGAACACCTCCGAACAACGTTTCGGACCCGCACGCATCGATGAACCCACGCTGCGAAAGTTGTTCGGCCCCGCACTCATCGATGAACCCGCCCCGCGAAAGTTGTTCGGACCCGCACTCATCGATGAACCCGCGCCGCGAAAGTTGTTCGGACCCGCGCTCATCGATGAACTCGCTCCGCGAAAGTTGTTCGGACCCGCACTCATCAATGAACCCGCCCCGCGAAAGTTGTTCGGACCCGCACTCACGCGTGAGGGGACGTTGCGAACGGATTTTTGGGCTTGCGGCGACCAAGCGCCGGATTTTTCCAGGGCCGTGACATAGCCGCTTCCGTATTGGCGTTGCAGCGCTGTGGGCGAACTGGCAGTTAACAGGGTTGGTGTTCAGGCACGGAAAGCCTGGCGCGACCGTTCCTTGAACCCTGCAGCCAGCACGTCACAGTCGACCCGGGGATGGGTGTGCAGCATCCCAACGTCGGGGCTGCACATTGTGGCCAAGTCCGCCCTCGACTCACCGGTGGAGCGCATCCAGCACGGCTTCCGGGTGGCATTCGGCGACGCGAAGGAGAGCGCGGGCGGTACCCTCGGGGTGGCGGTGGCCTTGCTCCCAGTTTTGCAGGGTCCGGGGACTAATGCCGATGAGCGTGGCGAACTGGGTCTGACTGAGGCCCAGTTTTTCACGGATGGCCCGAGCGTCGGGCGACTGCAGTGTGGTGGTGCGGGAGGCTTCCCTTTCGCCGTGCAGAATCGCACCGCCTTCTTTGAGGCTGGCAGCGAGTTGTTGGAAGAGTTCGTCTTTCATGGGTATTCAGTATCGATGATGGATTTAAGGATTTTCAGTTGCTCCTGAGTGAGGTTGTCTTGTTCGCTTTTCGGGTAGGCGAGGAGAAGGAGGATGGTGTCGCCAGGTACGTTCCAATAGTAGATGACGCGCAGACCTCCCCGTTTTCCGCGTCCGGAACCCGCCCAACGCATCTTTCGAAGCCCGCCAGAGCCGCGGATCAGCTCACCGCAGGTGGGATCGCCCATCAACGCCCATTGCAAGGCATTCAATTCATCGTCAGAGAGAAGTCCTGTGGCTTGACGGGTGAAGACGGAAGTTTCGCGGAAGACAAACCGCATGCGGAATTTGATACGTCATTGACGGACCATCGTCAATTCACCGATTCCTCGATTTCGAACGCTTCTGCAATCGATCCGAGATGGCCACTTGACACGCTCGGCAGTATCCTTTGACCCGCCGGTGAAAATCCGGCACGGAGGAAGGGCCGGACAGAAATCCAATCCCGCACTCACGCGTGAGAACACCTCCGAAAAACGTTTCGGCCCCGCACTCATCGATGAACCCGCCGCGCAAAAGTTGTTCGGAGGCGCACTCACGCGTTAGGGGACGTTGCGAAGGGATTTTTGGGCTCCCGGCGACCAAGCGCCGGACTTTTCATGGAGATCGGTGACCTAGCGGAACTCCAGCAGAGCGAGGGCGAGTTCTTCCGCCTTTGCGAGACGCAACGCTTCCACTTGAACCCGGAGCCCAGCATCCAAAGCGCCGCAGACCCGATCGAGTTGGGCCAAGGTGATTTGCTCCCCCCCATGCTCGAAGCCTCGTTCGATCAATTCACGGCCCGCTCGGGTTTCTTCCATTGGCAGCAATTCTCCGATCATGGGTTTGAGTTCTTCCGGACTCTTGGATCGAAAGCGTTGTATCAAGAATTGCGTCGTGGAAAAGCAAAGGCCGGCCACCTTCGGCTTGGACACTTTGGGATGCGCGAAAGCGGTCAGTGGGGATTCCCTCCCCGCGACCAACGCCAGCCAATCCCAGGATCTCACCTCAATCCGGCGACGAACGGCTCCCTCCTTGCTTGTTCATTCATCCAGCATCTTGACGTCACGCTAAATGATACTTTGATGCCTTTATGCGTACCACCGTCACGTTGGCTCCCGACGTCGAGGAGCTGATTCGTGATCAAGTCCGCAGGACCAAACGCCCGTTCAAGTTCGTATTGAACCACCTCCTGCGCACCGCGCTGCGCGGCAACTCCGGTACAGATCCGGTCGCTCCCTTCCGTATCGAAGCCCGCCCGCTCGGCCTGCTCTCCGGCCACGACCCGCGTGGATTGGCAAAAGCTGCCGACGACATCGAAGCGGAGGCGTTCCTCTCCCTCACCCATCGGTTGGAGGAGGCGCACAAGTCGTGATCATTCCTGACGCAAACCTCCTCCTTTACGCCTACGACTCGTCGAGCCCGTTCCACCTCGCCGCCAAAGCGTGCGAGTCTAAAGAAGGCCACCCATCCGGGCTTTTCGGAAACACTCTCCCGCTAAGGAAATACCTCGAGCCCTTCCATGGCAGCGGCCTTGCGCTGGCGATCGTCGAAACTCAGGAATGCCGTCGCCTCCAAGAGCATGGCGGCACCGACATGCATCAGGTCCAGGCTGCGTGTGCCCAGGCTGGCGCTGTGCCGGTCCGATAACTCCCCCGCCAACGCAAACCAGGCCAAAAGGGGAACCGATCGAATCGCGAAAACTCCCTTCCCGGCGTCCTCTCGGAACAACTTCCATTTCAGGGATGCCTCGTCCGCACCGATCTCCTTACGAAACACCGCCAACTGAATCGCGTTGCGCAACTCAAGCTCGACCAACGGCGACAGCCAAACGGGCCCGGTCAGCCCCTGCATGACCGCAGCCGCCCTCGCGCTGGTGCTTTCCACCTTGTAGAGGGAAACGACAAACCCGGTGTCGGCGTAGGTGATCACCGGTCACCGCGGTCATAATCCACCACGGAACCGGCCTCCGGCGCTGCGGTTTCAGCGGGGAACAACCGGTGGAGCCGGGCGAGGAAGTCCGGCATCACCACCTCAGGGGCCACGGAATGAGGAACAGGAGAGAGGTGCGCGAACGCCTTGCCGCTCCGGGTGATCTCCACGCATTCCCCTTCCTCAATCCAACGGGCCACCTTGGGGAAGTCGTTGCGCAGATCGCGAACTGTCGCGGTTTTCATGGTGAGACCATTGTGTCTCACGCCTTGTTCGGAGTCAAAAGGATCCGGCACCTCCGGTCGCAGGCCTTCGATTCTTCCCAGTTCACAGGCGACGCGACTGGTGTACTCCCAGACCGGCAGGCGGCGGCCCAGCAACGGGGTTCTACGGTTGAGGGGCGGGAGTTCCGACTTCCAGGACGACGCGGAAGCCCTGTCCAAAGTCCCCAGTCGAAGGTGGTCTAAAGCCGCGATACGATGACATCAGCATAGACTCACGTGACGACCAGCAGGCACCTCGCAGAACACGGAATGTCTGCGCCGAATCCCACCAATCCGCGCACCACTCCCAAGTGTTGCCTCCTAGGTCAAATAACCCGAAGCCGTTCGCAGTAAATTTTCCAACTGGTGAAGTACGGTCAAATCCGTCGTCGTAGCCCGAAATCCCAGGTTCATCTCCCATCGGATTCCGTTTGCATTCTTCCCCGTAATAATTGCCCTCTTTCTTCTGCGGTGGGAAACTTTCTCCCCAAGGATAGCCTGCAACCTTCATGTGCAGACTTCGAATCGGCGCTGCTGCATCCTCGTCCTTGCCGATTCCCACTGCGCAACTCCACTCGTGGTCCGTTGGAAGGCGGTAAACATCCTTTGCTCCGATTTTCCTACGCTTCTGCTCGGCTACCGTAAGCCAGGCGCAGAAGGTTTTCGCGTCATCCCAAGTCACCCGCACCGCCGGGTGATCGTCCCCTTGAGGGAAGCCGGCCTTCTTTAACTCCCGCTTCGTATCCTCCACAAACGCCGCATAATCCTTCACCCGGGTCTCCCAAATGCTAAACCGGATCGTCTTCCCTTCGCTCGGCCCGCCCGTGATCGGCACCGGGACAAACCGCATCCCAAGCGTGTTTTCGAACGGTTTGTCCGGGGCGGCCTTGGTGGCGGTCAGGCTGATGGCGTCTCCGGTCAGTTTTTGGAATAGGCCCGCCTCCCGTTAGGCTTTTACGTCCAGGGCTTCGTCCAGTTTCCCGGCTTTCGTCAGTTCCTCCTGATACGCGGTCAAGGCGACGCCGAACTTCTCTATGATCGGAGCGACGGCCTTTTGCCTGGCGGCGAGGAGCTTGCCCGCCTGTTCCCGGTAAGTCGCCCGCAACTTGGCCAACCCCGGCGCCACGCCATCGTCCTGCTCCGGCAACGGCCCCTTGTCCTTCACCCGCTGAATCTCTTCACGCAAGACCAGGGCATCTTCCAGCTTCCCACCCTGCGAGGCCGATTGCATGGCCCGTTCCAGCGCCCCGAGATACTTGGCGTCCAAGGCCGCGACTTCCTCCCGGAACTGCTTGCCCACGTGCAACTCGTAAACGGACCGGAACTGGCTCTCGATTTCCGCGACATCCGCCCGGGCGATGCCGAGCAACAGCAGACAGGTGAGGACGGTGATTGTTGGTTTCATGGGACGGCCAAGTGAGCCTAGCGGGCCACCTAGGGACTGGCAATGGAGATTTTTGGGGGATCCGGTGCCGAATGGATCGCCCCTTGGCAAGCCCGGCTGCCCGCCCTACACTGTGGCATGGAATCCCAGGAAGAGATCGACCGGCTCGCGGACGCCATTTACCGGGACAAGGTATTGCGGGCGCGGGCCGAAGATCCGGCGGAGAAGTTCTTGGACGGCATCCGGCTGTTTGAATCCGCCCTGCAATTCACCCGGGCGGGAGTGGCGGCGGAACTCGGCACGCAGGATGAGGTGGCGATCTCGGAAGCCGTGCAACGCCGGTTCGACCGGATGCGCAAGTTGGAGGAACACGGCCTCTATCAACCGCTCCCGTCGCGCCCGTGAAATTGGAGGAAATCGCCGGGGTCATCATCGCGGTGATCCAGGAGGCCGGCTTGCCGTTCATGGTGGTGGGAGGGCTTTCGAGCAATGTCTACAGCATTGCCCGATCGACCAAGGATGTGGATATCGTGATTCGCCTAGAGTCGCCGGGGCAGTTGCGCCGGATCGAAGAACTCCTTCCCGCGCGGTTTCGCTTTGATCCGCAAGTGACGTTCGAGGGGATCACGGGGGACATCCGGCATATCATCCACGTAGAGGGAACGCCCTTCGTGATCGAACTCTTTGAACTGCCCGGGGACGATGCCTTTCAACTTCAGCGTTTTGACCGCCGCCGGGAGATTGTCCTGGCCACTCTGAATGTCACCGCACCGATCCCCACCGCGGAAGACGTGGTTGTGCAAAAGCTTCGGTGGGGACGTCCGAAAGACATCGAGGACGTGCGCGGCATCCTCACCGTCCAAGGCCCCGCCCTCGATTACGCCCACATCGAAGCCTGGTGCGGGAAGCTGAACATACTCGACCGCTACCACGCCGTCCGCGCGACGGTGCCGGAGATTTGATTGCGGGAGCTTGGCCCGTCCGGGATGGCGATCAATTCCAAGCGGGCGGACAACCTGTCCACCTTACGGAAGTTGATCTCTTAGCCCGGGTCAGGCGTGGGTGGCCAGCCAGGCTTGGAGATCGGCGACCGACCGGAAATCCAGCAAAGCGAGGGCGAGTTCTTCCGCCTTCGCGAGCGGCAACGCCTCCACCTGGACCCGGAGCCGAGAATCCAAACCGCCGCAGACCCGCTCCAACAAGGCCAAGGTAACTTGCTCAACCCCGCGTTCGAAGCCACGTTCGATCAATTCACGTCCGGCACGGGTCTCTTCCACTGGCAGTAATTCTCCGATCATGGCTCTGATTTCCTCCGGACTTCTGGATCTGAAGCGTTGCATCAAGAATTGCACGTAGATCGCGGAAAAGCAAAGGCGGTCCTCTTCTTCCAGACCGGCGTGGCCGCGCAAGGCGTGGTAGTCCTGAGGGGCCTTTGTTTCCACCTCCGTGTCGGAGTCCGCCACGACCGGGCGCAGGAGTGCAATGATGGGGCAATCCGGTGCCTCCCGCTCCAGCTCCGCAAGGCGCTCCCCGAGAAACGCGTGATGGATTTGCGGGAACCGGTCCGCTTCCGTCGGCAGATGGCCGCGATCTCCAAAGAGGATAAACGCCTCGACCCGCTGCGGCACGTAATCCCGCTTCCGGCACTCCTCCACGGGATTCACCCGTCGCCACTGGGAAAGCCGGGCGATCTCCGTGCGCGGGAAGATGGAGTGATCGTGGTAGAACTGGAACTCGCAAACCACATGGGGATCCGCCACGCCGGACGGTTCGAGCACCAGGTCACATTCCACCTTCGGCTTGAACACTTTGGGCTGCGCGGAAGCGGCCAGCGGGAACTCCCTCCCAGCGACCAACGCCAGCCAATCCGGCCGGTGCCCAAAAATCTCCGCGAAGGCGCGATCCGTTTCCATGCGGATGGCCATTCGGACGGAATGGCTTGGGCGGCAAGGCGAAAGTTAGTTGGCGGGGGCGACTTCCAGAGAGCGCATTGTGCCAGGCAAAATGCGCCACGACATCTGTGCTCGGCTAGGGGTCAACGGATAGCGAGATTGCACCAAAAAACCTTTGTCGTGAACATGGCTTTTGCAGGGACTCAGCGATGGCGATGAACTCGTCCCTACGGAGACAGGGAGGAAAGGAGTTCCTCTGGAGTTTTGACGGTGACGGCGGCGCCAGTGAAGTCAGCGACATTGCGGTCACAATGACATCGGCGGCGAGGGATTCCGCGACCACCGCTTGCATCGCGTCCTCAGTGTCTCGAAAGCCGAGGGTTAGGGCGCGGCGGGCTAGGAGGGTGGAGGCGGGGCCAACGTCGACTTGGTCGATCAAATCGAGGAGAAATGCGTTGGCGGAAGCGTGGTCGATCGCTTTGGAGAGGAGATAGTTGAGAGTGGCGAGGGAGTGCCAGGCGATAAAGCCGGAATTCCCCGGTTCCGTGCAAAGTTCGAGCACTTTTTGGCTGGAGGCGGAGCCGGGGCGCTGGAGCGGAACGTCGAGGATGACGTTGATATCCAGAAAGATTCGCATCGGCCTACTTCACGTGCTTTGCGATGATGCCGGCGAGCCGGGCATCCCCTTCCGTCTGCGGCACGGGGAATTTCCCAGCCCACTTGTCGAGGAACTGCCGGGTGGTAAGCGCGGATGAGCGCTCGGAAGTCCGCCGGGCGAGGGACACCGTGACCAAGTCGTCATGCATCTCATCGACCATGATGGTGTCACCAGGTTGGAGGCCCAGTGACTTGAAGGGCGCCGAGGATGAGATGGTAGCGGTGGAGGTCATGGTTCGATTTGAGAAAGTAGTCTACCAAAGATCGGGCCAAATCCAAGTGGCGTTACGGGGGGGTGAGGGGCAGGCTTTCCGTGTGTTGCCCAGGGAGGCCAAGCAGCGAAGATTCGGGCGGGCAAAAGTGCCCACTCTCCGTCATGGCGACGCCGAGCCTCAAAACTCCGTCGGTAACCCGCACTCACGCGTGAGAACACCTCCGAAAAACTTTTCGGACCCGCACTCATCGATGAACCCACGCTGCGAAAGTTGTTCGGACCCGCACTCATCGATGAACCCGCGCCGCGAAAGTTGTTCGGACCCGCACTCATCGATGATCGCGCTCCGCGAAAGTTGTTCGGACCCGAACTCATCGATGAACCCACGCCGCGAAAAGTGTTCGGACCCGCGCTCATCGATGATCTCGCCCCCGAACACTTTTTCGGAGGCGCACTCACGCGTGAGGGGACGTTGCGAAGGAATTTTCGCGCTTTCGGCGGGGTGAGGCTACTGGCCGGCCGCCGGCTCCTTGTCCGCAGGGGCTCCCTCGGCCTCCGCTTTCTTGCGGGCGGCCAGATCTGGGAACAGGTTTTCAGCCACCAAACGGCCGAACTTTTCCCGAGCCGCGAGGCAGTTGCTTTCGTACTGACGGCGCAACGCGGTGCGCGCGATCTCCTCCTCCGCTTCGGCGATTTTGTGGGCGATGATGCTCTTCCCGTGCGCGGCGATGGCGTCCCGCACGGCCTTGGCCCGGGCTTCCAATCCCTCCGCCGCCGGGCGCATCGGATGCTCCGCGGGCAGGGTCCGGATGCGGCTGGCCAGCATATCCACGGTATCCGGCTGGCGAGAGAGCGATTCCCGGACGATCTCCCCGAAGGTGGCCTCGGGGAAAATCAAGGAGAGCACCGGAGCGGTGGGATGCGCCAAATCGTGCTGCGTGGCCGCAGCGAAGACCTTGCGCACTTCATTATCCTGCTCGAAGTCAGCGGCGACGATGTAGTCGTAGGCGCAATCTCGCTCCAATTCCTTCTCATCGGAAACAGCTGCCTTTTGCGCCAGCGCCTCGTCCAACGGGGAAATGGCAGTCACAAACCCCTCCGTTCCGGGGACGCGGCGCAGCAGACGGATGTGGCGTTGGGTCGCTCGGCGGCAGTAGACCGTAGAATCCTTATCGTAAAGTAGTCTGGGCATTCCGAATCCTAACAGGGAACTCGCAGTTGGCAAATCCGCCCCAGCTTCTTCCAGGTGACATTTTCGGCACAATGACCCGAGGCTTGCCGCCTCAGGCTGAAGCCAGTTTTTCCCTGCACACCAACGTTCTTGCGGCACAGTGGCGCCCGTGAAGATGCTGGATTTGCTCTTGCCAGGCTTGGCGACGCTCGTCGGGCTCGCCGGGACCGGGTTGTATTTGTTCCAAGACAAGCTGATTTACTTCCCCCGCCCCTACGCCAAGGAGGATTTGGAAGGATTCGCCGGACGAGGCGGGCTCCTGCTCCCTTTTGCCGCGCCACACGGGCAGCAGGTCGCCTTCTATCTGCCCGGCGCGGGAACGCCGCGTCAAATCTGGTATTGTTTCGCCGGAAACGGGGGCCAAGCCCTGGCCTGGGAGGACTTCGCCCGCGCCAACGCCGCCGAGGGGCGCTCCTTTCTCTTCGTGGAATGGCCCGGTTATGGCGCGAGCGAAGGTTCGCCACGGCCTGCCACGTTGCGAGATTCCGTCCGGGGCGCCACGGCGGCGCTCGCCAATCATCTCGGAACCTCCGAAGAAGCCCTGCGCCCCAGGTGCGCGGTGATCGGCCATTCCCTCGGTTGCGCCGGCGCCCTCATCGCCGCGGGAGAATTAGGCGCCCGCCAAGCCATCCTTTTCGCCCCGTTCACCAGCCTGCGCGACATGGCCGTGCTCCGCAAAGGTCCGCTGATCGCCCTGTTGCTGAAGCACGATTACGACAATCGCGCGGCGCTGGCTGGCCTCGTCGCCCAACCCGGCGCGCGGGTCACGGTGTTTCACGGCACGGCGGACCAGGTGATCCCGATCCGCATGGCGCGGGAATTGCAGGCCCGCCATCCCGAATCCGTGACCTTGATCGAACTCCCCGGCCTGGGCCACGGCGGCCTGTTCGCGGCGGCGGAACAGGAGCTGGCGGCTGCGATGGCGTTGCAACCATGACGGCTCCTTGGCAAATCCGCATCGACACCGGAGGCACGTTCACCGATTGCTGGGCCCTCCCGCCCGGCGCCACAGAACCGGTTTTCCTCAAAGTCCTCTCCTCCGGCCGGCTTCGGCTGAAGCGCCATCCTGAATCCGGCGAGCCGGTCCTTCCCGAGGAGTGGAACTTGCCGCCGACCTTCCTCGATGGCTGGCGAACCGAACCGCTTGGGGAACTCGCCATCGATTGCTTCACGGGCGAGGAAGCGCCGGTCATCGCGACGCGCGTCGTCACCGGCACCCGGCTGGATCAGGCGTTTCCGGAGATCGATCTGCGGCTCGCAACTACTCGTGGGACCAACGCACTCTTGGAAGGCAAAGGCGCGGCGGTGGCCTTCTTCGTGACCCAAGGGTTTGGGGATCTGCTCCGCATCCGGGACCAGCGGCGGCCTGATCTGTTCGCGCTGCGGCATGACGTGGCTGCGCCGCTCTACCGCGCAGCCGTGGAGGTGAGGGAACGGCTCGAAGCCTCAGGCGACGTCCTTGAGCCGTTGGCGTTCGACGAAGCTTTAGCCGCCAGCTGCCGCGAATTGCTGGATCGGGGGATTCGTCATGCGGCGGTCGCCTTGTTGCACAGTTACCTCAATCCGGCGCACGAGCTCGCGTTGCGTCGCCATCTTCTGGAAGCGGGCTTTGCCTCCGTCAGCCTTTCCTCGGAGTTGGCGCCGATGATCAAACTGCTGCCTCGCGCGGAAACGGCGGTGGTCAATGCCTGCTTGAAGCCGGTTTTGGAGGACTTCTTGGATCAGGTGGGGCGGATTTCCCCCCGGCGTTACCTCGTGATGGCGAGCGCGGGGGGATTGACCTCCCGCGAGCGGTTCGCTCCGAAAGACAGCCTGTTTTCCGGACCGGCAGGAGGAGTGGCCGGAGCCGCCGCCGTGGCCAAGCGGGCCGGATTTTCCCGGATCCTCACCTTCGATATGGGAGGCACCTCCACGGACGTGGCGCGTTACGATGGCCGCTTCCTGTATCAGTTCCAGCAACGCGTCGGCGCCGCCCAACTGCTCGCCCCGGCCCTCCGCATCGAAACCGTGGCGGCGGGAGGCGGTTCGATTTGCCAGTGGACGGAAGCCGGCCTGCGAGTCGGCCCGGAAAGCGCGGGCGCGGATCCGGGACCGGCCTGTTACGGGCGGGGCGGGCCGCTGACCATGACGGATGTGAATCTGCTGCTCGGGCGGATCGACCCGGCTCGCTTTGCGCTGCCGATGGGCCCCGATCAGATCCAAGCGGCGCGCGACCGGCTCGCGGAGTTGGCCACCCGGGCCGGGGTGAACGATCCGGAAAGCCTGCTCCCGGGTTTGGTGGAAATCGCCGTGGAGCAGATGGCGGACAGCATCCGGGCGATTTCGGTGCGCGAGGGAGCAGATCCGTCGGAACATGCCCTGGTGGCCTTCGGCGGAGCGGGACCGTTGCATGCCTGTGATTTGGCGGAGAAGCTGGGCATCGGCACCATCCTTGTTCCAGCCGAGGCCGGTGTCCTCAGCGCCTTTGGGCTGCATCACGCCGTGGAGGAACGCTTCGCCGAACGGCAGATCCTGCGCCCGCTGGCGGAATGCACGGAGCTGCCGGTCTGGTTGGCTGAGTTGCGCGCGGCCGCTGCTTGGGACGAAGGACGCACCATGCGTCGAGCGCTCGCGGAGCTCCGGGTGCAGGGACAAGAGGCCACGCTCACCGTGGAGTTCGCACCGGACGGCTGCCCTGGCCTGGAGGAATTGACCCAGGGCTTCCTCGATCAACATCAGGCGATTTTTGGATACCGTCCGGATGTCCATGCGCGCATCGAGTTGGTGACCTTGCGCGTCGTCGCCGGAACCGAGCAAACCGCCGAGGCGCCGATGCAGGCCGCAGAGTCTCAAAGCGTGACCGGCCCCCGAATCCTCCAAGACGGCTTCTTTACCTTGTATCTCAAACCAGGCTGGCGCGCCGACCTGGATCCGGGTGGGACCTGGATTTGCCAACGCGTTGACGTTCGCGAAACGCAGTCCACTCCCGTCTCCGCAGCCGTGACCAGTGAGCTGTTCCGGCATCGCTTCGAAGGCATCGTCCGGGAAATGGGCGCCATGCTGGAACGCACCGCCACCTCGACGAACATCCGGGAGCGGCTCGACTTCTCCTGCGCGCTGCTTGATGGCGGGGGAAACTTGGTGGTCAACGCCCCGCACATCCCGGTTCATTTGGGCGCGCTCGGCCTTTGCGTTCGCGAGGTGATGCGGGTTCTCGACTTGCAACCCGGCGACGTGGCGATCACGAATCATCCCGGTTTTGGTGGCTCGCATCTTCCCGACGTGACCTTGATCGCCCCGGTCTATTGCGGCGACGAACGGATCGGTTTTGTCGCCAATCGGGCGCACCATGCGGAAATCGGCGGCAAACGGCCCGGTTCCATGCCGCCAGACGCATCTTGCCTTGCGGAAGAAGGCATCGTGCTGGCCCCGGGTTACCTCTTCCGTGGAGGCGAAAATCGGTTCGAATCCATCGTGGAGATTCTGCGTTCGGGACCTTGGCCCACGCGCAACCTGGCGCACAATCTCGCGGACCTTCTAGCGCAAGCGGCCGCGATTCGACGGGGCGTTGAGTCACTGCAAGCCCTGGTTGCGATCCACTCCGCCCCCGTCGTCCGGGAGCAACTCGCGGCCTTGATGGAGCTAGGCCGGCAATCGTTCCGGGAAGCTTGGTCTCGCCAGCCGTTCGCGCACACGGAAGCCCGCGAGGAGTTGGATGACGGCACGGTGATCCAGGTCCAGGCGCAGCGCGAAGGCGAACGCCTGATCTTCGATTTCACCGGCACCAGCCCGGTGCATCCCCGGAATCTCAACGCCTCGCCCGCGATCGTCCGCAGCGCGGTGCTGTACGCCTTGCGGCTCTGGACGCAAAGCCGACTTCCGCTCAATGAAGGTCTGCTCGCGGACATCGAGATCCGGCTCCCTTCCGGTTCGTTTCTCAACCCCCATTTCCCGGCCGACCCATGTCTCTGCCCCGCCGTCGTCGGAGGCAACGTGGAAACCAGCCAACGCGTGGTCGATACGCTGCTCAAGCTGTTCGGCATCCAGGCGGCCAGCCAGGGCACGATGAACAACCTCCTCTTCGGCGATGCCCGCTCCGGCTATTACGAAACCATCGCCGGTGGCGCCGGTGCCGGGCCAAATTACGACGGGGCCAGCGGCATCCACACCCACATGACGAACACGGCGATCACCGATCCAGAGATCTTGGAACGGCGCTACCCGGTGCGGCTTCGCCAATTCTCGCTCCGCTCGGGGTCAGGCGGCGCGGGTCTTCATCGCGGTGGAGATGGCGTGATCCGGGAATTTGAATTTCTCGCGCCGCTGGAGGTTTCCCTCCTCACCCAACGCCGGGTAAGCGGTCCCTACGGCTGGGACGGCGCTTCAGGAGGTTGCCCGGGGCGTCAAACCTTACTTCGCGGAGGAGGCGCGGAGCCTGAGGTCCTCCCCTCCTCGGCAGCGGTTTCCGTCAATCACGGCTGGCGCATCATTTTGGAAACACCAGGTGGTGGCGGCTATGGGCGGGTTGAGTAACGTGTGCACCTACGGCGATTCAAGTCCGAGATGCTCCCTCAGCGAATCCACCACCATCCGGATCCGTTCATCATCGTAAAACTCGCTGCCACCATGCAACCCACCCGGCATGGTGACGAGCCGCACCGGAACGCCAGCGCCCCGGCAGGCGGTCTGGAATTCCTCGGATTGCGCGTAGGGCATCTGCGGATCGGCATCGCCATGAAGTAAGAAAACCGGCGGATCCTCAGCATCTAGGTGCGCCACCGGACTGGCGAGTTTGGCCAACGCGGGAACGTTGTCCGGCAAGTCTCCCAAGAAGAGCTGCAACACCGGGATCCGAGCTTCGCGGCCGGCTTCGGTGCTTTGGTCGAGGATGCTCCGCAAGTTCGAGGCCCCGAAAAAGCTGACGACGGCATCGACCCGGCTGCTTTGATCCAAGTGATCACCGATGCGCCCCTCCAACTCTTCATGACCGTTCGTCACCCCGCTCAACGCCGCCAAATGCCCGCCAGCCGAGCTCCCGCAAATCACGACCCGCTGCGCATCGATCCCCAACTCATCCGCCTTGGCGCGCAAAAAGCGGATCGCGGCCTTGATGTCATGGATCTGGGCGGGAAACGGCGCCCGGGTGGAAAGCCGGTAGTCGACACTTGCGATCGCGAACCCATAGTCCAGCAAGCCCGTCACCGGCACATCCGCCCGCGAGCCCGCCCGCCAGCCGCCGCCATGCACATACACGACGACCGGCGGTTTCTTCACGAACGGCGGCAAATGCAGGTCCAACTCCAGCAAAACGCCCTCGGCATCGGCGAATGGGATGCCCATGATCGTCTCCGCCCGGACTGAAGCGGCCAGAAAGATCCAGGCAAAGGCGGCGAGGAGCCGGGGAACGGAAAGGGAAGATATCATGGGCGAACTCCGTCCATGTTTCCCGCCGGGCGCGTTTTTTTGACCTTTTCGGAGCCGGGCTATTCTTCTTCATCCCGATCCGTTCGGCTTCGCATCCAGTCGCGCTCATTCTTCACGATCTTTGCGTAAAGCGGCCCTAAATCGGGATCCCCCGCATATCGATGAGCGAGCCGTTCCGCCGCTTCGAGGAGCAGGTTCCAGTTGGCGTCAGGCTTCCGGCTCTTGCGCCCCCGGACTCCCGGAACGCGCGCAAGTTGGCGCTGAATCCGTTGGACGGTGGGCATCCCATGCTCCCGGGCTTTGACGAGAAGCGCTTTTGCCAGAGGTGGCGGAACGAACCGGGATTCAGGCAACACCGGACTATTCATTGCCTCGGCTAAGTGCTCCAGCGATTCCGGGCTGGAGACTCGTTCCACCATGGCGATCAGGCGGGTTTCGAGCTGTTCGCCGCAAGTGACGACAAGCTTGGAGAAAAGCTGCGATGCTCGCCAAGGCAGTCCGCACTCCGTGGAGATCCCACATTCCACTGCGGTTAGGATGTCATCGATCCGAGGATCATCGGACATCGCCGCGAAGGAAATCCGGGAGAGATCCAAAGGAATGGGACGCTTGGCGATCTGCACCCGTCGCCAGAACAACAGAAACACTTCAAACGGATAGGACTTCGCGAGTTGGTGGAATCGATAAGCGATGCCGTGTCCATCCAAAGATTCGATTCGGTCCAGCTTCTGAAGCATCGAATCGATCAAATCGCCGCCGGGTAGAGATCCGCTGCGAATTGCGCACTCCATCCGCTCCAGATAGCTTTCGGCCACTTCGGGAAACTGTTCGACGGGCAAACGCGCAAGCAATTCCCAATCGCGAGCTACCAAGTGTTCCTGATTGAGCCACCCAAAATAGAGGAAGGTTCGAAGCAGCGGCAAAAGGGGAATGCCCGCCACGAGGAGCAACTGATCCCACGCAGTATCGGGAAGAGATCCTGTTTCCCGGCGCCAATAGGCAAATCCGTCAATTGCGCCTTCCTTGAGTTCGATCACGTCCGAGGCCAACGCGCTTTGCAACAGCTCGATCCGGGCATCAACCGACGTCGCCGGGACAACCAAGATCCCAATATTGCGGCCAAGCACAGTGTCTCCCGTCTCGATGAGACCTTGCGCCAGTTCGATCGCGGTTGCGGGAAATC
The DNA here is from genome assembly GCA_945883495.1 of Akkermansia muciniphila. GTDB lineage: Bacteria > Verrucomicrobiota > Verrucomicrobiia > Verrucomicrobiales > DEV007 > V1-115. Next base: position 38,290 of record CAMCXS010000018.1, read on the forward strand.
GCTCAGCGATGACGTGGAACAGCGGCCGGAGGTTCGGATGAAACCCGGTGGGAAAAACGGTGTCGTGCCAATCTGAAAGGTAGCACCGCAGTTCTTCCGCCGCCGGAAACCTCTCGATCAATTCGTTGGCCACCTCATCCAAGAACTCGCGCCACGAAGCCTCTCGTTCTGGTTCTTCGAATTCCTCAGCCCCGACGCTCAACGTCGCCCGGCAAAGGCGAACCTCCAGCGTGTCGGGAACTTCCCGCAGCATTTCCTCGCACTCGCTTCGCAAGGTCGCGAGCACCTGAGGGCCAAGTCGATTGCGCAAGAAGCGTCGTACCCGGAACAACACCACCGGCTGAATCTCCGCCCCAAGGAACTGACGGACCACGGCGAGCATGCCACGAGCTTCTGATTCAGCCCCTTCGCGCCAGAACCAAGTGAACGCGGCGCCTTCCAACAGATCCAAAACACCCAGCCGGAACCTCGCATCGCCCCACCGGATGAATCGTTCGCAGAGGCGCAGCACCCGGTCTCGATAGGCCGAAGTCTTGGTAAGGCTCACGCGACGGGTCTGGAAAAACATTCTTCGTCCCAGCCATCCCGTCTCCTCCACTTCCGCGCGAAAAACCGGGCCCAAGAGCGCTGGAATCCGGGAGACGGATTGAGAATCGCCTCCAAATGACTCGGGCGACGTGAACCGGTCTTCCATCCAGCTCAAGGCTTCGGCGGTGATCGCGACTGCTTTCTCGAACCGAAAACCGGCGATCTCACCGATGGCCTTGGCTTCACCGAGCTCCCACAACAGATCGAGACAATGGCGCACCGAACGATCACTGATCTCGGCGGCGATTTTCAACAAATCTGGCAAAGCGCCGATCACTCGATCCGGTGTTTCCAATGCTTCGGTCCGAAACGAATCCGGCGGCGCCCCCGGCTGATCGCGCAGCTCCAGAGCCAGTTTCACCAAGCGGATCGTTCGCTCGGGCTGGAGGTGCGCGATGTTCGCCCACTCTTGAAGCTGCCTGGATCGCTGCCAAAAACCGCTTCTCCGGAAACGCTCGGCGAACCAATGCCACGCGGGCTCCATCAGATTCCCGTCGGCTCCCAATTGCGCGGCGCGCCAATCGGCGGAGGCCACGTTTTGAACAAGCGTGGCAAACCGCTCATCCTGAAAGCACTCCAGCACCTCCTTGACGAAGCCACGGTCCCGCCCACGTGAATCACAACAAGCGTCGTAGACCAGCTGATCCGACAAAAGGTCCGGAACAATCCGAGCCCCCGCATCCGTGGTCACGATAAGCCCCGCCTTCTCAAATGCCTCCGCGAGGTGACTGATGTCCGATGCACTCGTCCCTATCCCGGCAAACTTTGCCATCGCTTCGTAGAACGGCGCTTCCAACTTCACCGGAGCCAGCACCGCCAAAACGCCGGCGAACTTGCGCAGCAGACCCGCGTTAAACTCCGTGGCCAGCTCCTCCAAGTCCTGGTGAAAACCGAGCTGCAAAACGCGCAACCGGAACTCATCCGTATCCCGGAAATCCCGTTCCGCCAGCTCTCCCCGCTTCAGCAACTCCGCCGCGAGAACCACAAACAGTGGCGAGTCCTTCGCCAGCCAGGTGAAGTGTCCCCGCAGCCCTGTCGTCAGGCGATCTCCGAGAGCCGCCTCCGCCAAACGCAGCGCCTCACCCGGCCGCAGCGGACCGATTGGCTTTGGTTGCGCGATTTCGGTAAGATCGAACCCAGCCTCGAGTAGCTCTCGCTGGATCGCATCCCCCGCTCCGGGCCGCAGCACGAGCACCAGATTGACTCCTTGGCGCTCCGCCACCAGCGGGAAAATGCGGTTCCGTATTTCGGGAAACCGATGGGCATCATCGAGCACCACCACCAACGGCCGCCCCTCCAGATCCAGTTCCTTTCCATAGTCCGCCGCCGAGCGAGGTGCGTCGGAAAGAAACCGCAACGCGTGGTCAGGATGCGATCGCTCGAACTCGCTCGCCCAGGCCAGCAAGAGTCGGCTTTTGCCAATCCCGGCCCGCCCACGGAGCAGCAGGACGCGCTTCTTCGGCGACTCCGCGAACTCGTGCAACTCCTGGAGCAACCGGGTTCGGCCATACATCGGCAGCCGGTGGTGAAATGATCTCCCCTCCTCCAAGAGCTGGCGATACTTCGCTTCGCCCGCCATCAACGAGAAAGAGCCCGGAGCGTCAAAGAACTGCTCGGGCCAACCCGGGCCGAAGTGTACATAAAGCAACCGAGCGGCGGTGGCGGGAAGTAGTCGAATGGAAAACTCGCGGGAAATCTTCCGGGAATCCCAAAGCTCCCAGTCAGGATGTTGGACGACGCATTCTAGCTCCCTAGTCACCAGCAAAAACTTGCGCTGCGCCGCGAAGTGACAGGCCTCGATGGCATCCCGGGTCTGCTTCGGCCCCCATTTCGCCTTCGGGTAATGCTTGCACTGAAACGCCCATGTTTCGCCTGCGTCCGTCTCTGCAATGATATCGATCCCATCCTGGCGATCTCCCTTTCGACCGTACGGCCGGGCGTTCCGGATCTTGACCTCGTTCCCGTCAGGTCCGAGCAAAACAGGCCCCGCCGCGAGGAAATCGCAGATAAAGCTCTCGAACGTCGACCAAGTAAACGCCGAGCCCTCGAACGGCAACACCGCGGATCTGGGAGAAACTGGCGGCATATCCTTGAAAAAATAGGATGACGCTCCCAATCTTTCAAGGACATGGATGCATTTCTTCCGCGAACAACGTTGATGGACGCTGTGGAAGCCTCATTGCGCCGCAATCCGGTCACCGCCTTGCTCGGTCCACGCCAAGTCGGCAAATCGACCCTCGCCCGCCTCTTCGCGGATCGCCCCGAGAATCGCTTTGATCTGGAGAACCCAATCGACTTGGCCCGTTTGGCCCCAGACTCCTACGGACTGCTGTCCAGCCTCCAGGGCGTGGTCGTGATCGACGAAATCCAGCAAGCTCCAGAACTCTTCCCGCAACTGCGCGTGATCGTTGATGAGCCGACCTGTCGCTGTCGATTCCTCGTGACTGGCAGCGCCTCACCCGCTCTCACCAACCACACCGCGGAAACCTTGGCGGGTCGCGTGCGCCTCATCGAGATCGGGGGATTTGATCTCCAGGAAACGGGCGGGGATCGTTGGGAAGAATTGTGGTTCCGTGGCGGCTTCCCCCGGGCGTTCTTGGCGGCCAACGACCGGGATGCCCACGACTGGTTGGACGACTTCCTCAAAACCTACGTGATGCGCGACGTCCAGGCCTTGGCGGGAGGAGGCTTGAGCCCGCAAACCCTGGCCCGGCTCCTCCTCATGCTCGCCCACTACCACGGTCAGTTCTGGAATCAGAAGGAGGTGGCAGCCGCTCTGGGAATCGATACCAAGACGTTGCAGCGCTATCTTGATGTCTTCGTGGGGGCCTATTTGATCCGGATGTTGCCGCCTTTCGAGAAGAACATCGGCAAGCGCATCCGCAAGGCGCACCGGCTTTACTTCCGGGACTCAGGCTTGCTTCATCGATTGTTCCGGATCGGAGGGATCGCCACCCTCCGCAGCCACGACCGGCTCGGCGCCTCATGGGAAGGGTTCGCCATTGAACAGCTGACACGCCTCCTGGGCGCCTCAGAGCACTGTTTCTTTTGGCGGACCCATGCAGGCTCGGAAATCGACCTCGTGGTGCCGCAAGGAGATCGCGTCCTTGGTTTCGAGTTTAAGGTGTCCTCGGCTCCAACGATCAGCAAGGGCACGCACGAAGCGATGCGAGACCTTGGAATCCAGGAACTCTACGTCATCCACTCCGGCCCGAATGAGTTTCGCCTGGGTGAAGCGATACGCGCCGTGCCAATCAGGGGCCTGGCCAAGCTGGTCGAAGAGCTGCTGCGGTAGAATTCACCCCGCCGCAACCGCCCGCAGAATCGCCTTTTGCGCGTGGAGACGGTTTTCCGCCTGTTCGAAAATGAGATCGGCGTGCGCCTCCAGCACTTCAGCGGTGATTTCTTTTTCGCGATAGGCCGGCAGGCAGTGCATCACCAGAGGCGCTTTGCCCGTGGCTTGGACGAGACTCTGGTTGAGCTGGTAAGGCTGGAGGAGTTGGAGGCGCTGCGTGCTTTCCGCCTCCTTGCCCATGCTCACCCAGACGTCTGTGTAAAGCACATCGCACCCCGCGACCGCGGCCGTGACGTCATCGGTGACGGTAATGCCGCCGAAGCCGGTTTCTTGAACCAGCGCGGCGGGTGGTTGGAACTCTTTGGGCGCGGCAATGACCAGTTCGAACCCGAGCCGGGCGGCGGCCCAAATCCAGCTCCGCGCCATGTTGCAATCCCCGTCGCCCAGGAAGCAGACGCGGGCTTCCCGCCAATTCGCCATCCGCTCTTTGATCGTCAGCAGATCGGCCAAGACCTGGCACGGGTGTTCCATATCGGTCAGGGCATTGATGGTAGGGATGCCGCTGAATTGGGCGAATTCTTCGAGATCCACCTGGGAATCATTGCGAATAATTGCCCCATCCACCATCCGGCCCATGACGCGAGCGGTATCGCGAATCGGTTCGCCGCGGCCGAGCTGCAAGTCGTTGCCGCTGAAGAACATGGCGTGCCCTCCGAGTTCATGAACGCCCACCTCGAAGCTAACCCGCGTACGGGTAGACGACTTGGTGAAAATCATCGCCCAAGTCTGGCCGGCCAGCGGCTGCACGGAACGATCCTTGCGATTCGCTTTGAGCCAAGTGGCGTCGTCGAGCAACCCCACAATGGTAGCCTCGTCGAGGGATTGGATGGAAAGAAAGTGTTGCATGAAAACTCAAAGGCTAGCGAGCGAACTCTTGAGGATGGCCAGGGCTTGATCGATCTCTTCGCTGGAAACATTCAGCGGCGGTAGCAGACGGACGACATCGGAACCGGCCGGCACCACGAGTAGGCCACGGCTCATGGCCGCTTCGGTGAGACGAGCGCCGGGCGTCGGCGTAGCCCCGGGCTCACCGGGTTGCAGAACGATGCCGAGCATGAGGCCGATGCCGCGAACTTCGCGAACCGCCGGAAGGTTCCAAGATAGTATCGTGTTGACGATCTGCGCGCCGAGTTCTGTCGCCCGGGGAATGAGGCCACGGCGCTCAATCTCGGAGAGCACGGTCAGAGCCACGGAAGCCACCAACGGTCCGCCACCGAACGTGGAACCATGAGTTCCCGGCCCGAGCACATCGCTGAGTGGCGTGGCGCCTGGTTCCGCACTGATCGGGCGCGCTGAAATCCAGGCGGAACCAATCGGCAAACCGCCGCCCATCCCTTTGGCCCAGCTGACGGCATCGGGGACAATGGACTCGGCTCCGGGAATCGCCTTCCAACCGGCGAAATGCCCCAGTCGGCCGATCCCGCATTGCACCTCGTCGAACATGAGGAGCAAATCGTGCTCGCGGCACAAATTGGCCAAGCCCTGCAGAAATGCACCGCTGGCGGGGCGGATGCCTCCCTCCCCTTGCAAGGGTTCGAGCAAGATCGCGGAGGTTTCAGGACGGATCGCGGCTTTAACGGCTTCCAAGTCGTTCCATGGAAGATGACGAAATCCTTCGAGCAACGGCGCGAACCCGGCTTTCACCTTGGCCTGCCCCGTCGCGGAAATCCCTGCCATGGTGCGGCCGTGAAACGAGCCTTCGAAGGTCAGCACCTCGAATCGCGGTCCCGCTGAGCCTGGGCGCACGGAACCAAACTTGCGCGCCAGTTTGATGAGCGTCTCGTTGGCCTCGGCCCCGCTATTGCAGAAGAACACTTTCCCGGGCGCTCCCATCATGCGCTCGCTGATGAACTGGGCCAGCAAACCTTGCGGGCGATTGAGGTAAAGGTTCGAGCAATGGAGCAACGTTTGCGACTGCTCGAGAATCGTTCGCATCAGCTCGGGATCGCGATGCCCCAACGGGCAAACCGCGATGCCGGTGGCGAAGTCGAGATAGCGCTTGCCCGCTTCGTCCCAAACCCAGGAGCCGTCCCCACGCGCGATCGTGATGGGAAACCGCCCGTAGTTGGGCACCACGTATTGAGCGAACAATTCAGAAGTGGCCATGCCGGCCAAAGGCTGGGTCAACGGATGCATCCTGGAATCAGATTAGTCGCGGCGAGAGACCAACTCGGTCCCAATCCCGCGATCGGTGAAAACTTCGAGGAGCACGGAATGCGGAATCCGCCCGTCGATCATGTGAACTTTGCCGACTCCGGCGTGCAGGGCCTCGATGGAAGAACGCACTTTGGGGATCATCCCGCCGTGAATCACGCCTTCGCCGATCAAGGCATCGACCTCTTGGGGAGTCAGGGAGGGAATCAACGTGGAGGGATCCTTGGCGTCCCGCATCACGCCGAGGACATCGCTGAGGTAAACGAGTTTCGCGGCGCGCAACTCACGGGCCAAAGCACTGGCGGCGAGGTCGGCGTTCACGTTGTAGGGAATCGGCCCGCCCAAGGCATCGGCGGCCACGGGAGAAACGACCGGGACCACCTCTTCCCGGCATGCCTCGCGGACGATCGCGGCGCGGACGTCGCTGACGCGGCCCACGTAGCCGAGATCAATCTCTTTTCCCTGAGCGTCACGGCCCGGGGTGCGCACGGCGGAGAAGACTTCTTGGCCACGAATCCCCACGGAACGGCCCCCCATGTCACGAATCATGGAGGCGAGCCCGGGATTGATTTCTCCGTTCAACGTGGACTCGACCAGTTGGATGGAGGCTTCGTCGGTGACGCGTTGGCCATCAATGAACTCCGCGCGCAGGCCGGATCGCGCCATCGCCGCCGTGATCGCTTTGCCGCCGCCGTGGACGACGACCGGATTGATGCCGCAGATTTCCAGAGTGACGACGTCCCGCATCACGGCGCGGACGAGTTCTTCGTCCTCCATGGCGCTGCCGCCCATTTTGATCACGAAAATCTGCCCGCGGAATCGTTGCAGGTAGGGCAAGGCTTCGACCAAGACGGCCGCTTTGGCAATCTTGTCTTGAAGATCCTGGATGGGGTAACTCATGGGCACCGCGCCGGGAATAAGTGGAAGGGCGGACCATCGCAGACCCTGACGATTCGGCAAGCGAAGAATCATTCACCCAACTCCCTCCGGCAGTTGCATTCCCACCAGCCCCATTCATGATGCGGCATGATTCAATCCCCACTCCTTCGCGTGCTGGCGGCCCAGGCCATGCTCGTGACCCTCGCTTCCGCCGCGGAAGAGAAACCGGCCGCGCCGCAAAGTCCCGCGAAACCCGCGACGTCCGCCCCAGTGGCCGCCGCAGCCGCCGCCCCCAAAACGACGGCCGCCGCCGCTCCCGCGTCCCCTGCCGCTCCGGCCGTCCCCAAAGCCACGCCCACGGGCTACACCGATACCCCGTTCATCCCCGGCCAAAAGTGGCGGGTCCATGACGACGCCCGTCCGCGTCCGGCCGTCGTCACTCCGGCGGAAAGCTTCAGCCACGGTGCGGGCGCCCCTGCGGATGCCGTGGTCCTCTTCAACGGAACGGATCTTTCTAAGTGGCGCATCAGCGGGGACAGTGACGGCCCGGCTCCGTGGAAGGTGGAGAACGGCTACATGGAAGTGGTGCCGAAAAGCGGCGCGATCCGCAGCAAGGATGAATTCGGCGATTTCCAACTTCACCTCGAATTTGCGACTCCGGAAGTGGTCACCGGAAACAGCCAAGGGCGCGGCAACAGCGGCGTGATCATCTACGGGCGTTACGAAATCCAGGTCCTCGACTCCTTCGAAAACCCGACCTACGCCGACGGGCAAGCCGGCGCCATCTACGGGCAATATCCTCCGTTGCGCAATGCCGCCAAAGCCCCCGGCCGTTGGCAGACCTACGACATCATCTTTGAAACCCCGCGGTGGGAAAAGGGCGAACTCGTGAAACGCGGCAACGTCACCGTCATCCACAACGGAGTGGTCCTGCACCACAAACAAGAAATCATCGGGGCCGTGGCGCACAAAAACGTGCCCAAATACACCCCGCACGATCCGCACGGGCCCATCACCCTGCAGGATCACGGCAATCCAATGCGCTTCCGCAACATCTGGATCCGCCCGATCGGCGGCTACGACGAAACGTCGTCTGCCAAATAATCAATCCTCATTCTCCGCTGGGCGCCGAGGAATAGATCGCGCGCCCAGCTCCCCTACCGCGCCTTTCAGAGCCCGGGAAAACTCACCGTGTTGCGCACGTCTTCTGGCTCGGCGGCGTTGCCTGCCAACTCATCCGCAAAGAGGTGTCCTGACGCATCGCGCAGCCCTCGCTGAATTCCTTGGATCCGGCGGCGGGACTCCGGCCGGTTGATGATGCGCAGAGCTGCATCCACGACCAACGGTAGAGCTGCGGCGGCGGCCAGAGCGAAGAGCGTTCCGGCGGCGGCGTTTCCGCTGCGGCTCCGGAGGCGTTGGCCAATGAGAATCCCGGCGGCGCAACCAATCGCGGCAGGCGCAACGGCAAGCGCGGTGATGGTTAGCGGTTGGGGCACTTCGGTGACTGAGTCGGAATCGGGGGCTGGCATGATTCACTAAAATTTCTGGAAAATGAAAATTTCGCCAGTGATTTCTTCAAAAACCGTGGGATAGCTTCCCTTGATGGATCTTTCTCCGAAGCGTTACGTCCTCATTCTCGCTGGCGGCAGTGGCACCCGCTTCTGGCCCTTGAGCCGCAACGCCACGCCCAAACAGCTGCTGCAATTGTTCGATGACGAGACGTTACTTGAGAAAACCATCCATCGTTTGGACGGATTGGTTCCGCACAAGCAAATCCTCATCCTAACCAGCTCCCTGCAAGAATCCGCCGTCCGCCGCATTGCCTCCATGCTCCCGCCGGAGAACATTCTGGCCGAGCCGGAAAAGCGCGACACCGCGCCGGCCGTGGCCTTGGGAATCGGCTGGATCGCCCGCCGGGATCCGCAGGCCGTCATGGCCGTCCTTCCGTCCGATCACTTGATCCAGGATGAATCCAAATTCCGCGAAACGCTCGGCTCCGCCATGGAGATTGCGGTGAAATCGGGGAATATTGTCACCATCGGCATCAAACCGACTTGGCCCTGCCCCGGCTACGGATACATCGAACGCGGAGAAGCGGTGGCCGAAGAAACAGCCTCCTCCGGCGTGACTCCCCACCGGGTGATTAAGTTTCAGGAGAAGCCGAGCATGGAGGTGGCCCGTCATTACCTCGCTCAAGGCAACTTCGCGTGGAACGGAGGCATGTTCATCTGGCATCTCCCGGCCGTGCGTCAGGAATTGGCCACCTATTGCCCGGAACTCGCGGACTTCGTGACCTGCATCGAGCAAGCGGAGGATCTCACCACCGCGATGCGCCAGGAATTTGGCAAACTGAAACCAACCTCGATCGATTACGCCCTAATGGAAAAAACGACCCGGACGCGCAACGTCGAAGCCGATTTTGATTGGGACGACGTCGGCGGCTGGCTCTCCGTGGCGAACTACCTGCCTGCCGATGCCCACGACAACCGCTCGCGCGTCGCCGCCTCGCACGTGGATGCCTCGGGGAACGTGATTTTCTCGACCACGGACCAGCACATCGCGCTGCTCGGAGTCAGTGACCTCATCGTGGTGCAAACTGGCGATGCGTTGCTCATCGCGAAGAAGGAATCCGCGGACGACATCAAGAAACTGGTGGCGCAGGTGCCGCCGTCGCTGCATTGAGCCTGGGATGGGGCGAGCGTTGGGGCGCCGTTTTGCAGTCCCGGTCCCTCATCGCCTTGTTCGAGCCTAGAGAACCGGTGACGTGACACGAAATGGTTCGCCGAATACCATTTTCAATGCCATTTTTCATCCCATGGCGACCATTCTTTCCTTGGACAAGGCGGGACGCATTATCATTCCGAAAGCGATCCGCGAAAAACTCCACCTGAGGCCGGGGACTTCCCTCCAGGCCGAAGTCATCGGTGACCGGATTGAGCTTACCCAGTTGCCGCCGGAGATCCGGCTCGAAAAGAAAGGCAAACGCCGGGTGGTTGTCGGGACGGGTTCCTTCAACGCAGTCGAAGCCGTTACCGAGGCTCGCGAGGACTATCTTTCCAGGCTAGAGAATCCACGCTCCAAGTGACGGGGTTGATCGACACCTCGGTCCTAGTGGCGGCAATCTACGCGGATGAGGTCCATCACAGCGCCTGCTCGGATCTCCTCGATCAACCGGGGCTTGCTCTCTACGCTCACGGAATCAACGAAACCTTCTCCACCCTGACCGGCGGTCGTCAATCGATCCGGATGTCCCCCGGGACCGCCATGAGTCTCCTCGAGAACGACTATCTCCCGGACTTGAAGCTCGTCACGCTTCCCCTCACCCGGCAGCTTGCGGCGCTGCGCGAAGCTGAACAGCGGGGAGTCCGCGGAGGAGCCGTTTTCGACTACATGCACCTCGTGGCCGCCCGGCATGCCAAGGCGCCAAGGCTTTACACGCTCAACCTTTCCCACTTCAAAGCCTTTCATCGCGAAGGAGACCCCGAGATTATCTCTCCCGTTGCGCACTGAGGCTTCGGATCCGCCGAGACGGCCAGATCCTGGTGCCTCGCGCTTCCCTGAAAGACTGGACGGTCCCGGGAACAACACCAAAAAACCGGTGGCGCAGGTTCCCTCGGCATTGCACTGATCAGGGATGGCCAGTCCGGTGACGAAGGGCGCTCACTGCCGAGCCTGGGCGAAGATGCTTTCGGGCGCGCCCGGAAAGTAAATCAACAGCGGAGGCCCAAACCAGGCCTGCATTCCAGTCTTTTCTAACTCATACAACCAGCCTTCGTATTCCTCCCTGGCCTTTGCCAAGTGAACCGTCCACCCCGGGAACGGCCGATCACTGAACTGAAGGGTGAATCCGTGTTCCGCCCCGTCTAGATCGTCGGTCAGCTCATCGAACATATTCTCCGTCTCGCCCACAAACGGCTCCCGCTTCAAACCGCGATCCTCGTCGTCGAAAACCCAGTGCCCCTGGTACTTGTAGGGCCGGATGATGAACATGGTATTCTCCAGCCCGGATTTGCGCCGCAGTTCTGGATGGAACTCCAATTCCCATTCCTTTCCGCTCATTACCACTTTCCGCCCCTCGTCCAACGCCGTGAGCAACCGGAGGAGCAGACGTGTGCTCGGGTTTGTGGGCGATTTGTAGCGCAACTGCTCCAAGGACCGTTCCGTCCCCCCCAGGGCGTCCGCCAGGCGTTGATTGGTTGTCTTCTGATCCATTGTCGGATACCAATCACGCGGCGCGGGGACGTTTTGCAACCATCCGCTCGCCAGCCAAGCAGAACGAGTCCTCGAGGGGCGCCAAAATGAAGATAGGCCGGAACTTCCCGAAGTCCCCAGATCCGCCCACTGTTCACTCGCCCAAAAGGTGACTTCCGCCGCCGTCTTTTTCGTCGCAATACGCCGCGAGCTTCGCCGACGCTTCCACGGTGAGGCGGCGCCCCTCAAACCACTACTCAAGCCGCTTTTGATCGGCTTCGAAAAGTTGATCGATGGCATGCTCGATTTCGAGAACGGTCGTCATGAGAGGGAGCCTATCGCGGAGCCGCTGGAAACGAAGCATTTCTCCCCCCCCCATCTCTTCCGCCTTGGGTGCGCTCAACGATCTGGTCTATGAGGCGGCTCAGTTGCGGGCAATGCTCCCGGATGTCCTCCTCCAAAGAGCGTGTCCTTTCCTCTTGCCGCCCCTCACACGGCTGAGCATCGGTCAATGCCCCGTGGCTCAGCCAGGCCGATCCCCCTTCGATTTGCTCGTCTGGCGTCCAGGTGAATCCTCGGAGTTCTTCGAGTAGCCAGACCGCCTCCATCGGATTCGCCTGCCCCATCCGGAACCGCCAGTGCCACTGGTGGAGGCGTTCCTGCATAGGGTGGCGCGTGTGAAGGTCGGTTTTGAGCCGGATCAGTTCTTTTGGATAGCTCATAAAGGCTCCCCGGGCGCCACCCGGCAACATTTGATGTATTCCAGTTCCATTAATCGACCAAAAAACTGGTGGCGCAGGTTCCCTCGGCACTGCACTGATCAGGGATGGCCCGCGCGTTGGGGATTGATCATGGGGAAGTCCGGATCGGGTTGGCGTTGAGCGACAGTTTGGGGTTGTTCGCGCAACCGTTGGAAACGATTCACGTGACGGAGACGGAGCCTCTGGCCCGGATCGGGGCACTCGTCCGCCAGCATTCCGTGACCACGGTCGTGCTCGGCTTGCCCCTCCGCCTCGATGGCAGCGAAGGGACCGCGACCCGCAAAGTTCGGACGTTCGCCCGCGAGTTGGCGCCCTTTTTGCCAAAAGGCGTGGCCTTGGTGGAGAGCGATGAGCGGCTCAGCACCGTGACGGCCCAGGAAAAGCGGGCACAGTCCTCGAAGAAAGGCAAAGGCAATCCCCCGCCGATCGATCAGGTGGCAGCGGCGGTGATTCTTCAAGATTACCTCGATGCGCAACGTCCGCCGGAAGTCTTGCCCGATCCCTGGGACGAGGAGGGTGGCCAGTGAGCCGCTATCGTTTGACGATCGCCTACTGCGGCGAGTCCTTTGACGGCTGGCAAAGCCAACCCACCGGGAACGCCGTTCAAGATCACCTGCTCCGCGCTCTCCAGGAGGTTCAACCGGGGATCACCACGGTGCAAGGATCGGGCCGGACCGACGCGGGCGTACATGCCTTCGCGCAGGTGGCGCACTTCGATGAAGCGGAGAAGACGCGGATGAACGGACGCGCTTGGAGGGAAGCCTTAAACAACCGGCTGCCCGAGACGCTGCGGATCATGGAAGCAGAGGTCGCACCTCCAGACTTTCACGCTCGCTACAGCGCCAAGGGCAAAACGTATCGTTACGAAATCTTTCAGGGACCGGTTCTGCCTCCGTGGCGGGCTCGTCGCGCTTGGCACTTGCGGCGCCAGCTCGACATCGACCGATTGCACGAAGCGATCGCCTGCTTCGAAGGCCGCCACAATTTTTCCGCCTTTGCGGCGAACCGGGGAGATCCGGCCTCGGAGCCAAAAGATCCGCACCGGACCATTTTCCAAGCACGCGCCACGATCGAGGGCGAAGAGATCCGCTTGGAATTCACCGGGGACGGTTTTCTCTACAAAATGGTCCGGATGATCACCGGAGCGGTGATTCGAGCGGGGGAGTCCGCCCTAGCCATCGAAGACATCCAGGAATGGCTGGCCGCTCCGACTCCCTGCCGCAAATCCCCTCTGACTGCCCCTGCGGAGGGTTTATATCTGGTCCGCGTGCATTACGGCGATTGAGCTCGTGCTTGAAGGATTCATCCCATCCACGCAGGACGGGATGAATCCTCCGAGCCAAGAGTGAAGCTCGTGAACGCCCTCAATCAAGCGAATCGGGAGAGTCAATCGCTCCCTTGCTCCGTTCGATGGAGTCCAAAGCTGCTTCCGGAGCGATGTCCTTTTTCAGCTCTTCGAGCCCTTCCTCTTCGGCAATCCCCAGCCGCCCAGCGATCAAACTCACCATCTGCACCAGCCGCGTGACTTCGTGTTCGGCCACTAAACTGATTTGCAAATCCAAGTCCGCGCGTTCTTCCGCCATTGCCGACATCCGCTGCTGGGTGATGAGCACAAAGGTCGATAGGATAATCGCTTCCACGGAGGCAAACATCGCGAGCACCACGTAGGTCGGGTCGAACTTGGGCAGCGGCGACCAAGGCTGATTCCAGAGGATCCAGCTCCCGAAGAGGGCCAAATGAAGAAATACAAAGCGCACGCTCCCGCTGAATTGGGTGATCCGGTCCGCTAGCCGGTCCTGCCAGGGCCGCCTCTGTTCCTGCCACAGCCGCCGCTCGATCAGAGCAGCGATGTTCCGTTCCAAGATCGGCGCCAACTCGGGATCCGACATGACCCAGTCAACCTCGCTTCCCGGCGAGCCAAGGCTATTGCCAGTTTGCAGTAGTTCACTCGTCGGGGATCCCGCAATGAGCGAGACCGCTACGGTCCAACTTGCCGATCATCCCGCCAGATCAAGCGCCGCGCAACTTCAGCGAATCCATCGCAATCCGGGCGCAAAGTTGATCAAATTCAATCCCTACCGCCCTAGCCGCTTTCGGCAGCAGGCTGGATGAGGTCATCCCGGGTATCGTGTTCACCTCCAGCACCACGATGCGCCCGGTGGCGTCGTCCAGGAGCACATCGACCCGGGAATAGATTTCCACGTCGAGCGCTTGGTGCGCTTTCAAGGCTTCCGCCCGAACCGCTTCGCTGACGGAGTCCGGCAGATTCGCGGGACAGAAGTATTGCGTGGAGCCCTTCTGGTTCAGCCAAGGATACTTGTTGTTGATATCGTAAAAGCCGTCTTGTGGCTGAATGTGAATCACCGGCAGCGCTTGGTCTCCAAGGATGCCAACGGTCAGCTCCTTGCCCCTCACATATTCTTCGACCATCAGCGTCGCGCCATAGCGGCCCGCGTCCGCCACGGCGGCTGTCCATTCGGAAGCGTCTTGGAGAATGTGGACCCCCACGCTCGAGCCCTCGCACGGAGGTTTGACCACGCAGGGAAAACCGATCGGCGAAGGCAGGGCCGGGTCAGCCGGAATGACTTCGTGATGCGCCACCAACACGCCGCGCTCGATGAACCGGTCCTTACTGGCGATCTTGTTGAACGCGAGGCGGCTGCTGGCGACTCCCGCTCCGGTGTAGGGCACGCCCCGGCGTTCCAACTCCGCTTGCAACTCGCCGTCCTCTCCGAAGGTGCCGTGGATCACGTTGAACACCAGATCGGTGCCCGAGGGGAGCTCGAAATCCCGCCCTTCCAATTCCAGCAGTTCCACCGCCTGACAACCGGGACGCAACGCGTCCACCACGGCTTTGCCCGACGCCAGGGAGACGAGCCGTTCCGACCCGGGTCCACCCGCCAACACCACAATCTTCATTTCCGCCAACGGCTTCATCACGATCTCTGCTTTGCTCCTTCAGCCCATCCGGGCTTCCTCTCCGAGGATCTGCACTTCGGGTTCTAACTCGACTCCGCGTTCGTTCCGTGCTTTCGCTTGAATCTGCGCGATAAGTTCCAAGGCCTCCGCCGCCGTGGCTCCGCCGTCGTTGACGATGAAATTCCCATGCACTTCGGACACTCGGGCCCGGCCCACGGAGGTGTTTTTCAGGCCCAGTTCATCGACCAGTTTGCCGGCACCGCAAATCTCCGGATTCTTAAAGATGCAGCCAGCGCTGGCTGCCGCCGGTTGGCTCTCCTTGCGCTTCCGTTTGGAAGCTTCCATCAGGTCGCGAATCCCCTCCTCCGTCCCGGGGTGTCCTTTGAAGACGGCGGAGACCACGTAGTTGTCCGTGAATTCCGGCACATTGCGGTAGGCATGGGCAATCTCGTCCGCGGTTTTGGTGCGCAGCTGCCCTTCCGCGTCCACGAAGGTAACGCTGACCACTTGATCAAAAGTTTCCGTGCCCATGGCTCCGGCATTCATGCGGATGCCTCCTCCGACGTTCCCCGGAATTCCTTCCATCCATTCGAATCCCGCGATTCCGGCTTTTTGCGCGGCGGACGCCAGCTTCTTGAACCGCGCTCCGGCCCCGGCTTCGATCCAGTTTTGGCGAATGTCAACCCGCTCAAAGTCGCCTCCAGACGGATGGATGACGACTCCATCGATCCCACCGTCCTTAACCAAAAGATTCGAACCCCGGCCGATGACCCGGACCGGCAGGCCCATCTCCCGACAGCCCGAAATGAGGCGGGCGAACCCCGCGATGGTGGATGGCTCAACCCAGTAACGCGCCGGCCCGCCAATGCGGATGGTGGTATGGCGGCTCATCGGTTCATAGAGCCGAAGCACAGAGTCCTCTTCGTCGAGCACTGCGCGGAGCCGGTCGAGCACTTCCAAATCGGCCGAGATGGCAGTGGCCACTTCGTGAACGTCGCCAGCGCCCAGACTGATAACGAGATCTCCTTTGCGGATCAAGTTGCCCAAGACGAAGCGGGCTTGATCCTTGCGCGGGGTGGATTGGACCTGCGCCTTCCCAAACTCCCGGACGGCTTCGCAAATCGTCTCGCCAGAAATCCCCGGGATCGGCGATTCGCTCGCGGCGTAGACATCCGTCACCAGGAGGTGATCGACATCGTCAAAAGCGCGGCCGAACTCGTTGCGCAGGAGTTGGGTGCGGGTGAAGCGGTGCGGTTGGAAAACGCAGAGAACGCGCTTTGGTTCCAACGAACGCGCGGTGGCCAAGGTGGCTTGCACTTCCGTCGGATGATGTCCGTAGTCGTCGTAGACTAGGCAATGCTCGGAGCGATACTTCGCCTCAAACCGGCGTTTGGCCCCGCGGAACGTCCCCATCGCGGCCCGGATCACCGGAAAGCCGACGCCGAGCTCGGTCGCCAAGGCCACGACCGCCAAGGAATTGAGGACGTTGTGCCGACCGGGAATGCCCAATTCGATTTCTCCCAAATCTTCCCCCCGGCGCAACACGTGGTACGACGAGGTGCCCCGGCGTTCCCGGATGTTCACCGCCGCGTAATCGCTGCTACGGTTCCAACCGTAAGAGACGGCCCGTTCATGCTTGGAGCCGACGGAATGGCTCCCGGGATCGTCCCCACAGTAAATGAAGAATCCGGAAGTCTGCCGGATGAGCTGCTCGAAGACCTCTTTGATCTCATCGAGGTTCTTATAATAGTCGAGGTGCTCGGGCTCGATGTTGAGGATGATGGCGTGCTCAGGATGAAACAGCGCCAGCGTGCCATCGCTCTCGTCGCCCTCGGCCACCATGTAATCGGTTCCCGGCTCCCAGTGGGCATTGGTTCCGAGCAACGGAATCTCCGCGCCGACGTAGTGGGACGGCTTGAGACCGCCGCTGCGCAACACGTGGGAAGCCATGGAGGACGTCGTCGTCTTCCCATGCGTCCCGGCCACGATGATGCCCTTTTTTTGCTGCATGATCGCGGCAAGCGCCTCAGCCCGCCGCACCATCGCCGCGCCCTTGGCCCGAGCGGCGTCATAGGCCACGTTCCCCGGCTTGATGGCCGAGGAATAGATCACGAGATCCGCGCCCTCGATCTCACTGGGCCCTTGCGGAGAAAAGAATTTCAATCCGGCCCCAGCCAACCGGTCGGTTTCCACGGTGCGAACCTTATCCGACCCGCTCACTTGGTGGCCGATGCCCATGAGCAGCGACGCCAAACCGCTCATCCCTGAACCCGCCACCCCGATGAGATGGACCCGAAGCGGGGCGCTCTTGGGGTCACGCAGCCGTTGCAGAATCTCGACACTCACTTGCTTGTTTCTTTGCCTTACTTACTTCCTTGCCTTTCCTTTTCCAGCGGCCGCCGCCTTGTCCAAAGACACTTCCTCGATCAAATCGCCAATCGTCAACGCGGAGCGAGACGGCGCCAGGGCAAGCATGGCTTCGCGCATCGCTTGCATTCGCTCGGAGTCGGTCCCTAACTCCGCCACAAGGTGCGCCAAGTCCAGCGAATTCAGCTCTGTTTGTGATCGAACCAAGCAGGCCCCAGAAGCGGCGAAAACTTCGGCGTTGCGGGTCTGGTGATCGTCGGCGGCGTGCGGATACGGAATGAGAATCCCGGGCAACCCCGCAACCGCCATTTCATTTAGGCTCGACGCACCGGAACGGGTGATCCCGAGATCGCTGGCCGCGTAGACCCGGCCCATGTCGCTGCAAAATTCCGCCACGTACGACTGAATGCCCGCCGCTTCATAGGCATCCCGGACGCTGTCAGCGTTCCCCGGCCCGGCAAGGTGGAGAAACTGGACCAACTCGGGATCGAAGTGTTCCAACATGCCGGTGACCGCGTCGTTGATCCCCTTGGCGCCCTGACTGCCGCCCATCACCATCACCGTGAAACGGTCCGGGCGGAGCAGGAAATAAGCGCGAGCCTCCGCCACGCTTTCGCCATTCGCCACCGAGGGACGGACGGGCGTCCCCACGACCTTGGTCTTGCCCGGCGGAAAGTAGCTTTGGCAAGCCTCCCAACCGACCAATGCGTAATCGGCAAACTTCGCGTTGAGCAGATTGGCACGGCCGGGGATCGCGTTGGATTCATGGATAAACGAGGCGCACCCGCTGGTCCTGGCCGCCACCAACGGCGCGGTGGAGGTGAAGCCTCCCATCCCGAGCACGGCCTTGGCGCCAATCTCATTGATCCACTTCCGGCAGAGCAAAACCCCCCGGAAAAACGCGATCAAAAACGGAATCATCTGCGCCGAAAACGGCTTCGGCATCGCGAAGCTCGGAATTTTCTCGAAACGGTAGGTGGGATAGGCCGACGCCGCGATGGCATCGATCTCCTTTTCCGATATCACGAAAATCACCTGATGCCCGCGCCGCATGAGGACCTCGCCAACGGCAATCCCAGGAAAGAAATGCCCTCCGGTGCCCCCGCAAGCGATGAGGACTCCAGGGGAATTGAGTGGAGGAAGAATGGACGACTCCATGAGGTCTCAGAGGCGATTTGGCTGCGATTCCGGATCTTGATGCCACCAGGGTTGAGCCTCCACGGTGGCACGGGTTTGGCGACGGGCGAGATTCACGAGAAGTCCGGCCGCCACCAGGGAAGCAAGCAAGCTGGACCCTCCATAACTGACGAACGGCAGCGGGATCCCCGTATTCGGAAAAACCCCTGTCGTCACCGCGATATTGAGCACTGCCTGGCCCGAAACCATGACGGTCAAGCCCACCGCGAACACTTGGCTGAACCGGTCGGGAGCCGATTGCGCGATGCCCAGCCCCGCCAACGCGAACACCGCGAAGCCGGCCAGCACGAGCAACGTGCCCCCCAGTCCAAGTTCCTCACCGATCATCGGGAAGACGAAGTCCGTGTGGGCGAACGGCATGTAAAGCATTTTCATGCGTCCAGCCCCTAATCCCATCCCATGGAGTCCCCCACTCCCCAGGGCGATCTCGGCAATCCGCTGCTGCAAGCCCACTCCCTGCGCGTGCGCTTCCGGGTGGATCACCGCCCAAACACGATCCATGCGGCCTGGCACCAAAATGACGAGAGCGGCAAACGCCCCCACCGCCCCGAGCGCCCCGGCCGTGAGCCAGCGCCGCTCGACTCCAGCCGCGAGAAACATCGCGAACGTCATCGCCGCCAACACCCCGGTCGTGCCGATATCCACCTCCAGCGCCACCGGAACCAACACGGCGGCAGCGATCCCCAACGGAACCAGAACGGATCTCCCAAAACTGAAGCTCCCATTCCGCACCCGGCCATACCAAGCCGCCAACGCCAGCGCCAACACCGGTTTCGCGAACTCCGATGGCTGGAAGCGGCCCCCCAGATTCACCCAGCGCCGCTCTCCGTTGATCTCTCGGCCTATCCCCGGTACGAAGCAGAGCAAAAGCAAAACGACCGCCACCGCCAGGACGATCCCCGCAAAACGCCGCGGCCACTCCAAATCAATTAGTGCCGCGTAAATTCCCAAAGGCACGCCGAGCGCCAGCCACAGCACCTGACGTTTGCCATCAAAGTAAAGATCGCCAGGGTCCGCCCCCGCGCTGAAAACGCCGGTGGAAAAGAGCATGACCACGCCCAAGACGTTCAGCAAGAGCACGGACAGAGCCAATGCGAGAACGTTGGCCCGGATTTCGTGAAACATCGGGAGGGAGGCCGCACGGGCCGCTTATGGGATGCGAATGACCTGATCCGCGCGAAGCTGCCGGGGATCGGTCATGCCGTTGACCCGTAGCAGCTCTTGCCAATCCACGTTGTGGCGGCGCGCGATGGAATACGCGGTATCGCCCTTAGCCACCCGGTAGGTTTTCACGGCGATGGCTTTTGGCGGCCGTGGTTGCATCTGATCCGCGGTTGCAGGCTTGGGCTCCGGAGTTTCCACGTTTCGAACCGGCGGGCGCTCCACCTGTTTCGGCGGCGTCACCGGGGCTGGCGTTGGTTCCGGCTTGGTCGCTGACTTCGTTTCCACCACGCTTGGCTTCACCGGCTTGGGCGCGGCTTTGGGAGCCACCACCTTAGCCTTGACCGGCGCCGCTTCCTCTCCGGCGGGCAGCGGCATCCCGTGGCCCGTGTTGTCGGGAATGGTCAACCATTGGCCGGTCACCAACGATTCCCCCGGTTTGAGGCCGTTCAGTTTTTCGACTTCCGCCACGCTGGCGTGAAACTGGCGGACAATTTCCACCAGCCGCTCCCCTTCCCCCACCCGGTAACGCTTGCACCCGGGCATCTCCGGATGATCCAGCACCATCGGCGTCGCCGTCGTCCGGCGTGGTGCCAACAAATCATCGACGTCCAGCCTGCTGGATGACTTTGGGCGATCCTTGGGCTTCGCGGTTTCCGAGGCCCCGGCCGCCGCTGGCTTTGTCTGGGCTACCGGCTCGTCCGGATTGATCCATTTGTACGCCGCGAACCCGCCAATCCCGATGGCATGAAGTAACAGGAACACGAAAATCACTCGTCCAAAGCCCGGTCCCTTCTCGACCTCCATCCCGAACGGATCATCACGGGCGATGGCGGCGGCGAGCCGCGCGGAACGGGCGGGACGTCGGGATTTCGATTTCATGGTCGGAAAATTAGGTAAGAAATCTTAAACGATTTCCCGCCCCGCGCCACCAGAGGTTTGCCTTCGCTGCACTTCCCGGCGGAAAGAGTCGCCCCGATCCTCGTAGCTCGTGAACATGTCGAACGATGACGTGCCCGGCGAAAGCAGGATGGTCTGACGAGGCCGGGCCCGGCGTAAGGCTTCTTCAATGGCGTCAGCCAGAGTTCCGGCCAGAGAACAAGGCACGACGCCGTCCCAGTCCCGTGCGATTTTCTCCCGAATCTCGCCGATGAGGACAGCGTGACTCACTTTCCCCGGAAGCGCGTCCCGGATCTCGGTGAAGTCGAGCCCTTTGTCCTTGCCGCCCGCGATCAAAATGACCGGTTCCAGCTGGCCCCGCAGGCTGCTTTCCAGCGCATGCAGATTCGTCGCCTTGGAATCGTTGATGAATTCGTGCCCGCCGATTTCGCCCACCAACTCGCAGCGATGCGACGGAGCGCAATAGTCCCGCAGCGCCGCCGCCACGGTTTCCGGGGTGATCCCAAGCTCCCGGACCGACGCCAAGACGGCCATCACGTTTTCCGCGTTGTGGACACCGCGCAGACGAGTCGCCGCGAAGTCGAAGATGCGTTCCCCGCGAAAGAAAATCCAACCATCCGCGTAGGTGTAGTCGCCATCGCCAAACGCGCTGAAGGTCACTTTGGGCGCCGACAATCCATCAGCAAACGAGGCGATCGGCGTCTGGATGACGATCCGGTCCTCGGGGCCCATGTTCGCGAAGATTCGCGCCTTGGCCGCCCGGTATTCTTCAAGCGTCTCGTAGCGATCCATGTGATCTGGCGCAAAATTGAGCCAAATCGCCACCTTGGGGCGGAAGCGCTCGATCAATTCCAGTTGAAAGCTGCTGACCTCCAGGGAAACGGCGTCGTGAGGTTCGTCATGCAGGACGATTTCAGAAAAGGGCACGCCGTAGTTCCCGGCGCACTCCACCCGCAAGCCCGCATGGCAGAGGACGGCGCCGATCATTTCCGTGGTCGTCGTTTTCCCGTTCGTCCCCGTGATCGCGATGATGGGAGCGCTGAAGTGCCGGTAAGCGAACTCGATTTCCCCGATCACCGGGACTCCCCGGTCCAAAAACTGCCGCACGATGGGCAGGCGCGGGTCAATCCCTGGACTCTGCACCACGTAATCGACTGCCCCCTCGAAACGGTCGGCCGCCGGTCCGAAGACGGTCTCCACCCCCATCTCGTGAAACCTCGCAGCGGCTTTCGCCAGTTTCGCCGGATCACCGCCATCGAGAACCACCACACGTGGAGCCAGTTTCAACGACAAGGCGGCAGCGGCGACTCCAGAGCGGCCTGCTCCCAACACCGCGATGCATCCGGCCTGTTCCCGCTGATCGATCATGCCGCCTATCGGATCTTGAGCGTCGCGAGCCCTGCCAGGGCAAACATGATGGCGAGAATCCAAAAGCGCGTAATCACTTTGGTTTCCTTCCAGCCCATCAACTCAAAGTGGTGATGGATCGGCGCCATTCGAAAAATCCGTTTCCCGGTGAGCTTGAAGCTGCCCACCTGCAAAATCACGCTCATCGCCTCAATGACGAAAACGCCACCGATGATCACCAATAAGAGCTCCTGACGGCTACAAATCGCCATCATCCCGAGCAAACCGCCGAGCGAGAGCGATCCCGTGTCTCCCATGAACACGCGTGCCGGGTGACAGTTGAACCAGAGGAAGCCCGCCCCGGCACCCACCGTCGCCATGCAGAAGACGGAGACTTCGCTGACCCGGCTGTGATGCGGCAAAAGCAGGTATTTAGCAAATTCGGCATTCCCGGTCACATAGGCAAAAATCGCATAGGACATGGCTGCCACCATCATGCAACCGATCGCCAAGCCGTCCAAACCGTCGGTCAAATTCACCGCGTTGGAACCGCCCACCATCACCAAGAGGAAGAACGCCAGCGCCACCCAAAACATCACCTCGGGAGCCAACGCAAGGACCGGCTTCACCCCGTCCACATCCACGCCAATCACCGGATTCTTTAAAAACGGCACGTAGATGGACTGCAAATAGTTCCGCGTTTCGGTGTCGTGAAGCAGCAGGAACGCCGCAGCGCCGCCGCAGAAGAGCAGTTGCAACAGCAGTTTGCCCTTGGCGCTCACTCCCGCCGTGTTGCGCTTCTTCACCTTGCGGTAGTCATCGAGAAAGCCGAGAAAGCCAAGGCCAAGCAAAACCATCGTCAAGGCGATGATAAAGGGGTTGGTCGGAATCGCCCAAAGGAAGACCGCGCCCAAGATCGAAGCGAGGATGAGAACGCCTCCCATGGTCGGAGTCCCGCCTTTCCCTTGGTGCAGCTCGTGCAGCTTGTGGACTTCCTCCGCCGTGCGGATCGGTTGCCCAAACTTCATGGAGGTCAGCTTGAGGATGACCCGGTTGCCAAACAGCATGCTGATCAAGAATGCCGTCAGACACGCCCCGCCGGCCCGTGGAGTCACGTTTTCCAGAACCCGCAGCGGGCCGAAGTATTCGCTGAATTGCGATAAGTAGTAAAGCATCAGATGCCTTCGTTAAGGTAACTCAAGACTGTCTCCATCCGGGCGGAACGGCTCCCTTTCAGCAACACAAGATCCTCCCCAGCCGCATGCTCACGGAGGAAGGCCGCCACCTGTGCCTGATCCGCAAACACATGGGTGTCGACCGCGCCCGCCGCGCCGCTTGCCAACTGAGCCCCCTCTTCACCGATTCCTACCAGGATGTCAATGCCATTCTCCGCCGCCGCTCGCCCCACCAGCACGTGCTGTTCCAACGCGTGATCGCCAAGCTCCGCCATCCGCCCCAGCACCGCGATCCGGCGTCCCGCGACGGGCAATTGCCGCAAGGTCCGCAATGCCGCTTTTACCGATTCCGGGTTCGCGTTGTAGCTGTCGTCAATGAAGGCGATCCCGGCCACGGTTTTGCGTTGCAGACGGCCGCCGGTCAGCTCGATTTGGCTCAACCCTGCCGCCGCTTCGCTCAGCGAAAGCCCCATCCGCAAACCCGCCGCCGCCGCCAAGGTCGCATTGCGCACCATGTGCTCCGCCGGCACCGGGATGAAGGAGGGAACGCTCTCGCCGCCGAAACTGAGGTCAAACTTCACGCCGTCCCAGCCGATCTCCAGATTGCGCGCCTGAACGTCGCCTGTTTCCACGCCGCCGGTGAGCACTTCCGCCCGGCAGCGCGCCCGGATCGATTCCGTAAAGTCATCTTGGGCCGGAAGAATCACCCAGCCCCCCGGCTCGATGGCTTCCGCGAGCATCCCTTTTTCAAGAGCGATCGCCTCTCGACTCCCCAGGTTTTCAATGTGCGCCACGCCGACGTTCGTGATGATCGCCCCATCCGGCGCCGCGATTTCCGCGAGGACTTCGATCTCGCCCGAGTGATTCATCCCCATTTCCACGACCCCAGCCTCGGTGGTCGCGTCCATCGAGAGCAAAGTCAGGGGGACGCCGATGTGGTTGTTCAAGTTCCCCTTAGTCGCAAGGACCCGCCAACGTTGCGCCAAAACTCCGCGCACCAGATCCTTCGTCGAGGTTTTCCCGCTGCTTCCGGTGATCCCCACGATCGGAATCCCCAGCTCCCGGCGGTAATGACGCGCCAAATGTTGCAGCCCGCTCAGCGTGTCCTTCACCCGGACGATGGCTCCGCGGAAACTCTCCGTCTCCACCGGAAGATCATGCAACAGCATCCCCGCCAAGGGCGCCGGAGCCTGCAACGCTTGCTCCAAAAACTCGTGCGCGTCGAACTTCTCGCCTTTCAAGGCCACGAAAAGCTCGCCCCCTTTGAGCGAACGGGTATCGGTCGACAACGCGGCAACGGTCTCGGCGGGCGTCCCTTGGAGGAGCAATCCTCCGGACCATTCGGCAATCTGGCTCCAAGTCAGCGGTTTCATCAAATAAGCGACCTCAGAGTTCGTGCCGGAGATCGCGAATCGCAAATCGAGCTTCCTGCCGGTCGTCGAAATCGAACTTCGTCTCCCCAATTTGCTGATACGTCTCGTGCCCCTTGCCCGCGATGAGCACAATATCGCGCGGCTCCGCCAACCCGATCGCCCGCCGGATCGCTTCTCGCCGGTCCGCAATCCGTTCCGAGGCCACGCCGCCCAACCCTTTGGCGGCATCGTCGAGAATCCGTTCCGGATCTTCAGTGCGCGGGTTGTCGGAAGTCAGAATCACAATATCGCTATGCCGGGAAGCCGTCTCCGCCATGAGGGGACGCTTGTTCCGGTCCCGGTCGCCACCGCAACCAAACACCGTGATGAGCCGCGCCGGCTTCAGTTCGCGCAGGGTGACGCACGCTTTTTCTAGTGCATCAGGCGTGTGCGCATAATCCACAAAGACCCGGAACGGCATCTTCTCGCCCACGTCCTCCATCCGGCCTGGCACTTGCGGAGCCTCGGCCAAATTCGCAATCGCTTCGCGCAGATTGAGCCCCATCACCTGCACCGCCGCCAAGGCCCCCAAGGCGTTGGCCACGTTGAACCGGCCGATCAACGGCAGTCTCACCAAAATTTGCCGCCCCGCCGTGTCGAGCTGGAACGTGGTCCCCTCAAACGCCGGCCGGAAATTCGTGGCCCGGTAATCGTTGCGCGCTCCGAAGCCAAACGAGACCAGCTTCACTCCTTCGATTTCGTCCTTAAGCAAGCGTTGCCCGTAGGAATCGTCCCCGTTGATGACCATCACCGGCTTCTTCCCAGCCCCAGAAGGCTGGTCGCCCAGGTGGAACAAGAGCCGCCGCTTCGCCTGGAAGTAGTTTTCCATCGTCCCGTGGTAATCGAGGTGGTCCTGGGTCAGGTTCGTGAAGATCCCCACATCAAACTCCACGCCGCCCACCCGGTGCTGATCCAGCCCGTGGGACGACACCTCCATCACCCCCGCCCGACACCCAGAATCCCGCATCTCGGCCAGCAGGGAATGGATATCGACCGACTCCGGGGTCGTGTTCGCCGCATCAACAACTCGGGCGCCCGTCTCGTGGCGCACCGTGCCGATCAATCCGCACTCGCGCATCGCCGCCCGGTTGAGGTGCTGGATCAGAAACGCCGTGGTTGTTTTCCCGTTCGTCCCAGTCACCCCAGCCACCTTCAAACCGCGTGAAGGATGCCCATGAAAATTCGCCGCGATCCGGCCCATCGCCTCGCGCGCGTTCGCGACCCGCACCCAACCGATGTCCGTCCGCACCGTCTCGGGTGCATGTTGGGCCACGATCCCACTTGCGCCCGCCTCAATGGCCCGGGCGATAAACGTCCGTCCATCGACCTTGACTCCAGGCAACGCAAAGAACAACGCCCCCGGCCCGGCGCGACGGGAGTCGTAGTGAAGCGAATTGATGCCAACGCCGAGTTCGCCCCATCGCTCGATGGTCGGAACGTCCTTCAGTAGAGCTTGCAGATCCATGCCGAGAAACCAACTCCGTCTCGCAAGAGGACGGGATAGGATTCATCCGGCGGAACCGCGCGGGACGCAACCTGCGAATGAAAATCCAACGGGAAATCCCCGAGCGCGACTCAGCCAAAACGCTTCCGCGCCGCTTGGATCATGACGAACTCGCCAATGTTTTCCGCGGTGAGCAGGCCCACGAGTTCGCCGTCTCGCAGGACCGGAACAGTGGTGCAACCTCCTGGCCGGGCGCGCCCAAAGACATCCTCCATCCAATCCCCCGCCTCGGCCGTCTCAAAATCTTCCGTCATCGCAGCCGTCACCACGGCATCGTCCCCATACTCCGCCAAGGCTTGAAAGAAATTGGCGTGAGTGACAATCCCGATGACCTGGCCCCCGCCGTCCACGACCGGAAAGTCCTTCTGCGTCCCAGCCAAAATCAAGCGAGCGACGTCCCCGAGGGTATCCGTGGGGTGGAGCGACTGAAACTCCACCAACATCGCATCACGCACCGGCACTCCGGCAAAGGACGACTTCATTTCCGCGGAAGTAGCTTCCTGCTCGGCGCCAGCCCACACGAAGACGGCGATTAGAATGAGCATTGGGTTGATGAACAGTCCGGCGAAACCGAACAGCACTGCCATCCCCTGCCCGACACGAGCCGCCGTCCGGGTCGCTTTGGCATACGGCATTCCCATGGCCAGAAACGCCCGCAGCACTCGCCCACCGTCCATTGGAAAGGCAGGCAGCAGATTGAACATGACCAGGAACACGTTCGCGGCCCAAAGCCGCTCTGCGAGGTTGCCCCCTGTGGCGCTGACTTGCTCAATGGGATGCCATTGGCCGGTCATCTTCAGTCCGAGGAACAAGCCGACGGCGATCACCACATTCACCAGAGGTCCGGCCACCGCGACCCAAAGCTCCTGCGCTGGCTTCTCGGGCATCCGTTCCAACCGCGCCACCCCTCCGATCGGCAGCAACGTGATATCTTGAGTTTTGATTCCAAACTGGCGAGCGGCGAGCGCATGACCAAGTTCATGTAGCACAACGCACACGAAGAGTAGCGAGAAGAATGCAACGCCAATCAACGCTGCCTGCAAGTCACGGTCCGGCAACCAGTGGGCCAACCCAAGGAAAGCGAGCAACAAGAGGAAGGTAAGGTGAATCCGGATCTCAATCCCGAAGAGCCGCCCCACACTGGGTGCCCAGCCGAACGAAGGAGCGGGCTGAGTGGCGGTGGAAGATGTCGTTTGTGCTTTCGCCATAATCGTTTGTTTCTTAGATGCCACTCAGACCGCAAACCTTTCGGAGATCCATCCATCAGGTTACTCCTCCCGATTGCCCAAGAGCAAGGGGAGCAAGTGCCACAAGAAGTAGGCGAGCGAAGTGATGAAGGCGGCTACGTAAGTCCACGCGGCTGCGTCGAGCACTTGCCGTACTGCCGTCGCTTCCGCGCCGGGAGCGATCATGCGCATCTCGCCCAAAACGGCTTTCGCCCGGTGCGAGGCGTCAAACTCCACCGGCAAGGTAATCAAGTTGAAGGCCATGATGATCCCCCAGCCCACGGCCATAATCAACGCCCCCGTCATTGGCTCGATCATGTTTGTAAACATCCCGATCAATGGGAGCCACATGACGACTTGGTTCGCATAGTTCGTAATTCCGACGGAAGCCATCCGCCAGTTCAGCGGCGCATAAGCCATCTTGTGCTGAATCGCGTGGCCGCACTCATGCGCCGCCACCCCAAGCGCCGCCGGAGAACGGCCGTAGTAGTTCTCTTGGGAGAGAACCAATCGTTTGTGCATCGGGTCATAATGATCCCCAAGCAGGCCGTCAATCTGAGCGATCTCGACATCACGAATGCCGGCGGCGGAAAGAATCCGGTAAGCCGCTTCAGCCCCCGTCAGTCCGGACATCACCTCACCCTGATTGTGGCGGTTGTAGACCGATTTCACGCGCCAGCCCGCCCAAAGCGAGAGCGCCATCGTGCCAAGAAAGATTATCCAGATCATGCGTTCAAAATAGCGCTACAAGGCGATTTCTCCACTAGTCAATTGCAAATCGATTTTTCCGCTTAATGGAATCTTTTGCGAAATCATGCCATATTGTGGAATTATTCTTTCATCGCGGCCTGGTTCGCATGCGCCGCACGGCACGAGTTCAGCCTACCAGAAGAACCCAATGATTCCGCTTGCGTCCCAGTTCCGGCAAGGCAACATCGTCCCCCGTGCCACGACTCATCCCGATTCGATTTGGTTGGCTTTTCGCCCCGGGTTTCCCGCGCAATCGGGATGAAATTCGCCAAATTTGGTTCATGAACAACGGGCTTTGGCCCAGTTCATTCGCGGACTACTGTCCGGAGCTTCTCAACTATGCCTCCGAGTTCCACTATTTGAAGTGGCCCTTCAAAATTCGCCAGCACGTCAAGGGCAAGCACGTCGTTGATCTCGGGTGCGGCCGCAGTCTGCACGGGCTCGGTTACTTGCTGATGGGGGCCCGCTCCTACACCGGTCTGGATCCGATCGTGGAATTGGATCTGGATGCATTCAAAGACACACGAATTCACCGAGTCGGGAATATGAAGCCGATCGGTTGGACGCCGCGCAAGATTTCGGAACGGATCAAGCGGCTCAAGTATCTAGAGGCCGAGATCGCCCAGCTCCCAGAATCTTCAAAATGGGACGTGCTCGTGATGCACCAAGTGACCGAGCACCTCATGCAGATCGAGGCAGTGTTCGACCACTTCCCGAGAATTCTGAAGCCTGACGGCAAACTCGTTTTCCGGCACCCGAACTATTACGCTTGGGGCGGGCACCACATGCTTCCCCGGTTTCTCAGCGACATCAAACCGGACGACCCCGAACAGCGCCGCTACATGGATTGGGCGCACCTCGTCTACGATCCAACTTGGCCCGCCACCATCTTGGAGAAACAGAACCGTATCCGGCTGCACGAGCTTCGGAAAGTGGTCGAAAAACACTTCGTCATCGAAGAGTGGAACCCCACGAAATCCACCGAGGAAGAAGGCGCACACAGACTCACTCCGGAGATCTTGGCCCGCCACCCCGAGTTCACCGAGGAAGAGCTCCTGACCCAAGCGGTCACCGTGGTTGCCCGTCTCAAGTGAGCATCCGTTTCGCGATCCGATACCCTGCGTCATCCGCGTTCCCCGGCCGCCGCGTTCCACGCAACAGCCCAGCGATCCGTTGCCGCGAGTTCAGGCAGAAGTAGTGGGCCAAATCGACGTCATCGGCTTCCCCGCGATCCAGCAGCGTTTGGGTCCGCGCTAGCAAAGCCGTCATCGCAAACAACTCCGCACCGATATCGACGAAGCGCCCGAGCAAGGCCTGTTTCTTCTCCAGCTTCGGCCCGTAATGGAGCATCGCATGGAAGAAGTTCCGCGCCAGGATCCGGCTGAGACGGCGCACCTGACGCAAATCACCGCGCAGGACCCGGTGCATCTTGCCCGGCAAGGGCCGCACATCCGGCAACCAGAGGCGCGGATACCAGAAGCTGTAAAACCAGCCGGAACGGACCAAGGCGGCGAATCGCTTGCCCAAAGGCAGGGTCGAGTTGAGCACCGGCCCGCCCATCCGCAGGTGGGGATCCAGCGCCTCACGAGCGATGAAGAGCCGCATGATTTCACTGGAGCCCTCGAAGATCGTGTTGATCCGGCAATCCCGGAGGAATCGCTCTACTGCCACAGCTTCCTCGCCTCGCGCGGCCAAGGAATCGGCCGTTTCGTATCCACGTCCGCCCCGGATCTGCATGGTTTCGTTGACGATCTCCCAGGCCCGTTCGGTGCCCCACAGTTTCGCCATGGCCGCCTCGATGCGGATGTCCGCTTTCTTGTCCCGGTCGACCAAGGACGAGGTGTAATAGACCATCGCCTCGATCGCACGGGTATCGGCCGCCATTTTCGCGAGCTTTTGGGCAATGGCGTCGTGCCGTCCCACCGGCGCGCCCCATTGCACCCGGCGCCCCGCCCACTCCAGGGAAATGCGGAGGCATTCACGCGCCATCCCGGCACAGGCAGCCGGCAGGGTGAGCCGTCCGGTGTTCAACGTGCTGAGGGCCACCTTTAAGCCCCGTCCCTCGCCTAGGATGATGTTCTCCCGAGGCACCCGCACCTTGTCGAAGCGCATCACCCCATTATATAGAGCGCGCAGTCCCATGAACCGGCAGCGCGTCACCACCGAAACGCCGGGCGCATTGGCCTCGACGATAAACGCGGTGATGGTGCGGGCGGACTCGGGTTTGAGCGCGGCTTCGGGATCGTCCACGACCTTGGCCATGACCACGAGGAGCCCCGCCTTGGTCCCGTTCGTACACCAGAGTTTCTCACCGCTGATCTCGAAGAAGGCCCCGCCGTCTACCGATCGAGCCACCGTCCGCATCTTCGCGGGATCGGACCCAACCTCCGGCTCGGTCAGAGCAAACGCGGAAATCTCCCCACGGGCCACGCGGGGCAAATACCGCTCTTTCTGCGTCTCCGTGCCGAACATGAGCAACGGCTGCGGGAGGCCAATTGATTGATGCGCTGAGAGCAAGGCCGTCAAATTCCCACAGACACCGCCGAGACACATCGCCGCCCGGGAATAGTTGGTTTGGGACAATCCCAACCCGCCATACCGAACCGGAATCTTGATTCCAAACGCCCCCATTTCCGCCAACCCGTCCAGGACGCGTTCAGGGATCTCGCCTTCCCGGTCAATGGCGTCCGGATCGACCGACTCCTCCAGAAAGCGGCGCAGCTTTAAGACGAAGGCATCGCCCTCCGCACGATCCGCACTCCCCTGCTCCGGAAACGGCACGACGCGTTGCACATCGACGTTCCCCATGAAAAAGGAACCTCCCAAGCTGTGGCGTTTGCCGGCTTCCGTCCGCGCCGCTTCGGTCAGCTCCAAAGCCGCGCGCTGTTCCGCAGACATTTTGGAGGTGTCGATGACCGTCTTCGGAGCCGCCTCATCCACCGTGATGGGCGCTTGGCGGGCATGGCCCAAGGTGCGGCCATATTGCACCGGGCCGCCCCGGAACGGAGCGAACCCGGTGCCGAACACCATGGCAAAATCGATATCTTCCTCGGAAGCGGCGACGCCCTCTTCCAAGCAACGCCGCGCCTCGTCCACCATGAGCAGCGAGAGACGGCGCGCGATCTCCGTCCGGGACAAATGGCGGCGCTTGGCCGTCAGCTCGGAAACCGGGGCGTGCCCGCCGTAACCGTAAAAACCCCGTCCCGATTTCTTGCCAAGATGCCCGGCGGCCGTCAGCCGATGCAGAATCGCCGGAGCCGCGAGCCGTTCGCCGTAGGCAGCCTCCATGGTCCGCGCCACATGCATGGCCACGTCGAGGCCGATTTCATCCAACAGCCGCAACGGCCCCATCGGCATCCCAAAATCGAGCATCGCTTCGTCGATTTCCCGAGGCGCAATGCCCTCTTCCACCATCCGTCCGGCCTCGATGAGGTAGGGCATGAGAATCCGGTTCACGAGAAAGCCGGGCCGGTCCGCCACGACCACCGGCAGCTTGCCGATTGAGCGCACGAAGCGAATCGCCGTTTCCAGCGTCTCGGGGGAGGTTTTGTCCCCGGCCACGATCTCGACCAGCTTCATTTGATGCACCGGGTTAAAGAAGTGCAGCCCGACCACGCGATGGGCCTCGTCATCGCCAACCGCCGCCGCCAGTTCACGGATCGGCAAAGCCGAGGTGTTGGTGGCGAGAACGGTGTCCGGCCGAGTGCGCCGGACCAGCCCGGTGAAGATCTGTTTCTTGATCTCCAAGTTTTCCGTGGCGGCTTCGATCACCAGATCAGCACGTTCCAAGTGTCCCGGGCTCTCCACGGGAATGATGCGATCACGAGCCTCCCGGGCTTCCTGGGCCGTCAGGATGCGACGCTTGGAGGCGCCGGCCAAGAGGCCCTCGATCCGGTCCAATCCGGCCGCGAGACGATTCCGGTCCACGTCTTCCAAAATCACCGGCAAGCCCCGGGACGCGATCCACTGAGCAATCCCGCCCCCCATCACGCCCGCTCCGATCACCGCGGCTCGGGCGACCTCACGGCTCTCCGCGTTCGCCGAAATGCGTTTCGCCCGCTCTTGCAGGAAAAACGTCCGCAGGAGATTCCGCGCGGTCTCCGTCCCAGCGAGTTCCAAAAAGGCGGTGCGCTCCAAGTCGAGCGAGGCGTCGACGCTCCGGCTCACGCCACGGACGGCAACGTCGATTGCCGTTTCCGGAGCCGGATAGAGCCCACGCGTCTTGGCCCGCAGCTTCCACCGCGCCACGATCCCAACGAACCCGGCCACTGGCCAAATCAAGTTCTCCCAATGCCGCGCCGGCCGGCGTTTGCCCTTGACCAAGTAACGAAGCGCCACTTCCGCGAGCCGTTCCCGAGGCACGACCTCATCCACCACGCCGGCACTGCGCGCACGCCGGCCGTCGAGTTGCTTGCCGGTCAAAATCAGATCGAGCGCCCGACTCAAACCAAGAAGACGAGGCAGACGAGTCGATCCGCCCCAGGCCGGAAGGATGCCGAGCTGCGTTTCCGGCAAGCCGATCTTCGTGCTCCGGTCGTCGCTGGCGATCCGCCAATCGCAGGCCAAGGCCAGTTCCAAGCCTCCGCCGAGGCAAGCTCCATGAATGGCGGCCACCGTCGGCACCTCCAGGGACGCGATCTCGCCAAAGATGCGTTGACCCAGTTCGATCACGCTAGCCAACTTGGTGGCATCAGCCGTCGAGAGTTCCTTGAGATCGGCCCCCGCGAGGAAGACGGCCGGTTTGGCGCTGGCGAAGATCACGCCGCGGACGTCAGGCTCTTCCTTGAGCTGGCGGATCATCGCCTCCAATTCGTGGAGCGTCGCCAGATCGAAGACGTTGGCCGAGGAATCGGGATGATCAAAGGTCAGGGTGACCACGCCGCCAGGTCCATCGGAGCGATGGATGTTCGGTAACGGCGCCGTGCTTTCCATTTCGCGGCGCGCTGTGATGGTGGGCGTGAGGAGTGGAGAGGGTTTCATGGGGAGGTTTGGGGTTAGAGACGTTCCAGGAGAACGGCGGCGCCTTGGCCGCCACCGATGCAAAGGGAAACCAGCGCCCGGCGGCCATCGGTTCGCCGGAGTTGGCGAGACGCCGTGAGCAAAAGGCGGGCCCCGCTCGCGCCCACGGGATGCCCAACCGCGATGGCGCCACCGTTCGGGTTCAGGCGCGCCGGATCAATCGGCAGACCAGCCGAAGCCAGGACCTGAGAAGCCGCAAGCACCTGAGCCGCGAAGGCTTCATTCATTTCCAGAACGTCGGCATCGGCCGGTTTCACGCCGGTGCGCTGCGCCAGTTTCTGCAAGGCCACGGCCGGTCCCAAACCCATCCGGCTGGGATCGCAACCCGCGAAGGCGAAATCGACGACCCGGGCCAGCGGCTCCAACCCGAGTTGCTCGGCCCGCTCTTCGGTCATGACCAGCAGGGCGACCGCGCCATCGGTGATTTGGGACGAGTTGCCCGCCGTGACAGTTCCCGTCTTCCGGTCAAAGACGGGGGACAGTTTGCGCAACGCCTCCAGGCTCTGCTCGGGCCGGATGCCGTTGTCTGCGTCGATCACCTTGCCGCGGTGATACAGGGGAACGATCTCACCCGCCAGGAACTCCCGGGCCGACGCCGCCCGAAGATGCGAAGTCAGCGCGAAGTCATCTTGCCGCTCCCGGCTGATCCCAAACTCACGCGCCAGGAGTTCCGCGGTTTCCCCCATGTTGAGCCCCGCAACCGGATCCGTGAGTCCAAGTTGCAACCCGATCACCGGAGCAAAATCCGCCGGGCGGAACTGCAGTGCGGCCCGGAGGCGCGCCCCGCCCGTCTTGGCTCGTTGCAAGGCGCCAAACTTCGCGGCGGCCGCCGCTTGGAAGAGCAGCGGAATCCGGCTCATGCTTTCCGTTCCGCCCACGACGAAGATCTCGCCGCGTCCCGCCGCCGCCCGGTCCGCCGCCGTGGTCAGAGCTTCCAAGCCGGAGCCGCAATTCCGCTGCACCGTCATCGCGGGAACCGAAACCGGGATCCCAGCCCGTAGTGCAATCACGCGGGCGATGTTCGCGGCATCGAACGGTTGCGAGACGCAGCCGATAATCACCTCGCTGATCGTCGCGAGATCGATCGGATTCCGGGTGAGCAACTGGGAGACGGCCAACCGGCCGAGTTCCACGGCATCCGCGTGAGCCAACGAAGTGCCCATGCGGGCGAACGGCGTACGCACGCCATCAATGATGACCAGTGGGGTTGAGGAGGTTTTCATGGGAAGTTTCAGGTTCGGAGACGGTGACAGCGCTTTGCGGGCGCGGACGATGATCGACGATCTTCTCCTCCTTCAGCGCTCTGCCGACGCCTTGCAGCTCACGGAGTTCGTCCGCCTCATGAAACTCGATCCGGTTTGGAGATATCTCCGTCGCCAAAAGGAAGCGTTCTGTTATCTCACGACGCAGCTCCTCTTTGCTCATCCGGCCCGTGCGATGCACATGAATGAAAATCTCATCGCAATCCAAGGGATCATCGTTGTGCTTGCGGATCTCAATCTGCCAAGCCCCAACGCCCGGAACGTCGTCGAGCACATGCTCCAAATCGTTGAAGTTGATCAGCGTCCCCTTGAGCTTATCGAAGTGGAGCCGCTTCACTTCCGAGACTCGGGAGATCTTGCCCACGAGCCGCTGCACATGGCGGCCGCAATGGGGACAGGGACCTTCCACCAGCCCTCCGTCGATGCGATCTCCAGTGCGGTAGCGCAAGACCACGCTGCCCCGGGCATCGAGCGGCGTAAAGACAATCTCGCCCGGTTCACCCAGCCCAACCGGAATTCCAGTTTCGGGATCGATGATCTCCACCAACGCCATGTCTGGATAGAGATGATACCCTCCGGATTCGCTCCCGTCCGGGAAGGGACATTCAATCCAAGCCAGCTTCGCCTCGGTGAATGCATAGGTGGCCTGGATATCGACGCGACCCGCGCCGAGTTCCGCGCAGAGCGCCCGCAGTTTGCGCCGCAT
>CAMCXS010000019.1 GCA_945883495.1 Akkermansia muciniphila
ACCGAAGGGCGCGTTTGGACCCAACCCGTACTCTCCAACGGCCAGCTCTATGTCCGCAATGAGAAGGGTGCCATCGTCTGTCTGGGCTTAAAGTGATGTTGGCGCTCGCAGGTTGTCCACGTCCAATCGCGCCCTGAAACGGCGAAGGGGATTGGATGAACCGCCGCGCTTTTCTCGCCACCACGGCCGCCACCTTCGCCTCGGCTCCCTACATTCTCGGGCAGGCAAAGAGCGGAAAAAAATACCGCACCGCCCTGATCGGGGCCGGTTGGTGGGGCATGAACATCTTGCGCGTCGCCCTGGAATCCGGACGAGCCGAGGCCGTGGCGCTCGCGGATGTCGACTCCGATGTCCTAGAAATCTCCGCCGATGAAATCCTGGGACTCACCGGCAGCCAGCCCAAGACGTACAAGGATTTCCGCGAGCTTCTGTCGGCCGAAAAGCCGGAGATCGTCATCATCGCCACGCCGGATCACTGGCACGCGCTGCAAACCATCGCCGCACTTGAGGCCGGGGCCCATGTCTTCGTGGAAAAACCCGCAGGCCACACCATTTTAGAAGGTCGCGCCATGGTCAACGCGGCGCGACGCACCGGACGCGCGGTCCAGGTGGGCCTGCACCGCCGGATTGGTCCGCATCACGTCAGCGGGATGGAGTTCCTCAAGTCCGGCAAGGTTGGCCAAATCGGCATGGTCCGGATGGTGGTGACCGGAGGCGCTGATGGCCCCGAACAGCCATCTGAAAACGTCCCGCCGCCCGCGGAACTCGATTGGGATTTCTACTGCGGACCGGCCCCGCTGCGGCCGTATTGCCGGAACATTCACCCTGGCCGTTTTCGCAATTACCTAGACTTCGCCAATGGCACGCTGGGCGACTGGGGAGTGCATTGGCTGGATCAGATGCTCTGGTGGAGCGAGGAAAAGTGGCCCCGGAAAGTTCACTGCAGCGGAGGGCGTTCCATTCTCGGCCCGGCCATCCTCAACGACAAGGAACAGACGACGGATGCCCCGGACCATCAGGTGGCGACCTACGAGTTCACGGACTTTACCGCAGTTTGGGAACACCGCCGATTTGGCGGAACCGGCACCGACCTTTCTCCATTTGGAACCACCTTTTACGGCACCAACGGCACGTTTCATATGGGATGGAGGGATGGTTGGACGTTCCATCCGAAAAAGAAGGGCGAAGCGGTCATCCACGAAGACCCGAGGTTCGACAATGAGAAGGATGGCCATAACGTGCCTCCCCTGTGGCGTGACTTCCTGGATGCAATTGAGACGGGCCGGGCACCGGTCGCCAACTTGGAAGTCGCCCACCTCTCCACGAATCTAGCCTTGCTCGGAATGCTCAGCCATAAGCTCGGCCGCGCCGTGACTTGGAACGGAAGCGAGGAGCGAATCCCCGACGATGCGGAGGCAAACGCGATGTTGCGCAGGGACTACCGCGCGCCTTGGCTCTACCCGGTGTGATCCAGGCACGAGTGACGAAAGCGACACAATCGGCCAAGCGGACTCAGTCTTGAACCGTCCCCCAAACAACCTAGAATTAATTTGCCCTCTGGCTTGGATATTCACTTGCCAGGCACAAGATTCTAAACCAGTGCTTTGTTATGACGAAGATCATCGTGGGGTTGGTCATTATCGCGATCGCCGCCCTATATTTCCAGTCAAAGGAGAAACTTGCCGAGAAGCAGACTCAGGACAAGGCGCCCATCGCCATGGGATCATCTGCCACGGCCACTCGCCCGGGATTTGCGCCCCCCGAAAAGCCTACAAACTCCCTGATGCCCTCCCCTCCCCAGAACGCTCCAGCGGCCAAAAAGGCAGGAGCGCTGCCAATGGAACGAAACGTCACCGATGCGCAGGGCCGCGCCTTGCAGGGGATCGTCCTCGGGAAAGCCTCCAACACCATTGGATTCCGCCGGATCGCCGACCAAAAGGAGTTTGTAATTCCCATCTCACGCCTCTCCTCAGCAGACCAGGCATTCCTTCAGGGCATCCCCGACCAGAATCGTGAAGAAATCGAGAGAATCGTCGCCGAGCAGAAACTGAACGGCCGAATCGCTCGTTGGAACTCGGACTACGAATTCGCGATGGCCGAGGCCAAGAAATATAACCTCCCCATTTACATGATTTTCACCGGTCCCGACTGGTGCCCGCCCTGCAAAAGCATGGAGCGGAACATCCTCAATACCACGGAGTTCAGGGAATTCGCCGACCGCAGACTGGTGCTCCTCAAAATCTTGGTCCCGGCAAAAGGACGCTTGAGCCCAGAGAACAAAGCGTTAGCAGCGAAACACAGCGTTGACTCTTACCCTTTCGTCGTAATTACCTCGGCCAATGGCAAGCACATCTACCAAAAGGCCGGAGGCTACGATGACCTTCCAGCCTACATTGCCATGCTCGGCAGAGAGCTCGCCGGACCCGGCAGCGAATCCGCGGACAGGTGATCCAATCGCCTCGGGACGGAGGCGTCCGCGAAAGATCGCGCGAACTTTCTGATCGTGCGTTGTCGATTTCTCCGTGATGACCGGAAAGCTTCCGGATTCACGCCGACTTTCCCATGCATCAAATGCGCCTTGCCCAGGGCTCTCAACGAGCCCAACAGTTCACCTTGCTCGCCGCATTCTTGGGCTGGCTGTTTGATGGATTTGAGATGGGGCTCTTCCCGTTGGTCGGCAAGGTGGCCGTGGCGGATCTCTTGGGCTCAAGCGCCCAGCCGGGTGACGATGCCAAGTGGTTCGGTGCGATCATCGCCACGTTCCTCGTGGGAGCAGCCAGCGGTGGCGTCGTCTTTGGCTGGCTCGGGGATAAAATCGGCAGAGTTCGCGCCATGTCGCTCAGCATCCTCACCTATGCAATCTTCACCGGCCTCTGCGGGTTTGCGGCAGAGGCCTGGCAACTGGCCGGATTGCGATTTATTGCCTCATTGGGCATGGGAGGCGAGTGGTCGCTGGGCGTGGCTTTGGTCAACGAGGTTTGGCCGGGCAAGTCGAGGGCACTCGTGGCCGGCCTCATCGGTGCCGCGGCCAACATCGGCTACCTCCTCGTCGCCATCCTGAGCATGTTCCTGCTCAGCTTCATCGGCGGAGTGGAAAACATCATGCTCTCCCTGGGAGTGCCAAAGTCCGGAGTCGACCACCTGCTCGATAATTCCGCCTGGCGCTTTTTAATGATTAGTGGAGCGTTTCCGGCATTGCTGATTTTTCTGATCCGCGCTTTTGTCCCGGAATCGTCGCAGTGGGAAGAAGAACACGCGAAAGGGACAACATCCTACTGGAATCAGCGCGACCTCATTGGCGTCCTTGGCGGCGCGACGATGGCACTGGTCATTGTTTGGGCTTGGTCACCAGCCGGCCCCCATCCCGCCATGGCGACCCTGATCACGGTCGTGGGCCTCTGGTGCGCCGCTTGGGGATTCCTGCAGCCCGTGAAGGCCTACTTGGCCCGGGCCCGGACCAGCGGCTCTCTGCAATCCTCGGAATCAGAAGTGGTTCGGCTCATGCTGCTCGGCGCAGGCCTGGGGGCTGTGGCTCTTCTCGGTACTTGGGGCTCCACGCAGTGGGCTCCGCGTTGGGCGGAAAGTTTGGACCCGGACAAAGCGCATCACGCCAAGGAGTGGACACTGATCTGGATTTCCCTCGGTGCGATCACGGGGACCTTTGCCGCAGCCCTAGCGGCTGGACGGTTTGGACGGAAAGTCACCTACTCCGCCCTGTGCATCGGCTCCCTGGCAACGGCCTTATTCTTCTACTGGACCAACAGCGGGGTCACTCCATGGTTCTTGGGCACGGCTTTCCTCGCGGGCACCTGGACCGCGTCCTTCTATGGTTTCTTCCCGCTTTATTATCCCGAGCTGTTTCCCACCGCCGTCCGGGCCACCGGTCAAGGTTTTGCCTTCAACTTTGGGCGCATCCTCGCCGCCGTGGGCAGCCTGCAAACGGGCAACTTGACAAACATGCTTGGATTCCCCGCGGCGGGGTCCGTGATCGTCTCGGTGTATGTGCTCGGACTGATCCTCATCCACTTCGCGCCGGAAACGAAGGAACGAGGACTCCCAAGCTGAAGTGGCGTCCCCGGCCTACCGCTCAAGCCCCCCTCCGCCGCGGCTTCACCGGCCGCACTGGTGACGGGCCAAAGAGCAGTCTCCGGCGCGGACCCGCCGTCTGCGCGACGGCGACAAACCCGCACCGGCATCTCCCTCCCCGACCAATGCCTCCTGATGGAACCAGATCTCGGGTTCGGGCAACGATTTAGTAGCCCTTCCGCTCGCGATTGTTTCCGACTACAGCGCCTCCGATCGCTCCAACGGCTCCACCGATCAAGGCGCCCTTGCGACCTCCGGCGATGCCACCGACCGCAGCTCCCCCCAGCCCGCCCAAGAGAGCGCCGTTTTGGGTCTGCGTCTCGCAGGAAGTGACCATGAGGCCGGCGGCGGCCAGCAGCATGAATCGGCTGAATTGGCGAGGGAATGACAGGACAGGTTTGGTGTTCATGATGTTTTCTCTATGGAATGACAAACGAATGTTGAGTCAAGAGCCTCCTACGCGGGAAACCCTGGCAAGCCTAGCTTGCCCCCGGATCACTGCAAGCAGCCGGTGCACGTCCGTTTCACAATTATAGCCATGCACCGCGATCCGGATCCGCCCGGCGTGGTGCATGACGTGGATGTCTTCATCGAGCAACGCCGCGTGGATTTCCTCGCTGCGTTCGTGGCGGAAGGCGATGATACCGGTGGGATTGAGTGGCTGAGGCGGACACAGCGGCACGATTCCTAACTCTCGCAATCCTTCGTGCACCCGCGCCACGAGCGGCTCCGCATGAGCCACGATCTCTGGGACGCCAATGCCTTCCAGATACCGCAACGAAGCGTCCAGTGCATAGAGCGACACGAAATTTGGCATTCCGACGGAGAAACTGGCCGCCCCGCTTTTGGAAAGCGCGCGCTCGAACCGGTCCGGATCAAACGCATTGCGCAAGTGGTACCAGCCTCCGGCCCGCGTCGTAAGCCGTTCCGCGTTGCGGCTGGGAATGCCAATGATGCAACCGCCATGAATCCCCAACGTCCATTTGTGGGTGCTGGAGATCACGGCATCCGCGCCCTCGCAGTCCAGAATCACCCGGCCAAGCGCCTGGGTGACATCGACGGCGATCAGCGCGTTCGGCGCCCGCCGGCGCACCACGTCATGAAACGGTCTCCAGGCGATGCGATGCCCATTATAGAAGCTGATCAAGGATACCTGCACCAACCGCGTGCGTTCATTCAGCAGCGGTTCGAGGGTCTCCACCTCCAGCTCGCCGGCCGCCGCTCTCCAAACTCGGACCGCCGGAGGCTCCGGCATCCGCAACCAAGGGGTGGCCCCGGCCGGGAAATCCAGATCGGACACGACCACTTCATCCGGGCCACGCAGATTCAATGCCGACGCCAGCAAGTTGTATGCTTCCGAACTGCAAGAGGCGAAGGACACTTCCTCTGGAGCCATTCCGAGCATCCTCGCGCTGACCTCCCGGCAGGCTTCCACCCTGGAGAAGTGCCCTTGGCGTCCGTCCATTCCGAGCAATTTATCCCGCCAGTAATCCTGGATGGCCTCCCCAACAGAAAGCGGCGGAATACTCTCCGCGGCGGTGTTGAGATAAACCTGGTCCGCCAGGGACGGAAAATCGCGCAATCGTGTGGATTCAGTCAGCATGAGGCTTCGGTTCTTGTTGGCGCCAGAGAAACTGCATGGCGAGCACACCGATCCAAGGCGCCAGCCCGGCAATAACTAGGCCTTGGTCATAGCGTTGCGCGGGATCCGTCACCACGTCCGCCATGCGGCCAAAGAAGGAATGCATGGGCGAGGTGACCGCCCAAACCCACATACTCAGGATTCCAGTCAAGCGCCCCACATAGGCCGGGGAAAGCTCCTGAACAAAACTATAGTAACAGGGAAACAGCGCGAGCGCGCCCATGCCGATGAGAAGGATCGTCGCCA
Source organism: Akkermansia muciniphila (assembly GCA_945883495.1). Lineage (GTDB taxonomy): Bacteria > Verrucomicrobiota > Verrucomicrobiia > Verrucomicrobiales > DEV007 > V1-115. The sequence continues at coordinate 5,975 of CAMCXS010000019.1, forward strand.
GCAGCAGCGGACCTTGACCAAGGCTGGGAATGAAAAGACTCATGGAGGTCAAAACGCAGCTACCGGCATACACAACTCGGCGGGCGGCATGCGGTGTCAGCCCTCTCCCGCGAATCAGCCCCAGCGACACGGCGCCAGCGAGAAAGCATCCGGCATCGGTCGCTATATAATAAAGTGAATTGAAATCCAAGGCGGTCTTTTCATCATATCCGCGCCCCGTCTGCAGAAACTTCATGAGCCAAACGCGGTAGATATGCCACACCGTCTGCGCTCCCATGATCAGCAGGGCCACCGCCCAAAACCGTCCGCTCAACAAAATTCCACCGAGTTCCTTGATCCCGTTCGCGCCTAGCGCCGCCCCCCTCTCCCCAGATAGATCCCGGGGCCGGAGACAGGCAAACCAGAGGAGCACCCAGACGAACCCGACCGCTCCCACCACCACGAAGGCCCCACGCCAGGAACCGGGGGCTTCCGTCATGAGCAGTTTCATCACTTGCGGCGTAATGATTGCGCCGATCGAAGCCCCGCTCTGCAAAATGCTGTTCCCCATGGTCCGGTCTTTCTCTTCCAGCAGCGCAAAAGTCGTCTTGAGAGCACACGGCCAGTGTCCGGCCTCGAAGAATCCCAGCAACGTCCGGCACACCAGGAGCCCCTCAAATCCACCAGCCCATCCCGTAGCCACTCCCATCAAGGACCAAGCCGCCAGGATCGCAGGATACAGCAGATAAATCCGGCACCGGTCGGCCAAAAAACCGAACACCAACGATCCCGCCGCGAAGGCCCATCCAAAAGCCAGCTCCATATGCCCATAGCTCGCATCGTCTAATCCAAGCTCCGTCGTCACCCGGACCGAGGCATTCGCCAAGGTGACCCGGTCCATGTAGTTGATCATCGTGGCGAGGAGCAGCAATCCGGTCACACTCCAGCGCCACATGGCGGAACGATCGCCGGGCTTCTTTCTTGAGTTGTCCATCGCCGTCTTCAACCGTCCCAGCTCTGCCCATCCCAGGCGATCATCCGTTCGATCAGTTGCACCGCCCCAGCGGCAAACGTTTCGAACAGCGCTTCCCCTTTCTCCGCCGTGGCGTGCCGAGGTGCGCCCACGTGACCATGCTCACTGCGCTCCGGCATAATCCAGCCCCGGGAGGCTGGCTCAAACGGGTTCCCACGAGCCTGATCAGGCACTCGTTCATGTCCCTTGACGAAGCGGGGATTCAGCCGGAGCACCATCGAGGTCTCCCACTCACAGGCATGCCCGAGAGACGGTTCCTGGAGCCCCGGATGCGACTGTGCCGCTCGATCCGTCAGGTTCCAGTAGGTGCCAAAGAGGAGCAGGAGGTCCCGGCGCTGCCGATGCCGTTGCCGGACCTCAAACACCGCCTGCTTGCCCGGCACATCATTGCCGCCATGGCCATTGAGGATCAGAATCCGGCAAAATCCGTGACCGATGAAGTTCTCCAACAATCCAGCGAGGAGATCGATGTAAAGCCGCGGCTCCGCCGAGAGCGTGCCCGGAAAATCGAGGTGGTGATGCGAATTTCCCAGCCATTGCAGCGGAGCAAAAAGGGCCGCCGCTCCCAAATGCTCCTCTGCCCGGCGGGCAATCTCCCCCATCAAGAGAGAATCCGTGAACAGCGGCGCGTGCCGTCCGTGTTGCTCAAGCGCCGCCACCGGGAAAACGACCGGCGTGTTCTTGTCCAGGGCGGCGATCTCAGGCCAAGTCAATTCCGCGAGCAGCATCCCCGATGAACTGCCAGAACCCGGCGGCGGCGGCAAGCCTTTGGATCAGGAATACGCCGCGCCGAGTCTGGGAGATCGATCGCTCCCGCTTACAAATTTCCGTCCGTGATCGCGCCAGTGGAGGCGGAACTGGCCAGCTTGGCGAACTTGGCGAGCACGCCGCGAGTGTATTTCGGCTCCGGAGCTTGCCACTTGGCGCGGCGCTCCGCCAACTCGGCGCTCGTAACCAGGACGTCGATGGTGTGATCAACCGCATCAATGGTGATGTCATCGCCATCTTGCAGCAGCGCGATCGTTCCGCCGACAGCCGCCTCCGGAGTGATGTGCCCGACGACGAAACCGTGGCTGCCGCCGGAGAAACGTCCATCGGTGATCAAGGCCACTTGCTTGCCGAGGCCACGTCCCATGATGGCGCCCGTGGGCCCCAGCATTTCGCGCATCCCTGGACCGCCTTTGGGCCCCTCGTAACGAATGACGACGACATCTCCCGCCACCACCTGGCCGCCCAGGATAGCCTTCATCGCCAGCTCTTCGGAGTCGAAGCAGCGGGCCTTGCCGGTGAATCGTTCCCCTTCCTTGCCGCTGATCTTAGCGACGGCGCCCTCGGGAGCCAAATTTCCGTAAAGGATGACGAGATGGCCTTCCTTTTTCACCGGGTTGTCGAACCCGCGGATCACCGTTTGCCCCTCCGGATACTTGGGCGAAACCTTGGCCAAGTTCTCCGCCACGGTCTTGCCCGTCACGGTGAGGCAATCCCCGTGCAGCAAGCCGGCATCCAACAGCATGCGCATGAGCGGCAGCGTACCGCCAATTTCGACGAGCCGAAGCATGACGTGCTGCCCGCTCGGCTTGAGGTCCGCGAGAACCGGCGTGCGACGCCCGATCCGGGTGAAATCATCAATGGTGAGCTCCACTCCGGCGGCATGCGCCATGGCGATCATGTGGAGCACCGCGTTCGTCGAGCCCCCCAAGGCAGTGATCACGGTGATGGCATTCTCAAACGCCTTTTTCGTCATGATATCCCGGGGCCGGATGCCTTGCCGGATCATCTCCATGACGGCGGCGCCAGAGTCGAAACAATCCATGAGCTTCTCATCAGAGACCGCCGCTTGGGCCGAACTGTTTGGCAAGCTCATCCCCAAGGCTTCAATCGCGGACGCCATCGTATTCGCGGTGTACATCCCGCCGCAGGAACCGGCCCCCGGAATAGCGACTTCCGTAATGTCATCGAGCTCGGCATCGCTGATCTGGCCGCCCGAATGCTGGCCGATCGCCTCGAACACGGAGACGATGTCCACGTCTTTTCCATTGTGGCAGCCCGGCTTGATCGTGCCGCCGTAGACAAAAATCCCCGGCCGGTTCAACCGCGCCAAGGCCATCACGCACCCGGGCATATTTTTGTCGCAACCACCGATCGCGATGATTCCGTCCATCCCCTCGCAGCCGGCCACGGTTTCGATGGAGTCGGCGATGACCTCGCGAGAGACCAAGGAATACTTCATGCCCTCGGTGCCCATGGAGATGCCATCGGAGATCGTAATCGTGCCAAAGGGAATGCCCTTCCCGCCCGCGGCATCGACTCCCTTGACCACCTCCAACGCGAGCTTGTCGATGTGCATGTTGCAGGGCGTAACCATGCTCCAGGTGGAGGCGATCCCGACTTGGGACTTCTTGAAGTCCTCCCGGCGGAAGCCAACGGCGTGCAGCATGGCGCGGCTGGCGGCGCGGTCAGGACCGTCGAGCATCGGTCCGGAATACTGACGATGCGCGGAGGTGGAGGGGTCGGGATTGCTCATGTGCATCGCAAAACACCGGGAAGCGGCGTGAGGCAACCGGAATTTGCGGGCGTTGCGCGAGTTGAGGGTTGAGTGTTGATGGTTGAGGGGCCCGTCACCACCACTCCACCACTCCACCACTCCACCACTCCACCACTCCACCACTCCACGCCCCTCAACTCCCCCGGCGGATCTCCGAGCCTGGGAAGCTAATAATGAACCGCCAGACCTTCTTCGCCCGCAGCTCAATCTCAAAGGTCTCCGGATTGACCCGAGCCGGCTCCGTGTACTTGCGGACGTCCACGACGGTGTGATAACCGCGCTCGGAGAAGACATCGATAATCATCGCGAGCACCCGGTGATCTTCGAGCATCGGGTGCTCGGAATTGATATAAGCCTTCCCAGAAATCGCGTGCGTGACAATGATGGGCAGGAACTTATCCTCGATGAAAGCCACGGTTTGCGCGAAGAGTTCGGGCTCCTCCAAGCAATAGGCATCGAGCCGCCGGACGAGATCCTGGCGCGCATGCACTCCAAGACTTTGCGCGATCGGAATCCTCCCGATGACGTCGTGGGTCCTTTGATCCAACTCCAACGAACTTTGGTAACGCAGCTCGTCCTCGATCCGGCGTTGCACTTCACCGATCGAGCCGTGGGCGTTGATGTAGTGATAAAAGAAGACCTCGCGCAGACTGGTCAGTGACTCATAGGTCACCTCTTTGAAGGTGCGGTAGCGGTTGCGAGCCGTTCGGCGGGACAAGTCCGTCGCGCGCACCTCGATGCGACGGCCCACGCCTGAGGCATCGACCTCGCGGTTGTGCTGCTGCGCCCGCTCCCCGCGCAGGATTTGGCGACGAACGGATTCCGCCTCGTCAATGAAGAGGACGACGATGTGGAACATCGGCTTGGGAAACTGGCCCTCCCGGTCCGTCCCGCGATAGGTGCTGCGGAGGAGCAGCAGTTTTTCGTGGAGCAGTTTCAAGCAAATCACCTGGACTTTGGTGCGCGGATAGCCATCCACGACCACGCCGGATGCGTTCTCCGGCCGGAGGAGGGCGCGGATCACGAGGGCGGTGACTTCCCGGTCCCCCACCATCATGCCGGAATCGATGAGTTCCCGAGCCTCGGGGCTCTGCAGCAAGGAACTGACCAAAACCGGCGGCGCGGTGAGGCCGCGGAACTGCATGATGAACTCCGTCTGCGTCCCCTTCCCCGCCCCAGGAGCTCCGTTCAGCCAAATCACTTCCTTCGGGAAACGAATCCGCTCCAGTCCAACCTCCGCTTCCAGGCTCTGCCAGACCGAGTTGAAGATGAGATACGCATCTTTCACCTCAAGATCGAGCGACTTAACGCCAGCGGCTGCCGAGGCCTCCGCGGCGCCCGGATTGGCTTCAGGGACAGGGGTAACGGGATAAGACATGGAGCTGACTTCTACCAACCCGCGAGTCGCCCTGAAGTCAATCCGGGAATCTCAGGGTGTGCGGTGAAGTTGGGGACAGGGAAACGGAGTGATCATGTGCCGGTCGCCCCCGAGCCCCCAGTCGGCCGTGCTTTTCATAAAAACAAGATTCATTGAGGCAAAAAAAGACCGCCACGGAGGAAAGCCTCCGGGCGGCGCGTACATCGCAAATCTCTAATCTGACTCAAGCAACCAGCGCGGAATCTTCGCTGGTCACACTCAGACCCCGAGTTTCGTTCGAGGTCAATGGGACCACCCCGCCCAGAGCCAGGTAGGCGGCCTCCAGCCGGGCCACCGCGTCTCCGGCGGTGACCGCCCGCTTCTTGGCGGCGGAGGCGGCGATCTCCGAGCGTTCCGCAAGGGCACGAGCCTTCTCGAATTTAATCCGGGCAGCTTCCAAGGTGCGATGGGCGGCCTCCAGCTTCTCCGCCGGGACCTTGGGACCATTGGCTTCCGCCGCCAGCTTCTTCTGCTGCGCCCGAGCGCCGCGCTTGGCGCGGGCCTCGGCCGGGCTTTCCACGCCCAACGTGCCCCAACGCAGATCATCCTTGGACAACACTTGGCTCACCTCGGATTTGAGAGTGCGCAACCGGTGGCGCAGCTGCCTAGCTGCGTCATCCCGCTCTTTCACCAGCCCTTTGTGCACCACGCCATGGGCCTCCACGGCGGCCACCGCTTTGCTCAACGCCTCGGCGCTGGCCAGAAACAGCGCCCCAGTGACTTCCAGGTCCTTGTTTTCCCAATGTGCGTTTTTGATGAGAAGCTCGCCCATCTTATTGAGCAAACGGGCACGGCCCTTCAAGCTCTTGGGCATTTCCAGCGTTCCATGTGAGTAGCCAGCTTCCTTGTGAGCCAGCGTCCAACGCTCGCCCAGTTTGAGCTGCAACACCTTCTTGCCTGCGGCGATGCGCTGTTCCGCCATCCGGTCCGCTTCTTGCAACGCCGGTTGCAACTCACGAACGAGGATAGCAGACGAGCCATCGACCGCTGCATCCTTCCGCACAAACGACGTCAATGCCGTTTCCGCCAATTCACCTGCCGATTTCGGCAGGTCCAATGTCATCAGAAGGGCCAAGTATCCTTCGATGAAAGCCCGGGCAAAGCCGGGAAGCTTCGTTCTGTCTTCAGGAATCTCCATGATTTCACTTAGATAAGATAAGCACCCCGCCACAAAGGCACACCACCCAGTGAGCGTTTGCAGCTAAGACGCGACATGCTTAGCATGCCTTAATTATCTATACAAGTAGAAATACTTAGATTTTCTGAATTATCTGGAATAATGAGCGCCCCCAGGCAGCAAATCTACATCACCTGTGATTTTCTAGAACCGATGATCCTCAGTTGTCATTCGTCTCGAGAGCTCGGGAACCTAGATTGTACGTCTCGCGCGCTCACGTCTTGGGACGCCAATAGCAAAGAACAATCGAGCATTAAGCGACATCCAGCATTCGCTTCCGGTACCATTCCCGATGACTCTGCCGATCCGCGAGTTCCGCGTTTACCACGGATTCGTAAAATGGACGGAGGATTGGATCGGCAGCATGGCGAGCGACTGCCGCCTGAGCCTCATGCAAAAAGTAGCCGTGCGGTTCCTTCAGTTCACCATTCTTATAGGAACGGGAATCGCTCGACTGGGAGAGAAGGGATTCCATGCGCACCCGAAACTCACTTTCGAACCGTCTGATCTTCTGCAACACCTGCCTGATAAACTCTGGATAGCGGAAAACAATCGTCGCGCCGTCGAAGCGAATTAGGTTCACGATGCGCTCAATTTCCCCCGGGACGGTCGTTTCCGTGAGCCAACCATTGAGAAGGTCAATGCCGGCATCGCTCGGAACCACAACGGCTTTGAACAGGATTTCCCACCAACCACGAAGTTCATACGGGTTCGTGCGGCACTGCTGAAGGATAAATCTCGCAATGCCCGCAAAGTCTGGACTCTCCCTCAGCTTGCCGAATGCCACTCGCTCGTGGAGATGATGCATGATCGGCTGATAGCCCACATCGTGCCCCTCGATCCGCAACATCTCGAATCGTCGAATGCGCTCGACGAAGAATTCGTAGACCTCACGAGGATCATGCTGCGCGGCACCGTAGAGAAACAGAGGATAGGGGGAATCACTTAGATCCGGAAGCAACGTCATGCGCTTCAGAATTCGGGAAACCGTCGCCGTCATGATGCGATCCGCCCCGCCCTCGACTGTGTCCCCAAGCATCGTCACCAGAGTAGCTACGCTTTGGTCCGACAAGCGTTCCACCGGAAGAATGTCTAGATAACTCCAACCCCACCCATCCGGACATTCGATGGCCCGGGACAAGGCGGCAATGGCGGCGTTGGCTTTCTTACTGGAAATGTTTCGATCGGATAGCAGCGGCAGCAACACAGCCAGGGTCTCTGGCCCCGGAGGTTCCGGACCAATCGGCCAATCCCATAACGCCGCTTCATAGATCACGGACCGGCTCGACTTCAGTCCGGCCGCGAGCCACTGATCCTCCTGTTGAGGCGTCGGGCGCATTCCTCGAATGAGCACCGTGAAATGGGCATCCAAAAAGCCAAGACTGGACCGGGGAAGCTCTTCAATCAACTCCTGCACAGCATCAGGCGCTTGTTCCGCCAAGCACAGTAAAATTGGCCCCCAGTTGGGAGCATAGCCTCGTGCTCGCGCCTTGGATTCGAATTCTTGCAAGTCCCCGATTAGATCCCGGACCGACGGATACCGCCGCAGGGATTCGGAAACCCATCGTTCAGCCATCGATCGCCATTCCGCCCGGACGATGTCCCAAGCGCTTCGAGCCTCGGAGCGTTCCTGATCGAGCAGACTATGATCCTGACTTCCCAGTGTGATGCGGGCAAGATCAAACGCCCTTCCTCGGCGGAGCATAGCAATGGCCGCTCGCCTCGCTGCGGCGATGACCGGATCTGCTTCCCAATGTAGATCCTTACGAAGCAGCCGGAAGACGGCAAATTGGATGAACTCACTCTTGGGCCAACGCTCGGCTATGAATTGCAAGAGTTCGACCGCACGTTGGCGCGGCTCTCGCCATTCCTTATGGATCTCCGCAATGGTTTGATCATCGTCAAAGCGGTAGGCTTCAACAATCCGTTCCAACGCCTCATCAAGAACCGGGAGGATGTTCAACGCGGCGACCTCCGACCGAGTCACCAAGGACGTTTCGATGAAATCAAACGTCCGGTCGCGCAAGCTTCTGGTTTGCTCCACCGGCACCAGGCAGGATTGAAACGTGACTATGTGGTCCTCAAACCATGACTGAGAGAACGATCGTGCGAACAATCCGGCCAAGGCTAGCGCGAAAAACTCCGAGCGCCGGTTCACCAGATCATCGTTCTCAGGGAGCTCGGTGCGATCGGACACCCAGTCCAGCAGTTCATCAGTCACCCGGATGCACTTCCCCGTCGAAAAAGCCCCAACTTTGCCTATGACGACCCAAGGGTGGTCAGTTTCGCGACGATCCACATCCTGGATCTTCTTCCAGTCCTTACCCAGCCTGGCTAGAAGGTCCAACGCGTCCCACTGATGTTTCCGATGGTAAGTGGCGATGGATTCAAGAATCCCGGGTAATCGCTGCAGGACGCGTTGGTGAGAATTGACCGACTTTCCCCAACCATCTCGCATAAACGGATCCTCAGCCTCTGGAGCATCGGGGTGATCAATGACAAATCGGGTCAGCTTGATCGACTCTTCCGGCAGAAACACGGCGAACCCGGCCCACGCCTCCAACATTCGCTCCCGCTCCCAGTGGTAGCTTTTTTCGAACCGCTCCAGAAATTGCGTCCACAACGGGCCGGTCAGGTCTAGTTCTTCCGCACCGCTAGAACGTCCATGCCATTGCGCCTCCGCGAGGTTCCGCAGCAGAGCAGCCCAATGATCCTGGCCAAACAGGTCCAGCAGCTCATCGACAAACAGCGCCGCTTGGCCATTTCGAACGCACGATGTGTAGACCAAGTGATCCGCGAACAAATCAGGGCTTACCCTCAAGCCAGTACGGGTCCGAATCACCAATTCCGCCGCTTCCAGCCGGCTCAGGCGATCCTCCAGAACCGAGCCGCGAAGTTCCATGAAGCGGGCCAGCGATTGCATGGATTCCCTAGAGTCCGGGAACGGAGCCAGCACCGCGACTGTCCGGAGAAGTCGTTTTAATTCCTCGCGGCATCGAGGGTCATCTTCCGCCAACCTCGCTAGATTTTCATCCTCGAACCGCCGGAAGACCAAAGCCCGGAAGTCTTCATGGTCAACGAAGCTTTGAAAGTCGAGACCGTCCTTGATGAGTTTTCCACCCAGCACAACGATCAATGGGCACCGGTCCGACCACTCCGCCAAGGTTCCAGCGAAAGCCTGTGCGGGATGTCCGGACAGCACCTGTTCCGCCAGCTCCCGCATTTCGGTCTCCGTCAGGCGGGGGAGCTTTTCACCCATCTCGATCGAGTCTGCGTCAAAGCCAGATTCCCGTAGCTTCGCGCGAATCGCTTCCACCGCTTGCGGGCGCGCTGCGAGAATCAATTTCGCCGACGGATTTCTCGCGATCGCGCTCAAGACACGAGGACGGAGGGTTTCGATGCGATGGGCGTCATCCTGAACCACCACGAGCGGATGGTCCGTGCCGATGAATTCAAGGGACGTCTCCTCCGCATCGGCACTCGCCCGATCGCTTACGAAACGGAGGTCGGCTTCGGGGTGAAGAAGCGGAAAGCGATCGGCAAAGGCCTTTAAGATGCGGCTCTTTCCTTCTCCGCCACGCGCCACAAGGAGGCGCACCTTGCGCTCATAGGGTGCTGCGACAAAAGCCTCAAGTTCCTCGAGAGCGCTCTGCCTCCCGACGAGCGGTGTGTTGTGGGTGATGCCGGATGTCCCTGCAAAGAATTGATTTGCGGTAACCAACGCTTCGTCGTGGACCGACCCGTACACTGTCTTGGCGATTTCCCGTCCGAAGGATCGCTCGATGATCTCCCTGCCCCGTGCTGGCCGGACACGGGTTCGAAAATGACTGTCCAGGGTCTCTGCGGTCCAGAAGTGCCATTTGCTTTGCTTGTCGACATAGTCGATCGCCTCCGCTTGACAGCCGTTGGTGGCAATCACCACGAGAAAATAATGTGCCGCCGCGTAGGATGTCTCGGCAACGGCCACTTTGGACTTCGCCAATGTCCAACGATTGCGCTGACCGTGGGTCTCAAGCTTGCATTGAAACGCCCAGACCTCGCCCCCCTCCACCTCGGCGCGAATATCGACGCCCTTTTGTTTCCCTCCCCTTTTGTCGTAGGGCACCGCGCTGAGGATACGTTTCTCCTCGACACCCGCCGGCCCATCGACCGGGAGGGAAACTCCCGCATTGAGGAAATCCACCATGAATTCCTCAAGTCCCTCCCACGTGAAATCTGGGGATTCGAACGGGATGCGACGCACCATCTTGCAGAATACCGCTAGGCCCCCTAGTTTGCAACGATGCTGCCCCATGTCGAACGCCGCCGTCTGCACCAGCGGATCGTCGAAACCAGCCGAAGATATCCAATCACGTCCGTTCTCGGGGCCCGGCAGACTGGGAAGACCAAGCTGGTGCGGCCATTTGCCAGCTCCCCAGATCACTTTTTCGACCTGGAAGACGCAAATGACTTCGTTCGACTCTCGGACAATGCCCTCTCCGTGCTCGGAGACTTGCGTGGGCAGGTGGTCATTGATGAAGCGCAGCGATTGCCCGACCTGTTTCCGACGCTTCGAGTTCTCGCAGACCGTCCCGATCTTCCGGCCCGCTTCATTATCACCGGAAGCGTCTCCCCGGCTCTGGGCCAGCGGATTTCCGAAAGTTTGGCAGGACGCAACGGCAAGATCGAAATTGGAGGGTTGGATCTGGCGGAGGCGGGCTCTGAACAGTGGAGGACCATGTGGCTCCGAGGCTCCCACCCGTCATCGTTCCTCGCGCCGACCGATGCCGATGCGAGTGATTGGCGTGAACAGTACCTCACGGATCTGATTGGCACGGACCTTCCGGCGTGGAGTGGCGTAAAGCTCTCTCAGTTTGAGGCACGCAAACTGTTGCAGATCATCGCGGACGCATCCGCCAGAACCTGGAATGATCAAGAAGCGGCAAAAACTCTTCAGGTTCCGGTAAAAGCGATTCGCGGATACGTTGAAGCGCTCAAGGGAGCCTACATCATTCGCGAGCTTGCGCCCCTCATTCCCAACCTCCGCAAGCGACTCCGGCAGCAACCCACTCTCGTGGTCAAGGATGCTGGAATTCTCCATAGCTTGTTGGGCATACCGGACTCCAGGCGTCTTGAAGCACATTCTCACAAAGGGCATTCATGGGAATCGTTCGGCGTTGACCAGATCATCCGGTTGACGGAGACACTGGATCACCAGTGCTTCAAATACTCGGTCGAGAACGCTGAGGAGGGGGATCTCGTCTTGGAACGTCCCGATGGCCGGATCGGTTTTGAATTCAAGTCAGCCGACGCTCCCAAACTGACCAAATCAATGACAGCGGTCGTTGCCGATCTAGACCTTGAAGCTCTTTACGTCGTCCACCCAGGAACCAAGCGCCGGGGAATGGGAGATCGGATTGAATCCGTGGGGATCGAACGCATTCCCGAACTTTGCGCCTCCATCCGAGCAAAAGTCTGACAGCTGCCTCGGCTAGAGGTTGCAGGTCGCCGTCGACAGATAGCCTGACTGCTTCCATCCTCTGCCACTTCTTTTCCGGGCTCTCGGGCTCTCGGGCTCTCGGGCTCTCGGGCTCTCGGGCTCTCGGGCTCTCGGGCTCTCGGGCTCTCGGGCTCTCGGGCTCTCGGGCTCTCGGGCTCGTAACCACCCAGCCTTCCGGAAAATCCGCAAACCGAATTCTGTGCTCCCCGCGCCCTCCGGAAAATCCGGAGACCCAATTCTGTGCTCCCCGAGCCTTCCGGAAAATTCTGAAGCCGAATTCTGTGCTCCCCGCACCTTCCGGAAAATTCTGAGACCGAATTCTGTGCTCCCCGAGCCTTCCGGAAAACTCTGAGACCGAATTCTGTGCTCCCCGCACCTTCCGGAAAATTCTGAAACCGAATTCTGTGCTCCCCGGGCCTTCCGGAAAATTCTGAAACCAAATTCTGTGCTCCCCGCGCCTTCCGGAAAATTCTGGGACCGATTTCTGTGCTCCCCGATCCTTCCGGAAAATTCTGAGACCAAATTCTGTGCTCCCCGCGCCTTCCGGAAAATTCTGAAGCCCAATTCCGTGCTCCTGGCATCGTGCCTATGGCATCGTGCTCGTGCTCAGCGAAGCGGTGCTCGTAATCGCAATCGAATTCGCATCGGAACCGATCTGGAAAACCGATGGTTTCGATTACGAGCACGAGCACGAGCACGAGCACGAGCATGGCGCAGACGGTTGATTGTGCCAACCTACCTGCCAAGAAAATGAGGGATGATCTCCGGAAGGCGAGCGCCTAGCCCACCCGCAAGATCCACCGAACTTCCGTTGACCCGGCTGGTGGACATCGCTAGGGTGCGGAAGCTGCCTCCCCCTCTCCGCCATGATCCGTTCCCGTAAAGTCGTGCTGTTCATCTTGGCCGCGCTCCTTGCCGTGGGCGCCGTTCTCTGGGTTTTGGGCGTTCGATCCGGTCAGGGCAGATTCGGCTCGAAGCGCGACATCGAGGTGGCACTCTTGGCCCGCTCCAAGGGCAACTTCACCGACCTGCACACCATCTGCCTGAATCTGTTGTTCGATGAGCTCAATCGGCAAGGCATCAATGGCGGCGCCAGCCGGTTGGTGCTGCGCACCTTCGATTTGAAGAGCCTGCAAGAGAAGCACGGCGAGACGCCGCCCTACGAGGCCATGCTCAAGGAGAATCCAAATTTGGCCGCCATTCTCGACAACACCTGGGGCAACGATCTCCAGAAGTCCCAGAATGTGATCCGCAAAAAGCAGATCCCCGTCATCTCGCTCAACGCCGACCGCACGGCCGACTTCGGACAGTCCGTTCTCTTTTTGGGCAGCCAGAACATGGTGACCACCAAAATCGCCAGTTTCATCGATCAAGCGCTTTACACACCGTCGTCGCCGGCCGCGCCGACTTCCCCATTCGATGCCCTCTCGGCAACGCCCCCTCCGAGCCCAGTCCGGCCAATGGTCATGTTCCTGACGGAGGAAGGCTATGGCGCCGGGACCGCACCGGCCCGAGGAGAGCCGGTGTATCTCTATGAGAGTGAACTCGCAAAGCTGAATATCCCGATCGAAGCGAAGATCTCCTTCGTTGAAGAAAAATACGACAACGAGGCAGAGCAAAAGCGGGTCACTGAAGACGTACTCCGCGCCCTCAAACAATCGGGGTCGCGGGAAATCATCGTGGTCATCAATGCCCACAAACAATGGGGCTCGCGCTTGGTCGCCAGGTTTGAAGAGTTCGCCTCCAACAACCGGGACCGCGCCATCCGGGTGATTGGCCACGACTCGATCTTCAATCAAGCCATCCACGACTCCGTCCGCGAAGCCACCGACGGCGATGAAACCATGAACTTCGAGATGGTCCTCATGAAGGCACCCAACCCGGAGTTCTCCACGCACACCTTCGCTCTCTATCAAAGCGTGGTCGATGCCCATGGCGGCGCCTTCGACGATTATCCGAAAGAGGTCGCCTCGATCTTCGTCCGGCGTTGCGCGGTTTCCGCGGAGCTGCTGCGTCACAGCCTGAAAGACTTCGACCGTCTCGACCGGCAAGCCGAAGGCGCCAACTGGAACGCAAAGTCCCGGGTCGAGAAAGACCGTGCCCTCCTTGTCGATGAGTTTTCCCAGCTCGTCGCGCCTCTTCCGGCAGCTCCGGGCGCCCCTCGCCAACGCACGGGCGCGCATGTCGAACTGGGTGCCCTTGGCTTGGTCCACTTCAACCGGGACGGGGAAGAGGACGGCAGCCACTACTTTGAACTGCACAAACCGGGGAACCGTGCCATCGCGCACCTCAAGCAACTCAACGCCGACAACAAGCTCATTCCCGCCCTGCAGATCGGAATCAATGAGTTCCAAATCCGCCGGGTCGATGTCGAGCGCGGCGAGTTCGATGCCGAATTCATCTGCTCCACCACCATCAATTCCAGCCTGAAAAAGAGTGTGCTTCTCGAGATGAAGGCCATCCGCAAGGAAGAGGAGCTGGACGAACCGATTCCGGAAGAAGAGAGCGCTACGGGCGATCCCCGCGGCCGTTTGGTGCAGTATCCCATGCTTTCCGGCCTGCTCTCCATTCCCAACATGCGGGCCGATGGTTCCGTGGCCCAGATCGGCCAGACCGACCGCAGCGTCGATCAAACGGAATACCGGGTCTACAAAGTGCGCGGCACCTTCGCGGCGGACCTGAACACGGTCCGGTATCCGTTCGACAGCCACCGCATCGGCGTGGAACTCCAGGCCGCGGTTCCCGACCACTTGCTTACGCTCACCGCGCAACGAGTCGAATCAACCGCGTTCGAGGAGAACCAGCGCGGCTGGATTCTCAAGTGGATCCATGGCTTGGTCGACAACCGCGTGGCCAATGGCAATCCGCTCGCCATGTCGGATCACCGGACGGAAACCCGTCAGTTCAAGGAATTCGCGATTATGGTGGGCGTGAAGCGCAACCTATTGCAGCCCATGCTCGTGGTGATGCTTCCCTTAATCCTCCTCGGCCTTGCCGCGATTGGGATTCTCTACCTTGGGGAAAAGGAGACCATGGGCAAATCCCCCAGCGAGCTCGCGATGGGGGTCGTCCTCGCTGTCGTCGCCTACTCCATTTCGTACGCGGACGTGGTGCCCCGGAGCGGCGGCGGGACTCACTCGGACCTGCTCTACCTCATCACCACCCTGATGTGCATGGGCAACTTCGGCGCCGTCCTCGTCTTTGGGGAGTTGGGGAACCCCAGAACGCGGCACGATACGGTCGATCGCTGGCGCTTCCGCTACGCCCTAGGCGTTACGATCTGCTATGCGCTCTTTTTGGTTTACTGGGGGACGAGCAGCAATCTCTGGCCAGTCTGAAGGGCGTGAGAACTTGAGATCGCGAGGCCTGAGCTGGGCTGGCCCCTCAACTCTCACCGCCCCAACGCGCTTTCCAGCAGCGCCTCGCCCATCTCGCCGACGCCGAGGAATTGCGCTTTCCCGGGGGCCCCGGCCACGGGCGCGGAGAAATTCAACGGCACAATCCCTGGCCGCCCCGGCAAGAAAAGCTGCCCACTCTGCCGGAGGCGATGGAGGATCTCCATCTCGCTTTCGCCATCGTACAGATTCACGTTCCGCATCGTCCAGTGCGCCCCGGGACAAAGCCTCCGCACCAAAATAGACGGATACGTGGCGGCGGTGACCCGGGCATTGATTTCACTGACGTAGACCTCGATCTCCTGATCGCCACTGCGCTCCACCACGAGGAAGTCCAAACCGCCAAAACCGCGATACCCTTGGGCGTGCAGCCACCGGATTGCCGTCGCGGCTTGCTCGAAAAGCAGCGCTCTCAACCGGGGGAGCCCGGCCAAATAGGGAGGTGGCGATTGGTTCCCCTCGTGCAGAATCCGGCCGCTCAAGAGCTGTTCGGTGATGTCAAAAATGCTGCCCTCGTTTTCGTTCAGGAAAAACTGGACGCTGGGACTACGCGTTTCCACGATGCCGTGCTCTCCCGGTTGCAACCAGCCCTGGACTAAGCACGGCCCCTCCGTGAAGAAGTATTCCGGAAGCGTCACCTCGCGATCCCTGGCAATGCTCAGCTTCTTGAGGCCAATCCCCGAGGCGCCCATCTGGGATTTCACCACCGCATGCGTGAACCCCTGCCGCCCCAAGGCATCGAGACACCCCGCGATCGCCAGTGGAGAATCGGCCAACACCGAGGGAATCACCGGCCAGCCGGTATCCCGCAAATGCTCGTAGATCAGGAGCTTGTTGTTCCCCCGGCGGCTCCCCTCGGATGATGTCGTCGCGGGCAATCCCAGGCGTTCGGCGATTTGCACCAACTCGATGTCGGTCACGAACCCGTCCACCCACAAGTTGGCCTTTCCACCACTGCGCTGCAGATGCTCGCGCAGAGCCGTGTACACGCGTTGAGATATGGGGCTATCTTCCCCGGCAGCCACAAACGGATACTCCGGCGCCGGCATGACGAGAAATTCCGGGAGGCTCAGGCCGAGTTCCTCCGCGAAGTAGCGGCACAGCGGAGCGGAAGGCGCTTCTTCAAGGACCAAAAGGTTGTGGGCGCCGCGGTAAAGCAGGTTCAACGCCGGGATAAAGCGGCCCCCATACGAGCGGGAAGGCCCCACCACTTGGGCCAGGGCCGCCGTCTTGGCATGATTCTCGAAGAAGATCTCGTAGAGGTTCGCGAAAAAGACGACCTGCCGTCCCCAAAACGCGGGCATCCGGTCAGTGCAATCGGAGATCTCCAGGGGGGACGTCATCTAGGCTGGCGAACGGGAGCCCAAAGAATCAGGGACCATTCTTGATTGTAAAGAACCAATCGCAAAATCGGAGGTCCGCTGCGCTCAGAGATTGCGAATCAGCATCTGATTTTCCCTCGCCACCACCGCCGCCCCGGCCAGCACCAGCAGTCCGCCCAAAACCGGCGGAAGGGTCATCGGCTCCCCCAGCCAGAGCCGCTCGCAAAGGATGGTCACGTGAACCTCAAGCCCCACAATCACGGAGGCCAAAAGCGCGCCGATCCGCTTCACGGACTCAAAATATAGCACTCCGATGCCGCCCGTGATCGTCCCCAAAATGGCCAAATCCCCCGCTTGGGCCCAACTCGTCACCGTCCACCCGTGCAGCCAACTGATGACTCCCGCCCCGGCCAACAAGGGCAGGAGCGCCAAGAACTCGATTTGCGCCAAATACCCCTGCCGGGCCGCGAAATCCGCCTCCCCGACCGCGGAAGCCCGATGCTTCTCCCAAGAAACGAGAAACAACGAGAAACAGGGCCCCGCCAACAGCATGAACGTGACCCCGGCATTCACCGCCTCGCCAGTCTTGCCCCCGGCTCCGTGCAAATCCCACGCGCCCATGGCCGCTCCCGCCACGGACACTACCGTGCCGAGGGTCAGCATGCCCAAGGAAAGCTGCTTCCTCACCGCCATCGGCACCAACGCCAACGCGAAGATCAGCGTGTAAATCGGATTGAGCCGGTAGAGCAAAATCCCCGCCGTGGCCGTCAGCCCCGACAGCGCGTAGAAGTAGAAGATCCCGCTCAGGGACTTCCCCGCCACCGCCAGCCAAGTCCAACGATCAAACGTCAGGTGACGGCGCGGCCGGCCGATTACCCGGCGCCCGATCGCCCCGGTCGACAACACGAAGATCGCGGAAATCAGATTCCGCAGCGTGACCGCCACCAACGGCTCCACGGACTGCACCAAGATCTTGCGAGACAACGCATGACTCACTCCAAGCAAAACCGCGCACGCCCCCATGAGGAGCACCCCAGTCAGCCGATGGCCATGTTCGCGAACTTCGGACATTCAATCCTCCACTCAACCTGTTCCACTCACCCCTTACGCGGGCACTAGCCGCGCCGAAGCCGATTGCCATCGCGACTTCGCCAACGCAATCGCGAACGTGAACAACATCACCACCGCCGTCCAGGCCAGCGTCGCCCCAACAGGCAACTCCATCTCTGGCAGCACCCCGGCGTCCGCCGAGTAAAAGATGAGACAGAGGTGCGCCACATACATCACGAGCGATTCCCGGCCCGCAAATGACAGCCACGAATCCGGGTTTGGCCGATCCCGGAGCAGCCACTCGCAAAGCATCGCCAATCCCATCACCCACCCGAGCCGCTCGAAGAAGAACTCTGGACTCATCGCGGAAAACGAAGCACTCGGGATGGTCTGTCCCAATCCCACCACCACCAGCATCGCCAGCAGCCGCAACGTCACCGGCAGCCT
Organism: Akkermansia muciniphila; assembly: GCA_945883495.1. Classification (GTDB taxonomy): domain Bacteria; phylum Verrucomicrobiota; class Verrucomicrobiia; order Verrucomicrobiales; family DEV007; genus V1-115. Next base: position 23,819 of record CAMCXS010000019.1, read on the forward strand.
TGCCATCGCCCCGCAAATCGCTCCGCAGAACACAAACGCGGACCAGGAAAACAACGGGAAGAGCGAGCCCGTCGAGGCATTGAGAAACGCCCGCAACGGGATCGGCACGGACAGCGCCGGCCAGTTCGTCATCACCGGCGAGGCCACGATCACCCCGAACGCCAGGGAGCCGAGGACGCCCCACCAGACGCCGCTCCGCCAAGCCACGGGCAACCGCTGCGCCCCCCAAGTCAACGCCAGCAGCACCAGGAGGGAAACCGCCAGGCACGGAAGCACGTCCACCTGCGTCCCCTGCCAGATCGCCCCCGCCCAATCCCCTTTCCAAAGCTGAGGAAACGGAAAGTGCAGCCCGTAGCCGATCCATGCGATCCATCCAAGCCTTTGCGCCCGGCGCCAAAAAGAAACCGGTTTGCCGAGTCCTCCCTTCCAACCCGCCCCTTGGACAAAACCGGCGATGAAGAGAAACGACGGGGCCACCAGCCCGTTTAGGTAGGTCAACGCGGTGAACCACGCCGTGCCCCGTAAATCCGCTTCGAGAAAGGTGTTCGCCACATGGGTCTCAATCATGAGGACAACGGCCGCGCCCCGGAACGTATCCAGCCACGACAACCGCGGAACGGCGTTTGCGTCCCGAGTAACCGGAGCCAGAGCAGAAACAGGCAGCATCGCGCCGATGCTAGCCGCCCTGAGTTCCCGCGTCAACGGAGCAGACCCTCAGGGGGGGGAATGGAACTGATGGTCAGAAAGGGCGGAATGCGTGGGCGATTCCGCTACGAGAATGAATTCTGAGTAGCGGAATTCCCAAGAATTCCGTTCCAGCGTCCATCACAAACGACAACCGCGGAACGGCGTTTGCGTCCCGAGTAAGCGGAGCCAGAGCAGAAACAGGCAGCATCGCGCCGATGCTAGCCGCCCTGTGTTCCCGCGTCAACGGAGCAGACCCTCAGGGGGGGGGGAATGGAACTGATGGTCAGAAAGGGCGGAATGCGTCGGCGATTCCGCTACGAGAATGAATTCTGAGTAGCAGAATTCCCAAGAATTCTGAGTAGCGGAATTCCCAAGAATTCTGAGTAGCTGAATTCCCAAGAATTCTGAGTAGCGGAATTCCCAAGAATTCTGAGTAGCGGAATTCCCAAGAATTCTGAGTAGCGGAATTCCCAAGAATTCTGAGTAGCGGAATTCCCAAGAATTCTGAGTAGCGGAATTCCCAAGAATTCCGTTCCAGCGTCCATCACAATCATTCACACCCGCCCCTCAGCTCGCCAACGCTGGCACTGGTTTGACGATCACACTCGTTGATTCGCAACCCATCTAATCGACGAACGCAAACTCGTTCGTGGAAACGAGGGCCTGGGCGTAGACCTCAAGCGGGGTAGCAAAGTCCGCTGGGCCGCCGTAATCGCGGGAATACTCCCATGCTTGCGGCGGGCCGGAGGCGGTTTGAACGACGGGACTCCACTCGTAGGCGTCAAAATCGTGGCGTTCCATGGCATCCAGCCGGAAATCGACCGTATCTCCAGCGGCGACGTCAAACGGGCCAAACTTGGTGGCCACGCTCTGGCCGGGCTCGCAGATGATCTCGGCAAGCAGCTCGTTACCATTCTTCATCAAGCGCGCGCGGACGCCGTCACCTTTGGGCGTCGGTTTCCGCAAGGTTCCATCGAGCTTGATGGTCAATGCTTCCGGCGCGGTCCAGCGAGCCACGGTGGCGGTGCCGCGCGGCCCTGGGTGACCGCCTTTGACATGGAGCGAGGTGTGACTTAGGGGCCCGGGCGACGGATAGACCTTCTCTGGTTGCCACCGATTGGAGGACCATTCGGCGAACGGCTCGAAAGGCTCAGCGCCGGTCTCTGGATCCCGTTTCGCGAATCCATATTGCCAAGCGGACATGGTTTGCGTGTTGGCTCCCGGGGGAGCGATCCGCTGATTCTCCAGGAAAGCGGTTCCAAGCGTCACTTCTTCGGCAGAAGGTTCCCTCCCGAAGATCCGGTGATACAGCTTGGTCACCGCCTCCGCATCCGCCGCCGCGGTGAGGCCAGGCAACGCCGCAATGTGCTTGGATTGTTCCAGGAGAAACGGACTGTTGAGGGTGAAAAGCGCCTGGGTCGAGACCGTGGTGTAGCTGCGTTGGGCAACGTGCGCCTGCGGGCTGGCGAAGTCGAAGGTGGAAAAGACCTGCGGCAGATTTTGGCGGTCGATGTAGGCGTAGAGCGTGCGGCGGGGCGGGAACGGCTCTTCGTGAATCTCGACGGACCTGCCAAAAAGGCGCGGGTTTAACTGGCCGCTGACGGCGAGCAACGAGTCACGCATGGTTTCGAAATCGACCCTGCGGATGTTCGCACGCCAGAGCAACCGGTTTTCTGAGTCGACTAACTCTTGTTTGCTTTGCTTGGGGTGAACGCTGCTCTGCTGCCACGTGGCGGAGGTGAGGATGAGCCGGTGGAGCTTTTTCACGGACCAGCCATTGCGCATGAACCAGTCCGCCATCCAGTCGAGCAATTCCGGTTGATCCGGAGTTTGTCCTTGGATCCCGAAGTCGCTGGGCGTGCGCACCAAACCTTGCCCGAAGTGGTGCATCCAGACCCGGTTCACCATGACCCGGGCGGTGAGCGGATTCTTCGTATCGACAATCGCGTTGGCGAGCTCCAAACGCCCGCTGCCTTTGGTGAACACCGGAGCTTCGTCTCCGGCCACGGCGGTGAGGAAATGTGCTTTGACCTGCTCTCCCCGGTTCCCTGGATTCCCCCGGATGAATACCCGGGCGGTCCCTGGTTTCTCCCGGTCTTGGAGAATCAGAGCCCGATCCGGAGCATGGGGCGAATCCGCGACGAATTTGTCCCGCTTGGTACGGAGGTCCCGGAGCTTGTTCTTTTCGTCCCGCTCCATTTTGTCTTCCAGCTGGATCGGCCGGTTCGCCAAGTCGGGGAATTGGACCGCCAGTTCCGCGAGACGCGGTTCCAGAAAGTCGTCGATCGCCTTTTCCTTTTCCGCCAAGTCGGCCACGTATTTCCGATACTCCGGCGAGTCCGGCGGCGTCTTCAAGAGAGGGGCTTCGGGAGGCGCGACGGAGTTATCGAAGATCCCGTAGAGGCTGTAGTAGTCCTTGGTGGGAATTGGATCGAACTTATGATCGTGACAACGGGCGCAGCTCACCGTCAGGCCCATCAAGCCGCGGAAGGTGGCGTCGATCTGGTCGTCAATCATGATCTCCCGCCGGGCGGCGTCATCGGTTAACGTGAGGAAGCCCATCGCGGCGAGATCAGCGCGGTTGTCTCCTTTGACGATCTGCTCGGCCGCCAACTGGAGCTTGACGAATTGATCATACGGGAGATCAGCGTTGAAGGCGCGAATCAGCCAATCGCGGTAGGCATAGGCATAGACGAACCGGCGTTCCTTGCCACCTGCGGTGTATCCGCGGACGTCAGAGTAACGAGCCACGTCCATCCAATGGCGAGCCCAACGTTCCCCGTAGTGCGGAGACAGCACAAGATGGTCGATGAGCTTTTCCAGCGGCTCCTGGCTCCACGCATCGAGCTCTTCCTTGGTAGGCGGGAGCCCGGTGAGGACGAAGTAGACCCGCCTCACCAAGGTCCTGGAGTCCGTGCGAGGGGCCTGAGTCAGCCTCTTTTTCTGGAGGTTTGCTTGGACGAAGAAATCGATGGGATGCGCTCCCTCGGGGACGGCTTGATCGACCCGCAACGGTTTGAGGGACCAATGGTTGAGCGGATCTTTCTTGGACAACACGGGCGCGGCCTCGGCTCCCCAGGGCAAGCCTAGCTCGATCCACCGTTGCAACGCCGCGATCTCGTCGTCCGCCAGCTTCGGTCCATTCTTGGGCATGTCGCGGATCTTCTCGGCCGCTCCGGCATGGCGCACGGCCACCAAAAGCTTGCTGGAAGAAGGATTCTTGAGATCTACGACGATGCCCATCTCTCCACCCTTGAGGGCATCGGCCCGGGTATCGAGCCGCAAACCCGATTCGGCGCGCACTTTGCCGTGGCACTCGACGCAGCGCTCCGCGAGAACCGGCCGGATCGAGCGTTCGAAGAATTCGACGTGCTCGGCGGAGAAGGGTTGCGCCTCGCAAAACAGCGGGAGGAAGAGAAACAGAATCAGCAAGCGCATGGAGGAACAGACCATCGGCGCGCACAATTGTTCGGCATTGAGGGGCCTGCAATCACGAATGAACGCCCGGCGCAAGCTTCCAGCCTTGCCCGCATCGCGCCTCCATGCTAGCCTCTCCGGCCATGAATGTCTTCGCCTCTGCGATCGCGCTGATCGCCACCATTGTTTCCGGAATTGCCCTGATGTTGACGTGGGCGGGAAGTGAGGGCGTTCAATTTAGTTGGGAGTCGATGGAAGGCGACCTCTCGGTTTATGAATTGGCCCAGCTCCGGCATCCCGAAACGATGGAACTTGCCTATGCCGACGATGAAGAAGGCATGGAGGACGAAGAAGAGGAAGACCAGCCGATTTCGACCGACGGCGTCTCCTCAGAAATGGCGGATGCGGTAGCTTCGGCGATGACGAAGGATGGCCCGCTCGAAGGAAATCCACGAAAGAAGAAGCGCCGTCCTAAGGCTGCGATGGTCGCCTCGAGCGAGCCCACGAGCGCCCCGATGGATTCGGGGGGACCGCGCAACCGGGTCCTCTGGATCAGCATCGCGGGATTCCGCGGCGATTACATGGAGAAGGCGGAAGCGCCGTTCCTCAAGCAAGTGGCCAGCCAAGGGGGATCCACCACCTCGTTGATGCCGGCCTTTCCGTCTCTCCATTATCCTTGCTTGATCAGCCAAGCCACCGGGGTGACCGTGGCGGCGCACGGAGTTTCCGGGAACCGGATGCGCGACCCGGAAACCAAGGAGATCATGGATCGGCCCACCAAGCTGAGCCTACTCAAGGCCGAGCCGGTTTGGACCACGGCGAAGCGCCAAGGCTTGAGCGTGCTGGTCCACGACTGGCCGTTCTCTCAAGAGCAACCCACTGACGCCGCTGCCGATGTGTTCCTGAACGCTTATGACGACGGCAAAACGGATGAAGCCCGTTTGAGCGCGCTCTTGGAGGCCTGGTCCTCGTTCAAAGGCTCCACCAAGATCGCTCTTGCGATGGCCTCGCTGCACGATTTGGAAAAAGCCGCGATGGCCAATGGCAGCCGCGATCCGAAGACCTTCGAGGCCGTGACCAAGTTGGATTCGACGCTTCAAACCTTCTTCGAAAAACTCCGCGATGCTTGGCCCACGCTGAGCAATGGCGGCGACAAGCTTTACGTCGTGCTCTCGACCGACCACGGCCGGGCGGACGCGGAGAAGGTCATCAACTTCGCCCACCTGATGGGTCCGCTCTCCGAACACGTGGATTACACGATCGACTCCGGGGTGGCGAACATCTGGTTCAAAGAGCCTCCCGCGGGAACGACGTTGGAGGCTTACACCAAGAAGTATGATGAAGAATTGCGCGCCCGGATTTACTGGAAGTCGTTTCCCCGCGGGGAATACCCGTCCTATCTGGAGCTTGGTTCGGGTGGCCCGTTCCTTGGAGATCGCCTCCTGATCCTCAAGGGAGGCTACGCGTTCGCCGACGCCAAGGGCTCTGAGCCCGTCTACAGTCCTTCGGAGACAAGCGGTCCCTTCTCTTTCGGTGGCTATCCGGTGAAGGAGTCATCCCGGATGAAAGGCCAGGCCTTCATCTTCGAACTGGAAGGCGGCGGACGGGCTGCCGATCTGGGGCAGGTCTTCCCGACGCAGCTTTATCCCACGGTCTGCAAACTGCTTGGGATTACCGGTTCCGAAGGCGTCACCGCGGAAGCTCTCAACGTCGAGTGACCTGACACGCTCCCACGTCCCTCCTCGTTTGTAGCGGAAATTCAACTTTTCCGCTTGCACGGCTCGACTTGCGGCCTAAGATCCGAACTTAGGACAAACTGTAGTTGTTTGTTTGTTTTCATGGTTCAAGGCCCGATCGTTCGCGATCGGGCCTTATCCATCTCGGGGCTACGCTTTCGCTCCGCATGGACTGGTGGTAAGTTGCCGCCATACCCATGGCCCCTCCTCCTCTGCTGCCCAGCTCCTTCGGTCGCTCGCTCGGGCAGTGCTTTGCGTTCGTCCTCTCTCTCGTTCTGATCTGGGGACCGCCTTGTCGGGGCCAGGATCGCGTCACGCGCTTCATTCAGCCCGGTCAACCTCAGGAAGTCATCATCGGCCCGAAGGAGGAACTCCGCTGGGTCTGCGCGACCTCATCTCGCGCCATTGTCCGCTTCTTCGCGGAGCCGGCTGATCCGGCTTCAAACGCCACCTTTCAACTGCGCGGCGCTCAAGGCTCAGCCGGAAATCCCGTTTGGGCGCGCTCCGGCGGCACGGAGCCTGGGGCCGAAGCGGTGCTCTCCGCAGAGACGGACGACGCAGTGCCCGTGCGCGTTTGGGCGGAGACAGAGCCAGAGTTTGATCCCTCGGAGCCCAATGACCGGTTTGAAGAAGCCGCGGCCTTGGCCCCGGAAGGGAACCGGTTCTTTCTTTACCCAAAGGCAGACCAGGACTGGTTTTCGTTTCGGGTGACGGTGGCCGCCGAATATCGAATGATTGTCGTGGTCCCAAGGGGAGGAAGTGTTTTCCATGAAGGACTGGAGCTAGGCATCTGCGATGCGGCGGCCCACCCCCTGGTACAACGGTTGGGACAGGTCGACTCCCAAGGCACTTGGCGCACGATCCCGTTCGAGCTGAAGCCAGGGGAGTATCGTTGCTGGATTCGAGCCCGGTCCGAGCGCTATTCACGCTTTCCGCTGACGCTGCGCTTCGAACAGCTTGGAGTTCAGCCCTCCCAGCCGACCATCCCCGCCCCGGCACCCAAGCATTCTCCGGCCGTGCCAGCCCCCCCAAGTCCGGCCGTGGCTCCAGCACCTCTCCGGCCTCCACCCGCCGGGTCACCAGCGGCGGAACCTCCAGTTCCGGCTCAGAAGAACTCGATGGGGCCCATGATTCTACTCGCCGCGCTGGTTGGAATGCTCTTTTGGTGGGGCGCCGCGTTGATGCGGCCGCGTCGCGTGTTTGACTTAACGCGCTGAAAACGCCAGGATGCGGCGGTTTCTGTGACTCTGCCAGTATCTCTCCCAATCTTCGCCTGCTGCTGGGCCGTGATCCTCGCCACGGGCTGGACTCAGCCCCCGGGCACCACCCTCAGCGCGAGCTTCCAGTTTTCGAACGCGAAGCCGGTGCTCTTCCCGGGCACGAGTGGTGCCCCCACCTTGGAAGTCGTCCTTCATCCCAATGACCGCAAGGTTTGGGAGAAAGTTCAGATCCGTCTGGTGGCTTCCATGGACGAAGCAGCGGTCACGCCAGAAGCCCTCCCCGTCGCCATCACGACGCCGGGCGGTAAGGCGATTGCCCCCGGCAAATGGAGCTATGCCTCTTACCTCGGCTTGGGACAGGATCGGGACAAAGTTTCGCTCCGCGTCGTCCCGGTCCGCTCAACCGGCAAATCTCCGCTCCTTCTTCATGTCGAGGTAGAAGCTCCGGGATTGGCTGCGGCCGCCACTGCCCCCGTATCGATCCGTTGCGCGGAATTCGTAGTGACGGATCTCGGTGATCCCTCGGTTCCGGGAGACGACCAAATCATCGACAGTGGCGATACCGCGTGGCTGACGCACTACACGGACAGCTCGCGCTCCTTGCCCATCATGCCCCGGCTCGTCGCCCAAATGCGGGGTCTCTCGGCGGATTACAAAACGGAATGGCGTCTGGAGAGTCGATACCCCCGGCGCGGGGAGCTGGATCACGTCAAATTTCCGGAGGAAGGCTGGCTTCAGCTTCCCGGGGATCAGGAATGGAAGGCGTTCGCCACCTACCACGGCCGCTACTTCGGCGGCAACGCGGAACTCTCCGTGCGGGTCACCGAGTCCGGCAGCAAGCCGGTCTATGAGGCCACCCGGAACTTCCGGATCCTCTGCCAAAATCCGCCGGACACCACCACCGTCGGTTACATCAAGTCCCGGCAGGGCCGTTTCTGGTTCGCCTGGGCCATCGCGCAACACGAGAGCCGCCAGTGGAAACGCGTCTTCAACCAATTCAACGAAGGCGGCCGTGTCCCCAACGAACCGAATTTCGGCGCTCCTGACGGATGGGGAATTTTCCAGATCGACTCCTCCCGAGGCGCCACGGTTTCCACCGCTGAAGTCTGGGATTGGCGCACCAATGCCCAGGCTGGATTCGACGAGCTGGTTACCGCCGAGAGCGACACCCGCAACTACTTCCTCGCCATCCAGCGGAACTACCCGGACAGCTACGAGCCGCCTCCCGCCACCTACACGCCTCCGGATTGCAAAACCACCCTGACCTACGAGGAGGCTTCCATCATCCAATGCTACAACGGCGCCGCCGTGATCCGCAAACTGCGCAATTCCCATGGCACCCTCTCCTATTATCGGAGCTGTTGGGCGTTCAATCCCTCCGCGGCAGCCGGCAAACGCTGGCGCTTCGTGGAGAATCGCAATCGCTACGTCTACAAAGTCGTGAAGCACGAACTCGAGGGCGAAATGCCAGTCGAATAACCGCCGACTCCACCATGCGCCGCCTTCTGATTCCCCTCGCCCTGGCCTTGGCCCCTTCCCTCTGGGCGGAACCGATCACCGATCCCGTCCGTGACTACCTGGAAAACTTCGATGTCCGGCGTGGCGAAGCCGTCATCACCGCGACCCCTGATTTGAACGGCGACGGCGTGCCCGATCTTCTCATCACCCGCAACACGCTTTCCAACGGACGCCAGGGAAATCTCTGGGTCTGCTACGAGTCCACCGGCCCCAGTGAATTCCGCCGCATCGACGAACTCCCGGACGGCAATCCAATTGAGTTTCACCAGAAAGCGGTTTCGCTCCGTCCGAAACGAGGTGGAAAGGGCTTCGAACTGGTCCGCTACAGCCCGGGCGGCGCTGGCGAAGGGATGCTCGGGGCCATTCGCACGACGGCGGACGGGGCCACGGAATCGAGCCTCGGAGACTTTCGTCCCAGCAGCGATCCTGACCGGTACTCCGCCCTGTTTGAGAATGCCAAGGTCCAGCTCTCGTTCCAATCGGAGAAGTCGGACGTTCTGTTATCACGCTATTTTCCGTTTGGCCGTTGGTTCCGCCACATGACTCCGCTGAAATGGGCGATCGCGGTGATCGGAGGATTGGCCGGGTTGGTGGTGATTTTGGCGGTCTTCCGTGTGATCCTGGCGGCGCGCGGCGGGGCCTCAGCGGTTCCTCGTTGAGCTTTTTCGGAAAGCGGCGAGGATGGGCCATGATCGACCCCATTTTGGAAGAACTCCAGCGCAACAGCCGGTCCACTCCGGAGGAACTTGCTAAGCTTTTCCATCAGGATGCCGCCGCCATTGCCGCCAAAATTCAGGGTTGGGAAGCGGACGGCACCATCCTCGGCTACCACGCCGTGGTCGATCCGGAGCGCGCCGGACACACTGGGGTCGTCGCCTTCATTGAAGTGAAGCTCACCCCGGAACGGGAAGGTGGCTTTGACCGTATCGCCCGCCGTATTTCCAAGTTCTCTCAGGTCACCAGTTGCTACCTGATGAGCGGGGGCTATGACCTCGTCGTCGTTGTGGAAGACGTCAATCTCCGAGCGGTGGCGCAATTCATCGCGGAGAAGTTGAGCACCCTCGAAGGCGTGCTCTCCACCTCGACCCATTTCCAGCTCAAGGTGTACAAGCAGAGCCGGTTCACCATCCAAGGCGAGAGCCAATCCGGCCGTCTCCCCGTCGTCCCCTGACCTTTCCTTGCCCCGGTGAATAATCTCGCTTCCAAAATCTCCCGCCAACTCCAGCAGATCCCGAAGTCGGGCATCCGCGATTTCTTCGAACTGGTCCAAGGCCGCGATGACGTCATCTCCCTCGGCGTCGGCGAACCCGATTTCTCGGCGCCGTGGCACATCCGCGAAGCCGCCATCTACTGTTTGGAGTCCGGCAATACCGCCTACACCTCCAACCTCGGCCTCCTCTCCTTGCGTGAGGAAATCAGTCATTACGTCGCCCAATACTTCGGGCCAGTCTATGATCCGAAGACGGAAATCCTCGTCACCGTCGGCGTCTCCGAAGCTCTGGACCTCGCCTTCCGCGCTCTCCTCAACCCGGGCGATGAAGTGATTTACCACGAGCCGTGCTATGTTTCCTACAGCCCGAGCATCGTCATGGCGTACGGGAAACCGGTCACCGTCCATACCCGGCTGGAGGACAACTTCGCCCTCCGCGCTAGCGACGTTGCCGCCGCGATCACGGAGCGGACCCGCGTCATCGTGTTGAATTTCCCCACCAACCCCACCGGCGCCATCGAGCCGGTCGAGGAATTGGAGAAAATCGCCAAGCTCGCCGTCGAGCACGATCTCATCGTCATCACCGACGAGATCTACAGCGAACTCATCTACGACGATTCTGATCCTTCCAAAGTCCCGTCGCACACCTCAATCGTCTCGTTTCCGGGGATGCGGGAACGCACCATCCTGCTGCACGGATTCTCCAAGGCGTATGCCATGACCGGCTTCCGTCTCGGGTATGCCTGCGCGCCGAACATCCTCACGGACGCGATGATGAAGGTTCACCAATATTCGATGCTCTGCGCCTCCATCATCGCCCAAAAAGCGGGGATCGAGGCCTTGCGCAACGGGGCCGCCGAAGTGGAGAAAATGCGCCACGAATATGCGCTGCGGCGCAATTTGATGCTCGACGGGTTTGCGAGGATCGGCATTCCCTGTTTCCCTCCAGGCGGGGCGTTCTATCTCTTCCCGGACATCAGCAAATTCGGATTGAGCAGCAAGGAATTCGCCTTCGGACTCTTGGAAAAGGAAAGTGTCGCGGTCGTGCCGGGCACCGCCTTCGGGGTCTCGGGAGAAGGCTGTGTCCGCGCCTGCTACGCCACCGGCCGCGCGGAACTGGAAGAAGCGCTGGTCCGCATTGAGCGGTTCGTGGGGACGCTCGGCTGACCTCCTTGACTGGTTGACCTTTCTGACACCTCAGTCAATTAGGTCAACCAGGTCACTGCCCTACCGGAATCTCGTTCAGAGTATAGTAACCGGTCGGATGAAGAATTCCCTTCCCGGCCAGGCTTCGCAAACCGCTCACCGTCAGTTCATGAACGTGACCTTTGGTGAGCGGCTCCACGGAAAGATCAATGGTCAAACCGTCGGCCGAGACCTTGGTGACCTTCACCGCCGGCGTCACTTGATCCACCTCGGGTGAACCGTAAGCGCCCCGGTAAATGTAGGTGTAAGCGCTCATTTTGAAGCTGCCATCCACCGCGGTGGCGGGATCAATCGGTTCGGTCAATCGCAGTTGGAAGCCCTTTGGCTGAGCGCGCATCTCCTGAACTTCAAAAGGAACTTTTCCGCTCCACCTAACCCGTTGCAACGCTTCCTGCTTCCCACCCCGCGCGCCCCATCCGCGATCGGAGCCGCCGGCGAACAGCGTGCCGTCTTCGTCGAGGCGAACGGCGATGGTGCCCGAGTTGAGACCATTCAAGAAGGAGAACGCCGCGCCCTGCCAGACGCCATTCACCTCTTCCAAAAAGAGCCGTTGCACCTGGGAGAACGTCTGCTCGCCCACCAGAAGTTGCCCTTGGAAAGGACCGAACTTCTCGTTCTCGATCAACGCAATGCCCGTCGGTGATTGCCCAAGCTTCCCGTGAGGCAGCACGACCACCGGCGGCACGAACGTCGGAATCCGCTCCCGCTCGGAAACGATCCGGGTTTCCGTCAAGGTCGGGTACGGCGGCGGCTCGCCGATCGCCCCGTTCGCGAAAGGAAAGAACACGTTCCCATTCGGATTGCCTTGGAAGGAGCCCACTTTGATATGCTTCAGCGAGGAGCTGCCGTTCCAAGGGCCCTGGTTGTCACAATAGAATACCTCCCCTTTGGGCCCGAAACCAATCCCCCCTGGCGAGCGAACCCCGCAAGCCGTCGGGATGACCTTCCCATCTGGCGAAATGCGCAAAACCCACCCGCGATACAGAGAATCCGCCGTGAACGATCCCGTAAGGCACAGGGTCACCCAGATGTTCCCGTCCTTGTCGTGCCGGGAGCCGAAAGCGTATTCGTGGTAATCCCCCTTGATGCCCCAGCCATCGCTGATGCACTCGAAGACATCCGCTTCGCCGTCGCCATCTGCATCCTTGAGGCGGGTAAGCTCGGGACGCTGCGTCGCGTACAGCCACCCATCGCGCCAAGAAAGCCCAAGCGGCTCGTGCAGATACCGCGCGAAGAGCGTCCACTTCGGCGTCTCGCTTTGGTAGACGTCTTGCCCAACCCAAATCTCACCACGCCGGGTCGATACCGCGATCTTCTGCTCCGGCAACAACTCCACCGCCCCCACTTCAAACAGCGTGTCGGCAGGAGTCGCCAAGGTGGTGATCGGATAGAACTCCGCTTCGTCGGACGGTTGGACTCCAGCCACGGCTGTGGCGGAAACCGAGAGAACAAGGGAAGCAATCAATAGTCGGTTCATGATCATCGCGCGTTATTGGCCAACAGCCGCTTTCCCTCCGATCGCCGCGACCCAGCGATAGTGCACCTTGAGTTCCTGAAGGGACGCGACCGGAACGAGAAGCTCCTGCCCCCCTTCCACTGGCCGGAGTTGCGGCGCTGCTCCCTCGATCTGGACGACAATGGGTCCGGCTGGATAAAAGCCGCCCGCGTCCGCGGCGCCCTGAACAATCGCGATCCGTTGCATGGTCTGAGGTTCCGCCTGCCCACGGAACGTCAATGTCCGCAAAAAGGCGTCTTCCCCTTTGCTGGCCGCCTCCGGCTCGAAACGATCCGTCACCTCTAGGCCGCGGAAACGGTAGCTGAACGTTGGGAATTTCTTCGCATCCAAGCGATAGCCGCGGAACTGGTAATCCGGATTCGGAAGCTTCAAGGAGACCTCACGCTGCGGATCGGGCACATCCTTCTCCGATTTGATCGTGCCGACCGAAAACGATTTCCAGGTTTCCTCAGGATTGCTAAGCACCTGAATTGGGTATCCCTTGGCGGGTGCCGCCACATCAAAACCCATCGGCGGCTGATCCCCCTGTCCGCGCCCGGTCCAATGCCGCCCGGCGTCCATGAAGGCACCGCGCCAGAGCAGCGCCACGTTGCAAACATCCGCATCCCAACAAAGGTTGACGCCGCCAGGATACCCAACGGCGATCCCGCGTGGCGAGCTGCCCTGGATGAAGTTCCGGTAAAGCACGGCTTCACCGGGCTGTTCCGGACGGAGGGCGATCACGGGTGGCGGGGGCGTTTGGTTGGCAAACGACGCGGGCGCCTCTTTGCTCATGCTCAGCAATCCGCGCTTTTTACCCTTCACCGCCAGCGCGAGTTCCTGCCCGCCGGTGGCTTCAAAATACTGAAGCTGGATTGTGTGCTGCCCCTTGCTCAGCTTGAGCTTCTTCGACACCGTCTTCAAAGGATGAATTCCATCCGACTCCAACTCCCCTTCGCCGTCAATGATCAGCCGCGAACCGTCGTCGGATCCAAGGAAGAACTCATACAAATCGTCCTCCGGCACCTCCCAGGTTCCATCAAAAACGAGCGCAAAATTGTCCGGCTTGCGCTTCCCAATCACATCCAGGGAGACAAGCCCCTCGGGCACCTGACCTGAGGCTACTGGGGTCAATGCCGCAAAGTCTGGCAGTTTGGTCCAAGCCCCTTCGTAAAGCGTATACCGCAGCTCCGAGAAAGCCGGCTTGGCCTGCCGCACCTTCATGACTCCGTTCATGATCGTGGCATGACCTGGCACCGTGCAGACAAACGGGTAATCGGCGGGTTTCTCCGGCGCCACGAAGTAGAGATCCTCCACGGCCTTGGGATCGAGCAAACGGCTGGCGGCCAGAATATTGCTCGTATCCGCGGGCATCCATCCACGCGCCAAAGCTGCCTCGCCCCCGGCCCAGATCTCCTGCGCGAAGGCCAAGCCAGCGGCCACTCCCCCCTCTGTTTTCAGAAGAACCAGGTTGTGCTGCAACCCATCTTCGTTCTCAAGGGTCAGCTTCACCTTGGCGCCAGGCTCCACGGTGAACTCCGCCAGGTTGTAGCGCATGGTTCCCTCCGTCGTCTTGATCGCCATCGCCACATCAGGATTGGCGGACCACTCGGGGGGCTCGGCGAACACCACTGAAATGAGGCAGAGAATGCTGATTCCAATCCGGACACAATTCATCGCATGCATACACGCAAATAGAGTAGGAGGTCTCTCACGCAGATCGAGATCCGCAGATTTAGCGGATGATTCCCCAGTGCTGATTGAACGGCCAATACACCACCATCGCACGTCCCACCAGATTCGCCTCAGGCACCGGACCCCAGCCACGGCTGTCGTAACTGTTGAAACTGTTGTCTCCCATCGCCATATACTGCCCGTCGCGGAGATCCAAACTGGAAATTCCCTGATAGCCCCGATACCCATTCTCCAAACTCATGACGCGCTTCGGTCCGAACTCTTTGGCCCGCTCCCCATTCACCGATAGGTAAGGCTCGCGCACCACAATCGAATCCCCAGGCAATCCTACGAGACGCTTGATGTAGTGGATGCTGCCCATCCGCGGGTCCTCCAATGAGATCCCGCGAATCCCCTTGGTCGTGAACACAAACACTTCCCCACGCCTCGGCGGACAGAAGTGATAGGAAAACTTATCCACGATCACCTGATCCCCGGAGTCGATATAACCCCGCGCGATCACCTGGCCTTTACGGATCGGCGTGGGCTGCTGCACCAACCAACGGCCGCCACGCGTCTCCATCGCAGGGAGCCACTCCGAAATCCCGAAATCTTCCAAAACCCGCCGCGGTGGCCCAGGCATATCATAACTGCCCCGCCGCCCCACCAAACGGGTGCGGGTGAAGAACTTCATCACCGTGTAGGTTTCCACGCCAACGATTTCATCATCCTGCTTCGCGACCACATCCACCCAGGAACGCCCCAGGCGCACCATGTCGATCATTCGCACGATCGGATTGGGCGCTTTCTCATTCGTGTCCTTGGTCGAATACGCGATGATGCCGTTCAGTGTCGGCTGCATCGATCCCGTGGGAATCTTGAAGGGCTGCGCGATATAGGCGCGAATCCCCAACGCGATCGCAATCGCCACGAAGAACACTTCGATATTCTCAGCCAACGCGGAGCTGCGATAATCGGGGCCAGCCCCCTCACAAGTCTTTGTCAATTCCTGGCCCAAAGTCGAGATCCGCTTCTCATCCTTGGAGGCAATCGCATCGCTGTATAGCCGCACCAAGCCTTCAATCGCCGCCAGTTTGGCCGGTGGCAACAAGTCACGACGGTAATGGATGAAGCGACGAACCCCTTTGAGCAGCAGTTCCGCGTCCTTGATATACTTCGGTTTGAACATGGCGGTGAGCGGGCCAGGAAAAAATCAGTCGTTCGTGCTGCTCTTGAGCACCTCAATAAAGGCTTCCTGCGGGATATTGACCCGCCCAATCGCCTTCATCTTCTTCTTCCCTTCCTTCTGTTTCTCCAAAAGTTTCCGTTTCCGGGTAATGTCCCCACCGTAGCACTTCGCGGTCACGTTCTTGCGCAACGCGGAGATACTTTCCCGAGCGATCACCTTAGCGCCAATGGCCGCCTGGATCGGGACCTGGAACAATTGCCGAGGAATGACTTCCTTGAGGCGCTTCGCCAAATCCCGGCCGCGCGATTCCGCTTTCTCCCGGTGCACGATGGTCGAGAACGCATCCACCGGCTCTCCATTGATGAGGATATCCATCTTCACCAAGCTGGATGGTTGCGTCCCGGCGTGCTCGTAATCCATCGATCCGTAGCCGCGAGTCGAGCTCTTCAGCTTGTCGTTGAAATCGACGAGGATTTCGTTGAGTGGCAGCATCGAGGTAAGCATGACGCGCGTGCCATCGAGCGTTTCGGTGTGATCCACCCAGCCACGTTTTTCAGCGACCAGTTGAAGCACTTCGCCAATATAATCGTTTGGCACCATGATGAAGGCCTTCACGAGCGGTTCACGAATTTCTTCAATCACCCCCGGATCCGGCCATAACGTGGGGTTGTCTACGTGCAACTCCTGCCCATTCGAGAGCGTCAGTTCATAGACGACTCCCGGATAGGTCGAAATCACGTCCATGTTGAACTCCCGGCGCAGGCGTTCCTGGACGATTTCCATGTGGAGCAGCCCCAAGAAACCGCACCGGAATCCAAACCCAAGCGCCGCCGAACTCTCCGCCGTAAACGTGAACGCGGCGTCGTTGATCTGGAGCTTGCCGACGGCCGCCTTGAGGGATTCAAAATCATCCGTGCTCACCGGATAAATCCCGCTGAACACCATCGGCTGGATCTCCTTGAAGCCCGGCAACGGCTCGGGCGCCGGTTTCGATGTTTCCGTGATGGTATCGCCGATCTTGACCTCGGACGGCGACTTCATGTTCGCGATGATGTAGCCGACGTCGCCATTCACCAGTTCGTCGAGCTTGGTCATGCGCGGAGTGAAGACACCGACTTCCTTGACCTCATAGGTCTTTCCGGTGCTCATCATGGTGATCTTGGTCCCCTTGGTCATGCGTCCGGAAAAAAGACGCACGTAGGAGACGACTCCACGATAACTGTCGTAGACGCTGTCGAAGACGCTGGCCCGCAAGAGGGAGTCCTGCGGTTCCTTGGGCGGCGGGACGCGTTCAACGACCGCTTCGAGGATCTCTTCAATCCCGATCCCCATCTTGCCACTGGCGTGGATCGCGTCCTCCGCCGGCATCTGGAGGATGTCTTCAAGCTGATGATTGATCCGCGGGATATCGGCGGCGGGCAAGTCGACCTTGTTGATGACCGGGATGACGAAGAGCTTCTGCTGATGGGCCAAGTTGACGTTCGCCAAGGTCTGCGCCTCGACCCCTTGGGCGGCATCGATCAAAAGCAGCGCGCCTTCACACGCCGCCAAGCTCCGGCTCACTTCGTAGGAAAAGTCCACGTGGCCCGGTGTATCGAGCAGGTTGAGCTTGTAGGTTTTCCCGTTCTTCGAGCGGTAGGCCATCGTCACCGGATGGGATTTGATGGTGATCCCGCGCTCCCGCTCCAGGTCCATGGAGTCGAGATGCTGATCTTGCTGATCGCGCTCCGCCACCGTACGGGTGACCTCCAGCAAGCGGTCTGAGAGGGTCGTTTTCCCGTGATCGATGTGGGCGATGATCGAGAAATTACGGGTGAGTTCGGTTCCCATGGTGGCGAAAGGAGGGGATACTAGGTGGACTTTGCGCCCTTGGCAACTCCATCAACCGTCAGCTTCCCATCGATGGACGGTTGAATCCAGTGAAGTCGAGCGCATGGTGAAGTCCATGAGCCCCGTTCGCGTCCGCTTCGCCCCGTCCCCTACCGGCATGCTCCATGTGGGCGGCGCCCGCACCGCCCTCTTTAACTGGCTGTTCGCCCGTCACAACGGCGGCACCTTCATTCTCCGCGTCGAAGACACCGACAACGAGCGCAACACGCCCGAAGCCAACGAGGCGATTTTCAGCGGCCTGACCTGGCTCGGTCTCGACTGGGACGAAGGCCCGAACCGCGGTGGCTCCCGGGGCCCCTACCGCCAAAGCGAACGCTCCGCGATTTACGAGAGCTACCTGAACAAGCTCAAGGACGCCGGGTTGGTCTACGACGATGCCGGTGCCACCCGATTCCGTTCCCCCAACACCACTCGCGCCATTCCCGACCTGATTTGCGGGGAAACCGTGTTCGCCGGCCGCGAAGAACCCGATATGACGGTCCGCCGCGCCGATGGCTCGTTCATCTTCCACTTCGTCAACGTGGTCGATGACATTGAAATGGGCGTTACCCACGTGATCCGGGGCGAGGACCACTTGCCGAACACGCCGCGCCACCTGGATCTTTACGAAGCGTTCGGGGTCACGCCGCCCCATTTTGCCCACATCCCGCTGATCTTGAATCCCAGCGGCACAAAAATGAGCAAGCGCGACGAAGGGGCCAGCGTCGCGGAATACAAGAACGCCGGCTACCATCCCCAAGGCGTCCTCAACTACCTGGCATTGCTCGGTTGGTCGCCCAAGGAAGACCGCGAAATCTTCCCCACGCAAGAGCTCGTGTCCCGGTTCACCTTGGAAGGCGTCAACCGCGGCAACGCCAAGTTCGACCTCGAAAAATGCGCCTGGATCAGCGGTCAATACTTCCACGTCATGGAACCGGCCGCACTTCGCGAAGTCGTGCTCCCCTTCCTCGCCGCGTCCGGTCTTACCTCGACCGAGGCGGATCTACCCGACGCCCTATTGCTCGAACTGCGCACCAAGATCCGCACCTTGTCCGAGGCAGTGCCCTTGCTCACCGCTTTGCTTCGCGACGATTTCCCGGTCGATGCCGCCGCCACCGCCAAACTCCGCGCCCAGAGCGACCCCAAGCCGCTCCTTGATGCCTTGGCCTCCGCATTCCAAGAGGTCGGCACCTGGCAAGGCTCGGAACTCGATGCCGCCATCGGCAAAGCCGCCGAAGGCTTGGGCACGAAGAAGGGCGCCTTGATGTTCCCCTGCCGGGTCGCCTTGACCGGCCAAGCGGGCGGATTCGGCTTGACCATGGTTTTGGAACAGCTGGGCCGCGAGCGGAGCCTGGAACGTCTCACGCGCTTCTCCTGATTGCCTCGCCATGAGCACGCCCAAGGCAGTCTATTCTCTCGAAGATCTGGAGGCGCTGGCCCAGTCCCCGTTGGACCCGCCCGTCAAGCTCGCGGTCATCGGCCACCCCGTAGCGCATTCCCGTTCCCCGGACATGCACAACGCCGCGTTGCGGGCCGCCGGGATCGATTCGCAATACATCCGCGTCGATCTCACGGAGGACCAACTGCCGCAGGCGCTGCAAACCTTCGCCGCCCTCGGCTTTACCGGCGTCAACGTCACCATTCCGCACAAGGGCGCGGTCATTCCGTTGCTCGATCAGGTCGATCCGTTGGCCGCGCGAATCGGCTCGGTGAATACGATCGTCTTTGATCACGAACAAGGAACCAAAGCCGGCTTCAACAGCGATGCCCCGGGCTTTCGCCAAGCCATTCGCGACGAATTCGCCGTAGACGTCCAAGACCTGCGCGTCCTCCTCCTGGGCGCAGGCGGCGGAGCGGGCCGCGCGGCCGCGATCCAGTGCGCCAACGACCACTGCGACCGCTTGGTCCTGGTGAACCGCACCTTAGAAAAGGCGCAAGCCCTCGTGAAGGAACTTCAGCCGGATTTCGGCCCCCGCCGTCTCGCCGGCCCTTTGGCCCGCCTGGAAGCGATCCCCTGGGATCCCGATCTGCTCACCCGGGCGCTGGATCACATCGACCTGATCGTGAACTGCACGAACATCGGGATGAAAGCGGCGGATTCGGCGCTCCTCACCGCCTCCCAGCTGCAACCGCACCACTTGGTCTACGACATGATCTACGCTCCGCCGCGAACCCGCCTCATCGAAGCCGCGGAAGCCGCCGGCGCCCGCGCCGCCAACGGTCTCTCCATGCTCATCTGCCAAGGCGCGATCTCCTTCGAATACTGGTTCAACCGCCGCCCCTCCATCGACGCCATGAAACGCGGGTTGAGGGGGGGTGAATGATTGTGATGGACGCTGGAACGGAATTCTTGGGAATTCCGCTACTCAGAATTTATTCTCGTAGCGGAATCGCCCACGCATTCCGCCCTTTCTGACCATCAGTTCCATCCACACCAGGTTGAGGGTGGAAGGATGACAAAGCTGCGCCTGGTGAGGTAAAGCTTCAGGACGGAAGCCAGTGCGCGCTCTTGGCTAGCTAGGGCATAAGCTCTCTGCCTCAGGCGATCTTTTTGATCCTCTGGCCGGATTTCCTTCAAAGACTGTCAGCAAACATGCGGCATCAAACGGGATGATTGTTGTTTCCTCCGCTGGTTACTATGCGACCTCTGGCGACCGGCTTCCTAGGACCCCGCGCGTACGCCACTTTGTGGAGGGGAAGCTTGGCCACCCAAAAGTCGCTCAATGGTAATCGAAGAGAGCCGTGACCGTGCAGCCCGCCCCTGCCGTTAGCCGGATCCAGTGCGCCGTGAACCCACGCGCAAACGCGTGTTCAAGAGCTCTTCCCGGCTCTACCCGCAAGCGTTCGTATTCGTGCCATTGCCCGCTCGCGTAGAAGTCCACCTCCACCGAGAATTCCACCGCTTCAGCCGAATCATGGCTCAGAGTAAGCGACTTTTGATCGTAACCCGCCATTAGATAGGGATCACTGGATTGCCCAGCCTTCACCGGAGTCTGCCACCACGGGCCGCCCGAGCCGCGCGGCTTTCCGAACTTCCAGAGATCATCGATCGCTCCGAACCAAAGCCGCGTCGCATCAGAATCACCGAACACATGGGGACTCGGGGCAGCGTCCTTCTCCATTCCGCTCATAACGAGTAGACCGCGCCACGTGCAAAAATCGACGATGGCCCGATTGTGGGTCGTCACCGGCTTCATGCGTTGCCAATCCGGCTGATTACGCTGCCCATTTGGCGCAACGCCTCCCCGCGGAACTTCATAAAAGGTGCCGTGAGCGTTCGCCAAATAGCGCTCCTGGATGCATTCCCGGATGGTTCGCGAGACACCGGACTTGGACTGGGCAGCAGCTCCTTTCGGAAGCCGGAACCGCTGACCATCATACCGGGTGACGATGACGGAGGCTTCATCTTCCACAAAACCCGGCTGGATTTCGTGCGTTTTCCGCAGAGCCTCAACCGCTTCTGAGTTCTGGGTGAGATCAAAGCGCAAATCCTCTCCCACTTCATAGTAGGATCCACCCGATGCGAGGAACTGCAGATTCCGGGTTGGGAAGCCCTGGCGGACAATCCCACCCACCACCCCCCGCGACCCGGGCTTAGCCAACCCATCGGCTATCTTGTCTTCCCCAGGCTTGCTGGGTCGCAAGGACCCCACATGCAAAAAGGCAGTGGCCACGCAATCCGCATCGGCTGTGAGCCGGAGCCATTGCGCCTTGAGAGCTTCCGGAAGAATGACGGGAACATAGCCGCCCGCGGTCACGGCGATGCGTTGCTGTTCACTCCACTCCCCAGTTCCCTCGGTGTCAACCTCCACCGCAAAGCGGACAGTCGCACCGCTGTGATTCACCAAGTGTAAACAGCGTTGCGCATAACCGCCGATCAGAAAGGGATCGCTCGGCGTGCCGACCGTGACCGAGTCCTCGATCCAGACTCCTCCAAAGCCCGCCGCAGGCCCCCACCCGGGCAAGTCCTCGGCACGGAGGAACTGCAAATTTGAATTCGGTTGGCCCGGAACCAACTCCGGAAGCCCATGAACGGACGTCGCCTGCTGACTGAACACCAAGCGCCCCTCCCAACTCGTCATATCCGTCACGGTGACGAGAGCCGACGCAATCTGCCGAAGTCCCCCAGTTTGACCATCCCGAAAGCCACCGGGAAATTCGAATAACCCATTGTGCAGAAACATCAGCCGGCGCCCCTGCCCGACCTCACAAATTCTCGGCCACTCGGTGTTCGACCCATGATCGCCATCCGCGCTATAGCTCGCTTTGGGCAACCGGTATTGGCTCCACCGCCCCGAGACCTCGCGCACTTTGACAAAGGCGGACCGCAGATCCCAGCCGAGCGCCCAGACCGGCTCCTCATCGCGACTGGCGCCCTGCAGTCCACCGGGTCCGGTAATGTCCAGATGTTGACGGCGATCGATCAATTTCCACTGGGAGCCGTCCCACTCCCCCAAACTCCCCATATCTTCACTTCGTCCTTTCCACATCGTCTGGCCCATCTCGCGGGCTGGGGCTCGTTCCGGCGCCTGCACTTGGTAGAACTGAGATGCGTAGGTTTCCGTGAGTTGCCTCGTCGCGGCGCTCCTGTAGTCCACCTTCCAGAAGGGTGAGGGCGCCGGCTCCTCTCCATTCCCGGCAATAAACAATCGCCCCTGCGCCGTCCACGCCCCTTTGTAATGCCATCCGGGCAGCGGCTTCTTGAACAACTCGCGCACCGCCAAGGTATCCACGGCCACCTCGTAAACCGCGCCTTCCTGCGTCAGATAAATCACCTTCGCCGCCGGTTCCGTGAGATGCCGCGCCACGGCCGTGAGCCGTCCCGGCAACTGTGCTCGATCGATCACCCTCACGTTTCCGCCCGCATCAATTGCATAACAGCCAATAAACAACTGCGCGGACTCGCGATGAATCATGCGACACGCATGGGTGCCCCCGACACTTTCCGGTCGAACCTCCAGACTCAGATCTGGCGCGATGCGGAACAGCTTGTCGCTCCCTTTGCCCAACGCATGAGAGGTATAAGTATGGCTCCATAGCTTTCCGGCCCAAGGCACCACCATACCCAGACCGCACTCCGCCTCCGGTTTGTCCCGGGTTTGGCTGGAGTTAAATACCGTGAGATGGGGATAGATCCCGGAGACGCTGACCGGCTCCGCCCACCCGGCCACGGTGCTCAGGAAAATCATCATCAGGATCACACCAAGCTGCTTCATACGCGCCCTATGCTAGCGCCATCGCCCATCGGCGCCATGTCTTCAGACGACCGCTCTCTGGTCTCCAGACGACCGTTTCAAGCAAAGCCCTCCGCGGCAAACTTGCCAGGCGTGCAGCCCATCAGCCGCTTGAATACTTTCCCAAAGTGTGAAGGATCGGAGTAGCCCACGCGATGACAGATCTCCTCCACGGAATAACGCCCCGTGCGCAACAAGCGAGCCGCCCGTTCCACTCGCACTCGATTCACATACTCGCCCAATGTCCCGTGCGTGTGGCGGCGAAACAAACGGCCCAAATGATCGGGATTTGTGTTGAGCACTTCCGCCAACCCAGCCAGCGAAACCGAGGTCGTGCTGTGGCGATGCACCCATTCCAGGGCACGACGCAAGGTGGCGGGATACCCCATCGCAGCAGTCCACGGCAAGCCCCCCCGTCGCGGCCAATCATTCTCCATCGGAACTCCCGCCGCCTCCGCAAGCCGGGCCGCCACGCGAACCACCGTTCGCAGTTTCTCCCTTCGCTGCTCAACGTCCTCACGATTCACCAGGGCCGCACGCTCCAAACGCTGCTGGAAAGGACCGGCATCCACTCGCCTCCGCGCACAGTAGCGCCGGACACGTCGTTTCGCCTCTTGCTCCGTCCCACGCACTACGACGGAACCGTAAAAAAACGCACCCAAAACCCGTCCCCCAACCACCAACGGCTCGACGATGTCGGTGAGCCCAAGGTGACACTGCCCCACAAACCCACTCCCCCGGCGGACCAAAAGCCGATTCACTGCGTGCTTATTCGTGAGGCAATCCCGCCGGGTCGCCGCCCCTTTGGCATGCACGCAGAACTCGCACCGATGGATCTTCCAGGGCTCCGGCAGAATCAAATCCGGCACCCTGCTGGCCAAGCCCGCCAAGTCCGAATAGCTCACCCGCCACCCGTCCTCCTCATCCAGGAGGGCAAGAAGTTGCCCGAGGAGTGAACCTTCCTCGCCCCCCTCTTCGCCGCCCTCTGAGACATTCATCAGGGAACTTTCGCCAGCACCCCTCCTCCTTCCACCACCAAACGCGCTTCGGCCGCCCCCCTTCATCGCCCCAGTCAAATCGACGAGAAAAAGTTTGTCCATCTTTCCCGAGTTGCCGGGACGACCTTGCGGATGTCTCGTGAATCTGAAGCGATGCAGCGCGCCGCCGCCGAGTTCCTCCGGGACCGGCACCGGCTCGGAGCGTTTGTCTACGGATTGCTCAGAGACTCGCACGCGGCGGAAGACTTGTTGCAGGAGGTTTGGCTCCGCTTGGCCGCGGAAGTGGACAAAGGAACGGAGCTGCGAAACCAAAGCGCTTGGTGCCGCGGCGTGGCGCGCAATTTGATTCGTAAGATCTGGGACCGGTCCCGCAACGCCAAAGTCGTCCCGGACAGTTCCGTGCTTGAGGCACTGCTCGACAAGGTCGAGCAATCTTTTGCTGAAACCGATGACCTTCACGAAGACTGGGCGGAGCGCCAGGAGGCCCTGAACGAATGCGTCTCCTCGCTTCCCGAGCCGTCTCGTAGACTTCTCACGCTTCGGTATGAGGATCGCGCCTCGATGGCCGAAGTCGCCCGCATTATGGACCGGTCGTTCGAAGGCGTGACCAAGGCTCTTTATCGCCTGCGCAAGGATCTCCTGGACTGTGTTCAACGCAAACTCGCTCAATGATGAAATCTGATCTGGATAGATTGCTGCAACGCTGGCACGACGGGGAGATCACTCCGGCAGAAGCGGAGGAGTTGGTCCGCGCAATTGACGAGCCGGCCGCGCGAGCTCGCCTGCGCGAGGTTTGGTTCCTTGAATCCAGCTTGTCCGAAGCCCTGCGCGCTGCTCCAGTCCGCCAATCTTTTCCCGCAGGCAGGGATCTGGCCGAATGGCTTTTGCAACTTTGGGTTCATGTGACCTTCCGGGCTGTGGCCTCGGCTGCCGTCTTGGTCCTGGCCCTCATGCTCCTCAAACCTCGCCGCGATCCGGTCCCGGACCAATCCGAACCGGCCTATTTGGCTCAACTCATTCTCTTAAACCAACTCGATTAACCGGGATCTCTGATGAAAACCAAACTGATCGCTCAGATCGTGATCTATCTCATCCTTCTCTTTAGTCTGGGTGGGGTCTGTGGGTATGCCATGTCCACCCAGATCCAGCCACGGCGTCCGGCCTGGACGCAGAGCAAGGAATGGGCCGCTCGCTGGATCGAACACCGGATGTCCGCCGACTTCGCGGCGATCCAAGCCACGCCAGAGCAACAAGAGAAGCTCCGCCCCATCTATGATCAGCTTCTCCAAGATTTCTCGATAATCCAAGACGAGTCCGCCCAGAAAGTCGGTGCCGCCTTCAAACGCCACGGCGTGGAAATGTGGAAGCAGCTTACCCCCGAACAACGAGAACAACTCCGCCAGATCAATCAGGAACGCCTGCAACGCAGCAAGAAGTCATAAGTCGTCGCCATGAAACCACTCTATCTCTGCACCCTAGCCATCCTCGGTTCCGGCATCTCCTCGGCCCAGACCGGCGGCGGAGCGATCTTCCAGCGCTTCGACAAGAATGGCGACGGCAAAGTCACCACGGAGGAACTTCCCAACCCGCAACCCTTCACCCGCTACGATCGCAACAAGGACGGTGCAATCACGATGGAGGAATTCAGCGGTGGCGGCACGCCCAGCACCGCTCCAACGCCTCCTACCCCGGCTCCCACGCCTCCAGCCACCCCAAGCGCCAGTCCGATCGATACCATCGTCAAGCAACTCGATCTCAATACCGATGGCCAAATCTCCCGCGAGGAATCCGGCGGCGCTCCCTGGTTCAATCGCATCGATCGCAATGCAGATAATATCATCGATGCCGAAGAGCTGAATCAGGCGCGGCAAGCCATGTCCCGGAACGGCGCGGGTGGTGGCGCTGGCCGTGTTCCGGCCGGAGGCGGTATGCCAACGGCGATGCCCGCGATCACCCCCGAGGAGGTCAAGAAAGTGACCAGCGGACCCGAAGTTCTCAAACCTTCCGAGGCCGGCATCGGAAGGATGGTTCCGGACGCCACGTTTTCCCGGCTCGACGGACGCACGCATCGGTTGAGCGATCTAAAGAATCAGAAGGGCGTGGTGATTGCTATGACCAGCGCCACCTGTCCTGTCAGCAAACGCTATTTGCCCAGCTTGACGCAGCTGCAAGGAGAATTGCGAGAACTCGGTCTGGCCCTGATCTTGGTCAATCCGTTCGCCAGTGAGACAACCGAAGAGATCAGCACGCAGATCACGGCCCAAGGAATCACCGTCCCCTATATTCACGATAAGGACAAGGCTCTCACCGTCGCACTCCAGGCACGCACCACCACCGAGGTCTTTCTCCTGGATGCCAAACGCACGCTAATTTACCGCGGAGCGCTCGATGACCAATACGGCATCAATTACAGCCTCGACGCCCCTCGCCATCGCTATCTCCATGAAGCGGTACAAGCCTTCCTCAAGAACGAGGATCCACTCGTCGCCGCCACCGCCGCACCCGGTTGTGAGTTGGATTTGGGAGATGCCGCTCCCCTTGCCACCTCCACCGTAACCTATCACCGCGACGTCGCTCGCATCCTTCAACAGAATTGCGTCACCTGCCACCGGGAGGGCGGCATCGCCCCCTTTGCGCTCGACGACATCGAAGAAGTCAGCGACCGCGCCAAAGTGATCAAGCGCGTCATCACGGAGGGCACCATGCCTCCTTGGTTCGCGGCGTTGGAGCCGGATCCGGCAAAGAATCCTTGGGGGAACGACTGCTCCCTCTCTGCCCGGGACAAAGCCGACCTCCTCGCTTGGCTGGAATCGAGCGATCGGCCGTTGGGTGATCCCGCGGAAGCTCCCGTGCCTCGAATCTATCCCGCGGAGTGGACCATCGGAACCCCCGATCTGATCATTCCGTTGAGTAAGGCGTATGATATCAAGGCCACCGGTTTTATGCCCTACGCCTTCGACGTCGTGGAGACTACGCTGACCGAAGACAAGTGGGTCACTGCCTACGAAATTCTCCCGAGCGAACGCGACGTGGTGCATCACGTCATCGTGCAAGTGCATGAGCCCGGCACGGATGCCCGCGACCGCGAGGAAGGCGCCGGTGGATACTGGGCCATTTATGTGCCCGGAAATGGCGCGCATCATTATCCAGACGGTTTTGCCCGGAAGATCCCCGCGGGCGCCCGGGTCAGCTTCCAGATCCATTACACACCCAGCGGTACGGCCAAAATGGAGCGGCTCCGCATGGGGCTGGTCTTTACCAAAGCGCCACCGCAATACGAAGTCCGCACCGTGGCCGTCGCCAATCCCAAGATCGCCATTCCAGCGGGCGCGCCGAACCACATCGAAACCAAGAAGCAAATGGTGCCCTTTGATATGCCGGTGACCAGCTTTATGGCGCACCTGCATATCCGCGGCAAAGCGTTCAAATACGAAGTCGCCTATCCAGACGGCCGCAACGAGGTTCTCCTCGATATTCCGCGCTATGATTTCAATTGGCAGCTCCGCTACGATTTCAAAGAGCCCAAGCTGATTCCCCGCGGCAGCACCCTCACCATCACGGCGGTCTATGACAACAGCACCGCGAACAAGGCAAACCCCGATCCCAACAAGCTCGTGAAATGGGGCAGCCAAACCGTCGATGAAATGATGATCGGTTATCTTGAATACTTCCTCCCGCTTCCGCAAACCCTCGCCGCGAACTGAAATGAAACCGCTTCTTCGAATCTGCTTCCTTTTCCTCATTCCGGCCGCCGGATGGCCCCAGGACGCGCCCTTGCCCGAATGGTTCAAAAAACTCGACCGCGATAGCGACGGCAAGATCTCCCGCCAGGAGATGCCGAAGCTCTTTGATCAGGTCGACGCGGATCACGATGGCATCGGCACCATCGCGGAAGTGACAGCCCATTTCGCCAAGGGCAAGGCGAAAGGGGCGACGGCAACCCCTGCACCAACGCCAACTCCGTCAACGGCCCCAGCCCCGGGTTCAGCGAATCCAAACGAGCCGGCGGCACGCGGGACCTTGCCAGACACGGTCGAGAAGCGTGCCATCACCGTCTGGAGCGATGGCACGCGCATGGCGGGCGATCTCTACCTGCCGAAGGACCGCAAGGAAGGCGAGAAGCTGCCTGCCATCGTCTTCTGTGCGGGAACGGGCGGCACCAAAGGGGGCACGGGTGGACGCTTGGGACCGATCTTTGCGGAGAAAGGCTACGTGGCCCTGGCATTCGATTATCGCGGCTGGGGCGAGAGCGAGAGTCAGCTCATGGCCGTCGAGCCACAGCCGAAACCGGACGAGAAGGGCGAACTGACGATCAAGGTGAAGGCGCTGCGCTGGCAGATGAACTACACCGACCAGACCGAGGACATCCGCGCGGCGATCAGCTTTCTGGTGGGCGAGCCGACGGTAGACCCGCAGCGCATCGGCATCATGGGCAGCAGCTACGGCGGCGGGCTCGTGACTTATATGGCCGGCACGGACCCCCGCGTGAAGTGCGTCGTGGCGCAGGTGCCTGGACTCGGCGGTGCGAATCGTGATCGCGCCCTCGCCGCCGCCTTCCGCCTGCACACGCAGCAGGCACGTGGCGAGGTGGAGCCTGTGCCGCTGGAAACCGGCAAGATGACCGGCAAAATGGAGCGTTACTCGAACATGCGGACGAACGCGGCGAAAAGCATCAGCTTCAGCGCTCTCGAAGCCGCCGCCAGGATCAACGTGCCCGCGCTCTTCGTCGTCGCGGAGAACGAGGAGCTGAGCAACAACGAGATCGTCGCCGAAGCCCAGAAGCAAATCGCGGCACGCGGAGTCCCTTCAAAGTATCACGTGGTCAAAGGCATCACGCACTACGGGATCTACCGCGAAGGCTTCCAAGAAGCCACCGCGTTGGAGATCTCGTGGTTTGAGGAGCATTTAAAGGGAGCAGAGGTCAAGTCTCCCACCGCACCGAAGCAGCCCGTAGAAAAGGATGCCGGGGCAGGCAAGAGTGCCAGCGCTCCGGTGGCAAGCGATGCCGATCTCGCCTTCTTCGAGAAAAACATCCGTCCAGTGCTGATCAAGAGCTGCTACGAGTGCCACAGTGCGGAGTCGGACAAGGTGAAGGCGGGGCTGGCTCTGGATGCGCGGGCAGCGTTACTGAAGGGAGGCGATAGCGGGGCAGCCGTGGTGCTGGGAAAGCCGGAGGAGAGTTTGCTCATCAAGTCGCTGCGGCATGAGGATCCCGATTTGCAAATGCCACCGGAGAAGCATGGCGGAAGGCTGAGCGACGCGGTGATCGCGAACTTTGTGGAGTGGGTGAAGCGCGGTGCCCCGATGCCGGAAGGCCAAGCGGTAGCCGTGGAACAGAAGATGGAAGCGCGGATGGATCATTGGGCCTTCAAGCCGGTGAACGATTCCACAGCGCCGGCGGTGGCAAACACTTCTTGGCCCCGCACGGAGGTGGATCGCTTTGTTTTGGCGGAGTTGGAGAAAAATGGTCTCGAGCCTGTGGCGGATGCGGCTCCTACGGCGCTGCTTCGTCGGGTGTCTCTCGATTTGACCGGCCTGCCGCCGACAGCGGAGCAGGTGACGGCCTTTCTCGCGGCACCGAGCGAGTCGCGCCTCGACGGCGTGATTGATGAACTCATGAAGTCGCCGCAGTTTGGCGAGCGCTGGGGCCGTCACTGGCTAGACGTGGCGCGGTATGCGGAGAGCAGTGGCAAGGAGACGGACTTCGCCTATCCGCAGGCGTGGCGGTATCGCGATTATGTGATCAAGGCCTTCAATGCGGACATGCCGTTTGATCAGTTTATCCGCGAGCAGATCGCGGGCGATTTGTTGGAGGCACGCGATGACAAGGAGCGGGCGGAGTTGCTCATCGCGACCGGTTTTCTCGCCATCGGGCCGAAGTCGCACATCGAAAAGAACCCGCTCCAGTTTGAGATGGATGTGGTGGACGAGCAGATCGACACCGTGAGCCAGGCCTTCCTAGGTCTCACCGCCGCCTGCGCCCGTTGCCACGATCACAAATACGATCCAGTCTCGCAGCGGGACTACTATGCACTGGCAGGTATTTTTCGCAGTACGGAGACGAAGTTCGGCACGGTCGAAATGGTGCAGAATAACAACGCCAGCACTCTGGTGCCCCTGCCTGCCGGTGCGGGACAGCCGGATGCGCTGAAAACCCTGACGACACCCGAGCGCAGCAAGTTGGAAGCAGCGATTGCCCAGAAGTCCGCGCGTCTCGCCGAACTGACAAAGCAACGCATGTTTGCTTCATCCGAGTTTGTGCAGACACGGCTGCGGCTCGCCACGGACAAAGCCCATCTCGCCGCCTACGAAGCCGACGGCACGCCGAAGCAATTCGCCACCTGTGTGCTGGAGCGTGAGAAGCCGCGCGACTCCGCGCTGCTCATTCGAGGTGAGGTGCAAAAGCCCGGTGCCATGGTGCCGCGCGGCCTGCCGATGCTCGCGAAGACGAGCAGCACGATCTCCGGCGGCAGCGGGCGCAAGGAACTCGCTTCGTGGATCGCCTCACCGGACAATCCGCTTACCGCCCGTATCATCGTGAACCGCGTGTGGCTGCATCTTTTCGGCCAGGGCATTGTCACCACGCCGGACAATTTCGGTCTGTCCGGACAAGCGCCGACGCATCCCGCGCTGCTGGATCATCTCGCGACTCGTTTTGTCAAAGAAGGCTGGTCGGTGAAAAAACTCATCCGCGAGCTGATGACGAGCCGCGTGTATGCGCTGAGCACCGCGCATGACGCGAAGTGCTTCGAGGCCGATCCGGACAACACCCTGCTCTGGCGCATGACGCCGCGCAGGCTCGATGCCGAGTCCATCCGCGATGCCATGCTGCTCACTGCTGGCAAGCTCGACCTCACGCCGCCCACCGGCAGCGCAGTCGGCGCGTACGGAGAAGGTTATGTCACCGGGGTGCAAACCAAGATTCGAGGCCCATTGGATCAGATTTCCCCGCATCGCTCCGTCTATCTGCCCGTAATGCGCAATCTGCCGCTGGAGTCGCTCGCGCTCTTCGACATGACGCCCGGCAGCATCGTCACCGGCCAGCGCCCGCAGACGACGGTGCCCGCGCAGTCGCTCTACCTGCTCAACAGCCCCTACGTGCTGAAAGCCGCCGAGTTCGCCGCGCAACGCCTCCTCACCGACCGCCCGAAAAGCGAACCGCACCGCGTGAAGCTCGCCTACGAGCGCATCTTCAACCGTCCTCCGACTGACTCCGAGATCGAGGCCGCGCTCAAGTTTGTGAAATCGAACTCCGACGCCGCCAAAGGCTGGGCCGCCCTCTGCCAGAGCCTCTGGGCGAGCCATGAGTTTTTGGCGAGGGGGTGAAATGAGATACCGATCGTGAACAGGTCTTCGATGAGATTGATCGTGATCACACCGGGGTGCTTGGCCACTTGGCGCAAGCGGTCATGTTTGTCTTCGGGAAATCGGATCGTGAGCGGGAACGCGGGATCAAGGCGTTACCGTCAGCCCGATCAAAGCGGCTGCCGCAGCTTGCCGGGCATCCGCGGTCACAAACTCCGTTTCCCCCGAAATTTTCGCGGCGGCGAGATGCAAGGCGTCATTCGTGCGGACGAATACGGGGGGCACCTGCGAAAGACATCGGTCCAAAACGCCCCCAAACTCCCGATCAAGCTCCGGAGACTCTGGAATGATGCGCACCCGACCCGTTTGAATGTCTTGGAGCAGCCTTTGAAAACAAAGGTCGGCTCCGCCCGCCGACAACACGCCCTCGGACTCGCGTCGGCGGAGTGCGGCCCGCACCTCATGCTTTCCGATGAAGGCAGTAATGATCTCAGAGGAATTGGATGCGCGAGCCAAATATTGCGGCGAATCCGCTTCGGTCAGATAGAGCTTCAGGATAGCGGATGTGTCCCAGAAACTCATCAGAAGCGTTCTTCGCGAAGGTCATCCATGATCTCTTGCAATGGCGCACCTGCCTTGCCCGTGCTGGTGCGCGCACGCAGTTCCGCAAGCTCGGCCAACCACTGCTTGCGATCCTCCAGCGACGGCACTTCCACCGACCGCTGCGCGGGCAAACGGCTCTGCAACCACTCCAGCAATGACCATTGGTCTTGCTGCGGCAGGTTTGCGACGGCGGATTCGATTTCGCCCAGTGTGCTCATGCAGAGAAATTGCCTTCCCGCGAACACCTCGTCAAGCCACCACCGCTTTCCAAACCCCACACCGCCGTGCCTCCAGAACTCCATCGCTCCATGAATCCCCCACACCCCGCCTTCTCCCGCCGCGAATGGCTGCAACGCACCAGCGCGGGCTTCGGCTACCTCGCCTTCTCTGCGCTCGCCACGCAACGCGCCCTCGCGGACAACGCCGCACCGCTCGCCCCAAAACAGCCGCATTTTCCCGCCAGGGCCAAGCGCGTCCTCTTCCTCTGCATGGACGGCGGTCCATCTCATGTGGATAGCTTCGACTACAAGCCCGAGTTGGCCAAATACGCGGGCAAACCCATCGGCAAAGGCAAGGTTCCCACCGGCAAACTGATGGCCCCGGTCTGGGAGTTCAAGCAGCGAGGGAAGAGCGGCCTCTGGATCAGCGAATTGTTCCCCAACATCGCCAAGCACGCGGACAAGCTCTGCCTCATCCGCAGCATGAAGACCGATGTGCCGAATCATCCGCCTGCCTTCCTGCAAATGCACTGCGGGATTCCCACCGCGCCACGTCCCAGCATGGGCGCTTGGATTACGTACGGCCTCGGCAGCATGAATGAAAACCTGCCCGGCTTTGTCACCCTAAGCCCAAATCCCGGCAATGGCGGCTCCGCGAACTACGGCAGCTCGTTTTTGCCCGCCATCTACCAAGGCACGCGCATCGGCAACGGACGGCAGCCCATCGCCCAGGCCAAAATCAGCAACCTCGCCCATCCGCAACTCGCACGACCTGAGCAACGCGCCCAGCTCGACTTCGTGCAGCAGCTCAACCGCGCCGCGCAGCAGCGCCAGCCGGAGAACGCCGCCATCGAGGGCCTCATCGAATCCCACGAACTCGCCTTCCGCATGCAGGATGCGTTGCCCAGCGTGCTCGACATCGAAAGCGAGTCCGACACCGTGAAAACGCTCTACGGCATCGGCGACACCACCACCGACGACTTCGGCCGCCAATGTCTCATGGCGCGACGCATGTTGGAGGCCGGTGTGCGCTTCGTGGAGGTGAATCATGGCGGCTGGGACCAACATCGCAATCTCACCGAAGACCACGGCAAACACGCCGCAGCCGTGGACCTGTCCATCGCGGGACTCCTCACCGATCTCGAAGGCCGTGGCCTGCTCAAAGACACGCTCGTCATCTTCGCCGGCGAGTTTGGCCGCACACCGTATGCGCAGATCGACGACGGCCGCGACCACAACCACACCGGTTATACGACCTGGTTCGCCGGCGCCGGCGTGAAGCCGGGCCACAGCTACGGCGAGACCGACGAATTCGGCTACGAAAGCGTCGTCGACCCCGTCCACATCCACGACTGGCACGCCACCATCCTCCACTTGCTCGGCTTGGAACACACCAAGCTCACCTACCGCTACGCAGGACGCGATATGCGCCTTACGGAAGTGAAGGGAAATGTGGTGAAGGGGCTTCTGGCGTGAACTTTGTTTGTTGCACCATGAAGCTCCACCCCTCCATCTCTCCGCTGCTGCTTCTCTGTGTGCTCTGGACCTCTGTGGTTCAAGTCCACGCTCAGGCCTCGAAGTGGAAAGGCATGGGCGTCTCCAGCGGTGCGCCCTTGCCTCCGGCGGAGAACTTCCAGCCGCGTCCGCATGGCCCTGAACTCGCGAAAGCCGGGTTGAAGCCGGCGGTCATCGCCAAGCTCGATGTCGAAATGCAGCGGCATGTCGCGGCGAAGAACGTCGCGGGCATTTTGGCCCTCATTCACAAGGACGGCGTGCGTGGCTGGTTCGAGAACTTTGGCATGGCGGACATCGAAAAAGGACGTGCGATGGAGAAGGACGCCATCTTTCGCCTCATGAGCATGACGAAGCCTGTCATCGCACTCGCCGCGCTCACGCTTTACGAAGAGGGCAAGTTCACGCTCGATGAACCCATCGCCAAGCATTGCCCCGAGTGGGCCGAACCAAAGGTGAAGGAAGGCGGTGCGGTCGTCCCGGCGAAGGCGCCCATCACGCCGCGTATGCTCATGAGCCACAGCAGCGGACTCGGCTACGGCGGTGGTCAGGCCGCGGCGGCGATGGCCTATCAGGCGATGACAAAGCCGGGCGCGACCTTGAAGGACTTCTCCGAAGCCGTGGCGAAGGAGCCGCTGATGTTCCAGCCCGGCACCAGCTACAACTACGGCATGGGCCTCGACATCCTCGGACGCTATCTCGAAGCCCTCACCGGCCAGCCGCTCGATGTCATTTTGAAAGAGCGCCTCTTCGGCACGTTGAAGATGCCCGACACCGACTTCCACGTCCCCGCCGCGAAAGTCAACCGCCTTTGCCAAATCTACGGGCAGCCGGGCGCCGCCGTGCTCGTACCTGGAACCGACCTCGCCAAGGTCAGCACCAAGCCAACGCTCTGCCTCGGCGGACACGGCCTCTTCGGCACCATCGGCGATTATGAGCGGCTCTGTCTCACGATCCTGAATCGTGGCGAACTCGACGGCGTGCGCGTGCTGAAGCCTGAGACCGTGGACCTCATCTTCGAGAACCACCTCAAGCATCCTACGATGAAATACGGCCTCGGCGGCATCGTGAACGGCGCGGGCAGCTACGGCTGGGGCGGCGCGGACGGCACGCAGTTCGTCGTGGACCGCAGCAAGCGCACCTTCACGCTCTTCATGGTGCAGACCCAGCACTACAAAGCCCCGACCTATCCAGCCTTCCTCGCCCTGGCGAACGAAGCCTGCGGCCTCACTGCTCCCGCAGCGATGAACGGCACTCCGGGCGGCAGCGGCATGAGTAGTCCCTTCAAACAACGCGACCAGAACAACGACGGCAAACTCAGCCGCGACGAACTCCCCGCCGCGCTCTTCGACAAGCTCGATGCCGACAAGGATGGCGCGGTGACCGAGGCGGAGCTGACGCCGCTTTGGAAGCAAAGATAATCCCATCACCACTCACCATGAAGCGCCTCCTTCTTGTTCCCATTCTCGGCCTTCTCTGTTCCTCATCGTTTGCCGCCGAAAACTGGCCGCAGTTTCGTGGTGCCGACGCGCGAGGGGTTTCTGACAACGTCAACCTGCCGGACAAATGGTCGGTCACGGAGAACGTGGAGTGGAAGACGCCTATTCCGGGGCGCGGATGGTCTTCGCCGGTGGTTTGGGGGGAGCGCGTGTTTTTGACCACGGTCATCAACAGCGGAGAAACCGAAGCGCCGAAGAAGGGGCTCTATCTCGGCGGCAACCGGCCGGACATTCCGTCCACGGAGCACGCGTGGAAGGTGCTTTGTCTCGATCTCGCCACGGGAAAGCCGGTGTGGGAGAAGACGGTGCATCAGGAACGCCCGCAGACGCCGATACACCTGAAAAACAGCTATGCCTCCGAGACGCCCGCCACGGATGGCGAGCGTGTGGTTGCCTGCTTTGGCGGAGTCGGCCTCTTCTGTTTCGATTTCGAGGGCAAGGAGCTGTGGAAGCATCGACTGGAGCCGCGCCGGACCCGCGCTGGCTGGGGCACGGCGGCCTCCCCCGTGCTGCATGGCGAGCGGCTCTACTACCAGTGCGACAACGACGAGCAAAGTTATCTGCTTGCCCTGGACAAACGGAGCGGCCGGGAGGTGTGGCGCACACCGCGCGATGAAAAGAGCAACTGGTCGCCCCCCTTTGTCTGGCAGCATGAGCAGCGTACGGAGATCGTCACCGCTGGCAGCGGCGCGGTGCGCAGTTACGACCTTGAAGGCAAGCTGCTCTGGTCCCTGCGAGGCATGTCCAGCATCACCATCGGTATGCCGTATGCGGCGGACGGGTTGCTCTATGTCAGCTCCGGCTATATAGGCGACAAGCTGAAGGCTTTCTACGCCATCAAACCCGGTGCCAGTGGCGATATCACCCCGCCGGAAGGAGCACGCAGCGGCGAGTTCATCGCGTGGTGGGACCCGCGAATCGCGCCGTACAATCCCACGACGCTGGTTCACCAGGGCAAACTCTACGTGCTCTATGATCGCGGCCTGCTGAGCTGCTTTGATGCGAAGACGGGCCAGCCGCTTTACATCAAAGAGCGCCTGCCAAGCGGCCCCGGCTTCACCGCATCGCCCTGGGCTGTGGGCGACAAGATTTTCTGCCTCGACGAAGACGGCCACACCTCCGTCCTCCACGCCGGAGACCGGTTCGAGCTGATCCATACCAACAGCCTGGGCGGCGAGATGTGCATGGCCACGCCAGCGCTCGCCGGGGACCGGCTGCTCATCCGCACGGACCAGCATCTTTATTCCATCCGGCGGTGAGGCGGCAGAGCACTCGAGGAGTGGAGTGGTGGATTGATGGTTGTCCCATCACTCCAAGACTCCATCGCTCCAACATTCCCCCTTCAAAGGCCTTGTCCATGTTTCGAGTGCCCATGGGGCATCCTTTTGTTCCTTCATGTCTCCAAAACTCCACCGCTCCGCTCGTCGTTGCGTTCCTGGCTGTCCTTTGCGTCCAAACTCACGCCACGCCGAATGTCATCTTCATCCTCGCCGACGACGCGGGCTATGCGGACTTCGGGTTCCAAGGCGGCGGCATCAATGGCGACTTCGCGGACCTGACGCCAAACATTGATTCCATCGCCACGGGCGGGGTGAGGTTCAGTCAGGGGTATGCGAATGCGCCGGTCTGCACACCCACGCGGGCGGGATTGCTCACGGGGCGGTATCAGTCGCGCTTCGGCGTGGAGACGGTGTATGGCACGGAGCCCAATGTCGGCATGCCCACGACGGAGAAGACCATCGCGAACACGCTGAAGGCCTCCGGTTACCGCACTTACGCGCTCGGAAAATGGCACCTGGGCGAGGACCTCGCTGTGCATCATCCGAACCAGCGCGGCTTCGACGAATACTTCGGCCATCTCTCCGGCGGGCGGACTTACTTTCACTTCACGGGCGCGAGCGCGTCGAGCAAGCTCCAGCGCAACGGCACCTTCATCACCGAGACGGCGGGGCAGCCTTATCTGACGGATAGGTTCGGCAGCGAGGCGGCGGCTTACATTGATTCGCACGCCACGAATCATCCAGGGCAGCCGTTTTTCATGTATCTGGCCTTCAACGGCGTCCACACGCCGCTCGAGGCGGATGCGGTGCGGCTGGCGGACCCGCGCATCCAGGACATCACGGTGCCGGAGCGCAAAACGCTCGCCGCCATGACCATCGCGCTCGATGACGCGGTGGGCGCGGTGCTGGCGAAACTCACGCAGCGCGGCCTCATGAATGACACGCTCATCCTTTTCACCAGCGACAACGGCGGGCCGGAGGACAATCTCAGCCTCAATGCCCCGAACTGGTCGCACAACGGCCCGCTGCGTGGCAACAAGTCGGAACTCTACGAGGGCGGCATCCGCGTGCCTTTTGCCATCCACTGGCCAGCGGGCATCGCCCCGGCGCTGGTGGGTCAGACGCTGCCGGACCAGGTCATCACGCACGACCTGTTGCCCACCGTGCTCGCCGCCGCGAATGTGCCGCTGCTGGCCGGACAGAGCACAGACGGCACCAGCCTGCTGCCGCGATTGAGCGGTGCCTCGCCCTCGCCCTTGCAGCGACCGCTTTTCTGGAGGCAGGGCGGCAGCACGGGCGGGCAAAGCGCCGTGCGCATCGGTGACTGGAAACTGCGCCGCCAGAACGCGACCGGCGAAGTGGAGCTGTTCAACCTCGCCACCGACCTCGGCGAGACGACGAACCTCGCCGCGTCGAATCCCGCGAAAGCCGCCGAACTCGCCGCCGCTCACGCGGAGTGGGAAAAAGGCACGGTGGAGCCGATTTGGGGCGGCGGTGCGCCGACGATTTCCAATGCCAACCTCGTGCGCAATCCCAGCAGCAACACCAGCGGCTACGAGCTGGAGAAAACCGGCACCGGCTACAGCTACATGGCTAATGAGGTCAGCTCTCCGCTCTCGCTGGCGGAGGATTGGGAGCTGGCATGGACCATGGAAACGCTCACCAAGGCCGGCTACAGCCGCAATGGCTCCATCGTGCTCGGCGACCGCCTCCAAACGACGCGCTTCATCCGCATCAGTTTCGGTTTCGGCAGCGGCGCGGCCAGCATCACCGAGTTGCAGAACAACAACGCCACTACCGCCACCTGGCCCTTCATCGCTGCGGACACGGTGGCCGAGTTTCGCCTGCAATACGATGCCGCCACGCGCACGCTGACCTTCCGCAACGGCACGAACGCCATCTCCCTCGCGCTCACCGCCACTTACGATGACGATGTGCTCGACCGCGCGGGCTACGGGTTGCAAACCAGCGCCCTAACCCGGTTCAGCTCCATCACGCGCCACGTCACACCGCACGCACCCGCCACCACGCCGACTTGGTCGCGGATGAAAGT
Organism: Akkermansia muciniphila; assembly: GCA_945883495.1. GTDB lineage: Bacteria > Verrucomicrobiota > Verrucomicrobiia > Verrucomicrobiales > DEV007 > V1-115. The sequence goes on from CAMCXS010000019.1 coordinate 61,742, forward strand.
CGCCCGCGACTACACGCCCGGCACTTACGACGTGAACGGCAACTTCATGAGCGGCACCGAGGGCATGAGCCTCGTGGCGCACAAAGGCAGGCTCTTTGCCGGCATCGGCTACTGGAACGACATCTTCTACGGCGCGGGCTCGCCCGACCCGCATCCCGGCGCGCAAGTGCTGGTGAAGGACGCGTGGAATGCGCCGTGGCGTCAGGATGCAGCGTTTGGCCAGACGTTTCTGCGCATCGAGAATCTTGCCTCCATCACGCTGACCACGGACAAGAACGGCGCACCGCTGAATCCGCCCGTCACGTTGCTGCTCGCCGGTTCCGGTGAAATGCCGCCGCCGTATGGCCCCTCCCTCCGCCGTCCCGTCGTCTGGGTGCGCAATGACGACACCAACACCTGGACACCCACCTATCCCGGCCCCGCCATCTCCGGCGGACGCACCACGCGCCTCATCGTGGACCACATCGATTCCGTCACGGACATCCATCATGTCTTCGTCGGCTTCGGCGGGGCGAACAACAACTTCGTGCGCGGCGGTTACAACGCCACCACCGGCCTCATTGATTGGGAAAGCACCTCCGAACTCACCGGCAGCGAGCGCATGCTCAGCGCGGGCGTTTGCAACGGCGTCCTCTACGCCTGCATCGGCGGAAACGGAGTCGTCGGCGACAACATCGGCGGGGTCTTCTATCGCGAGGACGGGCCGAATCCGCAGTGGAAGTTCGTCTATGAATGGCCGCTCAACGGCACCAAAAATCCCGATATCCGCGGCTTCACCGCCGTGCCGCACCCGAAGGGATTTGGCTACGACGTGGCACTGGTCACGCTCGAGTCCTTCGGCAGCATCTATTGCATCGACCCCATCGGCGGCGACCCGCGCAACGGGCACAGCGTCACCGAGGAGATGAGCATCCAGACCTTCCTCGGCGATGAATGGCGCGACGGCGTGAAGCTCGATTTCCCCACGCTCTCCAGCTACAACGACATGCCGGAAATCCCGCACCCAGCCACCAGCCAGCCCGTGCGCTTCATCGGCCTCGGCATCACGCACCCGCTCGGCTACGGCACGCAGGAAGGCAACAGCGCCTACTACCTGCTCCGCCACCTCGAAGCGACGTACGAATGCGGCCGCGTCTTCGACCCCGCCGAGCCGCTGCCCAACAACGACGCCGACGAGCACGGCCTCCGCGCCGCCCGCGCCATCTGCCTCTCGCCCTTCCCCGAGGATGGCGGACGCGTGCTGTATTTCAGCGGCTTCGACGCCGCCGCGCTCGTGGACTGGACCTACCACAACACCGCCTGGATTCACCGCGCCGTCCTGCCCGATGAGCAGCCCAAGATCCACATCAGCGGTTCCAACTTCGACCTCACCACCGACACCGCCACCGGCTGGCAATACCAGCTCCAATACACGCCCGACTTTACCCAATGGTTCGATCTCGGCAGCCCACGCAACGGAAACAACACAACGCATTCGCAACTCGTCACGCCTGCGCCCGGCACGCAGCGGCAGTTTTACCGCTGGGAAATCAAGCGCCCGTAAAGCCAGCACTCCATGACTCCAAAACTCCACCCCTCCATCACTCCGCTGCTCCTGCTGGGTTTCGTGTTCTTGGCGGCCATGCCCGCTCGCGCCCAGTTCGTCCCCGATGACATCCAGGTCGGCCAGACGGGGGTCTCGTATGGGGACCCGGAGTTTCATTCGGGGACGAGTCGCGTGGTGTTTCAAAACAGCTCCGCGAGTGTGCCCCGGGTGTGGATTGGCGAAATCAATCCGGCAACGGGCGCGTTCGTTTCGGCGAACGGACAGGACTTGCTGGTGGACACGGCGATCGCCACGCTGGGGCCGACGGCCCAGACGAACAACGGGCCGGAGTGGGGCGAGGACAGCGCGGGAGTGGCGGTGTTTTACTCGAAGCCGGATGGTCTGGGCATTCCGCAGATTTTCCGGGCCTCGAACCTGACGGCGGGGAATGTGACGGTGACGCAACTGACGAGTGTGCCGGGGCCGTCGTGGGCGACGAATGCGACGGTGCGACAGGATGCGACGCTGGCGACGACGAAGTTCTTCTATCGCTACGCTGCCGGGCCGGAGTCGCCTGGGCCGTCGCGCTGGGCGGATGAGGCGAATGCCACCGCGATCAACACGCTGACGAGTCTCAATACGGGGGCTTTTGCTCCGTCGTGGCTTCCAGGCACCGAGGACGTCGTTTACAGCCGGTTCACCAGTCCGACCACTGCCGACCTGTATCGCTACTCGACCTCGACGCTCACGGGCACTTACATCACGAATGAGCCGACGGTGCCGAAGCAGAACATCGTCGCCTTCAACGCTCCGGAGTTTAACAACGAGCTGTGCTATGCCTGCGTGGTGGATGTGAACGCGCTGGCCATCTACCGCGATCTGGGCAGCGGCTACACGCGGGTGGCGACACTTTCGCCGAACGACCCGGCGCTGCCTTACATGTATTCGCCGGAAATCTTCCAGGTGGGCGGCGTGACTTATTTCGCCGTGGTGATGCAGAACAACCAGGACTACCACCTCTCCACGGATGGCGCGATTTATGTCCTCGGTCTCGGCGCGGACGCGGGCAACCGTCTGGCGCGTCGCATTGACAATGGCACTGCGGCTGACCGTTTCGAGCCGGAGGTGCTGGTGGGCAGCGAGGAGGTGTTTGTGTATTTCAACATCGGCGGGACCCTGCGCCGCGCACGGACGGGCGTCATGACGCAGCCGCTCGGCATCGCCGATGTGCCGGGCACGGAGCTGGCGGTGAATCGCGGGCTGGCCTATTCGCTCACGATTCCGGTCAGCGGTGGTGTGGCACCTTATACCTGGCAGTTGATTGGCGGTGCTTTGCCATCGGGCCTTACCCTCGGCGCGGATGGCGTCGTTTCCGGTGCTCCGACCGTGAACGGCACCTTCTCCTACACCGTGAGGGTCACAGATGCGGCTGGCGCGACCTTTGACAAAACCTTCTCGGTAAAAGTGGCGGACGGCTTTGCACCGAGTGCGCCCTTCATCGGCCAGCAGGGCGGTTCGTATGCGGACCCGGAGTTCAATGAGACCACGGCCCAGGTGACCTTCATGGACAGTGACCGCACGCTCTGGGTGGGCGATCTCGATCCGCAGACAGCCTCCTTTGTCACCGCCACGGGCCGCGATTATCAGATGGACACGAATCTGAGCTACATCGTGGGCACGCCGGGTTTGAACGCCAAGTTCGCCACCAACGGCCCCGAGTGGGTGCGCGATGGCACGGGCTGGGCGGTCGCCTACACGAAGGAAGACTCGCAGGGCATCCAGCAGCAGTGGAAGGCCAAAGTGGTCAACGGCGCGAGCGTCATCACCCAGCTCACCACGGACGCGCAGGACTGCTATGGCAATGCGCCGAGCCGTTTCGACGACGGCCTGCCGCCGCGCTTGGCCTTCAACTACATCTGGCCGGTGCCAAGCGCGAAGCTCGGCTGGGTCTTTATGAACGATCCCACCAACATCCACGTCATCGAGGGCTTCGATCCTTTCCAGATGAGCATGTGGAGTTCCGTTTCATCGGACTTCGGCTATGTGCATCTCGCGCCTGGCTCCACGGTCGGGCAAATCGGGCGGCTCAATGCAGACACGAACATCGGTCAGGTGCTGACGAACGATGAGGGCAACAAAAACGACCCCGGCTTTTTCCTCGCGCCCGAGTTCGGCGGCGAGCTGTGCATGGTGGCCCGCGTGGACAACACCTCCCTCGGTGTCTATCGCAATCTCAATGCTCCAGATGGCTCCTGGACGCGCATCGCCACGCTGCGGCTCCCGGCGGGGAACACGCACAAATACATCTTCTCCACGGAAATCCTCTCGCCGCAGACCGGCATCGGCGGCGTGACCTATTTCGTCGTCAACGCGGCAGACGTGAACGACTGGCGCGGCGGCGACCGCTCCATCTGGGTGCTCGGCCTCGGCACGAACCCGAACAAACGTTTGGTGCGCCGTGTGGACGATGGCGCGCTGACAGGGACGGTTTCCGAGCGCATGGAGCCAGAGCCTTACACGGCCACGGACCAGGCTTTTGTTTTCTACAATACCTATGGCCTGCGCCGTGCCGCCACGGGCATCTTCAAGAGTCCGCTGAGCATCGCCGACCCCTCGGGCACGATGCTCCCCGCCGTGGTCGGCCTCGGCTTCTCCCACTCGCTCACCGGCAGTGGCGGAGTCGCGCCCTACGCCTGGAGCCTCGCCTCCGGCACGCTGCCGCCGGGCTTCACGCTCAGTAGCAGCGGCCTGCTCAGCGGCACCGCGACCAGCGCGGGCACTTTCCATTTCACCGTGCAGGCCACCGACGAGCGCGGCGTGAACGTCACGCGGCCCCTCACGCTCACCATCGCCCCCAGCGCGGCGGTGAATGACGTGCAAGTCGGCGCTGCGGGCGTGGATTACCTCGATCCCGAGCTCGACTCCGCGACCAACCGCGTCGTTTTCCAAACCACCGGCAGCGGCGGCACGCAGGAGATCTGGGTGGGCGGTGTGAATCCCGGCAACGGCCTGCTCACCAGCGCCACGGGCAAAGACACGCTCATCGACTCCGGCGTCTCCACCATCTGGACCGCCGCCAATCCCACCGGCCTCACGCCCAACGGCCCCGAGTGGGCACTCGACAGCGCGGGCGGCTCCCTCTTTTACACCAAGCCCGGCACCAACGGCCAGCGGCAGGCCTTCCGCGCCATCATCAATACCAGTGACACCGTGAACCTCCAGCAGGCCACCTTTATCGCATCGCCCAACCACGGCATGGGGCCGCTCTCACGCCGCGATGCCACACTCGCGAGCACCAAATACATTTACCGCTATGGCACCACGCCGAACGGCACCGGCACCTACCGCTGGGCGGATGAGGTCGCACCCAGCACCACCTACGACCTCACCAGCTACAAGGCGGGCAGCTTTTATCCCGCGTTCATCCCCGGCACGGAAGACATCGCCTACGCCGTCTTTACCGGCCCCAGCTCGCAGGAAATCGCCCGCTACGCCACCGCCACGCGCACCGTGGCCGCCGTCACCAGCGAACCGGCGGTGGACAAGCGCAACGTGCTCGCCTTCACCGCGCCGGAGTTTGGTGGAGCGCTCTGCTACGCCTGCGTGGCGGGTGGAAACTCCATCGCCGTGTATCGCGACCTCGGCAGCGGCTTCACCCGCGCCGCCACGCTCACGCCAAACGCATCCGGCCTTCCCTACCTCTTCGCGCCGGAGGTGTTTCAGGTCGGCGGCATGAGTTTCTTCACCGTCATGGCCGCGAACTCGGCCAGCTACGACACCATCACCGACTCCGCCATTTACGTCCTCGGTCTCGGCGCGAATCCTGCCACCCGGCTCCTGCGCCGCGTCGATGACGCCAATGCCGGAGTCGCCCGCATCGAGCCCGAGCCCTTCATCGGCAGCGGCGAGGTCTTCATCTTCTACACCGTCGGCAACACCCTCCGCCGCGCCCGTGCGGGCGTTTCCACACAGAGCCTCGCTGCATCGCCGGCACCGCCCGCGCAGACGCAGAACTTCAGCGGCAGCAGCTATGACCTCCAGCTCACCGCCACCGGCGGCACCCCTGGCTACACCTGGAGCCTCACCAGTGGCACGCTGCCATCGGGCCTCACCCTCGCGCCAGACGGGCGCATCACCGGCAGCAGCACCCAGAGCGGCCAGCACGCCCTCACCTTCACCGCCACGGACGCCACCGGCACCGTCATCACTCAAAACGTCACCCTCGCCATCGCCGCCGTCGTGCCCATGGGCATCGCCAGCACACCTGGCGGCCTCACCCTGCAAACCGGCCCCACCCAGCCCGGCATCACCTATCAAATCGAAAGCAGCACCGACCTCGCCACCTGGCAAAACCACGGCCCCGCCATCCCCGGCGATGCCAACGCCTACGACATCCCCCTCCCGCCCTCGACCGGACGCTGCTTTTACCGTCTCCGGCAATCCCACAACACTCCATGACTCCAAGATTCCACCTCTCCATCGCCGCGCTGCTCCTCTCCTTCTGCCTCGCAGTCACTCGCGCTCCCGCCGCGTCCGTGCCGGCCGAACTCACCAAGCCCGCCCTCGAGGTCTGTCTGAACGTCGGCAGCGCGGAGGGCGCGACGAGGTTCTTCGCCGAGGGCCTCGGCCTAGAGGCGCGCGGCGAGCCTCGCGGCGGAGCGCCGGGGGCGGGACTGCGGATGCTGATGTTCAATGCGGGCGCCTCCACCATCAAGGTCCGCATTTACCCACAGCCGCCCGCGAAGCTGCCGCCGGAACTCGCGGCGCGGAATGGCTTTCGCGTGCTCACGGTGCCGGTGGAGAAGCTGGATGAAACCGCGGCGCGGCTGAAGCGCCTTGGCTTCGAGTGCGGCGAGGTGAAGGAGACCGGCGGCGTGCGCTCCGCACTGGCAAGGAATGCGGATGGCACCGCCTTTGAACTCGTCGCGGCACCGCCCGGCGCGGTGCGGCAGGTGGAGGTTGGCCTCGTGGTGCCGGACCTTGCCCAGGCGCGGGAGTTTTTCACGAAAGTGTATGGCGCGAAGGAACTGCCGGAGGCGACGAGCCGCTTGTTGCCCGGCGAGAAGGAACTGCGCTTCACCACCGGCGGCACGGTCTTCAAATGCTGGTCGCCACCGGGCGAGCGCGAATCGGACACGGGCGAGATTCCCGCCGTGATGGGCTTCCGCTACCTCACGCACAACGTCCGCGACTCCGCGATGCTCCACGGGGAGTTCACGAAGCTCGGCCTTAAGATTCCGACGCCGCTGGCAAGTTACCGGGGCGTGGCGAAGCTCTTCATGGCACGCGGCCCGGGCGGCGTGTTGCTGGAGTTCATCTCCTTCGGCCAGGCGGCGGCGCAAACACCCGCTGCACCGGCTCCCGCGACACCACAGCCTCCCGCGATGGCCGGAAGCTCGGCGGTGGAAGCGATGTTCCAGCGCCTCGACCGCGACAGCGACGGCAAGATCGGCCCGAACGAGCTGCCGAACGCCGAGCGCTTCAAGCAACTCGACAAGAATGCCGACGGCTCCCTCTCGAAGGAAGAGCTCGCCGCCGGGTTCGCCGCGCAATACGGCGGCGGCACCGCTCCCGCGCCGAAGCCCGCGCCGAAGCCGTCTGAGCCCGCGAATCCGAACGCGCCGGAGGCGAACCTGCCGAAGGACCGCGCCTTCCTCGACTTCCAGTTCTCCACCGACTTTTTCGCGGCGCGTCATCCGGCCGACAGCGCGCTGGCAAAGGTGACCGAGGCGAACGCGCTGATGGCCCACAACGGGATGCTCTTCTGCGCCACCAGCTACATGCCGCCGTCCGACGGCCCGTCGCGCGGCCTGGCGAACGTGAACCCCAAGGTGCTCGTCAAGAAGTCGGCCAATGCGCCTTGGGAAGTGGACCTCGAGGCGGGTCGCGAGTTCATGCGGCTGAGCATTCTCAAGTCGGTCGCCTTCACCACGGATGGAAAAGGCAACAAGCTCCCCAAAACCGTCTCCGTGCTGGTCTGCGGCACCGGCGCGTGGCGCTCGCAGCCGACCGGCGTCTATGTCTTCTCCCGCAACGACGCCACCGGCCAGTGGACCAAGACCTTGCTCACCGCGAATCGGTGGAACCGCGACAAGGTCAACCACACCACCGACGTGCGCACCATCTGGGACCATGTCGATGCCGTGACCGGCGTGCATTCGGTGTTCGCCGGTTCGGCCAGCGGACGCATTTTCCGCGGCGTTTATGATGCCTCGCAGCCGGGGCTCATCGCCTGGGATCTCAAGCCGGAACTCGACGACCTGGTGGGCCATTTCCTCTGCGCCGCCGAGGCGAACGGCGTGCAATACGTCGGCGTCGCCTACGGCCCGCCCAAGGAGGACGTGCGGCAGATCAAGGAGCGTCCCGTGAAAGACCACGGCCTCTTCCGCCGCGTGGATGGACCGGAGGCCCGTTGGGAGTGGATTCCGATCAAGGAATGGGAAGACCCGGCCACCCCCGGCCGCTCGCTGCGCACCGCGCAACTGCGCGGGATGACCGCCGCGCCCGCAGCCGACGGAAAAGGCGAGGTCCTGCTCATCGCGTGGGACACCCGCGACGCCGCCATCGAGCGCATCGACCCGCGTGACGGATTCAAGATGACCGTCGAACTCGACGTGCGCGACTACGTCTCGAAACAATGGGGCCGCCCCGTCGGCGTGAGTAGCTTCGCCTACAACGATATGCTGCCCGTCACCCATCCCGACACGGGCGAAAAGGCGCACCTCATCGGCCTCTGGCTCGTGGACCCGCGAGGCGAGGTGGACGCCATCGGCACGAGCTCCTGGTATCTCGTGCGTTATCCCGACGGCAGCTACCGTCACCAGCGCATCTGGGACGAGAAGAACCCGCTCACCGATTCCCCGTTTGGCCTGCGCGGCTGCCGCAGCATCCGCCCCTCGCCGTTCCCCGAGGACGCCGGCCGCGTCTTCTACTTCTGCGGCTTCGATCAGACGGGCGCAGGCCGCGGCCAGGGAGCCACCGGCCCGGCGGGATGGATCATCAAGGGCACGCTGCCGAAAGGGAAATGACCATGACTCCCAAACTCCACCACTCCATCGCCCGGCTCCTCGTTGCGCTCGCGCTCCTCTTTGCGCCGTCAATCGCCTTGGCGATTCAGGTGCAATTGCAGAGCCCCGAGTTGGCGCTCTCCGTCATCGCCACCGATGCCACGCGGGCGCGGGAGTTTTACAGCGAGAGCCTGGGCATGACGGACAAAGGCGAGGCGCAGAATCCGCCGCCGGGCTTGCACATGTATCTTTACGGTTCCGGGCAGGCGACGCTGAAGGTGCGTGTGTATGACACGGACCCGCCGGGACGCGACCCGGCGCTGCTGGCGGAGAACGGGCTGCGCTTCATCACGATTCCGGTCAGCGATTTCGATGGGGCGCTCACGCGCTTGGCGGCGCGGGGATTTTCTGCACCAACGGTCCAGACTTCCGGCGGGGTACGCACGGGCATGGCAGTGGATGGCGATGGCAACGTGGTGGAGATGATTGATGCCGCTACCGCGCCGACGCGGAAGCTGGAAATCGGCATCATCACCGATGCGACCGGCATCGCGGCGGCGCAGTCATTTTATGCGACGACGATGGGCCTGCCCACGGCGGCGGCGGTGGCGGGGCCGTCCCCAGTGCCGGGCAGCACGGAGTATCGCTACAAGGCGAACAACACGGTGCTGCGTTTCTTCGGCCCGCCGGGCACGCGCACGACGCCGACGGACGCGGTGGGCGCGATTCGTGGCTATCGCTACATCACCTTCACGGTGACAAAAGACGTGGACATCCTCTACGACCAGATGGTGGCCGCAGGCGCGCCCATCGCCTCGCCGCTGGCACCGCATGGCACGACGGCGATGCTGTTCATCGTGCGCGGGCCGGGCGGAGCGCTGCATGAGTTCGTGGGGCCGCCGCACTCGGAGCACACGGCTTTCACGGACATGGTTTTTACTAAGGACTACTATGCGCCGGGCGAGACCGTGGGTTCGGCGATTTCGGAGACGCTGGAGGCGCTGTCGCTGGAGCCGCACCGGGGCCGCCTGTTCTGCTCCACGAGTTATGTCGGGCCGAGCGGAACCACGGCGTCGGCGAATCCCAAGGTGCTGGTGAAGGACACGGCGGCGAGTCCGTGGCGGGTGGATTATCAAATGGGCGACGTGGATGCCCGCATCCCGATTTTGCGCTCGGTGAACTTCACCACCGACGGCGCGGGCAATGTGCTCACCAATGCCCAGGGCCAGCCGCAGCCGGTGCCGGTGCTCATCGCAGGCACGGGGCAGTGGCGCGCGTGGTTCAATGAAAACGACCCGAACCGCTTCGGCGTCTATGTGCTGAGCCGCGACGACACGAACAACACCTGGGTGCGGCACAAGCTCTACCACACGCCGTGGAATCCGCTCCAGCTCAACCACGCCAACGAGGTGCGCATGCTGGCCGACCACTACGATGCCGTCACGGGCGTGCATTACGTCTTCGCCTTCTCCCAAAGCGGACGCGTCTTCCGTGGCTGGTATGACCCGAATGTGCCGGGCAAGGTGGCCTGGGCCGCACAGCCGGAGTTTGACAAC
>CAMCXS010000020.1 GCA_945883495.1 Akkermansia muciniphila
ATCCCTCTGTTTTTCAACCGTCTGATCGCAACCCCACCGTATTCACCGCAATGACCCGGTAGGTGTGCGTTTTGCCGGGTTCGGGCTGGGGATCGGTGTAGTGCATTTTGACCAAAGGGGCGGCGGGGGTGTCGCTGTACTGCAGCCCTTGGAAGATGGGACGGCCAAAGGGATTTTTCGGCGCTTCGGGGACGGTGGCGAGAGGTTGGCCATCGCGTTCGATCACAAAATGAGCGAGACCACTTTCAAGGTCGGCTTGAGCGGTCCAGGACAGCTCCGCGCCCTGCACCTTGAGATCGTCCGGAGCGGGCGGAGGCGTGGTGTCGGGGACGTTGGTGTCATTGACATAGGCCGCCCATTTCGCGGCGATCTCTTGGTTGGGCATCCAGAGCGCGGTGTTCGGACTTCCGGAAAACGAGGACGCAGGAGCCGCTTCGGTGCCCAGAAGAGGGGCCAGCCAGGCTCCGTCCACGGGCATTGGCTTGAGCGGAGCTCCTGGTTCATCTGGGAGACGGGCGGTGAGACAGGCGTCGAGCCACGGAATGCTCAAATAGCGTTGATTGCCGCACTCGTGAGAGGTGAAGGGATCGATCGAGATCCCAATGAGTCCGCCCTGGCCACGGACGGCCTTGAAAAAAATCTGATTGGCGGACCAGGCTCCGGCGAAGCGGCCTTCGGTGACAGTGACGCCTTCCTTGGTGCCCAGATTGCAAAGAATGGGGACCTTGAGGGCAGCGGCCGGAATCGTGTGGATCTTGATCGTCGGTCGAGCGGGATTGGCTTCCACCAGCGGAACGCCGGAGCGCAGGACCGCGGCGGCGATCCGGTCTGGGAAAAGCAGGGTCATGCCCCCGGCCCAATGTCCGCCGCCGCTGTGTCCCCAAAGCGCCCACGGCACGGTGGCCAGTTCCGGGTGACCCGACTCCCTCCCGAGATCGACGAGTCCTCTCTGGAACGCGGTGGCGGAACCGTTGCGGGGATCGCACCACATTTGGCAGTCGGCTTTCTCCGGTTGCTCGTAGGACGGTGCGAGCAGGGCGCAGCCGTGCTTGCGCGCGAGCGCCTGCCAGTGAAGATCGAAGGCGCCGGTCTGCCCGGATTTGCAGGAGCCTTCCCCGCAGCCGTGTTGATGGACGATGACACCGCGCAGCGATTTCACCCCGGGTGGGACCCAGACGGTGTAATTTACTGGAAAGATCAACTCGCCGGGCTGAGTCGAGGCATCGTAACGGACTCGGTAATAGGGCGGCTGCACGGTCGGCGGTTGATCGTAGGGCGGGACCGCCGGTTCTCCAGTGGCGAGGAGCGGGAGCAGCGCAAAAAGAAAAAGGATGGGGGTTCGCATGGAATCAGTGGGTGAAGACTTGGAGCATGGCGAGGGAACGGCTGGGATGCAACCAAATGGCGCGGGCTCCACGGGCGCCAACTACTGGGGACTTCGGGCCTGCGGTCTGAGGCAGAGTGGAGTATGCCGAAGCCAAAACGAAGATCGCACAGCGGCACCGATCGAAGCCGCGAGCAGCAGCTCCAAAATGGGACTGGAATTGGAATTGCCGTTCCTCTGGTATGGGATAGTTGGTAGGCACATGATGTCGCTGGCAATTATCCCTCTTTTCGCCCAACACAGTCTTGCGGAAGGTCTTGGCCTCTTCGTGGTTTACGGCTTGGCCGGCATCCTCCTCGCGGTCGCAGGGTACAAGCTTTTCGATAAGCTGACGCCCGGGGATCTGCATCGGGAGATTTTTGAACAGAAAAACATCGCCGCTGCCATTCTGGCTGGAAGCGTGATTCTCGGGGTCGCGATGATTCTGTCGGCGGCCATGAGCAGCTAACCGGCATGAAGCGTAGCCAAATCGTCGTGCTCACCTTAGCGGGGGTTGGGCTCGGGCTTACGGGATGCCGCCGTCAGACGTTGCACACCGCCGGACGGGGCATTCTCCCTCCTGATCAATTGCCTCCCGCGATGCGGGCCAGCCTGCCGAGCTACTATCCATCCGGTGGGGATCTCTCGAGCACCCAGCCTCCTCACAATGCCTACGACGCGCGTCTCGGTTACTTCCATGCGCCGTGCCACGCTTGGTTCCCGTATCCCTACAACCATCACGACCCGCGCTGGGGCTATTACCGTTGTGGGCGCTGGTCTCGCGAATTCCGCCACTTTGCCTACACCCCTGGGCTAAGGCTTGGTTCCCCCGGTGCACTGCCGATTCGAAGCCCGCTACCGGCTAGCGAAGACTTCGGTCCGCAGCCGCCCGGGGCCCCGATTCATTCCGGGGTCGCTCACGCTGACGCCACCAAAACAGTAGCGGGCACGACGCATCGGGGCGGATTCGGCGGGACTGGCCATGCGAGCAGTTCGCACTCCTCCTCCTGATCCATTTTTTGCTTTCCGTGCAACGCATTGTCACCCAACCCCGGCCGGATTGGCGGGCTCAAGTTGAGTCGCTCGGTTTGAGCTATCACACGATTGATGGCGAACTCTACTGGGACGAGTCGGCTCACTACCGCTTTTCCTACTCGGAGATTCTCCGTCTGGAGCGCGCCACGGAAGAATTGCAAACCCTCGCCATCACGGCGGCGGAGCGCGCCATCCGGGACGACTGGCGGGGCCGACTCGGGATTACGGAGGCCGCTTGGCGCGAGATCATCGATTCCTGGGAACGGGATGATTTGTCGCTCTACGGGCGTTTTGATCTGATGTGGGACGGCAGTGGAGAACCCAAGTTGATGGAATACAACGCGGACACGCCGACCGGATTGTTGGAGGCCGCGGTTGTCCAGTGGCAATGGCTTCGTCAAGCGTACCCGCAGGACGATCAATTCAATTCGATCCACGAGAAGCTACTCGCCTCCTGGCCGGCTTGGCCGGTGGATCAGATGCATTTCTGCGCCCAGCGCGATGCGGAAGAGGATTGGCGAACTCTGCTCTACCTCATGGACACTTGCCAGCAGTCCGGTAAGATCACGATGGACTTGGCGATCGAAGATCTCGGGTGGAACGACGGGGCGCGATGCTTCGTGGATCACGCCGATCAACCGGTGGATTGGCTCTTCAAGCTCTATCCGTGGGAGTGGATGTGGAATGAGGACTTCGCGTGTCATCTGCCTGGCCGATGCCAGAAGTTCATTGAGCCGGTTTGGAAAATGCTTTGGAGCAACAAAGCGTTTCTCGTGCTCCTGTGGGAGTGTTTTGAAGGGCACCCCAATCTGCTCCGGGCCGGTTTCGCTCCAGATGGGTTTGGTGGCAGCTATGTGGAGAAACCGTTCTTTGGCCGGGAAGGAACGAACATCCGGTTGCTGGAGCGGGGCAGCTTGGTGGAACAAAGCGACGGACCTTGGGACTGGCAGCCCATGGTCTATCAAGCGCTCCATCCCGAAGTCAGCTTTGCCGGAAACCATCCTGTGATCGGGTCCTGGGTGATCGGTGGTGAGGTCGCTGGGATTGGGATCCGGGAGGACTCAAGCCGGATCACTAGCAACGGAAGCCGTTTCGTGCCTCACCGGTTCTGAAGGGAGCTTGGACCAGAAATGGAGAACGCTACGGCAAACCTTGATGGGGCGATTACCCTCCCGACTAACTCGATCCAGTTTACTGGGCGGGAGCGAGGGGACCGAGCTTGGTGGAGTGGGAGTTTTGATGAACCGATTCAAACTCGAGCACGAGCACGAGATTGAAAACGAACTTCGTCTCCTTCCATCGGCCCTTCGTATTTTCCCTCGTGCTCAGCGAACCGGTGCTCGTGCTCGTAATCGAAACACCGTTGAACCTAAATCCGGAAGTGGAATCATCTCACGCGGAGTCGCGGAGGCGAGGAGAATCAGAGAGGATATTGGTTTTGGTGAACTTGAGGCGCTCACTGACCAAGTGGGCGCCGGTGGACAAGCCTTCCAGCAGTCAAAATCCCCAGTCCTCCGCGCCTCCGCGCGAGCCAAGACCATTGCCGTTTTTCGGATTCCTTTCCTGGGCCGTTTTGCGCAGGACGAAAGACGAGAGGCGCTGAGGTCGATCTCGCCGTGGCGCCAAATCACCAAAAACGGGTGATCACCTTCCCGAGAAAGCGCTTCTCTTTGGGTGCCTTGGGATCGACGGGAACGCTGACGCGCTCTTTTTCGCCGTTGGATTCGATGACGGGGGATTCGCCCTGGGCAGCGGGGCGGGCCGGAGCGGGTGCGGGAGCTGAGGCGGGGGAGGTGGACGCAACGGGCGCAGGTTTGGCCGGGGCTTTCGCGGTGGCGGGCGCTGGAACAGAAACAGGAGCTGGAGCAGGAGCAACGGGCATGACCGGCGCGGGAGCTGGGGGCCGAATGGCGGCGGTGGACGAAGTTGGGATCAGTTCCGCAGACGGAACCGGATCGCGGAACGCGGAGCCATCGGGCTTGCGGAATTTGGGCAAGGAAGGCAGTTTCAGCCGCTTTTCCTTTGCTTCACCTTCCGCCGGAACCTCCTCCAGGATGACTTCCTGGGATTGCATCGGAGGAGCCGGAGTCGCGGAGGCGCTGGGAGCGGCCGGAGGGGGGGGCGAGCCTGCGCCAGCTTGAGCCGTCGCGTCGGGGGCGGGCTCGGACCTTCCGCCGAGGAATGGGACCTTGGGAAGATCGATTTTTGGAATCACTTTGTCCGCGTCTTTCACCACGGCACCAGCGGCGCGGACTCCCTGGGACGCCGCGGACATGGCGCCTTTGGTCAGAGATCCGGCGCCCTTGGTAAGCGTCTCCGCGCCATGAGCCAGGGCTTCCACGGGAGCGGACTTGGCCTCGCCCTCACCGATCAGCGCCGTGATTTTGATCCGGTTGACCGGCATGTCGTTGGTATCGGTCGTCTGCTCGGAAATGAAGTCGAGGTGCTCAAGCCCGCGGACCACCTGGCCAAAAACGGTGTATTGGCCGTCGAGCTGCGACATATCGGCCAGGGCGATGTAGAACTGGCTGCCGTTGGAAGCGCGGGAAGGATTGCGGCTATCGGGCAAACGTGCCATGGCGACGGCGCCGCGTTCGTGCTTCAGCTTGATTTCCGCTGGCACGGTGTAGCCCGGGCTTCCCGTTCCCCAGTTGCTCCGGGCGCTTTCGTCCTTGGTCAAGGGATCGCCCATCTGCACGAGATAATGGTTGATGGCGCGATGCACGGCCAACCCGTTGTAGAAACCGTCCTGGACCAGCTTCTTGAAGTTCGCCACCGTTTGCGGGGCGGCCGAGGCGTTGAGTTCAATGACGACGCGCCGGACTTTGTCGCCCACCACGAAGTCGATACTGACCCGGTCGGGCTGGGGAGACTTCGGGGCCGCTTCTGGTTTGGGATCGGCCGCCGTGAGGGGCGAAGAGATCGCGAAAGCGAGAGCAAGGGCTAGGGAGCTCAGCGAGCCCGGGAATGCGGCGGAAGGGACGTTCATCCGAAGGTCAGGGTTCGTGAAATTCGCGGAATGTTAAGCGATCAACAAAGTGGAGTTTCGCGGATTTCCAAGTGCGATGAAAGCGTTTTTTCTGATTTGCCCGCGCGGAGCCGGGTTCCGGGCGCGACGGCATCGCGTTTGACGTAACCCAGCGCCGTCATTCGAGCCAACTGCAAATTTTTCGCGACGCTCGTCACTTGGCCGACTTCACGATCCTCGAAGAACAGCAGGTCCCCGGCTTCCGGAGTTTCATCCGCCTCCGCCACCATGGCGCAGAGCAGGCGATTGACGCGGCCGACGCTCTTGATCCGCGAAATCACTTCCTGGCCAATGTAGCAACCCTTGTGGAAATCGAGGCAACGATCCTCGAGCCGCGCTTCTTGGGGTAGGACGTCAGAACTCAATTCCGCACCCCAACGCGGCAATCCATGCGCAATGCGAATCGCTTCGAGTGCCTCGACCGGCAGTTCCGGTCCGGTGGTTTTGAAAGCAACGCCAGCCGGAATCACGAAGTCCCAGCCGGGAATTCCGAAGCGATTCGCGGCGCGCCGGGCGATTCCCCCCGCAGCGGCTGGTTCGGGACCGAGGACGTGGATCAGCCGGAACTCCCCGGTCACGTCGATCAGCTCGGCGTTGTCGGCGATGAGGTAACGATCGAGCCGGAGTTGCAATTCCATTTGCAGCTCTTCCGGGCCATCGATGAGAAACGCTGCCGAGCCGCGGCGGGAGATGTAGACGTCGGCCTCAATTTTGCCTTTGGCCGTGGTGACGAGGGAGGGCATCGCGGCATCCTCCACGGCACGGCGCACGTCGTTGGTGGTTTGGCCGTTGAGATAGCGCTCCGCGTCGGGGCCGCTCAGGAGAAACTTGGCGCGGCCGCTTAGATCGATCCAACCTTCAGCTCCCATGGCCATCGTTTGGTTGCTTGCGGTAGTTCGCGGCGAGCACGGAGTAATCTTGGTCGCCGTGGCCTTGTTGGATCGCCTTGAACATGATGCTCGCCGTGGTCGACAGCGCGGGGGTCTCGATCTTCTTGGCGTTGGCGAGCGAAAGGGCGATCTGGGCGTCCTTGAACATGTTTTTCAGCGAGAAATGCGGCTCGTAGTTGTCCTGCAAAATCGAGGGCAACTTCATGCGGATCAAGTCGGAGCAACAGGCGTTGTGGCCCAGGGCTTCGAGTAGTTTTTCCCCGGCGACGCCGTGTGCTTCGGTCACCGCCAACGCTTCGCTGAGGATCTGCACCGTGGCGCCGGAGATCATGTTCGTCGTGATCTTCAAGACGGTGGCATCGCCGATCCCGCCCACGTGGAGAATGTGCTTTGAGGTGAGCGCAAGCAGGGGACGAACCTTGTCCAGCACCGCGAGCTCGCCTCCCACGTAATAGACCAGTTGGCCATTTTCCGCCGCCATTTTGCTACCGGTGAACGGGCAATCCAGGAACGAAGCGCCGTGGGCTTGGACGATTTGAGCCGCTTTCTTGGTCGTCGCCAGATCGACGGTGGCGTGGTTGATCACGAGGTGGCCCCGGTTTAGGTTCGCCTCCATGGCCTCGATCACCTGGATCAAGGCTTCTCCGTTGGTCACGAAGATTTGGATGGCGTCCGCGTTGGCCGCGATTTCCGCCGGGGAGCCCATGTAGTTCGGCTCCGGTTTCGGCCGGCGGCTCCAGACATAGACGTGTTTTTGGGCCTTGCGCAGGTTCTCCGCAACCCGCGAGCCAACAATGCCCAGGCCGATCACGCCCACTTTCTCCAACCTGCCGGAAAACATGGCGCTATCGATAGCCGGAGCAGCGGGGGGCGGCAAGTGAATGCTGTCCCGGTGATTGCTTGCGCCGCCGGGAATCGCGCCGCACACTGTCCCCGTGCCCGCCCCTATCCTTGACGTGCGCGATTTGAAAACCTCGTTCCACACCCGGGAGGGCGTCGTGCGGGCGGTCGATGGCGTTTCCTTCAAATTGAAGCGTGGGCAGACGATCGGCATCGTCGGGGAGTCCGGGTCCGGGAAATCGGTGACCTGTCTCTCGCTTTTGGGGCTGATCCCTAAGCCGCCGGGCCGGATCGAGGGTGGGACGGCGCTGCTCGCCGGCAAGGACTTGCTCACCATGCGGGATCCGGAACTGCGCCAAGTCCGCGGCAAACGCGCCTCGGTCATTTTCCAGGATCCGATGACTTCGCTCAATCCCTACCTGAAGATTTCGACTCAGGTGATGGAGCCGCTGTTGATTCACGAAAAGGTGACCAAGGCCGAGGCACGCGCCCGGGCCATCGCCGAACTCGCCGCCGTCGGCATCCCCGAGCCGGAAAAGCGGATCGATAGCTATCCACACGAATTCTCCGGCGGGATGCGGCAACGCGTCATGATCGCCATGGCCCTGATCACCCGCCCGGAAGTCCTCATCGCTGATGAACCGACCACGGCCCTCGACGTCACGGTGCAGCGTCAGGTGCTCGATTTGATTCGCGCCCGGCAGAAGGAACTCGGGACCGCCGTGATTTTTATTACGCACGATTTGGCGCTGGTTTCGGACCTCTGCGACGTCGTCTACGTCATGTATGCGGGCCGGGTCGTGGAATCCGCGCCGGTCGATGCTCTCTTTACCAAGCCGCGGCATGCCTACACCCGGGCGTTGCAACGCTCCATTCCGTCATTGCAACCGAAAGGCCAGCCACTTTTGACGATACCCGGTCAACCGCCGAACTTGGCGCAGCCGATTTCCGGATGCGCCTTCCGCGAACGCTGCCAGACGACGACCCGTGACCAATGCCTTGTGGATCGCCGCCCCGAGCTGATCCAGGTGGCTCCGGGGCATTGGGTGCAGAATTGTCCGGGCTGCCTGGGGTCCATGGAATGAATGCCGCCTTCTTTGAAGAGTTAGTCGATCAGGCGAAGGATGAGGGACTGGATTTCCTCTTGATCGGCGGAAACGCGGTAAATGCGTATGGTTACCAACGGACCACGTTGGACGCCGATCTTCTCATTCGCGCCGCGGACCTCGATCGCTGGCGCGCATTTTGGGAGACGCGCGGCTATCGATGCATCCACCTGACCGACGCATTCTGCCAGTTCACCAGCGCAGGGCCCGAGGAGCGTTTCCCTGTCGATCTGATGATGGTTTCCGATGGCACTTTCGAGAAACTCGCGGCCGAGCGCCAAACCAAATCCTTCGGAGGCGCCGACTTGGAGGTTCCCGCGCCGTTGCATTTGATCGCGTTGAAGCTTCACGCGCTCCGTAATGACGCCAGGGCGATCCTTGGCAAGGACTTGCTCGATATCGTCGGTCTGGTTCGCGCTTGTGGGCTTGATCCGACGAGTGTAGAGTTTCAGTCCGTTCTCGATCGTTATGCCACGGAAAGCGTCCGCCGCCAAGTCATCGAGCAACTTGAAGGCAAGGCCGACGGCGAATTCGGACTCGACGCCGAAACCCAAGGCGACGCCGAAACCCAAGGCGACGCCGAAACCCAAAGCGACGCCGAAACCCAAAGCGACGCCGAAACCCAAAGCGACGCCGAAACCCAAAGCGACGCCGAAACCCAAAGCGACGCCGAAACTCAAGGCGACGCCGAAACTCAAGGCGACGCCGAAACTCAAGGCCACGGCGAAGCTCAAGGCCCAGCATCTGCTGAGCCGAGCTGATTGGCTGGACCTTGAGCTGCCCGAGGTCACCACGGCCAATGCCCCCTTGCCGCTCGCGGAGCCGTCGCCTCAGTTGGCGCATCTCCATGCCTGGGTGCTGCTCCGCTCGGTTCCGGCTGAGGTCTGGGAAGAACGGCGGCGCTGCATGAATCCAGTGCGATTCGAGTGGGTCTGAACGATTGCCCGCGCGATCATTTTTCACGAGGCGGAGCCGGTGCTAGGTTCGCTTTCGCCAGCTTCCGTGACCCGCCTTCTTCATCCCGATGTCGCCGCCTGGTTCCTCCGTGAGCTCGGTGAGCCGACGCCAGCTCAGGACGCCTGCGTTCCGTTGATATTGGAACGGCGGAACGTCCTCCTCAGTTCGCCCACCGGAACTGGGAAAACACTGGCGGGCTTTCTTGCCGTGATCGACCGGCTTTATCGTGAACACGCGGCTGGCAGCCTTGCCCCGCTCGGCATCCGCGCGGTGTATGTATCGCCTTTGCGCGCCCTGACCTACGACATGCGCAAGAATCTTCACGCCCCGCTGGGGGGGCTGGGCGTGGCGGAGACGATCCGGATCGCTTCTCGCACCGGGGATTCCACCCCGGCCGAGCGGGCGCAACAACGCCGCAAACCGCCCCATATCTGGCTGACTACGCCGGAAAGTTTGGCGATTGTGCTTTGCCAAGCCGGATTTCGCGAGGCCCTGGCCCGGTGCGAGTTCGTGATTGTCGATGAACTCCATGCTTTGGCGGAGACTAAACGCGGCGCCCATCTCTCCGTTTCCCTGGAGCGCCTAGAGCGTCTTACCGGACGTCCGGTTTGCCGGGTGGGGCTTTCCGCCACCATTTCGCCGTTGGAGACCGCCGCCCGTTTTCTAGTCGGCGAGGGCCGTCCTTGTGAAATCGTGGAACCGGATTTCACCCGCAAAAGCCTCGTCGAAGTCCTTACGCCGCTCAAGCGCACGGCTTACCCTCCGGCTGGTTATACCGGTTCCCGGGTGATCCAAGATGTCGCCAAAATCGTGGAGGGAAATCGCGCGACGCTGATCTTCACGAACACCCGGTCGAGCACGGAGAATATCAGTGTCCGGTTGAAGCATGCCCTGCCGGACTTGGCGCCGTATATTGAAGCGCATCACTCTTCCTTGGATCGCGATGTCCGGCTCGAAACCGAGGACCGTCTCAAGAATGGCGAGCTCCGCGCCGTGGTCTGTTCCACCAGCTTGGAATTGGGGATCGATATCGGTTCGGTCGACTCCGTCGTAATGATGTCGACTCCGAAAGGAATTTCTCGCGCGCTGCAACGGATCGGCCGTTCGGGCCATTCCGTGCGTGCGGTGAGCCATGGAGTCCTGGTCGCCACGAATATCAATGATCTTATCGAGTGCATCGTCTGCGCGGAAATGGTGAAGCGCCGATCGCTCGATCCGGTCCGGCCCATGAAGAACGCCGCCGATGTGGTGATCCAACATCTTGTCGGCTTGGCCATGGAAGGCGATGTCACACCGGACGAAGCCTTCTCTCTGGTGCGGCGCGCCCACGGCTTTCGTGATCTGCCGCGAGCGGAGTTCGATCGACTGATCCGGTATTTGGAAGGTGGGGGAGAGTCGCTGGAAGGGGCGTATAAAGAGACGTTCGGGAAAGTCACCATCCTTGATGAAAAACTCGCGACGACGGGCCGGAAAGTGGAGCGCGATTACCTGGTCAATATCGGAACCATCGCAGCGGATGGAACGGTGTCCGTGCGGCTCGGGCGCAAGCGGTTGGGGAGTGTCGAGGAGGCATTCGCCAAGCAGCTGAGGATTGGAGATTGTTTTGTGATTGGCGGGCAGATTGTCCGGCTCGATGAAGCTGGAGTGGGGGAACTGTATGTGTCTCCGGCGCGCAATCGCTTGCCCACGATTCCAGCCTGGAACTCGAACAAAATGCCGCTCGCCTCCGGGCTGGCGGCGGAAGTGACGCGGTTCCGGACCGAAATGTGGCAACGGCTCAAAGGAGACCGCGACGTTGTCCTCGAGTGGCTCGTGGAAGATTGGAACATCAGTACGCTAAATGCCGAAGCCGTCCTCGAACATTTCACGAACCAAGAGCGATTCTCCACCATTCCGCGCCAGGGGCTGACCTTAATTGAGGTCTTTCAAGATGAAGAGCGTGATCCGGATCTGGTGCACTACTTTTTCCACACGCTCATCGGCCGCAGTGCCAATGACGCGTTATCCAGGATTGTTTCCTGGCGGTTGCAGGAGGCGGCGGGCGGAAATGCCTTGGTCACGATCGATGACTACGGCTTCTTGCTCAGTATCAAGAAGTTCCAGGCCCTGGAGCACGGAGATTGGCGGGAGTTGTTCCGTCCGGAAAACGCCATGGCGGATCTGCATCGCGCCTTGGATGGCTCCCAGCTCGTGAAATGGCAGTTCGGCGGGGTCGCCCAAACCGGCCTTATGGTGCCGCGCAATCTTCCCGGACAGGAACGCAAGGTGAAGCAATTGCGCTGGAGTTCCGAAATTCTCTTCCGCGTTCTCACTGAGCACGAGCCGGAGCATCCGCTATTGGTCCAGGCCTACCGGGAGGCCATGCACACCTTTCTCGATGTGAATCGCGCCATGCAGTTTATGGAAGTCGCCCAAACGCACGAGTGGCGGCTCATCGAAGTCCCCGTCGTCACCCCGTTTAGCTTCGGAATATACGTGAGCAAGATCAAAGAAGGGATGATGATGGAAGATCCCGAGGAAGCGATCGAACGCCTCTTTAATGAAATGGGCAGGCGCGTCGCGGAATATTCGTGAATCCACCCAAGCTGCTCCAGACCGCCGCCAGGGCGGGGACATGACCCAAGGCGACGGAGCCGAACGCTGCGCCACTACCTTCCAGATTCTCACCCTGGAACCGCACGGCCTCCCCCAGGCCAAAGCCGAGCACACCGCCCCGGCCGCGACTCGTCGCCGCTTTCCCGCCCCAAGGAGAGCTAATTTTACTCAACTTTCACTGCTTTTCGATTGCAATACAATCTCCGCTCTCTAGAGGTCAATTGTCTCTAACAATCAAGCCACGCAGAATCTCCGATGAAACAAATCTCTTTGCCGTTTGGGGTTGCCCTTTTGGGTTTGGTCTCTTGCAGCGTCCCGCCTGCGGTGGGGCCGGGGACTTCTTCGAGCGTCCCCTTCTCGCCCGCCCAGCGCGCCGCTGCTTCGCGCTCTGGGGCCGCATCTTCCTCCTCGTCAGAGAAAGCATCGCAGTCGGCGCAGGGGGTGAGTCTGTCCCTTCCGTTCCATTTCGGCGTCGGCTACGCTTCGGCGGGCCGCTACCGGTTGACGCCCAGTGGGTCGAATGTGGTTTTGTCGGACGTCGGCGGGGCGCGGTTGGACACGCTGTCGCTCGGCGGAGAGCGACCGGTGCGGATCAAAGCGGGCCGGGGCGAGAGTTTCTTGGTGGCGACGTCCGGTGGCCGGATCATCAAAGCGTCGGTGACCAGCGGCAAGCTCCGGCAGGCGAAGCGGAGCCCGGTGCTCTCGGATGGGGCTCCGATGGATATGCTCGAAGGCAAGGACGGGGCGCTCTACGCCGTCTCGCGGTCCCAAGGCAAAATCCAGGTCAACTCGCTTCAGGGCAGCGAGTGGCGCACCAACAAAGCGGTGAGTGAAGGGCTTTCCGACTTCCAGACCATGAAGCTGGATCCGGCCACTGGGGAAGTCGCGTTCCTCGGCAAAGCGCCGGGAAGCAATCGCATGACAATCATCCGGTCCAACGCCTCTGGATCCCAAACCGAGGGATTTTTGCTTCCGGAAAACATGGGGATCGTAAACGACATCGCGGTGATCGACGGCGAAGTCTACGTGGCCAGCGGCTGGGGTCGCAACGGGACGCTCAGCGTTTTTGGGGCCGACGGAAAACTCAAGAGTTCCGTGGTGACCGGAGAGCTGGAATCCTTGAACGTCGCCTACCAAAATGGAGAGCCGGTGATCCAAGCATCCCGCGGGAATGGCGAGAGCATGGTCTTCGATGCCAGCAAGCCACTGGACGAGCAGTCCGATGTGGCAGGCGGCGATGGGGCTTCGTCTTGAGAGGGAATCTTGGAGACGCCCGGCGGGCCCGAACGAAGCACCAAGGACTTTTGCTGGGGGTAGGGAGAGATGGTGGGCTCTTCGGATAGAGCCGGGAGGGAAGGGGAACGGGCAGCCGTTCCGCTACGGGACGAAGGAGCGAGGGATGGGAAAAGCAAAACAGCCCGAGCCCACGATCGAGCGGCTCTCTCCAAGCCTTCCGAAACGTTCCGAACGCAAAAGAGCAGAGCGGCGGCGTGCTGGGGCGGGGCCTCCAACCGATCCTCGGTTGCCAGTCCCCAAACTCTAAGTTCCCAAACTCCTGCCCATGGGCTAGCTTCCCGCCGTGCCCGGGTTCACGTTGGAGGCCTCGTTTGTCGTGGATGGCTTGCGCCGGTTTGTGCAGGACGAGTTTGCCTGCCAGCGCAAGAACTTCGGCCTGCAGATCTCCCAGCCGCGCGCGGAGCGGGTGGAACGGGGGACTTGTTTGGATGGCTTGACGTTTCGCGGGATTGAGGACGGCTTGGCGATGTTCCAACACCAGGGGAACGACTCTCGCTTGCGGGAGAGCGATCTGGTTCTGCTGCGCCCTCAAGATGCAGGTGGCGACGCGGACGGGGAGCTGGCGTCGATTTACCGGGAGGAGCGCGACACCATTTGGCTGGCGCGAGATAGCGGGTTCCGGCAAAACCTGACGGGCGGCGGGCTCTGGATGCTCGATGAGGCGTTTCTCGATTTGGAACGGCACTACTTGGAGGCCATGGAGCGGCTACCCGGAACGGAGATTGGCCAGGAGCGGATCTTGCCCTTGCTGATGGGGACGGCGGAACCGGCGCTGGATGAGGAGGATTATGGCGGCACGCATGGCGAGTTGCTTGCTTCCGAAATGCCATGGGAAGACATGCAGCTTGAGGCGATCGCTGGGTGCGTCGCCGCCGATCATTGTTATTTGGTGCAAGGGCCACCGGGCACTGGCAAGACGCGGGTCTTGGCGCAAGTGGTGAAACGCTTGGTAGAGGAGGGGAGGCGGGTTTTGGTCACCTCGTTCACCCATCGCGCCATCGATCACGCGCTCGGCGCCGTGGCGCGCGAAGTGGCGGACCGCGAGGCGATTGCCCGGATTGGACCGCCCGTGCATCGCCGGGATGAGCCGTTCGACCGGTTTGAGTATTTCAGCGAAAGCCCGTTGGGAAGGCGGGCCGGGCACCTGGGCTGGGTGGTGGCGGCGACGCCATTCGCGCTGCGCAAACGCCTGGCCGGGGTGGAATTCGACACGATCGTGTTTGATGAGGCGGGGCAGATCACGACTCCGCTGGCCATCATGGCGATGCTAACGGGGCGGATCTACCTCTTTTTCGGGGATCAGCAGCAGCTTGGGCCGGTGGTGGTGAGCCGTTCCCGGCGGGAAACGAAGGAGATTGGCATTTTTCAAGCGTTGCGGGCCAAGCAGATCCCCGGGACGATGCTCAATGTCACCTACCGGATGAACCAAACTCTGAGCCATTGGCCGAGCGAGTCGTTTTACGGGGGCGAACTCAGCTCCGCGCCGGGCGTGGCCGCGAGCCGGTTGCGTTGCGCGCCGCCCGCGGATCTGCCTGGGTGGCAAAGGGAGGCGCTCGATCCGGCCAATCCCTTGGTTTGGGTGCGCTTTGCCGGCCGGAAGAGCCGCACCACGAACGATGCGGAGAGCGGCGCGGCGGCGGAGCTGATCCTGCGGCTTGTCCAAGCTGGGATGGATCCGGAACAACTCGCGGTGGTGACACCGTATCGACGGCAGGCTCGCAAAGTGCGCCGCCGCTTGGAGACTCTCAGCCCGGGGCGATCGTGGTCTGGTTGCGTGATTGATACGGTGGAACGGATGCAGGGGCAGGAACGCGAGGTGATTTTGGTGACCTTTTGCGCCTCCCAGCCAGAGTTTGTGGAACAGCAGGC
Organism: Akkermansia muciniphila; assembly: GCA_945883495.1. Classification (GTDB taxonomy): domain Bacteria; phylum Verrucomicrobiota; class Verrucomicrobiia; order Verrucomicrobiales; family DEV007; genus V1-115. The sequence continues at coordinate 14,980 of CAMCXS010000020.1, forward strand.
GGAATTCCTCGTTGATCCGCGGCGGCTCAACGTGTCGGCTACTCGGGCGCGAACCAAGCTGATTCTGCTGGCCAGTGAAAGTCTGCCAGCGTTTGATCCGGTGGACGCGGATCTGGAAGAGGAGGTGGTGCTGCTGCGCTCCCTGTTCGCGGCGGCGGTGGAGGTCTCGCATCCCGGATGAACACGCCGGAGATTGTCATCAAGACCCGTAGCAAGCTCGGCCAGTTGGCGGCGCATGGCATTGCCGCCAGCCGGGCCACCGGAATATCCCATGGTCCAGACGCGGTCCTCTTTGCGGCCGATGGCCGGGTTTGGCTGGTGGCGATTTGGTCCGGCGAAGACATCCAGCCCTCGCTTCTGCCGGAGGGAACGGACTGCGAAGCGATGGTCGCCCGGCTCTTGGCGTGGCGGGAGCGCGTGGCCACGGAAGCTGAGGTGGAACAGCCCGCGCTATTGGTCGTGGCGCCGTTGCTGGCGGCCGGGGAGACGCTCCCTGGCGTCCGTTTGCTCGGCCGGAACGAGTGTGCCCGGACTGCGATGTTGGCTCAGGCGATTCTCGACAGTCCCACGCCCTCGTTTTCGGCGGAAGGACAAGCGATTTGGCGAGCGGCGGCGGTGCCCGAGGTGAAGATCGATGCCGCAAAGCGGCGCTCCCGGACGATTCGGGTGCCCGATGTGTTGGTGGCGCCGATGCTGCTCGACTTTAAGCAGGAACGTTGCGTGAGACTGGATGTGGAGGATGAAGCCCTCGCCCGGCCGTTGGCTTCGGATTTCCGCCTGCGGATCATCACGGGCGTGGCGGGCTGTGGCAAGACGTTGGTGTTGATGCATCGGGCGCGCTTGTTGGCGACGTTGTTTCCGGGCAAACGGATTGTTCTGGTGAGCTACAATCGTCCGCTGACGAATGATTTGAAGCGACGTCTGAGCCGTTACCCGGAAGCGGCGCGGGTGGAGTGCGTCACGTTCAATCAATGGTTGCACCAGATCAGGCCGCCCAGGGGGGACTTACTGGGCAACTTCGAATTGCGGCGTTGGGTGGAAGAAGAGAGGCGGTCGCTACCGGAGCTGGCCAAGCCATCGGTGGATTGGATCATCGAGGAGCTGCACTGGATGATGGATCAGGGGCTCGCTGGACCTGAGTATCTGACGGCGGCGCGCAAGGGCAGGCGAACCCGGATCACTCCGGGGCAGCGGGAAGGAATGTGGCAACTCTTGCGGAGCTTCCGGGCGTTTTTGCGGGCGAGCGGCCGTGCGGACTGGTCGGAATGGCCGTTATCAGTTCTGGAGGAAGCGCCGGAGACGATTCGGCGGCAACCGATGGATCATCTCCTGATTGACGAAGCCCAGTTTTTCGCGCCAGTCTGGATTGAGCTACTCAAGATGGGCTTGCGGCCCGGTGGCCACGTCTTCCTCTGCGCGGATCCGACCCAGGGCTTTCTGCGGCGGGGCACCTCGTGGAGCAGCCTGGGAATCGAGGCACGAAGCCGGTCGTTGCGGCTGGAGCAACCGTATCGAAGCACGAGGGCGATTCTTGAGTTTGCCCGGGAGTTTTACCGTAGCCGCTTGCCGGAAGATGATGAGCCGCTCAATCTTCCCGAACCGGCGGCGATGGAGCAGCTGGAGCCCGGCGTGCCGCCTCAGGTGCAGGCGGGCGGGTCTGGCCAAGAACAAATGGAACGGGTGGCCCGGGAGCTGGTGGATCTGCGCGGCCATGGCGTTTCTCTGGAGCACGTCTTGATTCTGGTCGCGGGACGGGCGGTGCCGGAGTCGGCCCTGGTGCAATACCTGGCCCAGCGGCTTGGGGCAGGTGCCGTGGTTTCCGTCAAGGATCGCGATGTGCCGGTGGGCGGCAACGGACCTGCTGGGGTCGCGCACTTGATGGCGGCGACCGGCTTGGAGCGGCCGATCGTCTTTTTGCTGATGCTCGATGAGTTGGCGGAAGAGGAGAACAATCCGTTGCTCACGGCGGAGGAACGGGCGGAGAAGGTTCAGGCACACACCCGGCAGATGTACGTGGGAATGACCCGGGCCATGGAGCGGCTCGTGATCTACGCTGGGCATCCCCGGTGGCGGGGGGCGTTTCCGGACGCCGGATAAGGGCAACCCGCAACGCGCCTGATGGCACTGTGCCCACTACCGCTCGCCAGGATCCTGCGAGCGGCGCGCCTCGTAACTTATAGGAAAGGGCGCAAACCGTGCGTCCCGGAAAAACAAACCCAACGAGACAAACAACATGAAACACAAACTCAGCGCGATCGCCCTGGCGGGCTTGCTTGGACTGGCGGCGGTCCGGGCCCAGCAACAACAGCAAACGCAGCAAACGCAGCAAACGCAACAACAGCAGAAAGATATCGTCGAGGTCGCGTCCGCGAACCAGGACTTCTCCACCTTGGTGACCGCGCTCAAGGCGGCGGATCTGGTGGAGACGTTGAAGGGAGACGGTCCGTTCACGGTCTTTGCCCCGACGAACGAGGCGTTTGCCGCGCTGCCTGCGGGAACCCTGGACCGGCTCCTGCAGGAGGAACACAAGGACACCTTGACGGCAATCCTGAAATATCACGTCGTTCCGTCCCGGATCATGGCGGCGGACGTGCAACCTGGTGAGGTCAAGACCGTTCAGGGCAAGAGCCTGAACGTCCAAAAACAGCAAGGCAAAGTCACCATCGGGAAAGCCAACGTCACGCAAACTGATCTGGCGGCCCAGAATGGCGTCATCCATGTCATCGACAAGGTCATGATCCCGGAAGGCGTTACCCTGCCGCGCGATAGTTGAAAAGGTTTTGAGTACTTGGAGGCGGTGCGGGGTGTCAGGTAAGGCGACGGGAAACGCCGTCTTACCTGATGAAACGGATCTTCGCACTCTTTCTGCCGTTGCTGACCTCCTTGGTCGCCGCAGCTGAGCCGCCCAACGTCATCGTCATCGTGGCGGATGATCTTGGCTATGCCGACGTGCTCTTCAATCCGCGACACGCCAAGGAGGTCTCGACGCCCCATCTTGAGGCGTTGGCGAAGGCTTCGGTCGTTTGCCGGCAAGGTTACGTGAGCGGTCACGTCTGTTCACCGACCCGCGCGGGGCTGATGACGGGGCGCTATCAGCAACGGCTGGGCCTTTACACTGGTGGCGAAGCCGGAAGCGGGCTGCCCAAGAAGGAAGTCATTTTTCCGCAGCACCTCAAGGCGGCAGGGTATGTTACCGGCCAGTTCGGCAAGTGGCACCTTGGCCCGACCCCGGAGTGGAGCCCGGCGCTGCGTGGCTTTGACGAAGTATTCGGCTTTCTTGGACGCGGGGCGCATGACTACTTCAAGCTGGACGACCCCGAGGATCCAATCTACCGAGGCACGGTCATCGTCAAAGAGAACGGTTACCTCACAGACCGGCTCGGGGAAGAAACCTGCGCCTTCATCTCCAAGCACAAAGCAAAGCCGTTTTTCGCCTACCTGGCGTTCAATGCGGTGCATGCACCGTTGCAGGCTCCGGCTGACGAGATTGCGAAGTTTCAAACCGGGGACCCCGGAAGGAACACGCTGTTGGCGATGGGAAAGCGTCTCGATGATGCCATGGGCAAGATCGTGGAAACGCTCAAGCGGGAAGGTCTCTGGGAGAACACGCTGCTTTTCTTCATGAGCGACAACGGTGGGCCGCTGGCCCAGGGAGCGGACAACACGCCGCTGCGGGGCGGGAAACACACGGATTACGAAGGAGGGATTCGCGTCCCCTTCCTGATTTGTTGGCCGGCGCAGCTCCAGCCGGGCGAATTTGGGGCGCCGGTTAGCTCACTTGATGTCTTGCCCACCGTTTTGGCGGCGACTGGTGTGTCCGCTGCGGATGGGACAAAGCTCGACGGGCGGAATCTCTTGCCTTACTTGCGTAGGGAGATGGCGCCGGAGCCGCGGGATCTTTTCTGGTGCTCTGGGAGCGACGAAGGCTGGTGGGCAATCCGCTCGGGCGACTGGAAGCTGGTCGCGGAAAAAGGCAAGCTGGGCCTCTTCGATCTCGCCAAAGATGAATCAGAAGCCAACGATCTCGCCAGTGCGATGCCGGACAAAGTCGCGGAACTGACCCAGCGGCACGACGCCTGGCTCGCGGAAATGGCGCCCCCAGTCAAAGCGGGGGCGAAGCGATTGGATCTGGCGTCAACGAGTCCGGAGAACCCGGCGAAGAAGCGGAAAAAGAAAAAGGCCAAATAACAGGCACCGCCATCTCATCCGCGAATCCCGGCCGCCGGACGGCCAATCGGTGGTTTTCAGCGTATGGTGACAGTGATGACTTGCTCGACCTCGCCGGCGCTGCAGGCCCTTTTGGCCGCTGTTGAGCCGGAGCGCAACGCTCTCTTGGCTCACCCTGTTTATGCCTCCCTCCGCACCATGGAGGATTTACGGCGCTTCATGGAAATCCATGCCTTCGCGGTTTGGGATTTCATGTCGTTGCTCAAGGCATTGCAGGCCAAGCTTACCTGTGTCGCCGTTCCTTGGTTGCCCACGCCTGATCCGGAAGTTCGCGCCTTGGTCAATGCCATCGTGCTGGGGGAGGAGAGCGATGCCACGCCGGACGGATGTCACCGGAGTCACTTTGAGCTTTATCGTGAGGCGATGCTTTCCGCCGGGGCGAACACCGCGCCGATCGATCAAATGCTCGACGCCGTTCGGCGGGGCGTGCCGTGGCGGGAAGCTTTAGCGGGCTGCTCCTTGCCAGGGGGCGTTAGGGACTTTGTCCGCTACAGCTTGGAAACGGCCGAGACCAGCCCGATCCATGTGGTGGCCGCCGTGTTCACCTTCGGACGCGAAGACGTGATCCCAGGCATGTTCACCCGCCTGATTGAGGATCTCCGGAGCCGCTTCCCTGGTCAGCTGGCCAGCTTCCAATACTACTTGCAACGCCACATCGAGCTGGATGGTGACGACCACGGCCCGATGTCGCTCCGCATGATGGAACACGTTTGCGGCGGCGATCCGCGAGCTTGGGCGGAGGCCACCGAGGCGGCGCTGAAGTCGTTGACGCTGCGCCGTGGACTCTGGGATGCCTTGCTCGTCCGGTGACTTAGCCGTGGATTTCGCCACGCCACTTCCCGGTCGCGCTGCCGCGTGACTCCACGGACTCTTTGAATCGCTCCAAATCGCCCGTCACCCGGGCATCCACCGCGCCGATGGCGTCTCCAATGGTTTCAATCACGCCTTCGGGTTCATAATCGATTTCCAAGTGGACGTTGGTTTGCGACGGCGCTGAAGGTTGGAAGCTGACCCGCCCGGCATTCTTGGCTCCATCGGTGCTGCGCCAAGCGATGTGTTGATCGGGAGTTTGCTCGAAGATTTCCGCGTCCCACTCCTCGACCTTGCCGGCGATCTTGGCCTTCCAGTGGAGGTGTTTGTCATCCAGCTGGCGGACTTCTTCGACGCCTTCCATGAATTGGGGAAATTCCTCAAACTGGGTCCACTGGTCGTAGGCTTGCCTGACCGGGACGTTGACGGTGATGTCTTTTTCGATCGTCTTCATGACGACACGATTGCCGAGCCAGCGCCGTGCCAGGCCGTTTCCGGGGGGGCTCGTGCTTGAGAGTTGCGACCTGCCCTCCGGAGCAGGCCGAAAGAGTGCAAAAGGCCCGATGCCCAAGCCACGGAGTTTGCTGCCTCCTCTCCGCCTCTCGCTTGACCAACTCGCCCGCCCGAGTCAAAGCTAGGCCATGCCCCCGCTGTCTTGCTTGCTCCGCCGTTCGTTCGCCCTGTGGTTCCTTCTCTCCGGCATCTTGGTGGCCGCTGATCCCGCCGCGCCCGCTCCGAAATGGAAGAAGCTCACTCCACAAACCCCCGCCGGGTTCACCCTGAAAACCATCCTGGTCGAGGCGCATCCCGAGCACAATGTGGAGCTTTATGTGTATGTCCCCGATGCCGCCGGCTCATGGCCCTGTATCCTTGATATCCACGGGGGAGGCTGGCAGGCCCGGCAGATCGAGGTGGACAAGCCGATGATGGAACGCCTGGCCCAACGCGGCTACGTTACCGCGCTGGTCAGTTATCGACTCTCCACGGAGGCGCCGTATCCCGCTGCCCTCCACGATTGCAAAGCCGCAATCCGTTGTCTCAAGGCCCATGCCGCGGAGCTGAAATTGGATCCCGCCCGCATTGGCATCATGGGTGGCTCCGCTGGCGGTCATCTCTCTGGTTTGACCGCAATGACCACTGGGAAAAAAGAGTTCGATGGACCGGGGCCATTCCCGGAGCAATCCACGGATATCAAAGCCTGCATCGTCATGGCCGCGACACAGGATCTCGTGGCCGCGAACAAGGACAAAACCAACGACAATGCCCGTCTTTTCTTCGGCGCCACCTGCCAGGAAAAGCCGGATCTGTTTGCTCAAGCCAGCCCCATCACCCACATCCGCCCCGGCGTGCCGCCTACGATCTATATTGAAGGGGAAAAAGATACCCTGAAAGTTGGTCGCGCCGAAGCTATGGAAAAGTTCAAGGCGCTGAACATAGATACCGCTTTATATACCTTGAAATACGCCCCGCATCCGTTCTGGATGAGCGATCCCTGGTGCGCCGAAGTCGTGGAAATCGCGGATGTTTTTTTCCGGAAGCATCTTTGATCCGCAGGGGACGGCATGTGACGATATTTGAGATATGCATCACGGGCAAAATGCTTGCTTTGGAGTGGTCGCTGATCTGACTGCTCCTTCCTGTCGATAACCCGCCCAATCAGCGCGTCGGCCCAAAGGCGTCAAGAGCGGCGATTCCTTCGGGGAACATGATCTTCTTTAAGAACGCCCGGTCCGTTCGGTAGAGATCGGTGATGATGAGGCCGTCGAGGCAGTTGGAGAAATCTTGGTCCACGTTGAAGCTGAGTAGGGTGGTGTGCATTTTGAAGTAGTGCTTCAGCAGCACTGGGATGCCTTTGCCGTCGGGCTCAATCGCGGAGATTAGGGCGGAGACGTCTTCCACGCCGTTGAGGAGATCGCTGACTTGATCGGGATCGACCCCGAAGATGCGTTGTTTGCGGAACGGGCGCCGCGGTCGGACTTGGGAGGCGAGGCGGAGGAGATCGCTTTCCCGTCCTTGCTGGAGGTATTGCGTCATCAGCCACTTGGAAGCCTGGGAGTAGGTGTTGCTGATGCTGACCGGGCCAAAGAGCCGGTGGTAACGGGGATCCCGTCCGGCGATGCCGGTGACGCCGCGCCAGAGGAGGAGCAGAGGCAACTGGGCCCGTTGGTAGCCCAGGGAGACGAAGGACCGTCCGCATTCAAGGCCGGGCGTCAGTTCTTGAAGAAAGCGATCGCTGAAGCGGAAGAGCGTGGAGGTGTAAAGTCCAGAGGGGCCGTGGTCCCGGAGAATGAGATCCGTCCGGGCCACTCGGTAGGCACCCGCGATGGCTTGCGCGTTGCGATCCCAAAGAAAAAGGTGCTCATAAATGGCATCGAACCGGTCGATATCGCGTTCTTTGCCGGTGCCTTCGCCCTCTTTGCGGAAGCAGAGTTCGCGCAGGCGGCCGATCTCAAGGAGGACGTTGGGGATTTGGCTGGCTTTGGTGAGGTAGGCGTCGAACTGTTTGTGGGCGAAAAAAAGCGTTTCGGACGGGAGTCGCTGAATCTCCCGGGCCAAGGTTTCCCTGGTGATGGGTTCCGCGACCGGTTCCTGCGCGGTCGGCCGGGCTGGGAAATGAAAGAGCTTCGATTCGTTCCCCGGGGCAGTTCCCCGTTGGGACAGCAGCTCGGTGCGGAGGCGAACGTAACGGGTGCGGCGCTTGTCGTCCTCAATCCGGTCCAGATCCCGGGGCAAGATGGGCTGGCCGACGAGGATGGGGACGTGGTGTCCTTCCTTGTTCACCAATTCCCGGGGGAGCATCAGGGTGCGGAAAAGCGGGTGAACGGCGCCCAAGGATTGGAAGACGAGGCTGTTGCGGCCTTGCATGAAGAAGGGGACGATCGCCGCGCCGGTGCGGCGGGCCAGCGAGACGGCGTGGTGGCTCCAGAGCGGATCGCGCACGGCTTGGTCGCGAAAGCGGAACCTGGAGACTTCTCCGGCGGGAAACATGCCGAGCACTTTGCCATCCTTGAGCCAGGACAAGGCGGCGCGGAGGCCGCGGGCATTGCCGAGGGTGCCTTTGGCGCTGTCGAACGGGTTGACCTCGATGATCCACGGAGAGACTGGTTTGATCCGGCTGAGGACGAGGTTGCCAAGGATGCGGAAGTCAGGGCGAATGTCCTCCAAGATGGCACCGAGAATCAGGCCATCCAGGGCGCCGAAGGGATGATTGCAGACCACGACGACGGGGCCGTCCTGGGGAAAACGCTGCAAGTCCGGGGCGGAGACTTCATACGTTGCGCTGAGGCGGCGCAGGCAGCCCTTGAAGAAACTGCCTTCTTCCGCCGAGAGGGCCATGACCTCGTCGTAAGCGGCGTTGATCCGGTCGAGCGAGAGGAGATGGCTGATCGGCCCTGCCATCGGCGCCAAGTGCCTGGTCGTCTCGCTCCCGGAAAGGGCGGCGGCGACATCGAAGAACAGGGGGCGAGGGGCTTTGCCTGGTGCAGGAGAGTTGTTCATCAATCCGGTGGGCCCGGGCGCAATCGGCCTCATCATGAATGCGATCCAACCGCCTGACAACCCCGCGATTTCGGTGGGAATTCTCGCAAGGAAGATGGCGCGGGAGCGACTGAGTGAGCAAATTCCTTGACGATAATGAAACGAATCCTTGCGTGTGCCTCGTTGTTATTTCCCTGCTTCGCCCTAGGCGGCGATTTTCCGGAGGGCAGTCCGCACTTTTTCACCAGCTTCGACGCGGCGACGAAGGCTGCCAAGATTTCGGGGAAGCCGGTGGTGGTGGTTTTCTCCGCGTCCTGGTGTCCGCCGTGTCAGGCGATGAAAACAGAGGTTTACCCCAGCGCGGAAGTGAAGCCGCTGCACGACCGGTTTGAGTGGGCCTACCTGGACGTCGATGACGCCGCGAATGAGGCGCTCGCCGACAAGTTCGGGGTTAGTGGGATCCCTCACATCGAGTTTCTGAACAAAGACGGGAAGACAGTCGGTCAGCAAGTAGGCGGCATGGAGCCGGCGGACTTTGCGAAGCGGCTGGAGAAAGCCGCCAAGAAGGCGGGGGCCTGAGGAGCTCGGAAGAGGGTCAACCGTAGCGACCGCTGATGTAATCTTGGGTAGCGGCCTCGCGAGGGTTGGAGAAGAGTTGCATCGTGGGGCCGTACTCGATGAGGCGGCCCAGATAGAAATAGGCGGTTTGGTCGGAGACGCGAGTGGCCTGCTGCATGTTGTGCGTCACGATCACGATGGTGAATTCCTCCTTGAGCTCGGACATCAAGGTCTCAATTTTCAGGGTGGCTACGGGATCGAGAGCGGCGCAGGGCTCGTCCATGAGGAGAATCTGCGGGCGGTTGGCGATGGCGCGGGCGATGCAGAGGCGTTGTTGCTGACCGCCGGAAAGCCCGTAGGCGCTCTCGTGCAGCTTGTCCTTTACCTCATCCCAAAGGGCAGCTCCCCGGAGACTGCGTTCCACGACCTCGTCGAGTTCACTTTTGGCATTACGGCCCGCCACCCTTAGGCTAAAAACGACGTTTTCGTAGATGGTCTTGGGAAAGGGGTTGTATTTTTGGAACACCATGCCGACCCGCTTGCGCAACGAGATCACTTCGACGGACGGGTCGTAGAGGCTTTGTCCATCAATGCGGATATCACCCTCGTGGCGGATGTTATCGACGAGATCGTTGAGACGGTTGAGGTTGCGTAGCAACGTGGTCTTGCCACAACCGGAGGGGCCGATGAAGGCGGTGATCTGCCGCTCCGGGATGTCCATGGAGATATCCTGGATGGCGTGCTTGGCGCCGTACCAGAAGTTGAAATGATCCACTTCGATAAACGCGGGATCGAGCTCGGGTTCGCGCGAGGGCGCCGGGGCGTGAGCTTGAGCTTGAGTGGAGGGAAGCTCGGGAGATTCGGGCTCGGAGTGCATGGCTTAGTTCCGGCTCAAGTTCAGATCAGAACGCGCTGGCCTGGTATTTCCGGCGAAGGTGGGCGCGCAGGGAGATGGCCGCCAGATTGAGGACGACGACGAGAAGGATGAGCAGCAACGTGGTGGCGAAAACCATCGGCTTGGCGGCTTCGGAATCGGGTGACTGGAAGCCGAGGTCGTAGATGTGGAAGCCGAGGTGCATGAACTTACGCTCCGCATGGATGAAGGGGGCGTCCAAGTCCAGGGGCAGGGAGGGCGCGAGCTTCACAACCCCGGTGATCATGAGCGGGGCCACTTCTCCGGCGCCGCGAGCCATGGCGAGGATGACACCAGTCATCACGCCTGGGAGCGCGCTGGGAAGGACGACGCGCTGGATGGTTTGCCACTTGGAGGCTCCGCAGGCGAGCGCGGCTTCGCGGACGCCCCGAGGCACCGCAGCTAGCGCTTCCTCCGTGGCGACGATGACGACGGGGAGGGTCATCAGCGCCAAGGTAAGGGACGCCCACAGAATCCCACCGGTTCCGAACGTAGGTGTGGGGAGGCTGGAGTTGAAGAAGCCGTGGAAGTAGGGGCACTGAAAAAAGGTGAGCACGCCGAGGAGCACGGCGGAGGTGGCGACGACCGGTTTGAGCCGGGCGGCCAAGCTGCGCGGGCGGTTTGCTTCGCTGCTGGCGGACGGGGACTGCACGGCAAAAATCAGGGAGACCGTGAGGCAGAGGACAAAGGCGGTGGCCACCAAGGCCCACCACATGGGAGGAAGGGGCACTTTGGCGCCGCCATCGATGAAGGAGCCCATGCCGTAAACGAAAAAGCCCAAACCGAAGACGCCAAAAACGATGGAGGGGACGCCCGCCAAGTTGTTCACGCAGATGCGCACGATGCGGACGAGCAGACCTTGGGCTGCATACTCGCGAAGATAAATGGCGGCGATGACGCCGAAGGGGGTGACCAGCAATGCCAGTAAGATGGTCATCACGAAGGTGCCAAAGATGGCCGGAAAGATACCACCTTCGGTGTTTGCCTCACGCGGCTCGGCGGTCACGAACTCTTTGACGTGGTGGAGAAACACACCGGCTTTTTGGCCGAAGCTGAGCCGGTTGGGCTCGTAGAAGAAGACGATGTTTCCGGTTTTTAAGCTCCGTTCTTCCCCGGACGAAAGCCGGTAGGTGAGTTGGTTCCCGTCGAGCTGCGCGCGGAGTTCGCGGGCCTCAGCGATCAAGCCTTCGAAGCTCTTTTGTTCCTCGGCAATCCGCGCGCGTAGGCTGACGATGCGGGACTCAGCCGCGGGGCCGGAGGATTGCAGTTCTTTGATGCGAAGTTCCGTGGCTTTGATGCGGGCGTTGATCTTGCCGATGCGGACTTTCTCGACATTGAGGATACGGGCGCGGAGTTTGTTGCCATCCCGGACGATGTCCTGCAAGGCTTTCTGAAACTGGGAATCCGAAGCGGCGAGAGTGGAGCCGTCTTTGCGCTTCAAGGCGACGGGGTAGAAAATGGCGTCGCCGTATTCCATCCGCTCGGCGATGATCAAATCGGCGGGCAGGGTTTCGCCAACGATGGCTTCCCGATCGATGAAGCGGAAACCGAGGCCGTAGGCGTCTTTGTTTCCGGTGAAGAGCTGGATTTCGGCCTTGGTCTGGCCGTCGGCGGTCCGGCGAAGCTGGGTCTTGATGAGCTCGCCGCTGACCTTTTTCTCGGAGCCATCTGGGGCGCGGACGGTGTATTCGGTGATTGGCTTGGGCCAGAAGACGGTGGCGCCGTTGGAAAGAATGAGGAGGAGCAGCCCGCCGATCATGAGCAAACCGCAGGCCAAACCGGCGGCCGTCAGCCAGACTTGGATTTCCCCTCGCGTGCGTTGGTTCTGTTTGGGCGAAGCAGTCATGTCAACCGATCCGGAACTTCTCACGGAGCCGCTGGCGAAGGAGTTCGGCGGCGGTATTTAGGGAAAACGTCATCAGGAAGAGCACCATGGCACCCAGGAAAAGCGAGCGGTAATGGGTGGAATGAACGGCCGCCTCTGGAAGTTCCACGGCGATGTTCGCGGAAAGAGTCCGCATCCCATTGAAGATGTTCCAGTGATCCGCGAGCGGGAACTTGCCATCGCCGATTCCAAACTCGCCGAAGAGAAGCTGCCCGCTGGAATCCATGATGGCGGTGTTCCCGGTGGCCATGACGACGATCATGGTTTCCCCAACCGCCCGGCCGAAGCCGATCATGAGAGCGGAGAAGATCCCGGCGGAGGCCACTGGAAGGACGACGGTGCGGACCACCTGCCAACGGCTCGCGCCAAGGGCTTCCGAGGCGGAGATGATGGAAGGAGGGACGTTCGAGAGCGAATCCTCCGAGATCGTGAAGATGATGGGAATCACGGCAAACCCCATCATGAAGCCGACGACCAAGCAGTTGCGTTGATCGTAGGGCGTTCCGGTGAATTGCGGCCACCAAAGGCGGAAATCCGCGACCTTTCCGCCATCCGGAGCGGTGGCGACGAACAAGGTTTTCTCAAGAATGGGCCCGAGACTCCAGCCGACCCAAGCCACCAAGAGCACAATTGGAATTAGCACGAGGTATTCGGAACCTTTGGGCAACAAGTTCCGGTAGCGCACGGGGAGAATGCTCCAGACGAAGCCGATCAGAGCGGAGGTCAGGGGAATCAGAATGACGATGGCTATCACGGACGGCACTCGCGTTTCGATCACCGGGGCGAGCCAAAGCGCGGCGAGGAATCCAAGCACTACGGAAGGCAAGGAGGCCATGATCTCCATGATCGGTTTGACCACTTTCTTGACGTCGGGGTGCATGAACTGCGCGACGAAAATGGCGGCCAACAGGGCGATCGGCACCGCGAAGAGCAGCGCGTACAAAGTTCCCTTGAGCGAACCGATGATCAGCGGGGTCAGAGAGAGTTTCGGTTCAAAGTCGTCCGTACCGGACGTGGACTGCCACTCGTACTTGGGCTTTGCGGCGCCCTCGTACCAAATTTGGGTGAAAAAGGCGCGGAAACCGGCTTCGGGGTGCGGGTCGTGCACTTCGTAGAGGTGCAGCGTCCCTGAAGCATCCAGGAGGGCGAGGTGCTCGCTTTTCGCGTCCATGCCGAGATCGACCGGTTGGAACGGCAGCTTCACCTCCGCCCGGACGGTGGCGGTGGTGGCGTGACAGATGCGGAAGAGTTGGTCATTGGCCACCGCAAAGGATTTGTTCCGCTGGCTCGGGAGGTAGTGGCGGATGCCACCAGGCAGCGAGGGAAACGATTTGGTTTCGCCAAAAAGCCGGGTTTTCCCGCCTTCGGGGACGTAGAGGCTGAAGATCCGCAAGTCCCCAGGCACGCTCCAGGTCACCAAGGAAACATCGCCGAAGAGGAGATCGATGCCGGCCAGCTTCGGGCCGCTCTGGCCAAAGGGGGCGAAACGTTGCCGCAGTTCCCAATCCGTACCCTTGAGGAAGAGGTAGAAGACCTCGTGCCGGTCCGTTTGGACAATAAGGCTATCGGCTGTCCCGGGGATAATGACGCGGACCGGGTGTTGGCCATCGAGTTTGGCAGTCAGGTCGATGCGTTCCCCGACCTTGACCTGGCCGGCCCCGAGCAGGGAACGAGTTTGCCGGAGAGTTGCCACGAAGAGTTTGGCATCGGCTCCTTCGCCTTGAACGGCGGCTACGAGCTTGCGGTCGCCAGCGTCCCGGTAATCGACGGCTTGGAGCGGTTGGCCGGGAACGATCGGGAGGAGCCGTTCTTGGGAGACGCTGCCTTTGACCACCGTCTTGCCGTCGGGACCGGAGGACGAGGCATACTTGATTTGGTAGAGCGCGACTTGGCCGTCACTCAAGCCGAGGACGAGGCGATTGTGCTGGGGATGAAAGCGATGCGAAACGACGGTGGCCGTTCCTGGCAGCGACAAGGTGGCTTCGCTTGGCTGATTGACGGTGGGATCAACCGGTTGGAAGCGAACGGTGCGGTCCCCATCGTAGTGAAACGGAAGCTGAGACCACTCGTCCAGTCCAATGGCGCCGGCTTTCGCGGCGGACAACTTGACCTTGGCGGCTTCGTGGACCTTTGCTTTGCCGAAGAGTGGCAGCACCTCCGCCAGGATAAAGGCGAAGATGCCAAACACCGCGACCACGATGCAGACGCCGCCGAACGCGATCATCGAGGTCATGAACCGGTCCAGCCGCAACGTCTGCTTGGACACCAGAAAGCGCTCCGGAACGGGCCGGGGCGTTTTCGGAGTTTTGGTCGAGACGCTGGAATCGGTCGGCGGCATGGCGAGGCCTAGGAAGTGGCCGTCAGTCGAAGGCGGCGGTGATTTCGCTGGCGATACTGGCGGGCAGTGGGAAGTAATGGTCCTTGATCACAATTTCCTGACCTTCCTTGGAGAGGACGAACTTGAGGAACTCGTAGGTCAGCTTGTCCATGGGGGCGTTGGGATCCTTGTTGACGTAGACGTAGAGGAAGCGGGCTAGTGGGTAACTGCCATCGAGACAGTTCTCGTAGGTGGCCTCGGCCATGGCGTCGGCGGCTTCTCCCAAGGCGAGCGCTTTGACCCCGGACGTGGCATAGCCAATCCCGGCGTAACCGATGGCGTAGAGGTCAGCGGAAACGCCCTGGATCACGGCGGAGGAGCCAGGCTGCTCCTTGACGGAGGACTTGAAGTCGCCTTTGGCCAACGCATGCTCTTTAAAGAAGCCGTAGGTGCCGGAGGCGCTGTTGCGGCCGTAGAGGGAAACGGCGCGGCCCTTCCAGGCGTCGAGCCCTGCTTGGCCCCACTCGGTGACGTCGGTCCCGCCCCGAGTGAAGGTGCTGGAAAACATGCCATCCACCTTGTCGAGGGTCAGACCTTGCAGGGGATTGTCCTTGTGAACGAACACGGCCAGAGCATCGATGGCCACTTGAACTTCGAGCGGCTTGTAGCCGAATTTCTTCTCAAAGGCGTCGATTTCCTCACCCTTCATCGGCCGGCTCATGGGGGCGAGCTGGGCGGTGGCTTCGATTAGGGCCGGCGGCGCGGTGGCCGAGCCTTTGCCCTCGACCTGAATGTTGACGTTGGGGTATTTGGCCTTGAATCCCTCTGCCCAGAGCGTCATGAGGTTGTTGAGGGTATCGGAACCAATGGAATTGAGGTTCCCAGAGATGCCGCTGACCACCTGATATTGAGGCAGATCGGGGTCAATCTCGATGTTCTGGGCGGCGGCACTGCCGGTGAGCAGGGCGCAGAGGGCGATGGCGGCGGGGGAACAGGGAAATCGCATGGATAGGATACGGCGAGTTAGCTTTGGAGCTCCGGAAGAAGATTGGGCAGCAGCTCCTAATAGTGCAGTGGGGGTGCAAGGGGGAAATTGGGACATGGTGACGAAAACGTCACACATTCCACGTCCAGGGCGAGACTCAACGTCAATGTGACGATCTCTTCACCTTGGCGCAACGCTTTGGATCGATTGCTAGCTTGAATTCCCCCAACCCTCAGGGATGATGGAAGGATGGACGCGCTGTCCCTGCCCGTTTCCCCCACGGCCTCTCCGCTCACTCCGCTTCCTGCTGGCGCTGCTACGCCCGCGATCGAAGTCCAGGAGGTCGATTTCTACTACGGGCAGAAGCAGGTTCTCTTAGGGATCAACATGCGGATCCCTCGACGTGAGGTGACGGCTTTCATTGGTCCTTCGGGATGTGGCAAATCGACGCTGTTGCGTTGTTTCAACCGGATGAACGATCGGGTCGATGGATCGGCGGTGCGGCGTGGGAGCATCCTGGTGGAAGGGCAGAATGTGCATTCCACGGACACGGATCCCGTGCGGTTGCGCCGGGAGGTGGGGATGGTCTTCCAGAAGTCCAATCCCTTTCCGCGAAGCATTTACGAAAACGTGGCCTATGGCCTACGGATCTCTGGAGAGCGAGACAAAGACGTTCTAGATCAACGCGTTGAGGAGAGCTTGCGGGGCGCGGCGCTTTGGGACGAGGTCAAGGACCGGTTGCACGACAACGCCTTTGGGCTGTCCGGCGGTCAGCAGCAGCGGCTTTGCATCGCACGGGCGATTGCGGTGAAGCCAAGCGTTCTGCTGATGGATGAACCGTGTTCTGCGTTGGACCCGGTGGCGACGTTCAAGGTCGAGGACCTCATCACCCAACTGAAGCAGGATTTCACGGTGGTCATCGTGACGCATAGCATGCAGCAGGCGACGCGGGTCTCCGAGTGGACGGCGTTTTTCTACATGGGCAAGCTCGTCGAGTTTGGACGGACCACGGATATCTTTGGACGTCCAAGAGAGAAGCTCACGGCGGACTACGTCACGGGGCGGTTTAGTTGAGACCGCGGCAGCCGATGAGTGTTTTTTCTGCAAGGCGAGCGCTTCGTGCTACTTTTTGGATTGGGCCGGATCACCGTCAGGTGACGGAATTGGAACAAATCCAACATTGCCGAATTTTCCGCATCTCTTAGGTAAGAGGAGCGGAATGTGTTGGGGATAACCTCCCTAATAAAATGAAACTGACCATTGTCACCGATACCTATGCTCCCCAGCTGAACGGCGTTGCCCGGACACTGGAGCGCTTGGTTACGGGTTTGCGCGAGCGCGGACACCGCGTCGATGTCGTGCGTCCGGCGGTGTTGGGCGCGCAAGAAGAAGGGATGGAAGTGATGTCCTTTCCATTGCCGGGGTATGAGGGGATCCACGTTGGCTTTCCCACGATCGCCCGCTTGCTCTCCCGCTGGCACAAGGAGCGCCCGGACGTGGTTTACGTGGCGACCGAAACGCTTCTTGGTTTCGCGGCGATCCATTCCGCGCGGACCTTGGGCATCCCCGTGGTCACGGGCTATCACACGAATTTTCAGCAGTATCTCTCGTATTATCACATGCCGCGGCTGGAGCCGATCGCGATGGCCTATCTGCGCTATCTGCACAACCTGTCGGCCCGCACCTACGTCCCTTGTGAAGACGTGCGGGAAGCGCTGCGCGGTGAAGGCTTTGATAATTTGGCTTTGTTGCCGAAAGGGGTGGACACAGAGCTTTTCCATCCCGGCAAGCGGGACGAGTCTTTGCGCCGGGAGTGGGGCGCCGGCCCCGAGGATCCCGTGGCGATCTATGTGGGACGAATCGCCGCCGAGAAGAACCTGCCTTTGGTGATTCGGGCGATGGAGTCGATGGGGAGCTTGCACCCTGGTTTCAAGGGAGTGTTGGTCGGCGATGGCCCCAAGCGCGCGGATCTGGCTTCAGCCTATCCGGCGGGAATTTTCGTGGGGCCGAAGTTTGGAGAAGACGTGGCGCGCTATTATGCGTCCGCCGACATCTTCATCTTCGCGAGCGAGACGGAAACGTTCGGCAACGTCGTTTTGGAAGCGATGGCGAGCGGTCTGGCTGTGGTGGCCTACAACTATGCGGCGGCGCGTCAGCACGTCTCGCACGGCGTGAATGGATTTACGGCGCCGTTCTCCAATGAGGAAGCGTTTCTGGAATGCTGTGCCCAGGCTCTCGACATTCGCCGTTGGGCGGACCTTCGCGTGGCGGCACGGGAGGTAGCGGTTGGAGTGTGTTGGGACCGGGTGATTGACGATTTCCAGGCGAGTCTCCTGGAGTTGGTGACCGCTGAACCGGTGGACGAAACGGAACTGAGTACGCTGCCCCGCGAATAAACCGGAGAGACCGCAACCAAGGACCAAACGTCATGGAGCTTCCTCACTACGAAACGGTGATCCTTTCCGACCTGCACCTCGGCACGCCCGACGCAAAGGCGAAAGACGCCACGGCGTTTTTGGAGAGCTTGACTTGCCGCCGGTTGATTCTGAATGGCGACATCATCGACGGCTGGGCTTTGCGGCGGGGCGGGACGTGGAAGGATTCGCACACCCGGTTCATCCGCTGCGTGCTCCGCAAGATGGAGAAAGAGGGCACCGAGGTGATTTATCTACGGGGAAATCACGACGACATCCTCGAGCGATTCTTACCGATGTCCTTTGGCGGACTGCGAATCGTTCAGGAATACCTTCACGAGACTCCCGCCGGAAATTACCTCGTGGTGCATGGCGATGGGTTCGATTCCGTCACCACAAGGCACAAGTGGATCGCGATTGCGGGCTCGGTGGCCTACGAATTGCTGCTGCGCATCAACCGGGTTTACAACTGCTGGCGGAAGTTCCGCGGGCAGGAGTATTTCTCACTCAGCAAAGCCATCAAAACCAAGGTCAAGTCCGCCGTGAACCATGTTGGCCGTTACGAAGATCAGCTGCGCGCGCTGGCGCTGACTCGGGACTGCCGCGGGATCATCTGTGGGCACGTCCATACTGCAGCCGACAAAGATCTTGATGGCATACACTACCTAAACTCCGGCGACTGGGTGGAATCCCGTACGGCCATTCTCGAAGAGATTCCCGGAGCATTTCGTTTGATTTCGTTTGATGAATACCCCCTAAATCGTGCGCGCATCACCCAACCCTCCGGGGCCTTTTCCGATCCGCTTTCACCGGAAGCGGAAGGTCTGGTCACCGCAAGGTAATCGGGGCGCGTGTTTGTGTCTGAACCATGAATGTAAATAGCCACTCCCTTGCTTTTTTTGACACCGCCCTGCGGGAACTGCGCAACTCTTTGCTGACGATGTCGAGCATTGCTCAACGCAACTTGGAGAGCGCAGGCCGCGGCTTGCTTGACCGCAACACCACCCTTTGCAGCTTGGTCATTGGTGACGATGATGAAGTCGATGACTTAGAACGGCTCATCGACCGGGAGGCGATGGAAATCCTTCTCCGATTTTCGCCTGTTGCTCAAGATCTCCGGGTGGTGTTGGCCTCGATGCGGATCGCTTCCAACTTGGAGCGGGTTTCCGATCAAGCCGTGACGATCGCCCGTCGCGCCCGCAAGATGAACAAGCATCCCGAAGCCGCGCTTTGTAAAACCATTGAACCGGTGTTGCAGATGTCCAAAGAGCTGATTCGAGACACCATGAAGGCATTTGCTGAGGGCAATGTTCCGCTTGCCTTGACGGTCATTTCGCGAGATCGGGACCTCGATCGCCGCTATCGCTCCCTGACGAAGGAGTTCACCCGCGCCATGGAAACCGATCACGCGAACATCCGCACGCACCTTCACCTGACGTTCATCGTCCGGGCCCTCGAGCGGGTCGGCGATCACGCGGTGAACATCGCGGAAGACGTGGTCTTTATTGAGCAAGGCGAAGACATCCGCCACGCTCACGATTCCGGGGAAACCAAGCGGAAGACGTCGATCACGATTGCGCCAGTGAATTGACCTGAGCGGCGAGCAAGTCGGGTCGATTGCGGCGAGTCCGTTCAATCGCTTGCTCGCGGCGCCATCGGGCGATTTCTCCGTGGTGGCCGGAAAGCAGGACGTCGGGGACTTTCATTCCCTGGTAGTCGGCAGGCCTCGTGTAATGCGGGGCTTCCAACAGCCCCGGCTCACCGAAGGACTCTTCCACCGGGGAGCGTTCGTCTCCGAGGACCCCGGGGATGAGCCGGACCACGGCATCGGTGACGACCGCTGCGGCAATGGCGCCGTTGGTCAACACGTAGTCGCCGATGGAGATCTCTTCATCCACCAACGCCTCGACGACACGATGATCCACGCCTTCGTAGTGTCCGCAGAGCAGGATGAGATGGGATTGGTTCTGGGCCCAATCCCGGGCAATGGATTGGTGAAACACCTTGCCTTGCGGAGTGAGCAGAATCACCCGGCTGGCTGGTTTGCGCAGGGCCCCCACGGCACGGAAGAACGGGTCCGCCTTCATGAGCATGCCCGCGCCTCCGCCGTAGGGCTCGTCATCGACCGTCCGGTGCCGGTCCGTGGTCCAATTCCGCAGGTCGTGAATGCGAATCGCAGCCAGCCCAGCCTCCTGAGCCCGCTTCATCATGCTTTCCGACAGCGGGGCACGGCAGATCTCCGGGAAGATGGTGAGGATTTCGATTTCGATCACGGAACCGGGAAGCGGACGATGCGGATTACTCGTCGGGATCGTCGTCGCCGCGTTTTTGGCCGCGAAGCTTGGCTTCGATGAACCCGTCGAGGTTGCCGTCCATGACATCACGGACATCGCCCACGGTGTAACCGGTGCGGAGGTCCTTGACCATTTGGTAAGGCTGGAAGACGTAAGAACGGATCTGGTTGCCCCAGCCGATATCGCCCTTTTCTCCGTAAATGCGTTCCATTTCGGAGCGCTTCCGGTCTTCCTCGAGCTGGATCAGTTTGGAGCGCAAGATGCGCAGGGCTCCTTCGCGGTTTTTGCCCTGGGTCCGTTGCTCGGTACAGCGGATGCGGATGCCGGTGGGGATGTGGTGCAGGTGAACGGCGGTTTCCACCTTGTTCACGTTCTGCCCGCCCTTGCCACCAGCTCGCGCCGTCGTGATCTCCAAATCCTTTTCGAGAATTTGGATGTTCGAATCGTCGTCCTCGATATCCGCCGTAACATCGACGCTCGCGAACGAGGTGTGACGCTTTTTGGCGGCATCAAACGGGGAGATCCGCACCAGCCGGTGCACGCCGCGTTCCGGATTAAGGTTGCCGAAGGCGTATTCCCCGGAAATGCGCAGGGTGGCCGATTTCGTGCCCACCTCGTCCCCGGGTTGATGCTCAAGCACCTCGACGCCGAATTCGTGCCGTTCCGCCCAGCGCTGGTACATGCGCAGGAGCATGTCCGCCCAATCGCAGGCTTCGGTGCCACCGGCGCCCGCGTTGATCGTGAGGTAGCAGTCGTTCCGGTCGTGCGGCCCGCTCATGAGGAGAACCAGCTCCAGGGCATCGAGCTTTTTGCTCACCTGCGGGAACGTCTCCACGAGTTCAGTGACGGAATCGGCGTCGCCCTCCAACGCCATCTCGCGCAAGACCTCAAGATCCCCGACGAGCTTTTCGAGCTCCTTCATCGGGTTGATCTTGGCCCGCATCGCGGAGACGGCGGAGATCACGGCTTGAGCGGCTTCCTGGTTGTCCCAGAAACTCGGTTCGGCCATTTTGGCCTCTTCAGCGGCCAACGATTGGGTCAGCGCAGCGTAGTCAAAGATACCTCCGGAGGGCGCCGAGGCGGCCCTTCAACTCGTCGGTGTCGAGTGCCAGGAGGTTGACCGTTTGAACTTTTGCGTCTGCCATAATGACGTTGGAAGGTATCCCCGGAGACTGAAATCTGTGGGGAAAACAAAATAGAGCGGAAGCTCCCTCAGTCAAACAACAGACTCCTCCATCCGGTGGAAAAGACCATGGCGACCTTGATTCGCACCTCCCCGCTCACTGAGACCAGCCTGATTGTGTATTGGTGCAGCGACCAGAAAGGCCTCATTAAAACGGCGGCCAAAGGTGCGTTGCGTCCGGCCAGTCCGTTCGCGGGCAAGCTGGATCTCTTCTTTGAGGCGGAACTCGTCTACGTCCCGAGCCGGGGGGGCGATCTGCACACTCTTAAGGAGGTCAACGTGCTGCAACCCCGGGAAGGGATTCGCTCCGCGTACCTGAATACTTTGGCGGCTGCATGCTTCGTGCGTTGGGTCGAATTGGTCGCCGAACGGGAGACGCCGATTCCCGACATTGCGGATCTCCTGCGCCGTGGTCTCGATTTCCTGGACCGCAAACCCGCGGATTGGCGGGCGGTGCTCCACTTTGAAAAGCAGCTCACCGAGCTGACGGGCATTTACGAGCCCGGCGCGGTCCCGGCAGACCTGCTCACGGCGACCTTCGGCGGCCGTCCCAAGCAACGGGATGAACTGGCCCGTACCTTCGCCCCGTGAATCGTACAGCCGACGTGGTTGGGCAAATTACGTGCTCGTGGGAGAGATCGCCTGTTCCCTTGTCCGGCGGCGTCTGAATCTATACAACAGGGTGCCTCTAAACCTCATGACGAAGTCGCCTCCAGGGTCCAAATTGTTGGACGTTCTACGCAAGCGCGTCTCCTCGCTGATTGCGGAAGGCAGGATGGAGGAGGCGTTGCGGGTCGCGCAAACGGCTGCGGACGCCGCCCGTCGGCAGGTGAGCGGCGGGGATGCTCCGGCGCGCACCCTGGTGTCATTTCTCCTGACGCTGGCGGATCTTCAGCGCGCCTTGGACGATCACGCCGGGGCGGAGCGATCCTACCTGGAAGGGTTGCGGTGGTCCGAGGATGCCGGAGAACCGGCAGTCTTCGAAGTTGCCCGTCTTCAGGCCGGATTGGCTTCGCTCTACGACTTTACCGGGCGCGAAAGCGAGGCGGCCCCACTCTATGCCGCCGCGATCCATGCGCTGGATGCCCTGGGAGCCGACGGGCAACTGGAGGCCGCGTATCTCCACAACAATCTCGCGATGATCCTCAAAGGAGAAGGCGATTTTGTGCTGGCGGAGCAACACTATCGCGCTGCGCTCAAGGCTTTCCAGGTGGGCTTGGGATTGACCAGCACCACGGTGGCGACGGTTTTGAACAACCTCGGAGGGCTTTACACGTTCATGTCGCGACCCGAGGAAGCGGCGGAGATGCATCAAAAAGCCTTGGAAATCCGGCAAGACAGTGATGGCCGGAACACGCCGGACCAAGCGCAGTCCCTCAGCAATCTCGCCGCCGTGTTTCACCGGGAAGGCGACTTCGCTCGGGCTCAACGGTACTACGAACAGGCGCGTCACCTCTTTGAACGGGATGTGCGAGGCGTGGAAGCGGATTACGCCATCGCGATGCGGAATTTCGCGGCGTTGTATCGGGAGCAAGGCGACGAAGCCCAGGCCTCCGCGACGGAGGACGCAGCTCGCGCCCGGCTAGGGGATCGTTGGCAGGAATGAAAGTCGAGCAAATTCGCGCCGCCCTTGCGTCTCGCATTGAGCCTCTTCTGAATACGCTTCTCTGAGCTTCAGTCAGAAGCAGGTTGAAACCCGGGCACGGTGGGATGAATGGTCGTGCCGGGATGCGTCCTCGTCCGGCGCCTTTGTCGTCATGCTCTCGCCTGTTGCCATGCCCTCGCCTCTTTTCGCCATCGATCTCAACAACTTGAATTGGGGGATGAAGGGTTTCTCCTACGCCCTCAACGAGTCGCACTTACCGGGGCTCATCATCACCGGGAGCCTGCTGTTGCTTTCGGTGATCAGTTGGTCCGTGATGTTCAGCAAGCTGGCCATGGTCAGCGGAGCCGCCCAGAAGAACTACCGGTTCATGTTTGGGTTCCGTAAAGCCCGGACCGTGATGGAGCCTTACGAAGCGAATTTCTCGGTGCCGGGTTCCCCACTTTATGGCGTTTACCGCACGGGAAGCCGCGAGCTGGCGATTCACCTCACAGGCACGCTCGATCCCGAGGAAGCGCGTCGCGCGCGGCTGCCAGAGGAAGGCATGATCACCCCGGATCAAATGAACGCGGTGCGCAACGCCATGGACCGGGCCATCGGCGAAGCCGTGGTCAGCTTGGAATCCAAGATGACCTTCCTGGCCACCGCCGTGAGTGGGGCTCCATTCCTCGGCTTGCTCGGGACGGTCTGGGGCGTCATGGAAACGTTTAGCGGCGTGGCCTCGGCTGGTAGTTCCGCCAGCATCCAAAGCATGGCCCCCGGCGTCGCCGCCGCGCTTGTCACCACCGTGGTCGGTCTGCTCGTCGCCATCCCGGCCATGTTCGGCTACAACTTTCTGGTGAGCCAGATCCGCACCCATGTTCTGGAAATGCACAACTTCGCGGCGGAGCTCACCTCTCTCTTCGAGCGCGAGTTCGTGAACTTTGGACAACCGGCCGCCGCCGCGCTCCCGCACGCTAGGGAGACCTACGACGCCTACCGGCCGGCTCCCGTTCCTGCTCCGGTCCTGCCGCCTTACACCGAACCGGTGCCACTCGTGCCTGCACATTCCGGCCACGGCGGGGCGGCTCCTCCGCTCGACTCGTTCCTCCCTTCCCGGGTCGTGCCCCGGCCAGAAGGACCTCCGATCAATCCGATCGCGCAGCAGGCGGCAGCGCATCGCCGCCAACAATCCGGCCAATAGTTCACCGGGGAGAACGACATGTCGCGCAAGTCAAACAATGTGCTGGACGCGTCCCTCGGGAACTTGGCGGAACTCAACGTCACTCCGTTGCTGGACCTCGCCTTCGTGCTCCTCATCATTTTCATGATGACCGCTCCCTTCATGACCGAGAGCGCGGATTTGGTCATTCCCACCAGCAAAGCTTCCCGGGAAGCGGTCGATCCCAGCCAAGTCCATGTCGTGTCCGTGAATCGCGACCGGCAAATTTTCCTCGGTGAAGAAGAGATGACCCCAGAGGTGTTGCGCGATGCCTTGGCCGGGTTGCACACCAAGGACCCGGAAACGGCGCTCGTCATTCGGGCGGATCGTCAACTCCTGGTTGAGGATCTGGTGGCCGTGATGGACATCGCCAAAAGCGTCCATATCACCAAAGTAGGCGTGGTCACCAAGCCGGTAGAGTGAGTCTCGTGAGCGACTCTTCCGCCAGTTCCGCCGCCCGGATGGAGCGCTTTGGCATTTTGCCAGCGGATGGCTTCGCTTGGCGATTCATCCTCGTTTTTGCCCTTCACGCCGGTGCTCTCTATTTCCTCGTCACCAGGATGCAGCAACCGGTGTCGATCATCCTGGCGGGGGAACCGGCCGGCGGTGGAGGCGGTGCTGTGGTCGACTCCGTCCCCCTTGATGAAGTGAATTGGGTGGATGCTTCGATGACCGCTCCAGAGATCCGGTTGCCCAAGCCACCCCCGATCGCCGCGAACGAGCCGGAGTCGGACCTTCCGCTGCTGCCGCAAGCCAAGGAACCCCTCCCGCCTCCGCTCCAGCCCGCGCTGGAGCCGGAAACGAAGCCGGAACCAATGCCAGAGCCGCCGAAGGAGGTGGCTCTAAGACCAATTCCCAAGCCGGAGCCGCCCAAGGAAGCGGTCCTCAAACCGGTTCCCAAACCCGAGCCGCCGAAAACTGTGGTCCTCAAACCCGCGCCGGTACCCTTGCCTCAGCCTCAGCCGGCGCCCGAGTCCGTGCCTCCGAAGCCGAAACCAAAGCCCGTGGTGCTAAAACCGGCATTACCTCCCGCCCCCAAACCGGCAGTGGTGGCCGCAAAGCCGGTCGTCCCGAAGCCGATTCCCACGCCGACGTCGGCGCCCACCCCTAAGCTTCCCCCGACTCCAGCGAACTCCCCTGCGCCGGTTCGCGCCGTTCCGGTGGCGGGGCCGGTCACGTCCACCCCTGGGGCCGGAACGGGCATGGGGAATTTGGCTGCCGGCGCGGGCGGCTTTGGCTCGGGGCCCGGGGGGGACGGAGGGCCGACGAGTGACATTTCCGCCTTCCACCTCCGCGTCAAAGACGCCTACATCTCGCAGTGGCAGCAGCCGTATCAGCTCGTCGAGTCTGGATCTAAATACCGGGTCCGGGTCGAAATTGTCATCGGCCGCACCGGGAATGTCGTTTCCGCCAGGGTCGTTGCCCGGTCCGGAAACGCGGAGATGGACCGGTCGGTCCAAGAGGCGGTGAGCCGCGTGAGTCAGGTGGACCCGTTGCCAGCTGGCATCGGGGGAGGCACTTACGCGATTTTATTGAATTTCGACATCTAAACTCCGCGCGCCGGAGTTTTGCCATCGCAAGCCACGGGGCAGGCACCGTCTAGGGCGAGGGCTGGGGCGCGGTCAGGAAACTCTGGCGCGAAATCCATAAAGAGAAACTCAACTTCAAGGAGTTTCTTACCTTTGACATTTTAAAAACTTCGCCGAATATTAAGGAATGCGCTTTGAGTTTTTCAATGTTCTCCTGGTGATCGGGATGGCGGGCGCCGGGTTCGTCAGCATCTTGATCGGACAACCGGTGGAAATCACCATCACCGGCCAGCGCGGCTTCCCGGTGGCGATGCGGAGCTTTCAGGGCGCTTCCGGAGCCGAAGCGGCGGAAGCCGTGAGCAGTGATCTGCGCCGTTCTGGCCGGATTCGTTTCCAGCCGACGCCCGCCGGTGCCTTCACCGTGGAAGGGAGCGCGCAGGCTGGAGGTCTTCAAGGCCGGGTCACCAGTCCCGACGGCAAGATCATCCTGGAGCGCAAGTACAACGGAGGATCCGCTGCGGTCCTGGCGCATCGCTTCGCCGATGACGCGGTGGCGGTGATCACCGGCGTGCCCGGGATTTCCCAATCCAAGCTGGCCTTCTCCGTGAAGAAGTCCGGACGCAAAGAGCTTTACGTATGCGATTACGACGGCGCGAACCTCCAGCAAGTCACGCGGGACAACTCCATCAGCGTCAGCCCAGCGTTGAGCGCGGATCGCAACCGTTTGGCTTACACCGGATACCTGAATGGCTACGCGGATATCTATCTGATCGATTTGGCAACCGGTCGCCGGGACAAGATCGTGGCCGAGCCGGGCACAAACACAGGTGCCTCGTTTTCCCCGGCGGGTGACCGCATCGCTTGCACCATCAGCGCGAGCGGGAATCCGGAACTGTTCGTCGTCCCAGTCCGTGGCGGCCGCGGCAAGCGCCTCACCCAATCGCGCTTCGTGGAATCCTCCCCCTGCTGGGCGCCGGACGGCCGGAGCATCCTCTTCGTTTCCGACGCCACGGGTGCGCCGCAACTGTACGTGATCCCGGCGGAAGGCGGACGTCCCCAACGGATCGATACGGGTCATGGCTACTGCGTGGAGCCGGACTGGGCGCCCAACGGGAACTTGATTGCCTTCAACGTCCGCGAAGGCGGCCGCAACCACGTGGCCGTGTATGATTTCCGGACCCGGACCACCCGCGTCGTCACCAGCGGCGCCAATGCCGAGACCCCGGTTTGGGGCGCGGATTCCCAACACCTCGCCTATGTTCAGTCCGGCACGCTCTACGTGCATGACGTGGAAACCGGCACCCGCAATCCGGTGGTCAGCGGGTTTGGTGAAGTGTCTGAGCCAGCTTGGTCTCGTTGAATTCAGCCCATTTACCCGTCCCAATCATGAAATCCACTCGCACCCGCAATCGCACTCGTTTCGTGCTCCTCGCGCTGCTCAACGCGGCGCCGCTTTTGGCTGCCTTCTCCCTAGGTCTCACTGGTTGCGCCAACCGCAAAGGAAGTCCTTCCCTCGGTGGCCCTGAATACGGTTCCGAAGGTTCCGCCAGCCCCTACGGCGATGTCTACGACAGTTCGGCCGAAGGCGGTTACGGCGGCGATATGCCGCTCGCGGGCCGCACCAACGGCGTCAATTTCTTCAGCTCCAACGTGCAACGGGATCTCTTCCCGCCGGTCTACTTCGGTTTCGATCAATACGAAATCGCCAACACCGAATTCAGCAAGGTCCAACAGGTCGCCGATTATCTGCGCGGCAATCCTTCCAAGCTCATCATCGCCGGCCACACCGATTCCGTGGGCACTCCCGATTACAACCGCAACCTCGGTGAACTGCGGTCGCAAGCGGTCCGGGCCGCCCTTGTGCAGCTCGGAGTCGATCCCAGCCGGGTGCAAACCGTCAGTTTCGGAGAAGATTATCCGTCCGACCCGAGCGAAACTGAAAGCGCCCACGTCGCGAACCGTCGCGCCGAGTTTGGGTTCCACCGTTGAGGCGACTTGACCGTTGACCGGGAGGCTCCGCGCGAGTTGGTTGCGACATGACCGCCCCGGCGACTCCCGCCACAAACCCTCCATCGGGCCCCGAACCTTCTTGGGGCGGTTGCATCGTCCCCTTGGTGGTGGGTTTGTTTTTCCTGAGCCTGGGCACTTGCGTGGTCATGACCGGCGTGGTCCAGAACAGGGCCCTGGCGGAATTCGTGGATGACAAGCCGCTGTCGCTGGAGCCGTTGCAACCGGACGCCGCGGCGATCGGGCGGGCGAGGGCGGCCGCGGAACAGATTCGCCAAGCCGCCTTAAATGGGACGGCCGCTGACGTCCCGATCACCGCGGAGATCCTCAACACCTGGATCGCCACTTCGCCCTGGCTCGATGCTTACCGGAGCACGGCGCGCGTCCGCTCCATCACGCCGCGGGGGATCGTCGCGGAGATGAGTCAGGAACTGCGGGGCAAACGATTTCTCAACGGCACCTTCCGCTTCACGGTGGCCCAGTCCGCCACGAACACCTGGCAGCTGATGCTGGAAGATATCGAGGTCCCCGGCCGCACCGTGCCGCCTCCGTTTATTCAGAGCTACCGGAATCTCCACATGTTCCGGTTCGATGCCGGCATCCCGGAGTTGCAAGCCGTCCTCAAGCGAATCTCCGCGATCCGCTTGGAAGAGGGGCAGATCGTAGTCTCGATTCCGGCCCAACCGGCGACTCCGTGAACGCGAACGCGAAGGTAATCCCGCACCTCCGGGGAACCCTCGTGGCGGTCCACCTCGTAGCGATCACCGCCGGTTCGCTCCCGGTGCTGGTCGATGAGCGGATTCTCACGCCAGAAACCTGGAAAGACCCGGTCGCGTTGCAGGAGTTCGGGCGTTGGTCGAACGGGCTGGCCCAAATCGGGATCGAGCGGAGCGTCGATGAGGTGGGAGCCATGTTGTGGGACGTGGCCAGTTCCGTGCTCCGATTCCAGCGGACCGTGCAGGCGCCGTTTCAAGGGTATTACCAGGAGGCCGGGACGCGGCAACGCTGGCGCATGTTTCCCGCCTCAGTGGAGGAAACGCTTCGGTTCCGGATCGATGTAGAGCGCAACGGCGGCTGGGAAACGATTTACCGGATGGGCGATCCCGAGCGACCCTGGGGGAGGGAACACTTCGACCGGGACCGGGTTCGGGCCGCGCTCAATCTCTATGCGTGGGGGCTTTACCCGGAGAGCTACGAGCAGCTGGTCGATTGGATTGCGGCCCGGGCGCCGGGCGAGGGCAAGGTCCGCATCGGGTTCGAGGCATTGCCGGCGATCGCTCCGGGCGAAGCGGGGCGGCATCGGGAGGCGAGCGATTGGCCCGAGCAACGTTTGGTTCGTGAGCGGGAGCGTCGATGAAGCAGCTCTGGTTTCGCTGGGTGCGCCTTCTGGAAACGGTGGAGCCGGCGGAGTCGTTGGCGCTTTGCCGGATCATGGCCGGGATCGGGTTGATGGCCTCGGTGAGCTTTGCCTGGCATCACGAGACTTGGCGATTGCTGTGGTTGGACGCCGCGGAGGGCGGATACCGAACGTTGGCGGAATTGCCTTGGCTGATCCGCTTGGCTGGCGGCGCGAGACCGGGAGTGGTGCCGCCGATGATGGTTCTCGCAGGGCTCTGTGGCTTGGCGTTGCTGCTGGGGTGGCGCGCCCGGTGGAGCGCCGCGGTCGGTCTGGTGCTCTTCAATTCCTTGATCCGCATCAATCCGCATGACGGCAGCGCCTACGATTCCTTGCTGACCAATCAGCTTTTCCTCCTGGCGTGGGCGCATTCCGCCGGCACGTGGTCCCTGGAGGCTCGGCTGCGGCACGGTTCGTGGGGCCCGCTGACGTTGGTGCCCGCTTGGCCGCGCTGGGTGATGATCGTCCAGCTTGTCCTCTGTTATGCCTCCACCGGGATGCAAAAGCTCGGGGCTACGTGGCTGCCGGGAGGCGAGCTCAGCGCCGTGCATTACATTCTCCAGGATCCGTTCTGGCGCCGGTTTGACCTTGATCTTTGGCTCCCCGGATGTCTTTGGCTGACCCGTTTGGCGACGGCGGCGACTTGGTGGTTTGAAGTGCTCGCTCCGCTGCTCCTGGTGGCGCTTTGGTTGCGGGCCACGCCCAAGCGGCCCGGTTTCTGGCGGGCGTTGTGCCACCGGTTCGATCCCCGCGTCGCCTTCGCCGTCTTTGGGATTCTTTTTCACCTCGGCTTGCATCTGCTGATGCGGATCGGGCCCTTCTCTTGGATCATCGTCTCATATTACCCGGCCTTGTGGGCTGGGAGCGAGATCCGGGGCTTTTGTGAGCTCTTGGAAAGGAATCCGAAACGATCGCCGTGAGAAAGTCCCGGTTGCCCTTTTCTGATTTCTCGAATAGATCCTTAACAGATGAAGAAAATCCTCATTGCCGTAGCTTCCCTGCTTGTGGGGAGCGGCTTCGCTTTGGCCGAAGTGAAGTTGCCCGCGATCTTCACCGATCACATGGTCCTGCAGCGGAACCGCCCCGTCAACGTCTGGGGTTGGGACAAACCCGGTCAGGATGTCACTGTCCAGTTCGCCGGTCAATCCGTGGTCACGAAAGCGGCTGCCGATGGCAAATGGATGGCCAAGCTCCAACCGTTGGAGACCTCCGCCGTGTCCCGTCAACTCAAGGTCGATGGCTCCAGCTCCGTCGTGATCCAGGACGTCCTCGTCGGTGAGGTTTGGCTCTGCTCCGGGCAGTCGAACATGGAGTGGACCGTGACCAGCGCGGATGATCCGGATCTGGAAACGCTCACTGCCAAATACCCGCTCATCCGGCACGTCACCGTGCCCAAAGTCGGCATTCAAGAGCCGCAAAACGATTTTGTCGGCAAGTGGGACATCTGCACGCCGGAGACCATTGGGCAGTTCTCCGCCGTCGGCTATTTCTATGGCCGGACTCTCCATCAAGCGCTCGGAGTGCCGATCGGTTTGATCGACAACGCCTGGGGCGGTTCCGCCGCGGAAGCTTGGGTGCCGCGGAATGTCTTGGCCGCGGATCCCGATTTCAAGAGCTACTTGGATGACTGGTCCGCTCGCGAAAAAAACCTGGAAGCCAACACCGAGGCTTGGCTCAAAGCGCTGGAGAAATGGCGCGAAGCCGGCGCTCAAGGCCGCGCTCCGCAGAGCCCGGTGGAGCAAATGAAAGGAAACGCCCGCCCGGGGAACCTTTACAACGGCTGTTTGCACCCCATCATCGGCTACACGCTCCAAGGCGCCATTTGGTACCAGGGGGAAAGCAATGCCTCCCGTGCCTACAACTACCGCAAGCTCTTCCCGCTCATGATTAGCCAATGGCGCAAGGAGTGGGCGCAAGGGGACTTCCCGTTCTTCTGGGTCCAATTGGCCGACTATAAAGACGAACAACCCCAGCCCATGGATAGCGCTTGGGCGGAGCTGCAAGAAGCCCAGACCATGACCCTCAAGCTGCCCAACACCGGCCAAGCGGTCATCAACGATCTCGGCGAAGCCCACGACATCCACCCCAAGGACAAGCAAAACGTCGCCAAACGCCTCGCGCGCCATGCTCTGTCGAAGGTCTACGGGGTGAAAATCGTCGCCGAAAGCCCCCGCTACCTTTCTCACGCCGTGCAAGGCGCCAAAATCGTCGTCAGCGTGCAACACCCAGGCGGCGGTCTCGATACCTTCGACGTCCGCGAGCCCAAGGGTTTCGCCATCGCCGGGGCCGATCAGAAGTTCGTTTGGGCCCAGGCCAAAATCATCGCGCCGGATAAGGTGGAAGTGTGGAGCAGCTCCGTTCCGCAACCCGTGGCGGTGCGCTATGCTTGGGCGGACAATCCGGTCTGCAACATGCAGAACACCGAAGGCCTTCCGCTGACGCCGTTCCGCACGGACGACTGGAACACCACCACGAAGCCCGTACCGCCCGCGACCGCCACCACGGCGGCCCGCTGAGGATTTCAGACTTTTGTTGTTTGCTCAACCGGAACCCGACGGGACGACCCGAGGGTTCCGGTTTTTTGTTGTCAAAAGGATGAGCATGCCTGCCTGTCCAGATACCCAAATCTGTCCCCACTCTCTCCGCGTCTCTGTGCCCGCGGTGGTGAACCGGATCTCCTCACCACAGAGGACACCGAGAGCACAGAGAGCAACCATCCCATCTGCGCCCATTTGCGAAATCTGCTGTTTCCAGATCGCATCGCTCCATCCACGGCATCGGTCACTACCCGTCCTTCGTGTTCTTCGGGTCCTTCGTGGTGAACCGAAATTCCCCTTGCACCACGAAGCGGCACAAGAGCACGAAGGGGTGTTGGCGAATAGCGGAACAGATCTGGACCGCTATCAGCCTCACCCTCACCCCTGTCATCAAACCGTACGCCCTGATTCTCCAACTCCCCACGCGACAATATTTCAGAAAGCGAGAATGTCTATCCCAGTGGTCGCTTGCCCCCGTGCTTTGTTGGCAGTCGTCGTGGCGCTTGCGACGCTCGCCTGTGGTGGAGATTTCCCCAGTCCCACCCAGGCGAGCCGGAGCGCGGCCCTCCGTGAGCTCTCGGCCGACCGGCCCGACGTCACGGAAAGCCCGATTTCGGTCGATGCCGGACACGTCCAAATCGAATCCAGTCTGCTGGAATGGACGCGCGACGGCGGGAGCGACGGAGTCTCCCTGCTGCCCACGAATTTGAAGCTGGGCCTCTCCGCCCGGTCGGATGTGCAGTTCCTCTTCGCTCCGCAAGCCTGGGAAAACCGGGACGGGCCAGATGGCTTCAGCGATCCCGTGGTGCGTTACAAGCGGAACCTCTGGGGGAATGACGGTGGGAAAACGGCGTTGGGGATCATGCCGTTCGTGAAAATCCCCGGTGGCTCGGATCTCTCCACGGGGGATCCCGACGCCGGGATCATCGTTCCCTTCTGCGTTGATCTGACGGACCGTGCCGCTCTCGGTCTCATGGCGGAGGTCGATTGGATCGATGCGGAGGGACTCGAATTTCTCCACACCGCCTCGGTAGCGATCGACCTCGGCGCGGACTGGGGAATGTATCTGGAATATGCCGGCATTCTCCTTGAGGGCGGCTACCTCGCGATGGCGTCCACAGGACTCACCTATCTTGTAAATCCCGACCTCCAGCTCGACGCCGGACTGCGGGCCGGACTGACCGGGGAAGCGGACGATAGTACGTTGTTTACCGGATTTACGATCCGCTTCTGACTCGGAGATCTGAGGAACCTGACCCGAACGGGCGGCAACCTACGAATCGTGCTCGTGCTCAGCGAAGCGGTGCTCGTGCTCGTAATCGAAACCATCATTTCTCCAGATCGGCTACGATGCGAATTCGAGCAAGGGCACGGAAAAGACATCGGGCATTCCCCATCGATCATCTGGGTTCGTTTCAATTGGAATCAGCGAAGGCCATCGAGCATCACCGGGCACTGAACAGATCGTTTCCAAAGGCAATGAGCGTCGCCGGGCTTTGAAGAGATCCGTTGCGGAGTCCATTACGGCAAAACAGAGCCGGAAGGTCGCATCGGTGCCCGTGAATTCCCTAGGACGGGGCGAAGTCGCCGGAAGCGGTCCCTCAGCGAATGGAAGCGGTGCCGCTCATGTGGCGTTGCCGCGCTGAGCGGCAAAGAAGACGAGTCGAGTTGTGAACGATGCGGAAGGCGCCCCCCCCCCCTCAACCCTCAACGGGCGCGATCAGCCCCAACCCGCCACTGGAACGCAGTGAACCGAGCGTGGCAGTCGCGGGTGGGAGCCCATTCGGGACCGTTGCCGCCGTGAAAGGTGTTGAAGAGGAGGCTGTCGACTCCGATCTCCGGGACGGCTCGCCATTCCATGTCGTGGCGATCGACGAGGAGGTCGTTGTTGACCCAGATGGAGAGGGTGCCGTCGCGTTGGCCGGAGGTGTTCATGGCGACGCGGAAGCGGATGGTCGCGGGGACGCCGGGCTGGAAGCGGAAGTTCTTTTCTTTGGGGAAATCGAACTCGTCGCCGTATTTTTCCGGCTGATTCATGTGGTAGACGTAGGCTTGGCCGCGGCCGTCTTTGCGCCACATGACGCGGGCGGACCAGCCTTCCTTGCCATTGACGTGATCGCCGCCGGTGATGGTTTTGGGGCCGCCGCAGAGGCCGGGGAGTTTGCCGCCTTTGACGAAGTCGAACCCTTCCTCGAAGACGACGGTGTATTGGAGCTCGGCGACGGGGTTGTCCGCCGGGACGCCGGGGAGGGGATAGCGCCAGCCGCCACCGCCTTTTTCGGGGCCGACGGAGCCCTCCGGGTAGATGGCGCGGAGCCAGGGTGCGCCGTCAGCTTCGACGATGCTGAAGCGGCCCTCGGCGACGCCGTCTTCGTACTTGCACCCGGGCCAGTCGGCTTTCCAGGCTTTGGTGGAGTAGGGTCCGGGATCCTTGCCCAAAGAGACCGTGGTCCAATCCTTGCCTTGGTCCTCAGCACTGGACGTGGCGGTGCCGAGGAGGGCGAGAAATCCGAACAAAGCGACCGCTGGTTTCATGGTTGTTTGAGGAAGGCGACGATGTCCGCGATCGATTGGGCGTTGAGGCCGAGGATGGCTGGGGAATACATGAGGGAACGTGTCAGCTTGGTGACGCTGGCGATGCGCTCTCGGGGCACGGTTTGGACGGTGCCGCCCATGCATTTGATGATGAGGGGATCACCGCTGGAGAGGACCATGCCGGTGATGGTGAGGCCGTCCTTGGTTTTGACCTCGCTGCCTTCAAAACCGTGGGAGATGTCCGCTGACGGGTGGGCAATAGCCGCCGCAATGACTTCCGTGGGCTGTTGCTGGCCGAAGGTGGTGAGTTCCGGCCCGAAATCGACGCCGGTGGCGCCGATCACGTGGCACGAGAAGCAGACCCCGATGGCGGCTTGGCCGCGCTTGACATCCCCGGTGAGTTTGGCGATCTCCGCGCCGGAGGGGAGTATTGGGGCGCCGACCGGTTCCGGGGGGAGTTCCATGGCGATGAGTTTGACCTTGGCGGGATCGTAGAGGCCGAGGGCTTTCATGCCACTCTCAACATCGAAGGCTTGCCAATCGTTTCCCTTGCGATTGAAGAGCCACCACTTGGCGAGATCTTTCAGCGGGAAATCGGCGTTGTTCGCCAGTTCAATCATGGCGCCAGCGGCTTCGCGGGTGGGGACGAAGGCCAGGGCGGTGAGCATGAGTTTGCGCTGGTCCAGGGAAAGGTTCGCCGAAAGGGTGCGGGCCTTGAAATCCGCCACGGCGGCAGCGGGGTGGAGGCGCCAGGAGATCCAGGCAAAGGCATCGCTCCAGTTTTCCACCGGGGCGCCAAGTTTTTGGCTGACGGCCGCATAGACGGCGGCTTCCTTGCCTTCGCAACCGAGCCCGAAGGCTTCGAGGTAGGCGCGGTCGCGGCCGTCGAAGCGTTCAGCGATTTGGACGAGGATGGGCAGGCTTTGCTCCGCCGGGACATCGCGCAGGGTAACGGCGACTTCGCGGCGGATGGCCGGGGAAGGATCCGAGGCCATGGCGGATGCCGTCTTGAGGACGTCGTGATCGATGAGCCGCAGGGCGCGGTAGGCGACGAGGCGCTTCGCGTCATCGGCGGAGGCGAGGAGCGGTTTGACCTTGGCGATGCCGCTTTCGCCAAGTTGGGCCAAGAGCCAGATGGCGCGGGCTGCGAGGTAAGGATTGGGATCATCGAGGAGGGCGGCAACGGCGGGGACGGCTTTTTCTCCTTGGGTTTTAAGGCGGGTGAAGCCGAGGTTGCGGACATTCACGGCGGGGCTGCGGAGGGCGGCGATTTGGCCTTCCGTGGTGGCCAGGTCGAAGTCGGGGATGACGGATTTGAAGCCCTTGGGTGCGATGCGGTAGATGGTGCCAGATAACCCATCGTCGAGCGTGCCGTGACCGCCGACGCGGGCATCGAACCAATCCGCGACGTAGATGGCGCCATCGGGGCCGACGCAGACATCGGCGGGGCGGAACATGGTTTTGATTTCGCCGGAGGCTTTGCCGCCAAGGAAGTCAGAGCCGGCCCATTCCTGCTCCTTGTTCGAGGTGAGGAAATCAAAGCGTTCCAGCTTCCATCCGGCGCCATCGGGTTTGGGGTAGTAGCCGAAGACGACGTTTTTGCCAGCTTCGCAGGCGAGGAGCAGGCCTTGCATGGAATCGGGGAGCGCGCCGTTTTCGTAGAAGGCGACGCCGGTGGGGGAGCCGCCGCCGTAGACATCCCCAGCGGGCATGGTGCCGGGATCTTCTTGGCGCCACTCAGCCACGGGCGTTTCTTGGCCCGGACGTTTGTCCGCGCCCCAGGACCGTTGACCATCGGCGGAGGCGAACCCGGCGTTTCCGCCCTCAAGGATGGCGGAGACACGGCAGGCCGGGGGATCGTCGTTATCGCTTTGGAACAGGTCGCCGAACGAGGTGACCGCTTGTTCGTAGCTGTTGCGGTAATTGTGTCCGAGGATCTTAACGTTCGTGCCATCGGGATTCATGCGGACGGTGAAGCCGCCGATCCAGACGTGGCCGTCGTCGCTGCGTTTGCCGGCGATCTCCTTGAGCATGTAGGGGCTGCCCATGTAGAAGGTCTTGCCGGAACGGTCAGTAAATTGGGCGCCGGTGTTGCCTTGGTTAAAATACCATTGGCCGTCAGGTCCGGCGGTAAGGCTGTGCAGGCTGTGGTCGTGCTGGCGGCCGTTGAAGCCGGTGAGCAGGACTTCGCGTTGGTCCGTGGCGGGATCAAAGACTCGGTCGCCATTTGTGTCGGTATAGACGAGGAGATCGGGCGGTTGGGAGACGACAACCTTTTGATCGAGCACGGCGACGCCGAGCGGGGAGGCGAGGCCGGATTCTTGGACGAAGAGGCTGGATTTGTCGGCCTGGCCATTGCCGTCGGTGTCTTCGAGGATGACGATGCGATCCCCCTCGGGCCGGCGTCCGCCTTTGCTCCGGTAATTGACGCCTTCAGCGACGTAGAGGCGGCCGGCGGCATCGAAGTCAATGTTCACCGGATTGGAAAACAAGGGCGAGGTGGCCCAGACGGTGACTTCCAAGCCTTCCGGCACGGTGAAGAGATCGGTGGGGACGACCTTCGGGGCGTTCGGGTCGTAGGCGGCGGGAGCGGGCGGGGTTTCGGTGTAGAGGGCGAACTGGATCTTGGCGTCGCTGGGTTGGCCGTTGCGGATCATGCCGCCGTCGTCGATGGCGACTTGCGCCTGGAACCGGGCCGCTCCGGCGGGGAGATCGTATTGGATGACCGAGTAAGCGTGGGTGCCGATGCCTTTAGCGAAGGTTTGGCCTCCGACGGTGAGCGGGGCGTTGCTATAACCTTTGTTGAGCTGCGCCGAGCCGGAGCCGGACTTGGCGCTTTTCCAAGGGAGCGCGGTGAGATCCACCGTAGTGCCGTCCTGGAGAATGAGCTTGGGCTCGATCCAGCTCGCCCAATCGCAACTGATGCTGCCGAGATCC
The DNA here is from genome assembly GCA_945883495.1 of Akkermansia muciniphila. Lineage (GTDB taxonomy): Bacteria > Verrucomicrobiota > Verrucomicrobiia > Verrucomicrobiales > DEV007 > V1-115. The sequence goes on from CAMCXS010000020.1 coordinate 51,788, forward strand.
TCGACGACGAGGAATAGCTCCTTGGCTGCGGGGAGCGGGGCATCGATGGAGATCAGGCGGTCTTTGGATTTGCTGGTGAGCGTGGGGCTCTCGTAGACCGCCTTTGGCTTAGGGGCGGCGAGCGCGGCCGAGGCGAGGACCAGGGAGGAAATCAGGACGACAGGGAAGGCGCGGAGGATCGACGGCATAGGAATGGGACCGTTATGGACCGGTTCAGGGTGAGGATCGTTCAATTCAGAGCGGGTTGGCGGATGGTGCCGGGGGGGAAGCCGAAGGTTTGGCGGACTTCGGTCATGGCGGTTGTGAGTTCACCGGAGGCAACGCGGACGGTGAGCGGCATGTCCTCGACGGGCTCGGATTTCGCTTGGGCTGGGTGGCGGCAGGCGAAGAGGGTGAATAGCGGAGCCAGGGTTTCCCGCGGGATAACATCGCGCCAACGAACCAGCTTGAGTCCGGCGTTGGCAATGCCATCCAGGGCGCGGCGAGTTTGCGGCGTTGGGAAGCAAAAGACGAACCAGCCGGCGGGATCGAGATGGGAAGCGGCGACTCGGGCGTAATCGCTGACATCGCCGCGCAGTTCAAAGCGGGCGTGCGCCTTTTGCGAGTCTTGGGGCATGACGCCGGTGCCGGGCGGAAAGTACGGTGGGCTTCCGGTGATGAGCGGGAAGGTGCGGTTCAAGGCCAAGTCCCGGAGATCGCCATGGAACGACTGGACGCGATCCCGCAAACCGTTGGCCTCGATGTTTGTTTGGAGGAGGCGATAACTGATCGATTGGGCCTCGATGCAGGTGAGTTTGGCCTGTGCGCCCAAGCCCCAGAGCGTGAGGAGGCCGACGGTGCCAATGCCGGTGCCGAGATCGAGGTGTTCGGTGACCGGTGGGGAAACTTGGAGGGCGTACCAGGCTGTGAGGACGTCGTCGATGGAATGGCGGTGGCCTGCTTTGCGTTGGGCGATCAACCAGGAGGCTGGGGCGCCGGCGTCGTCGAGGCGTGGCGGGACGGAAGAATTGCCCGCCGGGCCGGTCAGGGCGTCGAGGCTGATCGGTTCGGCGAACTCGCGTTCCAGATCGAGCCGGGCTTGGTGCCAAGGGTCAGTCATTAGGGAAGTCGGAATTCTTGGGAATTCCGCTACTGGATTCCGAGAGAAGTTCAAGGAGTGCGAGGATGTTCACGGCGGCTTTGGGGACGAAGGTGCCGGGTTCGACGTATTCGGGGAGTTTGGTGCGGTCGGCGCTGCGTTCCGAGCAGTGCGCATTGCCGCCGGAGGGGCCGAGGCCATCGAGCGTGGGGCCGAGATGGCAGAGGTAATTGGCATCGCTGAGGCCGCCGCGAGGGCCGGGGACGAGCGTCAGCCCCAAGGAAGCGGCGGCGTTGACCCAATAGCCAGCGAGGGCGGCATTGTCCGGGGTGGCGGGCCAAGCGGGGGAGCGGCCCAGGCTCGTGACGCGGATTTCGGCTTGGTGCGGGGCGGCCATGGGGCGTTCCAGGTCGCGGAGCGCTTTGGCGACGCGGTCGAGGAGGGTGGGATTGTAGGCGCGGACTTCGAGTTCAGCCGAGGCTTCGTGGGGGACGCGGTTGACGACGGTGCCGCCTTGGATGCAGCCGACATTGACGGTGAGATCGGCGGCATGGTCGGTGAGTTGGGCGGCTTGTTGGACGGCGGCGGCCAGGGAGACGATGGCGTTGATGCCCTCCGCGTGGGCGCTTCCGGCGTGGGCAGCGCGGCCGCGGGCGGAGATGCGGAAGAGCTCGCGGCCTTTGCGGGAGCTGACGATTTGCCAGGTGCCGTCTACGAGTGGACCGCCTTCGAAGACGAGGACGGCGGTGGCACCGGAGGGGCACCTTTCGGCGGTGCGATCCGCGAAATCGTGGGACATCACCTCTTCCGAAGCATCGAAGGCGAGGAGCCACGAGTGGGCGTCGAACACCTCGGGGGCAAACCGGCGGAGACCCTCGAGCGTGAGCAGGAGGAGGGTGGTGCCGCCCTTGATATCGACGGTGCCGGGGCCATAGATTCGGCCTTCTTCCGGGGCGGGTTCCCAACGGAAGTTCTGGGCGAGCTCTTCCTCGGGCGGGTAGACGGTATCGAGATGGCTGACGAGGACGATCGGGCGGGAATGACTCGTTCCGGGGCGCGAGAGGAAGAGGTGATGGCCATACCCGGCGTGCTCGGAGGGGATGAATTCGGCGGTGAATCCGAGATCCGCGAAGAGGTCCGCCGTCATCCGGCCTTGAGCATCGATGCCGGGGGCGTTGGCGGTGAAGCTGTTCTCCGCCACGAGACGCCGGAGGGCTTCGAGATTGGGTTCGAGCCGGGAGTCGAGCCAGTCGAGGAGGGCTTGCGGTTGGAGGTCGAGGTTCATGCGGGCGAGGGGAACTCGGAATACGCGTACCAAGTGCCGAGGGTGATGACGAAGTTTGAGAGGGCGTGGAGGAGAATGCCGGGCCAGAGCGAGCCGGTGCGGACGAAAACCCAGCAGGCGAGCATGCCGAAGAGGGCGATCGTGGCCATCCCGAACCAGGAATAATAGTGCAGCCCGCCGAAAATCAGGCTGGAGACAATGGCGGCGCCCCAAACTCCCATCCGGGCGCGGAGGCCGTTGAAGAGAAAGCCGCGGAAGAGGATTTCTTCGCAGACCGGAGCGACGACGGCGGCGGTGAAAAGCTCGGAGACGAGCCCGGGCCAGCGGGCGTCGATCAAGGTGACGCTGAGGAAGTCCCGGGTATCGATCTGGCCGCCCAGTTTTTCGATTTCGTAGAGAGCGATGTTGGAGAGGCTATCGAGGGCGAAGAGGCCGAAGCCGACGGCGAACGTGGCGGGGCGGAAGAGGAGACCGGAGCTCAGACCGAGCACCCGGGTGAAGTGGCGGGTTTTGGGGAGGAACGCGGCGGCGCACCAGAGAACGGGACCGCCTTGGAGGATGAGGTAGGTAATGGAATCGACGAGGGCGGACCAGGGACTTTCGGCGAACTGCGGAGCGGCGAACTCGATGGCGACGTAGGCGAGCCCGGCAATCAACTGGGAGACGAGGAGCGACCAGCAGATGACGGCGAGGACGGGGCCGGGGCGCCATCGGGACCAGACGCGTGGGCGTTCGTCGATGCGCCCTGAGATCAAGGTGCTCACGGCAAAGGCGGCACACGAGAGAGCGAGCGCGAGGAGGGTGAGATGGATCAGGCCGACGCGTAGAAGCCGGTCGACGCTGGGATGACGCTGGTGAGATTCGGGGACGTTGGAACGGCCGACGGGGAGGTTTCCGGCTTCCTTGGGGAGAAATCCGCCCGCCTCGGCTCCGCGGTAAGCCAATTCCTTTTCCTTGAGGACCTCGCCCGGGTTTGGATAGCCGAGGACCCAGGACCACCAGCGCGGAGTGTCCGGATGCTCGGTGAGGACGTGGTGGATCTCGTCGAGCTGATCCACGTAGCGGAGGAAGAGCGCTTGATCAGTGGGCGACGACTGCTGTTTCCAGCCGATGTGATCCGTGGCGGCGACGGCGATCAACAGGACCGTGCCGATGAGCCAAGCGGCGGTCATCCTTGGCTTGCGAGCCTGGCTGGAATCGAGGCGTGGAATCCGCAACGGCGTGGAGGAGTCGGGTTTTGGTTTGTCCCGAGCCAGAAAAGTGATCCCCGATCTTCGTCGTGAATTCAAGCTTTGGAATCACTTGCGCAAAACGCTGGAGTATTCGACAGACTGGACCGAGGCGGAGATGGTCCGTCCTCACGAATTTCCTTGAACAGACCGCCTCGGCGTCGCGATTCTTCCCCAATGTCCCTCCGGATCTCCCGCTTCGTGTTCCTGGCCGCCCTGCTTGGCGCCGGTTGTTCGACTGTCTCCGCGCCGTCGTCGTATTCGATGCGGCTGGACCCCAACGACCCGCGGTTGCTAGAGCGCCGGGCCCAGATCGCGGCGGAAGCCCCGGGGAATTACTACATTGGGCGCCGCTACTGGCTGAAGGGAACGAACTTTTGGGGCTTCGTGCGCAAGCCGGGCCAACAGTGGGACGAGGCCAAGCTGGTGATGCTCAGTGAAAAAGTGAAGCGCGCTCCCGATCGTCTGCCCGAGGATGGTCCGGATGGCAGCCGACATGGCTACGACCACAATTACGAGTACAAGCTCTACGGCGAATTCTCGGGACAACGGGTTTACGACCCAAACAGCAACCAGATCCTTCCGGAATTCGTGCTCCGGGATTACGAGCTCATTTCGACGCGCCCGGGCTTTTTGTTTCACCCGAATCAGCGATTTGAGCCGCTCCGGGTTCCGGCGATCCCGAAGCTGTGATCCCCGCCGCGAGGCTTCCGAAAAGGACACCGAACAGGTGGCCCTCCCAGGAAATCTCCGCACCGCCTTTGGGGAGCAAGCCGGTGACGAGGGTTCCGTAGACGATGGCGACGCCCGCCGAGAGGATGAGCCATGGGAGCGAGCGTTTGAGGACCCCGTGCAGAATCAGGTAGCCGAGGTATCCGAAGCAAAGTCCGCTGCAACCGAGGTGGGTCGTTCCTTCACGCGCCGTCAACCAAATGGCCACTCCGCCGCCCCATCCGGCCAGGGCGGTGACGATCCAAAACGGATGCCAACCGGTGAGCAGGGTGAGCCAAGCCAGGGCGATGAGTGTCACGGAGTTCACGGCCAGGTGATCGAACCCCGCGTGCAGAAACGGAGCCACGAGCACTCCGGTCAAGCCGCGCCACGTGTGCGGTTGGATTCCCCACTGATCCAGATTGCTAGCGGTGACGGAGTCGAACCACTCCAAGCCCCAAAGCACGGCGAGCCAGCCGGCGAGAAACGCGGCGTGGCGGGAGAGGCGATCTTCCGCCGTCTCCAAAAAGTCGATGAGACGGTTCCGCCACGACATAGTTTCCGACCATAGCATTTCCCACGACCGTGACACCGGCAATCACCCGCTTTGCGCCAAGCCCCACGGGGCGCCTTCACCTGGGCCATGCCGCTTCCGCGTGGTTCGCGGCGGAGCGCGGCCGGCTTTTGTTGCGGATTGAGGACATCGATTCTTCTCGATGCCGCCCCGAGTGGACGGAAGGCATCTTGGAGGATTTAGCGTGGCTCGGCTTGACTTGGCCGGAACCGGTGCGTCGGCAGTCGGAGCATTTGGAAGATTACCGGTCGGCGCTGCGGCGGCTCGATGTCTTGGGCGTCCTTTATCCGTGTTTTTGCACACGGAAGGAAATCGAAGACGAAGTGCGACGCGCCGGGGTGGCGCCTCATGGCATGGAAGGGCCGGTGTATCCAGGGACCTGTCGCCGGTTGGATCCGGCGGAGCGGGAGGACCGCTTGGCGGCGGGACACGAGGCTTCGTGGCGGTTGGATGCGGCGGAGGCCTTGCGAGTGACGGGGCCGCTCACGTGGTGGGACGGCCGGCAGGGAAGGGTAGCGGTGCGGATGGACTGCTTGGGAGACGTGGTGGTGTCGCGCAAGGACATCGGCACCAGTTATCATCTAGCGGTCACGGTGGACGATGCGTTGCAAGGGGTGACTCTGGTGACCCGGGGCGAGGATCTTTTCGATTCGACGCACGTGCATCGACTGCTTCAGGCGTTGCTGGGATTTCCGGAACCGGCTTACCATCACCACCGGCTTTTGCTTGATGAAAACGGCAAGCGATTCGCCAAGCGAGACAAGAGTTGCACGTTACAGAGCCTTCGGGAGGCGGGGGTGACGCCCCAGGAAGTCCGGGAGCGGGTTCGCCTCGCCGAGTGACTGGCTTTAGAACAATGCGATCGCGGGGCGGGGGCCTTCGAGCGCGGATTCCCAAATCGTCTCCAGCTGGCTGCGTAGCGAGCGCTTGGCGCGGTGGATGAGCACCCAGAGGTGGTTCGGGGTGATGTTGAGGCGATCGGCGATATCGGTCGTCGATAAGCCTTGAAGCTCCCTCATGCGGAAGGCGCTGGCGGCTTGTTCCGGGACGTTGTCGAGGCACTTTTCGAGCAGATCCAAGAACTCGGCTCGCTCGGCGGCGGCGGAGGGCTCAGCTTCGCGGGTGTTCGATGTGCCGGGGCGGGACTGGTAGAGGGCGTCGAACAAATCGGTATCGGATTGATCTGGGCCCGAGAGCTGGCTGACGGCAATCGAAGGTTTGCGGCTGGCGGAGCGGTAGCTGTCGGCGATCTTGTTGAGCAGGATGCGGGTCAGCCAGGTGCGCTCGGAGGACTTGCCTTCGAAGTGGTTCCGGGCCTTCCAGGCGGCGAGGAAGGTTTCCTGGACGAGATCCTCGGCGGCGGTGGGATTGCGAACCTTCCCGAGCGCGACGTTGAGGAGGTATTCGCGGTGATTGGTGTGCCAACCGGAGGGGTTGAGCGTGGTGGGCGTGTTCATGGCCGAGTCGGAGAGAGGTTCGGCTGACGGGATGGATTGGTTCACGAAAAACGTGGGAGAGGTGGCGGCAGCCGTGTTCATGATGAGTTGGTTGTTCATGTATTACAGACCAGTCTGTCTGTTTTGCAACCAAAAAAATTACACCGTGTGTTGACGGCAGATTTCGACGGCGGTCGTCGTGGCGACTTCGACGGGCCAGAGCGTGCGGAGGTTTTGCGCCTCCGTGGTGGCGCCGGAGTGCAAGAGGAAGAGCGTGTCCCCGAGCTTCGCGACCTGCTCTGGGGTTGCGGAGGGGCGGACTTGGGTGGCAAGGGCGCGGAAAAATGCGCGCAGACTGCATTTGTGGATTTCAACGGCCTTCGCGAGGCACGTCTCTTGTTCGGACACGACGGCGGCCGTGTTGGTGTAGGGGCAGCCGCGGAAATTGCTCTTGGTCATCAGGTCGCCAAGGTTCCGGAAAAACTGCTCCACCTTGACGACGGGATCGCCGGGAGCGTCGAGAATCTCACGTTGGCATTCCTCCCAGCGGTCGTGAACGTTCTCGAGCCAGGCTTTGCAAAGGCTCTGCTTGGAGGGGAAGTGATGGTAGAAGGTCGCCTTGGCGGTTTCCGACGAATCGATAATCTCGTTGATCCCGACTTCGGAGTAGCCGCGCTCAAAGAAGAGCCGGGAGGCTGTTGCCAAGATTCGATCGCGGGCTCCGTCCTTCGCCATTCGACATCGTCCGCCGGGATATGAATTTCCTTACGCGAGACTGGAATTTTTTCGTCCGAAAGCAGCGTGTGCTGGGGGAAGCAGGTTGTCTCTAAAATAAAAAAAGAAAAGACCTTGACGTATGAGCGGCTCCTGTCATTATGGAATGTATAGCAAAGCTTAGAAATTAAGCCTTCTTAACTGTTCACAAATGAACCTCCTGAAAAACTCCGGGTATCGCGGTCTCTCCGCCATCGGCCTACTCGCGGCCTCCTTCACCGGGCTCTCTTCCGCTGCGGAAGATCCGGCTGTCTACTCCCACGTGATCGCTCCCATCTTCGAAGCCAAGTGCGTTGGCTGCCACGGAGCGGACAAACAAAAGGGCAAGCTTCGGATGGACACGTATGCCGCGCTGATCAAAGGCGGCGGAGAGGGTGCTTCCTTGGTTCCAGGGAATCTTGCAGAAAGTCTTCTCGTCACCCGAATCTGCCTTCCGGCGGACAACGACGAGCACATGCCGCCGGAGGACAAGACGCAACTGACTCCGGCTGAGATCAAGCTGATCCGCCTGTGGGTAGAGAAAGGTGGCACCGAGGCCATCAAGGTCAGCCAGTTGGCGCTTCCCGCTGATCTTCAATCCGCCGTGGTCGCGATTTCTTCCTCCGCGAAAACTCCGGCGGCCGCACCCGCGAAGCCCGCCGCGCCCAAAGTCGATCCGGCTGTGGCCGCTGCCCGCAAAAAGCTGGCGGAAGACGTTATGAAGAAGGTCAATGCGACCGGAGCATCGCTGGTTCCGATTGCCCAAGACACTCCGGAATTGCGCTTCACCGCGCTCAATGTTTCCGAAGCCTTCGGGGATCAGCAACTCGCCGATTTGGCTCCCGTCGCGGACCAAATTGCCTGGCTCGACATCGCTCGCACCAAGGTAACCGACAACGGCCTTGCGATGGTCGCGAAGATGACGGGGCTGACCAAGCTGCACCTGGAGAACACCAGCATCGGTGATGCCGGAATGGCGCACTTGGCCGAACTCAAGAATTTGGAATATCTGAATCTCTATAAAACGCAGGTCGGGGATGCCGGACTGGAGAAATTGAAGGGTTTGACCTCGCTTTCCAAGCTCTACCTCTGGCAGTCGAAGGCGACTCCCGCAGGTGCGGAGCGCCTCCGTTCTTCCGTTCCGAAGTTGGTCGTCAATCTCGGTTGGGAATACGAGGCCGCTAAGATCGCTGCAGTCCCCGCCGTCGCGACCGCGAAGGCTCCGGCTGCTGTTCCCGCCGCCATACCGGCTCCTCCGAAGCCCGCCGCACCCAAGCCAGCCGCGACTCCGGCCCCCGCTCCCTCTCCAACTCCGGCTCCCAAGCCTGCCGCAAGCACACCCGCTCCTGCTCCTTCGGCCTCCCCGGCTCCCAAGCCTGTGGCCACTACGCCCGCTCCTGCTCCCACGGATGAGTATGCTGGCGTGCGCCAGCGCCTGACCTCCGCCCACCAAGAAGCAGTTGCCCTGGTAACCAAAGCCAAGGAAGCCGTGAGCCGCGCGGAAAACGAAGTTCGCGTCGCCTCCAACGAGTTGAACATGGCCCGTCACCACGTCGAAGCCACCGTGAAAGGCACCGCCGAGGCAACCAAGAAGGTGGCGCAATCCGAGGCTGCCGTAGTGGCCATCCAGAAGGCTCTCGATTCCGTGAAGCCGCACGCCAGCCTGGCCGACGTGCAGAAGACCCTGACAGAAGATCTTGGGAAAGCGAACAAGCTGTTCGAAGATGCGAAAGCCAAGCTGGCCGCCGCGCGCCAAGTTGAGCAAGCGGCTCCGGCCAAGGCGACCCAAGCGGAAGCGAATCAAGTGGCCAAACAGAAGGCTCTTGATGACGCCCGTCAACGCGTCCCGGGCTATCAAGCGGTGGCCAATGCTATCAAACAGGCGCTGGACATGGTCCGGCTCTGAATCGGCTGGATTACGGTTTTTTGTGAATACATAGTGAGTGAGAGCCAATGGGCGCCCCGTCGCGTCCATTGGCTTTGCGAGTGTACTTCTGGAAAGAGCAGGTGTCCGTTTCCGGTGACGGTACTGTGAGTCTGCGTTTGCTCCCCCTCTTTCTTGGTCTGTGGGCCGGTTCCCTGGCGGCAGCTGTGGCCATCACACCGGATCAGGTCGCGTTTTTCGAATCGCGCATCCGGCCGGTGCTGGCTCAGGATTGCTACGAGTGTCACAACTCAAAAGGTAGAGCCAAGGGCGGTTTGATTCTCGATCACCGGGAAGCGCTCCGCAAAGGTGGTTCCTCGGGCCCCGCGATCGTGCCGGGGGACGCCGATGCCAGTTTGCTCATCCAGGCCATCCGCCACGAGGATGAGGACCTGCAAATGCCCAAAGCCGGCGTCCTGCTCGACGCGCCGATTATCGCTGATTTCGTCGCTTGGGTGAACGACGGCGCTCCGGATCCGCGGGACGCGCCGCCGGCGGAAGCCGATTTGGCGGCCGACACCGCTTGGCCGGCAGTGATGGTGCGTCGCAAAGCGTGGTGGAGTTTTCAAACCGTAACCGATCCATCGGTGCCTCCTGGAGCGGCTGTTCGAAGCGAGATCGACCGATTCATCGATGCGAAATTGGCGGAAAAAGGATTGCCGGCCAGTCCGCTTGCGGATCCGTTGACGTTGGTGCGGCGGCTCTATTTTGCGCTGACCGGTTTGCCACCTTCTCCGGAACAGATCGACGCGTTTCTAGCTTCGGGAGCCAAGGTGGAGGCTCTGGTGGATGAGCTCCTCGCCAGCCCGGCGTTCGGAGAAAAGTGGGCGCGGCATTGGCTGGACTGGATTCGCTACGCGGAATCGCACGGTTCCGAGGGCGATCCCAAGCTAGTAAACGCGCATTTTTACCGGGATTACGTGATCAGGGCGCTCAATGCTGATGTGCCCTACGACCAATTGGTTCGTGAGCAAATCGCCGGGGATCTCTTGGAACGGCCTCGGCTCAACGCGGGCCTGGGGCTCAACGAATCTCTGATCGGCACCGCGCATTGGCGGATGGTGTTCCACGGCTTTTCGCCGACCGACGCCCTCGACGAGCGGGTGCGGTTCATCGACGACCAAGTCAACGTGTTCTCCCAAGCGTTTCTCGGGCTGACGGTCTCGTGCGCCCGGTGCCACAATCACAAGTTTGATGCGATCAGCCAAGCGGACTACTATGCGCTGTTTGGCATCTTCGGCTCCACCCGTCCGGGAAGGAGCGCGGCGGATCTCCCGGAAAAGCTGACGGCGGAGTTTCCCGATCTCGCGGCGCGCAAGCTGGCGATTCGTGAGGCGCTCGTCAACGACTGGACAGCGGCGTTGTCGCGATTGCCTCGGCGGTTTTTGGACGACAAAGGCAAGGCTGCCAATCCCGGCGTTTTGGCGGAATGGCGGGCGATGCGTGACGCGCCGGATCTGGCGGCGGCATGGGAGCGACGTCGAGCGGAATGGACGGCGGAGCAGGGGGCGACGGGCTCGTTGCGGAGGTGGAATCTGGCGGAGCCGGAAGCTGCCGCCGAGTGGTTCGGGTATGGCTCGGGTTGGCAGGGCAAGCCTTCGCCGGCTGGTGAGATTGCGATCGCTGCGGAAGGAGAGCTCGCCCTGATTGGGATTTACCCACGTTCGGTGCTCTCCCATGCCTTGACTGAGAAGCAGGGGGCGCGCTTTGAATCCCCGGACTTCCGCCTCGATGGCGAGCATGATCTCTGGGTGCTGTTGCGGGGGAATGGCGGCGCGGCGGCCCGTTACGTGGTCCAGGATTACCCCCGTAGCGGCACGATTTACCCGGTGACCGAATTGAAGCCGAACGGTTGGCAGTGGCAAAAGTTCGACCTCAGCTATTGGAAAGGCGATCAAGTTCACGTCGAGCTGACGACCGCGATGGATGCTCCCCTCCTCGTGAAGGACAATCCCCGTTCCTGGTTCGGCGTGCGCGACGTCCGCCTCGTCGCTAAAGGGCAAGACGCGCCTCGGGCGAATCGCGAGTTTGCCGGTCCGTTGTTTGCCGCCATTTCGAAACCGGACAGCTTGGAAGCGCTCGCCGATGGGTTCGTCGCCGCGATCCGGCAAGCCGTCGATGCCTGGGCGGCTGGAACGTTGAGCGACGCCCAAGCGCTGCTGCTGGATGACTGCCTTAGTGACGGGTTGCTTCCGAACAAGCTCGACCGCCTCGAAGCGGCGCGGCCCTTGATCTTGGCGTATCGCGAAGTCGAGGCTCAGGTGCCAGTCGCCAAGCGTGTCCCCACCTTGGCGGAGTGGAGAGGGAGCGATCAGGCGCTCTTTACTCGCGGGGATCACAAGAAACCCGCCGAAGTCATGCCGCGTCGCTTTTTGGAGGCCATCGATGCACAGCCGTATGAAACGAAACTAAGCGGCCGCCGCGAACTTGCCGAGGATCTGTTGCGTCCCGACAATCCATTTACCCGCCGGGTCATCGTGAACCGGATCTGGCATCATCTTTTTGATCGCGGCTTGGTGGCATCGCCCGACAACTTTGGCCGTTTGGGCGAGGGGCCGACGCATCCGGAATTGCTCGATCATTTGGCGAGCCGGTTCGTCACCGAAGATGGCTGGTCTCTGAAAAAGCTCATCCGGCGTATCGTGCTGACGGAGGCGTGGCAGCGTTCGAGTGTTCCGGAAGCGGTGGCGGCGGAGCGGGACCCGCAAAATCTCTGGTTGGCGCGGCGCAGCGTTCACCGGCTGGAAGCCGAGGCGCTGCGGGACTCGTTGCTTTTCGTCTCCGGCCGGCTCCGTCCCGACCGCTTCGTGGCGCCGACGGGAGGCAGGTCCGATGTCCGCTCGATCTACGTCGAAGTGATCCGAAACCGGCTCGATCCTTTCCTTGCTACCTTCGATGCCCCGGTGCCGTTTGGGGCCAAGGGGCGTCGCGATGTCACCAACGTGCCGGCGCAATCGTTGGCCTTGATGAACGATCCCTTCGTGCTGGAAGCGGCGCGCGGGCTGAGCCAGCGTTTTGGAGGCGGCGAGCGAGAGCGAATCACGGCGATGTGGCGTTGCGCGTTGGGCAGGTCCCCCGGAGCGGACGAGGTGGCGCTCGCGCTGGAATTTCTCACCGGGGCGCAACAGCGCGCTGCGGAGTTGGAGAAGCGGCGAGCGGAATTGACCGGCCAAATCGCGGCTTTGGAAGCGGCGGTGGAAGGGAAGCTAGCTCCGGCGCGCGAGCGGCTTTTGGCGGAGCACGGGAGCAAGCTCGTCGACCTGCGGCCGGTGGCGCAATGGACATTTGACGAGGATCTGCGGGATGGCATCGGCCAGCTGCATGGCCGCCCACTTGGCACGGCGCGGATCGAGGCGGGAGCGTTGGTGTTGGACGGTGAAGGATGCGTGCTCTCGGAGCCGCTGGACAGGTCGCTCGGAGCGAAAACCTTGGAGGTGGTGCTGACGATGTCCGACTTCCAGCAGAAGGCCGGCGGCGTGATGACGGTGCAAGAGATGGGTGGCAACCGCTTCGATTCCTTGGTCTATGCGGAACGGCGGCCCGGGGAGTGGATGGCAGGGAGCAACAACTTTCAGCGGACGGATGATTTCGGCGGCGCGGCGGAATCGGACACCGGGCCGGTCCATCTCGCCCTGGTCTATGAGGCGGATGGGACGATTCGTGCCTACCGGAACGGGCAGCCTTATGGAAAGTCCTACCGCAAAGCCCCGCTGGTTGATTTCGCTTCCGCATCGAGCCAAGTGGCGTTCGGCTTGCGTCACGGGACCAAAGTCAACGCGAGCCGGGTGTGGAAGGGCAAAATCCTCGAAGCTCGACTCTACGACCGGGCCCTTTCCTCCGATGAAGTCCGGGCTGCGGCGGGTGGCGCGCCGGTAGTCAACTCCGAGCAAGTTCTGGCCTCGCTCTCTCCAGTGGCGCGTGAAGAGGTAGCGGCCGCTCGGGCCAAAGCTGGAGGTTTGCGGGAAGAAGGAGCGGCTTTGGGCGAGAGCGGGGGAGCGGATGCGGTTTGGAACGATCTCGCTCAATCCATTCTCAACCTGAAAGAATTCCTCCACGTGCGCTGAGCGGGAAGCGGGCTTTCTGTTGACACCAGGGCCGGGGCGGGTTGAATCGGGGGCGATGACTTGGACTGCCACCCGGCTCGTGATCGCGGGCTTGATCCTGCTCACCGTGGCCCGGGTTCTGATCGGCAGTTCGATCGAGATTTCCTCGGACGAGAGCTACTACCTGCTTTGGGCGGAACGGCTCGATTGGTCCTACTACAGCAAGGGACCGGGCGTTGCCACGGCGCTGGCGATCATGACCGGCGTGCTTGGTAAATCGGTGTTCGCGATCCGCTGCCTATCCGGTTTGCTGGGGATCGGGATGAGCCTGATCTTCCTGCAGCTGGGGACGGAACTTTTCGACCGGCGCACGGCGCTGTGGGCGTTGGTGGTGCTGAACCTGACGCCGATTTTCAACGCGGGTGGGATTATTCTGACGATCGACCCGTTGATGATGTTCTTCTGGGTCATCGTGATGCTGGGCACGTGGAAAGCCGTGCGCACGCGAAAGATGGTCTGGTGGGCGTTGACCGGTGTGGCGATGGGGTTGGGATTTCTCTGCAAATATACGATCCTGGTTCTTTATCCCTCCATTGTGGCGTTCTTGGCTTTGTCGCCCCAATCCCGGGTCGAGTTGCGGCGGCCGGGATTTTATGTAATGACGGCCTTGGTGTTGGTATCGATGACGCCGGTGCTGATCTGGAACGGAGCACACGGTTGGATTACGATCCGGCATCTTTGGGAGCGCACCGGCTTGGTGGAGGCGGAACCGAAGCCGACGGAGTTTCCGTTGCGTCCTCTCGATTTCCTGGCCTATCTGGGGATGCATTTTGGGGTCTATTCACCGGTGATCTTTGCTGGGTTTTGCTGGACGATCGTGCGGGCGATCCGGCGGTTTCGCGCCTCCGAGCCGGAGTTCTTTCTCGGCGTGTTTTCGTTGCCGATTGTTCTTGGGTATTTTCTCCTTTCCTGTTTCAAGATGGGCGAGATCAATTGGACCGCCCCGGGGTTTGTTGGTTTGAGCCTTTTGCTGGTTCACTACTGGCCGGAATTCCGAATTCAAGACCGCCTGCGGCCACGACTGCTCGCGAATGCATTTGGGATCGCCGCCGTGCTCACTTTGTTTTCAGCGAATCCTGATCTGCTCCGGGCAGCTGGATTGTCCTGGCCGTATGAGCGCGATCCGCATTGGCGCTTGCGCGGCTGGCAAACACTGACGGTGCAGTTGGAGAAGGAGATTCGCGACTTCGCGGAGGAAGTCGGGGAGCCGGTGTTCGTCGTGACCAATCGGTACCAAATGGCTGCGCCTTCGGCTTTTTATTTGCCCGGGGATCTCCCGATCATCCGGCCTGACGTCGAGCATCCGGTGATCCACATGCGCGGCGAGCCCGGCAAGGTTCACAATCAGTTTTCCTTCTGGCCCAGCTACTACGATCCCAAGATGGCGGACGGCAGCCAACCCTATCTCGGGCGTTGCGCTCTCTATTTTACCGACGAGGTGAGGGGGCAGAATCCTCCCCGGGAGGTCAGGGAGGCTTTTGAAAGCGTCAAGGTGCGGTCGTTCTTCACCGCCACCCGGCACGGATTGCCCGTGCGCTCCTGGAAAGTTTTCGCCTGCCGGAACTACCGTGGCGGAAAACAGGGCGACTGAACGAAGGCGAGTCGAGTTGGCGTGTTTGAAGGTCGTGACCCCATTGCTTCGGTATCTCCTGTTTCCCTTCGCGCTCTGTCTGCCTTTTGGAGCCACGGCGGCGGATGATCTTTCCTGGTTGATGAAATCGGGAACGTTGATTTTTCACGACGCCTTTGAGCGCGAAGAAGACGGAAATCTCGCGAAAGCGATCGGCAACGGATGGAACAGCGCGACCGCCGACAGGGTGCCTGCCATCAAGCAGGCGGACTTGGATGGGGGGATTCTCAAGCTCGCCAGCGCGTCGAAAGAGGCGGGACACTCCGCGCATATTCATCACGAAGCGGGCTTTGCCGATGGCGGCGTGGTGGTGCGCTTCAAATTTCCCGGGCTGACCAAGGGAGAGAGTTTGCAGCTTGGATTTGTCGATCGGGAAACCAAGGGAATCCATGCTGGGCATCTCTGCTATACGTTGCTGGCGCCGGGAAACGTGACCTTAATCGATCACAAGACCGGCGTGATGAATTTGGAGATCCGGAATCGCCGCCAGGGTTACTTGGAGCGCAGAGAAGCATTGCCTGCCGATTTGGATGCGTTGCTTAAGACGAAGCAGACGTCGGTTTCCTGGAAGGCGGATGAGAAATGGCACGACCTGGTGCTCATCACGGAGGGCGATGAGATGCGCATCAGTATCGATGGAAAACTCGTCGCACGGCATCGCTCGGAAGGCTTCTCCCATCCGGTGAAGCGCTGGTTCAGCTTTTTGGTGCCCAACACGGTTTGGATTGATGACGTGAAGATTTACAAGGTCCGATGAATCCCCTGATCGCTATTTTTGTTCTGTGCTCCGCTGCGCTTGTGCAAGCCGCTCCGGTGCCTTTGTTTGATGGCAAGACCTTCGACGGATGGGAAGGAGATATTCATACAGTATGGCGCATTGAAGATGGGGCGCTGGCCGCTGGTTCGTTGCAGCAAAAACAAGAGAAGAACAACTTTCTTGCCACCAAGAAGACCTATGGCGACTTCGAGCTCACGCTGAAGTGGAAGCTCGAAGGAACCGAAGGTTTCGTGAATGGCGGTGTGCAATTCCGGACCACTCGCATTCCAAATCATCACGAAGTCTCTGGATATCAGGCGGATCTTGGCGCCGGATATGATGGAGCGCTCTATGACGAGAGCCGCCGCAAGAAAATGTTGGCCAAGCCCACCCCTGAGGTTTTGGCCAAAGCGCAGAAGCCGTTGGGAGAGTGGAATGACTATCGAATCCGCGCCGTTGGTCCCCGGATTCAAATCTGGCTCAACGGCATCCAAACGGTGGATTACCTCGAAACCGATCCAGGAATCGACCGGACCGGCATCATCGCCGTGCAAATCCACGGAGCGGCCACCAGCATCGTCCGTTACAAGGATCTCCAGATCGAGGAATTCGCTCCGCAAGCCGCGCGACTCGGCCCGACGGATACGATCGCTCTCGCGGGAGGCGCCAACATGGAGCGGACGCGGTTCCACGGTTACCTTCAGGCGCAACTTGTCGCCTCTGGGCTCAGCAACCGGATCCGGGTCCGCAACTTTGGTTGGGAGGGGGATACCGTGTTTGAGCAGTGGCGTGACGGAGCTGCGGAAGCCAGTTGGCGGCAGCAACGTGACTGGGCCCAGCAACTCGCCGAAGCCGGGGCCACGATTGTTATCGCGCAGTTCGGCCAAATGGAGTCGCTCGCTGGCATCCCGAAGCTCCCGGACTTCATTGCGGCGTATGAGCGGCTGATTGCGGAGTTTCGCCGGGACGACCGGGCGGTGATTCTCGTCACGCCGATTCCGTTTGAGAAACCGGCCTCACCGCAGGCACGGGATTTAACGGAGGCCAATCCCGCTTTGCTTGCCTATGCGGCGGCGATCCGGAATTTGGCGGAACGTCTTGGCCTTGCTTGCGCGGACTTGACCACCGGATGGCCTGGCGACCTCACGGAGAACGGTTACTTGTTATCCGAAGCAGGGCAGCGCTTCGTTTCCCATGCGATTCTGGAGCAGATCGGGATGTTCCCCAAACCCGACGACCAGCTCGAGGCCGTTCGTCGTCAGGCCATCGAATTGGAGACGCTCTGGTTCAACTACTGGCGGCCGATGAACTGGGCATTCTTAGCCGGGGACCGGGTTCAAGTTCCTTACTCGAAAGATTGGAAGGACAATAGCAAGCGCATCTTCCCGCAAGAGATGGAGGATTTTCTGCCGCTATTGCAACAGGCGGATGAGAACATTTGGGCGGCGTTGCAAGGCGCGGAGGTGAAGCCGTTTGGGGAGCGATCTTCGATCCCGGTGGAAGCACCCGCGCTGAAGCCGCAATCGCCGGAGGAGGAGCTTGCGAGCTTTCGGATTCTCGACGGATTTCAGGTGAATCTTTTTGCCAGCGAGGCGGATGGCGTGGTCAAGCCGGTGCAGATGCGCTGGGATGAACGTGGGCGGCTCTGGGTGGCTTGTGCGGTGAGTTATCCTCAAATCAAGCCGGGAGGGAAGGCGAACGACTATGTCTTGGTCTGCGAAGATCGGGATGGAGACGGCAAGGCCGATCACTTTCACAAGTTCGTCGAAGGTCTTTTCATGCCGAGCGGGTTGGAGCTTGGGGACGGCGGGCTCTATGTCGCACAAGGCACGGAACTGCTGCATTTCAAGGACACGGACGGCGATGGCCGGGCCGATTCCCGGCGTATCGTGCTCGGGGGTTTTGGGACGGCTGATTCCCACCAGATGATCAATTGCATCAGCTGGGGATTCGGAGGGGAGCTCTGGTTCAGCCAAGGCCACCATATTTATTCGCGGGTGGAGACGCCGTATGGGGTGGAGACGCTGAACCGCTCCGGACTCTGGCGTTACCGCCCGCGCACCGGGCATCTCGATCCGTTCTTCCAATGGTCATCGGCCGGGGCCAACTGCTGGGGCGTTGTCACTACGCCTTACGGACAACCGTTTCATAAGAGCGGAGCGAATATCGGCAGTTGGTATAGCACGCCGGGTTTGGTGCGTTCCAGCTTGGCGGTGAATGCGGAAGCAATGAATCTCTGCATGGCTCCGATCAAGCAGGTCGGCATGGAATTTCTCTACAGCAGCCATTTTCCCGAGGAGATGCAGGACCGGATCGTGATCGGCGGATATTATGCGAATCTGCTGGAGTGGCATGAACTGAAGCTCGTGGATGGGATCTACAAGACCGAGCTGCTGCCCAACATCATCGAGACGAAGAACAACGTCTTCCGGCCAATCGAAGTCCGGTGCGGTCCGGACGGTGCTCTCTATGTGGCGGACTGGTACAACCCGATTATCGGACATTATCAAGCGTCGTATCGCCACCCGGATCGGGATAAGGCTCACGGACGGATTTGGCGGGTGACCTATCGCGATCGGCCGACGGTGAAGCCAGTTGTCCTGGCCGGCGCGGAGACGTCTTTTCTCCTGGAGCAACTCGACTCTCCGGAACGGTGGGCGCAGTATCAAGCCAAGCGATTGCTGTTGGAGCGGCCGTCCGCCGAGGTGATTGCGGCCTTGGATGCGTGGGCTCCGAATCAAGCGAACAACGAGCACCGCCGACTCCTGGCTCTTTCTATTTACGAAGGGCTCGAGACTCCTCGGCCGGAGCTGCTGCAGGCGTTGCTCCGCTCGGGCGATGCCCGGGTGCGGGCTTACGCAACGCGAACGCTCTCGACGTGGGCACGAGACGGCCGCCTGAGTGGCGCGCTGGAGCTGCTGGATCGCCAGATCACCGATGATGACCCGCTCGTGCGGCTCGAAGCAATTGTCGCCGCCAGCTATGTAGCGGATCCGCGCGCTGCCGTGATAGCGGTCCGCGCTCTCGACAAGGATTTCAATGCGTATCACAAGCACGCGCTGACGAAGACTCTGCACGCCACGAACTCGCTGTGGGCTCCGCTCGTGGCGGCGGGGACGCTGAGTTTTGAGAAGGACGAGCATCTTCTCTTCGCATTGCGCAACGGCTGGGTGGAGAACAACCCAGACGACTTGAAGAATCTCTCGGGATCGGCGGTCGCCTACAAGCCGAACGCAGCCTCTCCGGCGGTGAATGCGATCCTGCGGGACCAAGTGGAGCGCACCAAGGCCGACGCGGCGCGTCAACTGCTTTGGCTGAAGGCCCTGGCCGGGCTGGCGGGACCCGAGGACATCCCGTTTCTTTTGGAGCGCGGAGGCGCTAATCCGGAAGTGTTATCGGCGCTGGCGGAGTCCAAGGCGAGGCCAACCCAAGATCCGGCGACGATTCTTGAGCCTCTGCTCAAGTCTTCCGAGACTTCCGTGCGGCGGCAGGCCGTCCGGTTGGTGGGTGCTTGGAAAGCCGTTACCCTGACGGAGGCAGTTCGCTCTCTGGCGCTCGACCCGGCGGCGGAGCTTTCGCTTCGCAAAGTGGCCGTTTTGGCTTTGGGGGCGCTCGGCCGGGCGGAGAGTGATCTAGTGAACCTTTTCGTCGCCGGGGGGGAGCTGCGGAGCGCTGCCCTGGAAGCTGTTACGATGGCGAATCCCTCCACGGCCGCGAAGCTGGTGCTGGGCCAAATTCCTTCTCTGACTTCCGCGGATCAAGTGGCTCCGCTGCTGCAGCCCCTTCTAGCGCGCAACGAAGGCGCGGCCGCTTTCCAGCAAGCATTACAAGCTCCGGCCGCGTTGCCAGCTAGCAGCGCGAAGATCGTGCTGCAATCCCTGACTCGCTTGGGGCGGGCCGATGCCAAGCTTTCGCAGCCGCTGATGCAGCTTGCCGGGATGAATGCCGCGCTTCCGGCTTACACCAAGGAAACGATCTCCCGGATCGTCAAGAACGCTGGCACCTTCGGCGATGCGGCGGAAGGCCAGAAAATTTACGAGCAGGCGGGCTGCATCGCTTGCCACATGCCGGGGGCGGCTCAGAGCAAGATTGGTCCCGACCTCAGCGCCGTCAGCCGGGGGTTGCCGATCGATATGATTGTGACCGAGGTCGTCTGGCCTGCCCTCAACGTAAAGGAAGGCTATGAAGCGGCCACCGTGACCCTTAAGGATGGAAGCGTTGTCACGGGTTTCCGGCAGACCGAGAGCACGGAATCCATCTCGATTCGCGATTTGGCGTCGGGAGCGGTGAGGAGTATTCCGAAGTCCGAGACCAGATCGATCGCAACCGGGGGAAGCGTTATGCCTGAAGGCGTTGTCGCCGCTTTGAATGAACAACAACTGGCCCACCTCGTGAAGTATTTGAGCGAACTTGGGCAACAATCATCCAGATAATGTCTCGCTATCTACTTCTTATCATCGCCCTGATGGGATCGGCCCACGTCCACGCAGGGATCAGCGGCAAGCGGCCGAACATAGTGT
>CAMCXS010000021.1 GCA_945883495.1 Akkermansia muciniphila
GATGCCGATGGCCAAAAGGCGAAGGACTGGCAGAGCGACACCACCTCTTCTTCCTATTACAACAACTGCAGTGCGGAAGAGGAATTTGCCAGGGAAGCCATGAAGCGCGCGTCCGTGAGCAACTACCGCTTGGTTCGTGGCTGGTTTGAAAACACAGTCCCTTCGCTTGAGCTCCCCAGCCCCATTGCTTTGCTGCGATTGGATGGGGATTGGTACGATTCCACCATGGTGTGTTTGGACCACCTTTTCGACAAAGTGGCCGACGGCGGCATTGTGATCATCGATGACTACTTCGCCTGGGACGGCTGCTCCCGCGCGGTCCACGACTTCCTGAGCAAACGCTCCGCCCTGGAACGATTGCGCACCAACGGCAATGTGTGCTATACGATCAGGGCGCGGGCTGCGGATTGACCGCTATTTCGCCACTTCGATTCCTTCCGGTCCGTACCCATGTCATTCGTCTTTGATTGGATCAAGTCGCAAGAATTCGCACCCAGCACCTTAGGGATGCTGGTAAACCCTTCCTACTTAATCCGCAGCCAACTGGCCAAGACACTCCAACGCTGGTCTCCTCAGATGCATGGAACCATGCTGGACTTTGGATGCGGAACTTCGCCCTATCGAAAGTTTTTCGAGGTGGACACCTATCTTGGATTGGAGATCGTCGCTCCTGGCCACCCAGACCGCAGCCGTAGCGCAAATCTCCAATACAGCGGCGAACAGATTCCGCTCGCTGACCTCTCTGTGGACTGTGTATTGATGACCGAAGTTCTCGAGCACGTCTTCAATCCGGCGGAGGTTTTGATCGAATTCCATCGCATCCTCCGGCCAGACGGAAAGGTTTTGATTACGTGCCCTTTCGTGTGGCCGCTCCACGAGGAACCTTACGATTACGCCAGGTATACGCCGTATGCTTTGCGGCACCTCGCGAGCAACGCAGGTCTTGAAGTGGTAGCCATCGAAAGGACAGGTTCCTGGTGCCTAGTGCTCGCGCAGCTACTCATCCAATACGTCGTTCAGATGACGTGCCCCTCCGATGGACGCCTGAACCGGCTGGGCAAGATCTTTTGGTGCACTCTCCTCAATCCTCTGGCCATCATCGCCGACCGCATCTTCCCATCTAACGATCAAATCTACTTCAATAACATTCTGGTGCTCCGGAAAGCGTCAATCAGCTCCTAATCCTCTACCTAATGGGGTGATAATCCGTTTTGCGAGCGGAGCAGTCAATTCACTGGCAATTGTCCCCGGGATGCACCTACCCCTCTGCGGGGGGCATCACGATAGATGGAACAGACGGTTCTCGGTCTGCCGCCAGCAGGATCAGTTCTTCGGCAAAGATTCGTTCCGGAGCCTCAGGGATCAGGGTGCGGATCTGGCGGGCAGCTGCCGCTGCGATTGCTGGCCATGAATCTCTCTGCTGCCAAGCCCGTTCCATCACCTCGTCGAAGAAAACTTCGCCGATGCCCGCCGCCAGAAAACCGCTTCCGGTGGCATCCAGGACCTCTTGGATGCCACCGGCTGGTTGAGCGATTACCACTCGACCAACCCACATCGCTTCGACAACGGTCAACGGCAGCCCCTCGTGTCGGGATGGCACCAATAGAGCATCATGATCTCGCCACATCCCCTGGATATCTCCCGTATGGCCATGAAAAGTGATCTTTTTACATAAGCCATGTAGTTCAACCAGAGCACGCAGTCGATTCTCGCACGCCCCGGAACCAAAGATCGACAGGCTCCACTCTCGGTCTCTCCACTTCTGCGCCGCCAGCACCCGGATCAGGATGTCGTGCCCCTTGGTGCGCGGATGCAGGCGGCCCGGCATGCAAAATCGCACTGAATCAAGCACCGACCGCCACGGCAAGGGGGCGCCTGATGCCAAAAACGGGTTGCGCACAATCGAAGCATTCCCAAAGCGGAAGGCAAGCTGGGTTTCCAACAATTCCAGATTGTGACGGGACACGGCCCAGAATCGTCGTGCCCCAGCGAAAAGACGAATCATTTGGGCCGCAGTCACATCGTCTGGCCAATGATCCGGCGACACCAAGTGCGTCACGGCTCCGAAAGGAATCGAGGAACGAGAAATGACATCCAAAAGGGAAAGTCCATCAAGCGAAGTTCCCGAGCTGAACAAGATGAAGTCAGGCCCGTACACCGCCAGAAGCCGACGAAGCTCAGCCTGGACCGAAAACGCCTTCGGGAAAGCCCGGGTGAGGGCCCTACGCCATCGTCCGTCTCCATTTGCCAACGTAACGTGGTGAATTCCAGCTTTCTGCAGGGCATTGAGACGCGGATGAGAGTGAGTTGGCCAAAGAGTGACAGCGACAACCGAATGCCCCATCTTCACTAGCTCAGAAGCCGCTTGGATCCACAGCTCCTCGCTCCCGCCGGCACCTTTGTTTGCCGTCACCACGGCAAACTTCAATGGACGCGAGCCAACGGAATGATTGGCAGGAATGATATTCATGAGTGGTGGTGGCCTCCGCTGCGTTTTGAGCGTCCCCGGCTCAAACCGGCGCCTCACTAGCATCACGAGCTCCATGCAGCAACCGCTTTCCAAGCGGTGATTGGCCTTACGGCTTGCAAGGTCGGATTGCCTACAGATCCCATCATTGCAATTTGGATTGGATTCCCTCCGCAACAAAAGCTAGCCCTTGATTCAAGCAACACTTGAGATTCGCTCGATGCGGACCATGCTGAATCACCCTTATGCATTCTCGCAGCGATAGGATGAGCCGCATCCCCCCAAGGGTTTCCGTTGTCATGCCCGCTTTCAACGCTGAGTCGTCCCTGCTGCCCTCAATACGGTCCCTGCAGGCCCAAGAAGAGACATCCTGGGAACTCTTGCTGGTGGTAGATTGCAATTCCCAGGATCGAACGCTCGACTTGGCTATGGGCGCTGCGTCTAATGACCCCCGCATTCGCATCATCTCCAATCTGCCGAAAGGAGGATGCGCCTACAATCGGAATCATGCTCTGCGTGAAGCACAGGGAGACTTTGTGGCGTTCCTTGACAGCGACGATCTTTGGGAGCCCCAGAAGCTCACACTGCAACTTAGGCTCATGGAGCAAGAAGCGGTTGATTTTTCGTGCACTGGCTACCGATGGATCGACGCGCAGGGAAGCCTATTACCCATCATTGTTCGGCCGCCAAGCAGCATCACCTATCACGATTTACTAAGCAATAACAAAATCGGCTGCCTTACAGTGATGTATCGCAGAGTTCGGTTTCCAAACCTCCAGTTCGCCGACTTTCTACACGAGGACTACATTCTTTGGCTTTCAATCCTGCGTGAGACAAGCGCAAGAGGTATACCTGACATCTTGGCTTCCTATCGCGTTGCCGATCAGAGCAGGTCGAGGAATAAGGCTAAAGCGGCAATGGCCCGATGGCGGATTCTGAGGAAGTTCGAGAAACTCAGTCTAGTAGCATCGCTTCGCTACTTTACCGAGTATGCGATAGGCTCCCTGGTACGCCGCAGCGACCTGAACGGCCAATGACTGCCCTCAGAACTCTTCACAATTGACACCATAATCTGCTTGCGTGAGCGTGGGTTGGCAATTAATTCTGGTCCGGTAGTTTCACTCTTATCGGCGCAAAAATTATGACACGAACTGGTTTTTGGCCTCGGCTCGCGATTGCTCTCTTGACACTAATCGCCGCGAGCGGATGCCAGCAGCGGCTGGAATGGCCTTACTTTGGAGGAGGTTATGGGAACCTAGTTGACCCAGAGGAGTATGTTCCGAAGGAACTGCGAAACAACGCCGATCGGACGCCTCCGCCTTGAGCGACATTCGCCCTCACAGAAGGCGTGGCACTTTCGATCAGGCGCCGAATCACTGCCCGGAAAGGGAGTAGCAGCAAGAGCTCTGCTCATTATCTTTAATGAGCTAATTTTTTGGCATTTTGGCTCCCACTGGCCGCCTCCAAGGGATCTATCGAAGGCTATCCCATGCTGGCTCGGCTCGAATTTTGCCCTTTCACCGCTCGAAAAAGATCGGTGTAGTTGCGCAGCATTACTTCCATTGCAAACAGACTTTCCGCCCTCTTCCTCGCTTTCAATCCATAGGCCTTTGTAGCCACCTCATCGCAGAGCAGCTGCTCGAGAAGGCATTGAAAATCCTCTGGTTTGCAAATGGCTCCCACCAATCCGCTTTGCTCATGCGCAATCATCTCGGCCATTCCGCATGCATCGTGCGCTATAACCGGTATCCCGCATGCCATTGCTTCGAGCACTACGTTTGACATGCCCTCGTAGAGTGAAGGCACCGCCAAGTAATCCATTGCATGGTAAAATGGCACCGGGTCGGGTTGAAATCCAGTGATGGTGATCCGATCGCAGAAAGGACTCTCTTGGACCCTTTGGATTAACGAATCCCGGCCAGTCTGGCTGTCCCCTACAAAGAGCAGCCTTACGTTTGCATACTTTTTCGCCAAGGAATCAAACGCCTCTACAAGCAAGATCTGCCTTTTGTGGGGAAACATTCGGCCTACATTGCCAATTACAACCGATTCTGGCGGCAATCCAATCCGCACCTTGGCCGCCGACTTCGATTCAGAAGGGTGAAAGCGATCACAATCCACTCCATTCGGAATTCCAATCATACGCTGATGCCGAAGTCCAAACGATTCGAGGTCACGGACCATCTCGCGGGAAACCGTATGCACAGCGGCGCAGTGACGAAACAGCAATCGCCGCTGTAATAATCTCCACTGCATTTCCCACCGTTTCCGATAAGCACCCTCCCAAGTGAGCTGTCCATGTTCACCATGAACAATCTGCCAAGCCGAGCCGACGCAGAGACGCTTTGCGCACACACCGTAAATCAAAGGCCCCAAGTTATGTGTGTGCACAATATCAGCGCCCCACTCAGAGACAACTCGAGAAACTTGCTTCACCACCTCGACGCGGAACCCGCCCCTTTTCTCAAGTGCTGTAATCTCGCAATCTGGATGCAGCCTCTTAGCCAGACGGCCTGAGCCCCCCAAACACACCACTTTAGTCTCCACGCCGTGTTCCCTTAACCCATTAGCGAGGTTCACGACTCCGTTCTCCATGCCGCCCGGCTCAAGAGTTATGACCAGCTGCGCAACACGGACGGCAAGAGATGGGGATTTATTGACCATGACTTGGAGCCAGAGTCGGCCTAGGCCTGACGGCGACGCCGCACAGGGGCTTCGGAGCCAGATTGCTTACCTTCCGCCCCCTCTTCGCCTTCCCCTCCCCAAGCATCATCGTAATAATAAGTCGAGTAATAATAGTAGCGATAGGCATTCAGCAGCACAGCGAAATCAACTCGATTTAGGACTAGACCAAAGATATGGGCCTTGAGCTTCCTAAGCACACTTGCGCAGGTCGCGATGTCGTCAAGAACGGTTGTATCATAACTCGCCACCAGAACCACTCCGTCACCATGATCTTGAATGAGCGTGGTGTCGCTGAGTCCAAGCATCGGAGGACTGTCGAAAATGATACGATCAAAACTTTGACGCCATTTTTCGCAGAGCTCTTTAAACCTCTGACTATTCAAAGAATCAGCGGCACCACCAATGGCCAATCCCCTGGTCACGACACTTAGATTCTCAATCGAGCACGATTGAATGAGACTATCAGCATTGGCAGTTCCATTCAAAAAGTGCGTGATCCCGGCAGTGGAATTGTCCAAGTTGAAGAGCCGATGAATCCGCCCACGGCGCAAGTCGCAATCAACCAAGAGAACCCGTTCCCCCATGGAAGCGAACGACCAAGCAATATTTGCGGAAATCGTAGTCTTGCCATCCCCTGGCTTTGGACTCGTCACCACAATTACCTGCTTCGAAGATACGTCTGAATCGAGAAGGATCTGCGTTCGGATGATGCGGAAGTTCTCCAGAAAAGCAGCGCTTCGTTCCGAAGCATCGCCACTGTCCAGCCGTGAAACTTCGATTTGTTCTCCGGGTGCAAGCGCAACAATCCCCAGCCCACGAACGCCAATGGCCCTCTCGACCTGTTCTAGCTGAGTGACGGTAGAGGACATCCGCATCAAAAGGAATGGAACACCAAAGCTGAGCGCTAGGGCGATCGCAAGCCCCTGCGTCGCAATGCCCTTTTTGGAGGGTGAAACTGGATTCTTGTTTTCCAGACGCGTAAACCCAAGATTCTCGAACTCGATAGCCTCCCGATCGACGCTGAAATCGAGCTTCTCGACTTCAGCACTAAGGCTGGCGAACGCCTTGCTCCAAGCCATTCGCCCCCCTTCGAGCATATCATATTCCTGCGTCGTTTCGTCGAACTGGCGGGTGGCTTCGTAGTAAGCCGGTAACGATTTTTCTATATTGGCAAGCTCTTCCTGAAGTCGCAAAAACTCTAGATCGAAGGCTTTCAGGGCAATGCTCAACTCCCGCTCCAACCCCCTATCGACCTCCGCAAGCTTCGCACGGAGATTCAACACTGAAGGGTGTTCCGTGAGAAAAGTGCCCTCCGCCTCACCCAGCTCCTCAAGAAGCCTCCTCCTTTCAACTTCAAGCTCCTCCCACTTTTCGAGACCTTTAACCATGTCCGGCTGAATCACGACCGGAGCAAGCGTAACTCCGCCTTCGGCAGCTCCAGTTGCTGTCGTAACTTGACCTTTCGCCCGGTCGGAGGGTCGCAGAACGCGTCCGACATCGCCCCCGCCATTGCCATATTTCGGCACAGCAGCAAGGAGCGAAAGCTTTCCAACGATATCAAGCTGATCTTTCCACCGATCGAGAAGTGCCCGAGTGCGCTCCATTTCCCCAAGAACATGGCGCACCCTGATCATTTCGACCGGCAGTCGACTAAGGTTGTCAAGCTCAACCTTCACCTCGGCAATAGCTGAGGCCTCTTCAAACTGCAATCGCTTCTCGAGCTGCTCGTTCATCTTCGCCCGAACCTCCTCCAGCTCTTTCACATACCGACTGACCGCCTCCTCTCGGTAAGCGCGCCGCTGCTCTTGCCTCCATGAGTAAAATGTCTCAAGCATCGCCTGGGGGTACTTTTCAACAACCTCAGGCAAGTAAGCATACACATCCACCTGGAAGTGGGCCTCATCTAGCAATGACACTCGCATTCCCGGAAGCACATCTTGTCGCAACTCCTCCCAGCTCGTCCCCTTACCTACCGCCCCAATCGTACGGACAGTCTGCAATTGAAAGTTTCTACCACTAAGCTGCGCAATCAACGTACGCACGGCCCGATAATTGATGCCACCCCCACTCTTCGCACCAGACGCAGCCGTCGCGGGATCGACGAACCCATAAAAGCGGATAACTGATCGCGAAGCGTATTGCCCCCGCTTGTAAATGTAGACACTCAAGCCAAGAAGGAGACCAAAGACAAAGAGCAGCCCCATCAAACGGAGATAACGCTCGTAGCCAAGGACCACGGTAAGGACGGTAGTGAAGTTGAACGGCGCCTTTGCCGACTGGCCTGCATTCATGAGCGTTGATTTTGATCGTTTCGCAAGTCTAAACGGATCAAGCTTGTCATTTCCCGAACCGTTTGCTCCAAGAATGATCCCCCGTAATTAGGCAGAAGATAGCGTAGAGAAACAAACCAACCCACGGTATCCCAACAACTGCAAACACCCAGGCCACTTTTCCCACGGGATGCATGGTTTGCGACGCGATACTGAACATGGTGACGGCTAGCAGGAACAACCAAAGCCCGCCGAGCAACCCGTAGACCAGGTTTGAGAGATTTAGTGGATTGAGAGTGAGAAGGTTGATGACAGCGTCTTTCATTCCGACATGGTGGTTTCAGGTCGAGCCCCTATTCGAAACCGGCCTACTACGGGCCTATTCTTATCCGATCCAAACCGTTTGCAAGTCACAAACTCTCACCTTTCGAAAATTCAAAAAGACCAACGGGAATCTAATCGACATTTTGTACTCGGCTGGGTGCACTTTTCAAAACGAGCGAGAGCGGTTTTTCATTCAAATCGACCGTGGATGACATTTTTCTTGCAAAATCTGAAGTCTAGCCCCTACTAAAGTTCCCCGGCCCAGAGGTTTCAAACAACCTCTCCTCTCCAACCCCATGCGTTGCTCCTGCACTTTCTTCTCCCGCCCCGTGGCTCCCTCTCTTCTTTCTCGTCGGCCTCACGCCTTGGCCAGCGGTTTTACCACGCTTGAATCTGCGGTCGTCTTGGTCATTCTCGTCCTGTTCGGATTGATCTTCCTCGGAATCGGCAAGAGATGGCTGAAGGAGGGTTCATTCCCAAATGCTGAATTCCAAACGCCCAAAGCTGCGACGGTTCTGAAAGACGAGTCGGAGCCCCCAGTGAGTTCACTTTCGGCCCCGCCTAAGCGGTGAAGCTTGGCCAGCACGTCGATCGCCATCGATGGCATTCTTTACTTAGCTTTACGCCTATTGCCTTCATTGGCTGCTTGTTCCTAGTGGCACTGCCGCCCTGGTTGTCTTCTAGTTGGATTCTTCAAGCCGCTTTGGACGGACTCCACGTTCCAGCCTTCGCCGTCATCACGGCATCGACAGTTCGCGTCCTTTCGCCCCCGGATCCTTCCAAGTGTAGGCCCCGGACTCTCGTTTTGGCAGCATTCCTTTCTTCGATAGCGACTCTTCTAGTGGAGGTCGCCCAAGTCCCAGCGGGTCGTTCCGCTTCTTGGTCGGATGTCAAACTCGGGCTCGCGGGCGTCGCCGTTACCACAGGCTTTCTCTGGCCTTTTCCTCCGGGGGTTCGGACGCACATTAAAGTTTTGTTTCTTCTGGCGGGAGTTATTTGGCAGGTCTTGCCGTTTGTCCATGTCCTGTCAGTTCGCCACGACCTTAAGCGACAACTCCCAGCACTAGGTCACGACCCGAATTTCGGCTGGTCCCGGTGCTGGCATCCTCACCCTGGATCCGCTGTGTTTCGGGATGGATCGCGACTCCGCGTGGAGTTGGGACCAGTGCAGTACGGAGGGGTATCATTTTGGGCGAATGGGCAAGACTGGAGCCAATGCATGGCGCTAGAACTTGAACTTTTCAATCCAGGCCCAGCCATGACGCTAGGACTTCGAATAGATGATACTGATTCTGGCACAGCTCACGACAACCGATTCAACGGAGAATTGCACTTACCCACCGGTATCTCTCGACACTTGATTCCATTAAGCAAGATCGAGGCAGGGCCAAAAGGTCGTCCTCTAAACTTGTGTTCGATACTTAGACTAGTCCTTTTCTCGCCCGCCGCGCAAACACCGCAGAGTTTCTGTTTGCAAACTGCGATCCTGCGTTGACATCGGATGCGGGCTCGACAGGGTGAGCGCGTGCAAAACGGCCGCGCCATCAGTGTTTTTGGATTGGGCTACGTAGGCTCCGTCACGGCGGCATGCTGCGCCAGCTTGGGCTTTCGTGTAACGGGTGTTGACGTTCATCCGGGCAAGGTGGCGAAACTCGCTTCCGGCCAAGCGCCGATCGCTGAACCAGGCCTCGACACCTTGTTGAAAGAGCAGCACGCCCTAGGAAGAGTCCATGCTTCCTCTGACTCTGCCGCCGCCGTCCAGGCGACGGAATTATCCATAGTTTGCGTAGGAACACCATCGCTGCCATCGGGAGCACTAGACTTGAGTCACGTGGAGGCAGTGACCAGGGAGATTGCAGCGGCAATCCAGGCAAAATCTGGCAATCACGTTCTGGTCTTCAGGAGCACAATGCTCCCCGGCTCCACGCGAAAGCTTTGCCAGGAATTCTTGGGCGATCTAGTAAACTCTGGACGCCTCAAGGTTTATTTCTTTCCCGAGTTTCTGCGCCAAGGCTCAGCTTTAGCCGATTTTCTTGACCCTAGCCTCTCCGCGCTCGGGGCAGCCTCTGCGGGCGAGCAACCTGATTCACTGCTCGAGGGCTTGATTGGACCTGACACCGCAATCGCCGCATACGAAGAGGCCGAGTTACTCAAATATGCATGCAATGCATTTCACGCCACCAAGGTGGCGTTTGCCAACGAAATTGGCCGAATCGGCAAATCGATTTCCATCGACAGCGCTCGGGTAATGGACCTGCTATGCAGCGACACGCGCTTGAACGTTTCACCTTATTATCTCCGACCAGGAACGCCATTCGGCGGCTCTTGCCTCCCCAAAGACGTGAGCGCCCTTTGTGTTTTCGCCCGAACGCACGATACTTCCGCTCCGTTACTAGACAGCTTGATGTCTACAAACGAGCGTCATCTGCAGTCGCTTTTGGAGTTGGTGGAGCGTACCGGAAGTCGCCGCATTCTCCTTTTGGGACTGGCCTTCAAGGCCGGTACCGACGATCTGCGTGGTAGCGCCATGTTGGAGTTGGCCGCCGCACTGTTGCTTAAGAACTTTCAAGTCTTAATTTTTGATCCGCTGGTGTCCTCTCAACAGCTGATAGGAGCGAATGAACGCTTCGCTAGACTCCGCCTTCCCAACCTTGCGTCAATGTTGACGCAAGATCTAGTCGCAGCCATCGCTGACAGCGAAGTCATAGTCGCATCCAAGAAATGCGTGGCCCCCGAAACCCTCCGCCCTTTGCTCACCAATCATCACCACGTGATCGATGTAAACGGATGGACAGAGCTGGCAGCACTAACTCCAAACTACGAGGGCCTTTGCTGGTAAACTCCTTCACCCGTGTTCGTCTGACACAATCCGATGCATCTGACCTTCGTTTTTCCCTGTCTGAATGAAGAGGGAACTCTCGCTACCTGCATCCATGCGGTTAAACAATCCCTAGAACCTGCGGCACAACGCGGGGAGCTGATCTATGAAATCGTGGTGGCCGACAACGGTAGCACGGACCGCTCCCGAGAAATTGCGCTACTGGCTGGGGCCCGCGTGGTCCCGGTAAGCGAACGAGGCTACGGAGCTGCACTACGGGGCGGCATAGAGGCCGCCCTGGGCTCTTACGTAATGTTCGCAGATGCCGATAGTACGTATCTTTATGAAGATGCCTTGGCGCTCTACCAGAAATCTATCAAGGCTGATGCTGATATGGGAATCGCCTCAAGGATGACCGGAAAAATTGAGCGCGGTGCAATGCCCCCATTACATCGCTATCTTGGAACTCCCGTACTCACTACCCTGATCAACATCCTTTTCAAAGGACGACTCTCCGACTGCAATTCCGGCTTCCGGTGTATCCGCAAGTCTGCATACGACCAATGGGGCATACGTTCCAACGGGATGGAATTCGCCTCTGAGCTGCTGATCAAAGCGCTGAAACACCGCGCGAAGACAGTGGAGATCAAATCCGGTTTGCGGCCGGGCCCTGAGGGCCGGGTGGCTCATTTGCGAACATGGCGCGACGGCATGCGTCACCTTCTATTCATACTCTCAGAGCGGCCACGACTCTTTGAAGTCGCCGGTCTTGCCCTGGTCCTAATTTGCACCACTCTTCAATTTGCTTCACTAGTCGTTGGCCCTACCAACATCAAGGGGCTCAACATCTTTGACCTACACACCAAAGGACTCATGCTCCTCGGCGGTCTCACGGGCATGCAGGCCTACCTATTTGCTTGCGTGCTCTTCCTGAAAGAACGGGATAAGCCACTACCCATCACCCGCCGTTCGATTGAAATCGACGAAGCCAATCTCTTTTTTCTTCTCGCAGGACTTTGCCTCGTCCAAGCGATGCTGGTGGGAGCAGTCATAGCGAACTGGGCCCTTCACAACTTCGCCAACCTGGACCTTGCGCAGGTTCTCTTTCCAATCATTCACTTCCTCACTTTACCTGGGATGCTAGCCGTTGGATTACTAGCCTTGCATGTCCTTAAGAAGAGCGACTGAGGAGATTCCAGCCTGAGTCGCTTAGGCCTTCTTCGCGAGGATGAGATACTGCCCCCCCAAGGGCAACTTGACCAAATGCTTCTCAAGCGGCCGGAAAGCGGCCATACAGCGTGGGAAGTAAAACAAAAAATCCGTGAACAGCGGCTGAAAGCCTGCGCTCCTTAGTAGCGTTTCGCCTTCTCCCGGAGCAATCACGACTGCATCTGCGTCGAACGGGACCCGGCTCATCGACCAGCGCGTGCCCGGATTCCATGGATTGTTCTCCCAAAACGCAAAGAATCCACCGCTCCGGAGAGCCCGATACACCTGAGCAAAAGCCGACGACCGATCACAAGGGAGAATGTGATGGAAAACTCCATTGCAGAAGGCCAGATCGACACTGCCCGGCGCCACGTCATCCGCCATGCCAAACCGCACGTTGTATCGGTTTGCGAACTCGCCTGCTGCCAAAGCGAGAGACTCGGAGGAAGGGTCTGTACCGACAAGTTCCCCAATCCCCAGATGCTCAAAGAAAAACGGCGTCGCCGTCCCAGTACCGCATCCGAAGTCGAGAACGCGCACGGGCCGCACCCCGCTAGCATCCAAACGCCGACGCAACCACTTCATCCGTTCCGAAGCAAAGTACTCCTTCGTCTCGCCGCTGAGACTAAGTCCTCGGTTTAACTGTTCGTCATATTGCTTGGCAACGGCGTCAAATTCGGCATTCATTCGGGGAATTCAGGGACTCCACCTTGTTCCATGAAATTCTCTCGTTCTCAAGCTTTCATCAAATCCTTGCAGCAAAATCAAGGTCACGGATCCCTCCTTAGCAATTGATCTATGGCACGCAACCTTCTATTGTTCGGAACCTTTTGGATCCTCGCCATCCTTCTTCAGTGGAAGAACGGGGCCTACAACAGCGACCTCGGAGGCCACGCGGATGAACCCGCTCATTTCGTGACGGGCCTAATGATTCGCGACTACGTTGCAGGACCACTTTGGAAAGGCCAATCCCCTATCTCCTTTGCGAAGAATTATTACAGTCGCTTCCCGAAAGTTGCACTTGGGCACTATCCCCCGGGCTTTTATTTGGCTGAAGCGACTTGCCTACTCCTGCACAGGAGTATCGCCATGAGCCTGGTTTTCTGCGGCTTTGCGACTGCGTTCACAGCTTGGCTGACAGCTCGAATCGGCGCGAGCTTAGTTGGCTGGCCGCTAGCGATTGGTGCCGCCTCCGCGTTTTGCCTTTTTCGGATCGTCCAAACCTACACCGCGATGGTCATGTCAGACATCCTGGTTGTTGCACTGTGCCTCCTCTCCCTCATAGCTTGGGCACGCTTTCTCGCCACCCGTAACCCTCGTTGGTCCCTCGCTTTCGGCGGCCTCGCAGCGGCTGCCATTTTGACAAAAGGCTCTGGCCTCCTGTTGACTTTTCTTCCCCCTCTGACCCTCGTGTTACGTCGCGAGCTCAGGCTTTTTCTCAACTGGAGGCTTTGGCTTGCCGTAGCCCCCGTCGCCCTTTTGGCCTTTCCATGGATGCTCGCGACCGCACACATCACCGAAGAGGGTATGACAGGTCAAAGTGTCGGAGCGTATCTCCGTGAGGCCCTTCCGTTTTTTGCCCACCAATCTATCGCGGTATTCGGCCCGACCGTCCTCATCCTTCTGGGGTTAAGCGGATGGGGGCTGCTCTGGAGATGGTGTTGTGCACCGGCTCAGGAGTCAAAGATTTCTCCAAAGGAGGCCTGCCTATGGGCGCTAGGGGGCTCTGTCTACCTATTCTACTGCTTAGTTCCCTCAGGGCTTGACAGCCGCTACCTCCTGCCAGCCTTGCCACCAGCACTGCTGCTGGCCTGCATCACCATTCGTAAGATTATCCCCCACGACTACCACCTTCAGTACTGGAAGAGTTCAGTCTTTCGCGCTTCATTAATAGTGGCCTCAGCCGTCTTGCTGGTAATCGGCCGCCACTCAGCTCCGGCTAAGCAGATACATGGACCATCTCGCCTAGTCACAGAGTTGCCGACAGGCAAGATCGTCATCTGCTCTGATCCGCCAGGGGAGGGGGCTTTGATAGCGGCCGCCGCACTACTTCGACCAAACCAACTGTCCGTGCAACGGGGCACAAAGGTTTTGTCGTCTTCTGACTGGATGAGGCGCGATTACAAGCAAGCCTTTAAGTCACCAGAAGATCTAGTTTCTCTGTTACAATCAGCCGGAATTGGATGGCTGGTCATTGACACTTCGGTTCCGGCAGATCGGAAACAAGCACACCAACTCCTCATCGAAGATTGGACCAAAGGCGAAGCTGGCCAAAATTACTTCAAGACCGTGTTTGAAATCCCGGCCACGCGCCGAGGGATTCATGGCTCGCTGATTGTTTACGGGGTCCCTTCCTCCACATCTAATTGAGACTACTTCGTCGCTTGACGCTGGACGAGACAGCGGTTCGTTGGCGAAGTGCCAGAATTCGATAACTGCTCCCGCTACAACGCCATTCGACGTGATCTGCCCCGACAGCCCATGCGGTGGCTCGTGACCGGAGGAGCAGGTTTTATTGGCTCGCACCTTGCGGCGGAACTCCTCAGCTTACACCAGGAAGTGGTGATTCTCGACAACCTCTCGTCTGGAGCCGAGGCCAACCTAGCCGCCGTTCAAAAGAAGGTCGATCCGGAAGCATGGCAGCATCTGACCCTACTCAAGGGGGACATACGGGATGCAGCCACCTGCGCTCAGGCCATGGAAGGAGTCGATGCCATCTTACACCAAGCGGCCATCGCCTCCGTTCCAGCCTCCATGAAGGATCCCCGCACAACCCATGATGTGAATGTTACCGGCACCTTAAATCTCCTGACATCCGCCCTGAACGCCGGGGTGACCCGGTTCGTCTACGCCTCCAGCAGCGCAGTCTATGGGAGCGACGCTCGATCGACCAAGATTGAGACACAAACGGGGAGAATTCTGTCTCCCTACGCGGCCTCCAAAGCCATCGACGAGGTTTACGCACAGACGTTCGCCGAAGCCTATCAGATGACCACCGTGGGACTGAGATACTTCAATGTCTTTGGTCCCCGGCAGGATCCATCTGGCCCTTACGCCGCCGTGATTCCTCTTTGGATTCAATCCACACTCGAAGGAAAGCCAATTGTGATCAATGGAGACGGGCTCAATACCCGCGATTTCATCCCGGTAAGAAACGTCGTGCAAGCTAACCTATTAGCAGCCACAGCCCCCCCCCTTCAGATTGCAGGGAGGGCCTTTAACGTCGGTCTAGGCAGCGGCACGGACCTTAACACCTTGGCGTCCCTTATTCGTTCCATGATCACCGAGCGCCTCGCACGGTCAGTTCCCCCGGAGCCTGTGCATCAGGATTTCCGGCCTGGCGACATTCGCCATTCCACCGCCGACATTTCGGAGGCTCGCAGGCTGCTAGAATTTGATCCTTACGTAACTTTCGAGGAGGGATTGAAGGAAACGGTAGATTGGTTTGTGGAACAGGCGACGCCTTCCCCTTCCCCTTCCCCTTCCGCTTGATCCCTAGCGACAGATCTGACTGACAGCCCCCTATTTTTCTACATTTCTTTCCTATGGCCAAACCCGATCCCCGTCCCCTGGACAGAATCCGGCATCACTACGAAGTGGAGAGAGAATTGGCCGCCCGGCTTAGAGCCTCCACCAAGGACGGCCGAACGGCACTCTTTAAGACACTCTACACAGAACTATTTGACCGAGTCCCAGATCACCCACGACTGACCCGTCGTGCGACCCCAGAAGATTCACGCAAGGCCATAGCAAACCAGCTTCGCCTCATCAGCCCCTTTTTGAGTCCCGAAGCGACATTAGTGGAGTTCGCCCCCGGCGACTGTCGGCTCTCCCGTGCGGCGGCGGAGCGCTGCGCCAGGGTAATAGGAATCGATATCTCCGATCAGCGCTCCCCTGAAGATTCCCCAGTGGAGAATTTCGATCTCATTGTCTACGACGGTTATCACCTCGACCTGCCGGAGGAATGCGCGGACGTAGCGTTCAGTTATCAGTTTCTGGAACATTTGCACCCTGATGACGTCGAACCCCACTTTGGGATGGTGCATCGGCTGCTCAAGCCAGGCGGCGTTTATGTCTTCGATACCCCGCACCGCTATTCAGGCCCCCACGATATCTCCCGGTATTTTGGACCGGGGCTGGATTGCTTCCACTTCCAGGAGTGGACCCGCAATCAAATGCGCCGATTGCTCCGCGAGTTTGACTTTGGTCCGGTTTGGGTATACCGCGGAGGGAGACTACAACGTTCTCCTTTGGTTAATGCGGCGGATAGTTTCACGGAGGCAGTTTTAGGAACTTTTCCCCGAGCCATGCAAAAGCGACTTGGGGGCCGCCTCTACCAATCCGTTTGCCTTGCAGCGCGCAAGATGAAACAGCCTTAACTTTTCTTAATGAGAAAAGTTGTCATATCTCGAAATTGCTGCTAGGGGTTTCGCTAATGAAGGGCCTCACTGTGACTACTACCCTGTTGGTGATCCTCTCGACAACCGGGTTTCCCGAGGATCCACCGGCCCGCAAGCCCAACGAGAAACCGGACACCCCAGGATCTACCAATGTCGCGAGTTCCTCTTCTGGTGACGCCGCAAAGGACGAGTCGATTCAGCCCCCTCGCACTTTTCAGCTCTCCCGGCTTCTAGCTGCCAGGAGCCCCCAAGGCGGCCACAGTGATCTTCACTCCAAGCGGATCCGATCACAGCGCTCCACTGAGGGACTCTTCCGCCCGTTCTCGCCCCCCCCTCTTCCACCCTCACAGTCAAGCCGTGGAACCGCCTCGCCGCCCAGCGGTAGCAAGGCGAGTTCACCGAATCGCAAATTCTTCATCTCCTTTCTCCACGGAGGAACTCCCCCTACCCTCGAAGTCCCTGAAAGCAGCACTTATTCTCCGGACTACTTCGTTATCCGATCGCAATCAGCGGTGTTTCACTCCGCAAACTTTGCTTCGAAATGGGATACGGCTCCAGTCCCCTTGCGTCCCGGGGTCGTGGGACGGAATCACGGAGAAGGAGCGAAATGGGCTTGGGTGGAACTTGACGACGGCCGGGTCGGTCTTATGCGGAAAGAGGATCTCAGCCTAGCTCGTGGCGATCAGGTGGAGGCATTTCTTGATGCTGAGTCAGCTAGCATCCGCGCTACCCAACAGCGAAATTCCATTGATGTGGAACTTGTCAACGAGCCTGGACCGAGTCCTCTCGAAAGCCATGCTGACTCGATGAGTCAATTTTTGCCCTCTACGCCGCCGACCAGAGTCCCTGTGCTCGCACCCGCACCAGCTAAAACGCCCGAAGGTCCTATGGCCCCTGCCCCGTGAGAGGCAACCCTCCACTAGACTCGGCGGGAGGCGATTGCACATCCATCCATTTGAACTTAACCGCGACAGCCCTATGCTGTGAAGGTCGCTCTTCTTCAGTCAAACAAGCGACCGGCTCCCACCTCGAACTGCAAAAAACGTAGTCGATTCTCATCCATGGCCCTCCTCCGCTGAGCGGATTGTGGGTGGCACCGGGGAAGGTAAATCCAAACCCACTCCCAGCCTCCGCGTGAGCGTCTCGAAGGGTCGACTTAAAAAGCTGGTGGATGTAACCGCCCGATGGAGCATTCAAGTCTCCGGCCAAAATGACAGGCAATGACTCTTGTTCAATCATCAACAGAAGTTCTCTGGCCTGCTCAATTCGATCGTCCCACCATAGCTGACTTTTCTTGCGTTTCTCGTTGAACGGAGTCCCCGGTAGGCCAATCACCCCGTAGAGGAAACCACCACGGGCATAGCTTCCAAGGGTTCGCCTAGGACTGGCGAAGTGCACTGAATAGATCGCGGCATGCCTACCTCCGAGGTCCACCACATAGCGAACAGCTACCATGCGTTCCCGTTCGGCGGTCTTCGCCATGACTGGAGTTGCAGAAATAATCGGAAACCGGCTCAGAAGGGTAAACTCCCCCAGACTCACATGTGAGGTAAACTCCTCGTAGCCCTCCGCTTTGCCATACCGCTGAGCCCGAAGAGGCGCCTCCTGGAACACGATGAAGTCCGGCTTCGTTAAGTTCTTGAAGGGCTGCAGACTCTGGTTTGCATGCTGCCCACGGTTGTAGGTAAGAACAGTGAAGATGCCTTCTTCTACGGTCCCCTTCCACACGTTCACGCTACGCCCCTGCCATTCCATCCCAAAGGCCACAAAAGCAGCCCCGGCAGCAATCTGTAACCCGACTAACTTCCAGTCGAAAAACAGAGTCAAGACCATTATAAATGGCAACGGCAAAAGAAATGTCTGTCGAGGCAAATAAAGCAAAAAGCCTAAGGTCATATGCTGCTCGCCAATCCAACGCATCCCTCCCACCAAGCCAGCCAACGCCAAAGCGTATCCCACCGTAATAACTAGGAATGCACGGCGGATCCACCGACCGATCACCACTCGCAAATTGCGGCGCGACTCTTCATCCCTTAGAGCTTCGCCCAGCCGGTTCAGAAAGTGATCCCAGTTCATACCCTTCATCGCCAGGGCGCCTCTCGCCCAGCTAGCCAGTGATCAATGGACCAGCTTGAACGTTCTATCAAACAGTTTGCCCGAATCTTGAAAATTTGCGGACATAGCCGACCATCAAAACGGCTCACTTGGCTTTTCCCGCCGTGACTGCATGCAAGATATTTTACCTTTCTTTGAACCTGTAGGTCTCGCCTGGCTCGGCCTCTGCACTTGGCTGGCGGCCGCCATCAAGCGCAATCAAGGCGTTGAGGTTTGGCTCGCATCCGGGACCTGGCTTACTTACAGCACCCTCTGTTGCACCGCGCTGCCCTCCATTCTACTTACTTCCATTGAGCAGGTTTTTCCGGTTCGTCCCGTTTCCAGCTTGCTTGCCGCCGACGCCATCATCTGCCTGGGCGGAGGAGCCTCTCCTGCCCCATCCGAACCCTTGGGCATCCACTTGCGGGGACCAGCAGACCGGCTGGCGACAGCCCTTCTCCTCGCCCAGGCCGGCAAAGCGCCCACACTTGTGCTAGGAGGCGGCCAATACCGTGTCCAAGGTGAGTGGCGTTCTGAAGCCGATGCCGTGGGTGCCGTCCTTTTTGACCAAAGGTGGAGTCCGGCGGAAATCGTCAGCCTAGGTCACTGCACCAACACCAGGGACGAGGCACTCAAAGTGGCCCGGCTGGCTCAAACTCGCGGTTGGAAGCAGCTCTATTTGGTCTCGTCCGCCTACCATCTTCCCCGGGCGGTAAGGACCTTTGAGCGCGTTGGCCTAAACGTCATCCCGATCCCATGCAACTACCAGAGCGCCATCTCTACCGGGGAGCCCCCAATCTGGCTCTCGGCCCCATCCATCTCAGCTCTGAGCCAATTCCAACTCTGGTTTCACGAGACCTTGGGCTCCATTTCGTACCGTTGGCGACGCTGGATCTGAGGCAAGACCTGGATCTCAGTGGAAGCAACGCTCTAGGTCCTTTTCGAGGGATACCTTGGCTTCGTGCGCGGAGGATGTTTGCTTTCCGATGAGGATTTGATCGTAGGCGAGTGCGCCGCGGGTGGCCACGGCGAGTCTTAGCCCATCGCCCAATCCGCCGTCCTTTACCGCTTTCTGGGCGATTGTCCATGCCGTTTCAATCATCGCCCCTTTGCCTTCATCGCTGTATTTCCGAAGATTCGGAACAGTCACCAAAAAAGCCGCAGAATCCTTGGCCAGCCAACAATAGACGAGAAACTTGTCGCCTTCGATCGAAATACCCGAAGGTTTCTCAGCAAAGCTCGCCGCAAATTCTTCCATTCTCGATGCCACGCTTGCGGCTACCGCTTGGCCCTTGTCCGTGTTTCCAAAAGCCACTTCACCACCGGGTTGCGCAAAAAGGATTTTCTGTGCCTCTCCAAGCTTCGAAATCTTCATTTCTGCATTCTTCTGCCAGAAGTACAGCCCAATGATCGAGAGTCCTAGAATCACCCCGATCCCCCCGGTGACAATCCCTCCCAGGGCAAACTGGGCGCCCTTCCACCGGTCCGCGTCTTGCGAGATTGCCTTCCTTGCGGCCACTCCCAGGAAAATCGCCACCAGCCCCAACAGTCCCCCTGGACAGAGGACCAGAGAAGTCACACCGATGACCAGCGAGGCGATAGCCCATTTGTGAATCGTCGCGTTGCCGGGAGCCTGCCGAAGGCTTGTTCCAGACGGTGAAGGCGGATTTGTTTCATCGTTCATGATTGCGGGTTCCAAGGTGGCTCTGGCCGACTGCAAAAACGCACTTTACAACAACGCGGAAGTCGATCCTGCGACCGCCTTTTGGCAACGGTTTTGGCACATGACTTCTGAACCATCCCGCCTTAGGGCCTGCCACGCATTTTCACTCCTCAAATCACATGAAAGCCACTATCACCTTCGCTTCTAGCCTCGCCTCCATAGCCGCGCCAGCCATCTTGCTCTGCGGCTTTGCTCATGCCCAGGAACCTTCTTGGGTGAAGATCCTCTCCGCAACCGGCCCGGGCAGCTTTGCGCCGATGCCGGCTTGCGAAATGACCTTTGACGCCGGTTGGAAAGACATCGCCAAAGCCGGCCAAATCAAGGTTTCCATCATCCCATCCGGAGATTCCATCAAAGTCATGGGCCAAGGCGCCGATGTCGGAGCCGCCGCTGCCCTCCTTCCGGTCGAAGGCGAGTTCGTTTCCCTCATTGATGCCGCTACGCTCCTGCCAAAGCTCAATGAGCAAACCCAAAAGCGCAAAGACAGCGTCCTCCTTAGCCAAGTCGATTTCTCCGGTGGCAAAGTGTCCTCCACCAAGTCGCTCAAGGTCGGCGGAACCGGAGAAGAAGTGAAGCACGCCAAGGAACTCATGGTCCCGAAGGCCTACGACCTGATCTCTGCGGCTCTTTTCCTGCGCAGTCAGCCGCTCAAGGAAGTCGGCGAAACCTACACCATCGCCGTCGTTCCTCAGTCCTCGGCGAAACCGCTGACCGCCAAAGTTGTTGAACGCGCCAAATACAGCTACAACGGCAATATGATCGACGCGATCAAAGTCGAGGTCGCCCCCGCCGTTTTCAAACCGACCGCTGAAGAAGAGGCCAAGGCCAAAGCGGATGCGGCCAACGAAAGCCTCAAGGACAAGACCAAGGAAATCTTCAAAGGGACCCTCTCCTCGGTGTATGCCTGGATCAGTGACGACGCCGATCGCCTCCCTCTCGAGATCTCCGTCAACATCACTCCCATCGGGGCAGTTGGCGCGAAGCTCGTCGAGTTCAAGAAGAACTAAAAACCTGGTTCCCTTCGCTCATTGAATGAACTTGCCGGGCGTCGCGGGCGACGCCCGGCTCGCTTCCGGACATCGGGCCCCGAAGACCCACAGATAATAATTTTCATTATTCTGAGAATCCTATTTGCACGAAAGCTCCCTATGCGCGATTATTCTCTCATCAGCAGGTTTCACCTCTGAGAGATTTTCCAAAGTTTGTTTTCAGTCGTGTGTAGTAGTGTGTCGAAGGCCGGCCCGTCGCCGGCCTTCGGTGCGTCCAGCGGAAATGATTGACCAATCGCCTGGAATCTGGGAACGTGCGGCGCCTTAGGGCCTTCGTCCATCCCAACAACAATTTCCCGATGTCACCAGATTCCTTGAAACGTCCCGCCGTGATGTATTCCGCCGCCGGAATGGGCATTGCCCTCATCGCTTTTTCCCTGGGCCTTATGGTGGGCAGGAACTCAGGCGGCCCCACCGGCATGGTCGAGGTCAGCCCTGAAGTCGATCCAAATCTTTCCACGACAAAGTTGCCGCCCGCTTGGCCGTTGCACTTCTGCAGCGTCAATGTCGAGCGGAGTTACCCGACCAGCCAGGCAATCCCCAATGCCGCCCACCTGAAAACCGTCGGAGGCTCTGTGGCGATCCTCCCCCACCCGGATAGCACGACGGCACAGCTACGTGTCATCAAGCTTCCCGCCTCAATGCACGCCAAGCCCACCGCCGCGCGCGCTTTGGCGGAGAGCGGCGCGATCCAGGACGGCGACGTTTTGGTAGTCTTCCGCAAAGAATGGTCACGCGCCAATGCCTACGGCAACCTCCAGCTCGGCCAAGGACATGCCGCGCTGGCCACGATCTCCCAAGACGAAAAGGGGAAAATCG
This sequence comes from Akkermansia muciniphila, assembly GCA_945883495.1. Classification (GTDB taxonomy): domain Bacteria; phylum Verrucomicrobiota; class Verrucomicrobiia; order Verrucomicrobiales; family DEV007; genus V1-115. Next base: position 21,859 of record CAMCXS010000021.1, read on the forward strand.
TCAAGACGGTCGAAAGCCCCCTGGATTACAGCAGCAATCTCGATCACCCGGGCCACTATGGAGGCCACAAGACATTTCAAGTCATCCGTCCCAATCTCACACCCAAGCAAAAGGCCAACGTCGCCAAATGGGCCCGCCGCGTCCTCGACAAAAATCAGATCATGTTCCAACCCGACTACGGCTCCCCTTATTTCGCCCGCGTCAAGGGCAAGGACGCTCCCTCCCTCTGTACTGACTTGGCGATCTACACTCTTTACGGCGAAGGCGATCAAATCGGCACCTTCTGCTCCGAACTGGTATGGGCGCTCTTGGGCTTGCGCAATGTCGATCCCGACGAACTCCTGAAAGCCTTCCCCAAGAATGACAACAAGGGCGGACCTCGCCAATACCTCGCCAGCAACGTCCGGCCCATCTTCAACCCAATGCCGGGAGCGACCAAGAATCCGTTGGAGAGCCCCGGCTTGATGCAGGGCCCGGATGTGGTCCTCCGCCGCATCTTCCCGGACAATGCCAAGCGCCACGATTTCCTCGCGAACACCGTGCTTGGACCACGCAAGGTCACCCCGACGGAACTCGACGGTATCATGTCCACCGGTCACCAGAAGACCGCGATTGCCTTCCAACCCAAGATCGATCAGTTGCGCCAGTGGTATCTCGAGCAGCACGAGAACCCCAGCGCCCTCCCCGCCGTCAACGTCGGCATCAATCCGAACTATTCGCCAACTGCCTTCTCCATCCTCGCCAATTCCGACGCCAAGGGCCAGAACGGCAAGCTCCTGTTCTATGTGGGCACCGTGACCTTTGAGTGATGCGGCGTTTTCCTTCGATCAATTGACCTGCAGGTGCATGTGATCGTCATGCCGCGCCGCCTGCCTCTGTTGGAAGCGCAAGCGCGGATGGGAGACGTTGAGCCGCTGCTGCAAGTGGATCTCCAGAAGAATTTTGTCGGTCCCAGGTTGGCGCAGCAACGTCCTTAGCAAATCCCGAGTCCGCGCTTCGTCCAGCTCCCGGTCGCGGTTCACCCCTTGCAGAAGCGGCATGTCCCAGCGGAACAGCGACGGTTTTCCTTTGTAGGGTGCCGGCTCGCCGCGCTCGGGCGATTCGTAGATCCAATAGCCGATTGGGGAAGGCGAAACGGTATATTTCCCTCCCTTATTGTAACAAAATGCGAGATCGATCTTGCGCCCGTCGGCATGAGACAGGTGCGGCAACATCGGAAACTTGGGGCCGTAGGGAAAGCCTCCATCGAGGTAATGGATCCGGCTTCCCGGATATTTCTGGGCCATCTGCCGTGCTGCGGCGATTACCAACTCCTTCACCTGCGGTCTCACGTAGTGGCGATTCAGGAGACAATACAACAATGAGCGCGGAGCCACCGGTGCCTCGGTGGTTGCGAACATTGGCATTGGCACCCGTCCGAACGCCGCGGCCAACAAGGGGACGCACAGCAGGGTCACCGCGCAATAAACTGCCGCCGAAGAGACAAAAGCCAACCAGCGGCGGGCCTCATCGGGGAAAAGCCGGTATCGGCAGACATGCCAGCAGAGCAGAAGAATCACGCCGCCCACTTGGCTCACCACCGTCAGCGCCACGAACAGGAGCGCCCCCGCCAAGAATTTGTGGAGGCGGGAGTCCGCCGGAAATATGGAATCTTGCTTGATAGAACGCATGCTAAGCAGCGGCCCACCGTATCGTCAAGAATCTGCCTCGCAATCGTCCCTGCGGCCACCAGATCGGTTGGCAAACTGAGGATTAACCTTAGCCCCGCTCGTGCTTCAATCGCCGAAGCATCGCCTCGACGGCATCGACAAGCTCTACCGGTTGATAAGGCTTGGGAAGCACGCCGCTAAAGCCAAATCTCTGCGGCTCCGCCATCGCCGGGTCGTCATTGTAGCCACTGGAGACGATGGCGCAGGCATGCGGATCGAATTCCTTGATCCGGTGCATCGCTTCGACCCCACCCATCCCGTCCTCGATGGTAAGGTCCATGATGAGAAGGTCGTAGGGATCCCCCGAACGCGATGCCTCTTGGTAGGCACTCACGGCGGCCTGGCCTTCCCTGCTCTCATCGACCCGATGCCCGGCTTGGGTCAACGTCGTGTGGATCAAGCGGCGGATGAGAGATTCGTCCTCCAGCACCAGAATCCGCGCCCCACCATGAGGCTGAGTTTGCGGCGCGTGCCCGGCGTGCTTGGACATTCCGTTGCGGAAGGGCTGCACCCCGGAAGATTGTCCGGGCGGCTGCGCTAAAGGCAATCTCACCATCACCTCCGTCCCCTCCCCTGGAGCCGATTTGAGCGAGACCGTGCCGCCGTGCGCGCGCGCGATCGATTCGCAAACCGTGAGTCCCAGACCGGTGGCATTGAGCGGCTGACGGGTAGAAAAGAACGGTTCAAACGCTTGGCGAATGACATCCTCGTCCATTCCCGTCCCGGCATCGAAGACCTCAATCACCAGCCAGGGAGAGCCATCCGGAGCATTCTCCGCCCGGCCCACGACTCCGATGATCCCGCCCGGTTGTGAAGCCTGCTCGGCGTTGAGCAACAGGTTCTCCACCAACCTCCGGAGCTGTTTCGGATCGGCACGAACCACGATCTCCATGGCCTCGACGTTCATCCGGTATTCAAACCCAGGATTCTCCGCTTGCCGTTCCTTGACGATTTGGCGGAGCAAAGGCGCAAGCGGCAACAGCCCTTTGATCGGCACCCCACCACGGGCGAACACCATGATTTGTTGGACCAATCCCTGAGCCTTCCGAGCCGCTTGGCTGGCCTCTTGCAACATCCCTTTCTGGACCGCGTCCCGGCTGGCCGACTCAGCCAGCGCGATATTCCCCAGGATAACGGTCAGCAAATTGTTGAAACCGTGGGAGAATCCACGCGCCAAATGTTCCAGCGCCTCCAGCCGTTCGCCACGCCGGACCTCCTTCTCAGAAGCTTTGACCGCCGTCACGTCCCGTAAGATCAGGAACAAACCATCGCCCAACGCGTGAAGTTGAAATTGCAGCCAAGTCCCTTGATCCGGAATCTCAAACTCACATGTGGCCGGACGCTTCTCCCGGCGCACTTCCGCGAAAACTGGTTGGAAGCGCTCCCGGACGCCAGCGGGCAGTCCAGCCCAAAACTCGCGCCCCAAAATCTGCTCCCGCGGTAGATCAAAGAAGCTGCCCGCCGCCTCGTTGAGGAAGGCGATCCGCTCCGCCGCATCGATCACCACAACCGGATCGGCGATCGCCGTCGCCAAATCCCCAGGAGCCACTGCCGTCTCGGCCGCGGTACGGAACACCCGGACCGTGCCAAGCAGGGCACCGTCCTCACTTTCCAAAGCAGCTGCTTCCCCGGTTACCACCGCCACCGTTCCATCACGGCGCGTCAAAAGCGTTCCGGCGGCTGTGGAGTCGCCGGCCGCGAACACCTCTTGGATCGGCACCCCCTGTGCCTCTTGCAATTTCCACCCGGTCAACTCTTCAGCCGCCCGGTTCAGGAACGAAACATTGCCCGCCAGATCGGCCACCAGGATCGCTTCGCCCAGGACTTGCAATGCTTCCCGCATCGCTGGTTCGACGACACGTCCCTGGGGCAACCACTCCCGAAGCAAGTCTGGCAGATTGTTGAAGTCGAATGCCACGTCAACCACCAAGAACGGATGCAAGCCTGCCCCATCGCGTTGCCAACGCCAGTCCCAATCCGGCCCCGCCACCAGCAGCAATGGCAACGCCGCTTCCTCTCGCCGCCACGCGCGCAACGCTTCCAGCACCGCCATCCCGGAGGGCGGACCCGGTACCAATGCAATCAGCGCCTCCGCCGACAGCTCCAAGACGTCCGCCGACAGCGTTTCAGGCATCGCGATGACCCGGGGCACGCTGTGTCCCATCGCTACCAGCCGCGTTTGCCACTCCCGGCCACTACCGCCACTCGGCCCGATTCCGGGATCCACGACCAAAATACGCGCCACGTCTAAACTTCTTGGTTTCGGTTTCGAGGTTTGCGGAAGTCGAGCACAAGCTGCTTCCAGTGGATGCGATAAACCATCTGGAAATTCTAGTCCATCAGCTTGCGCCGAAAATTTTGCTCGGCGCCCCTATGACTATTCCACCGTCCTCAATGCCACCGTCCCCAACGGAACTTCCTGGTTCGTTCCAATGATCGTCGCCGATTGTCCCGACTCATCCGGAACCGCGACGTAGTGCACCGCGCACATTCCTTGCGAACCATCGCCTCGAAAGAACGGGGTTGTTCCCGACCAGACACCAGATCCAGCCAAGGCCGCCGCCACCATGCGATTGAATCCAAGCCGATCTTGCGGCGAGAACAGCATCGCCAGGGGTTGATCAATGAGTGCCTCCCGAGGACGTCCAAACATCCGGATCGCTGCCGGATTGCAGTCGATCACCTGGCCCGCGGCGTCCGCGATGAGCATCCCGTCGCAACTGTGCTCAAAGATGGACGCATGCCGGTGCAACACCGTTTTCACCTGATGAATCGGGGTGACATCCTGAACAACCACCACGCACCGGTGCTCGCCAGAAGCCACGAAGCGCGCCTCAAAGTGCCGGAGAAAACCCGCCTCCAGATCGGCGGTCAGGTCGTGCAACGAAAGCGCTTGGCTGGCCAAGGTCTGGTGCACCAACTCCTTGCCCAAACCGTGCAGCCCAGGGATCACCTCGTCCAACAGACGACCCTTGGCGCTCTCCGCATCGTCCACCAAAACGCCCGACACCGCCGGAATTAGATCCAGAATCTTGGTGTCGTCATCCACCATCAGGATCAGGTCCGGAATCGCCCGCAACAAGGCGCGATTCTCCTGGCGAGTCGCTTCCAGATCTCCACGCACCACGCGCTCCTCGCTGATGTCGGTGATGAAATAGGCATTGAACACCAGCCGGTCCGCATGATCGACAATGTGCGAAACGCTGAGCCGGCCCCAAGTCTCTCCGCCTTCCCGCGAACGAATCCGGATCTCCACCGCCGGCCCATCCGGACCAGAGTTCCCGTCACGCTGCTCACTGAGCCGCAGCGCCTGTTCCACCAGCTGCCAATCCTCGGGATGCACCCAATCCCGCATCCCGCTACGGCGCGCTTCCAAACGAACCACGCCCGTGATCGCCTCAAATACCGGGTTGACGTCAAAGAGCTGCCCGCTCGGATCTTCCAGGGCGATCGCCGCACCCGCCCCGCGAAACAGCGCCCGGAACTTCGCCTCGCTCGACCGGCGCGCCTCCTCCTCCCGCCGCCGGTCGGTGACGTCGAACAACGTCAAAATCATCCCACCATCCACGCTTGGCCGCGGCCGGAACTCGATCTCTCGCAGCGATTGGTCCGAGGCCCGCAACGTGAAGGTATGCGTCGTCTGCCTCCGCCAAACCGATTCCCGCCAAGCCCGCGCCGTCTCCGTCCCTAGCTCGGGTCGAGGGGCGACGGCAGCCACCCAATGTTCGATATCCGCGAAATCCTCGACATCGACCCCGAGCAACGCCCGGTGCTCGCGATTGGCAAAGACGGTGTTGCGACTCGCGTCGAGCAAGATCAGTCCGAAAGGAACGTGATCGAGGAGCTGGGGCGAAACCTGCGCAGCGGTCACGTCTCCAGCAGCGGACTCCGCAAGGTCTCCGGTGGAATCCGGCAGCACCACGCCGAAGCAAAACACGCCGGCGAGGCGCCCCGTGCCATCATAGCGAGGCGTGTTTGCCCAGGCCACTTTGCGAACCCGTTGCCCCACTTGCAGGCGCTCCACAAAGCTTGGCGGGAAGGCGAAGCGGCCTTGCTCCCGGCTCTCTTGGGCGGCGGCCAAAAACTCGATTTTCACCGTCTCCCGGCGGCTCTCCTCCACAAACGCTTCCCAAAAACAGCGATCATTCAACGTCTTGCCCGTGCGATCTCCCGTGAGATTCGCGGCGGAGCCATTGGCGGCGAGGATCTGCCCCCGCAGATCAAGCGTCACCACCGGAGCAAAACTTCCCTCCAGCAGAACGCGGCCCGCCTGCTCCCAGTCTTCGTTGACCTTGGCCACCGCCGGCCGTGGCGCGTGGACCTCACAGGTCATCGTGACGCCTCCCACTCGCCCGCTAGATAGAATCCAGGGCTGCAAATCCCAACTCACCCGATGCGTCGTTCCATCACTGCGTAGCCATAAATCATCGGCCCGCCGCTGCGGCGTCCCTTCCAATGCCCGTTCCACCAAGACCGGCCAACTCGCCCCCAGGTCATTGAAGAACTCCTGGTGCAACCGTCCTCGCACCTCCGCCCCGTTGAACCGGAAGTCCTGCTTCCATCGCTCGTTGACCACGATGTAGCGCATCTGCCGATCGCACAACGCCATCGCCAAGGGCGAATTGTCGATCAACGCCTGAAATTGCTCCGCGGGCGTCATCGAAGAGGGCTCTGCCGGAACTTGATTCCGAGGGGGAGGCGGCGCAACCGGGGCAGGAACAGGTGCGGGCGAGGCACTCGGCAACGGCAACGGCAACTGAATCCGGGCCGTCGCCGGAGGGGGCGGAAACGCCGTCACGGGAGGTTTCGCGGTGTGATGCTTGGGCGGAAACTGAACCAACGGCGCGGCATACCCCGGAGCCGCAGGACCAGCTTTTTCACGCCGCCGGTTCGCGATCCACTGTTCAATTGCAGGCAATCGCTCGGCGAGTTGCACGGGGTCGATCGGCAACGTCAAGAGGCCATCCCAATCCCTCGCCAGCGCCGTCCGCGGGACAAAGTCGCCCAACAAAGTGTCCTCAATGGCCAGGATAAAAGGACGTTCTGGCTCCGCGACAGGCTGTTCCCGCAACCAAGCAATCAGCCCGTCCGGCAGTTGCGAGTCTCGCTCCATCGTCGTGACAATGAAGGCCTGGCGCCGGTAGGCGGCTCTCCCTTCTGAAGGCGATGCACACGACTCCACGGCAAATCCGTAGCGGCGCAGGACGTCGCTCACCCGAGCCCGAATGCCGGGATCTCGCTGCACGACGAGCGCGCTGCGTCCTTGAGTCCAGGCAGTGGTGTCGTCGACCATGGTTCAGAGCGGGCGGAAAGGTAGACGAAAAACACCCCCGGACAACATAGAATTCCGTCAGGAAACAACGGCATCGCCCGTAAGGACCCGGACTCGGAATTCACGGGATTCCCCTTGACCTGACGAAGCATCACGGGAAGGTGCAGGCCCATGTTCCCTCAAGCCCTCCGGAGTTCCCTTCCGGCACTCACCATTTTCTGTGGCCTGGCATCATCGGCCTGCCCCGTGTCGGCTCAAGACGCCAGCCAAGAACTCACCGACCGCGCCAGCATCGCCTTCGGCACCACGATCGCTCGTGATCTGACCGAAGACGGGATCAAGCTGAACGCGGATAAGTTCTCCGAAGCTCTCCGCGCCGTGCTCGACGGCAAGACGCCGTTGGCATCCGACGAGGAGATCAAGACCACCTTCAACGACCTCCGCACCTTCATGCTTGAAGACGTGAAGCGTAAAAACTCCGCGTTCCTTGACGAGAACAAGAAGAAGGAGGGTGTCAAAACCACCGCAAGCGGCCTGCAGTACGAGGTCCTCAAGGCGGCTCAAGGGGGCGCCAAGCCCAAGGCTACCGACAAGGTCAAGGTCCACTACCACGGCACGCTCACCAACGGGACCGTGTTCGACAGCTCCGTCGAGCGCGGCGAACCCATCACCTTCGGGCTCGATCAGGTGATCCCCGGCTGGACCGAAGGCGTCCAACTCATGTCCGTCGGAGAGAAGTATCGCTTCACAATTCCTTATAATCTCGCTTACGGCGAACAAGGCAGCCCTCCGCGCATCCCCGGCTTCTCCACCTTGGTGTTTGAAGTCGAACTCCTCGCCGTCAATCCCTGAGTCGCACCGTGGGGCTCCGCTCCGGGCTTACTCTTCGCAAAATCGTTTCCGGAGGGCAGACCGGCGCGGACTGGGCTGCCCTCGACTGGGCCATCGCCCAAAGCGTCCCACACGGCGGTTGGTGCCCTCTCGGGCGCCTCGCCGAGGACGGGGTCATTGACCCCCGCTTCCAGCTTAAGGAAGCGCCGTCACCGAGCTATCCCGTCCGCACTCGATGGAACGTGCGCGATTCCGACGCCACTTTGCTCTTCACTCTGGCCGCTGAACCCACCGGCGGATCCCTCCTGACCTGGAACGAAGCCGCCGCGCTCGGCAAACCTCGCCTCCACCTCAGCGCGACGATTGATGAACCCCACGCGGACATCCTGCTCCGCTTTCTCCAGACCTATCGGGTGGCCGAACTCAACATCGCCGGGCCTCGCGCTTCCACCGAGCCAGGCATCGGCCGTTTCGTGACCCGAGTGCTCGATGAAGCCCTTCTTGACGAAGGTGGAACGGAACCTGATGCAGCCGATTGAGCCGATTGGTTCTTGATCGGCCCGATTCCATCCCCCAAGCTTTCCGTACTGTGTCCTCCAGCGAAATCACAACCGTCGATGACGGTCCCAGCCTAATAAAGGTGGCAAGTCTCTTCGTCCGGGGACGCAACGCCTTGGCCGTCCGTGGCGACTTCGCGCCGCTCTATGTCGATTATTATCTCCACTGGCTGGACCAAGGGATTTCTCAGGAGGAACCCTACGATGGGCTGCTCAAGCATGCCCTCGCCGCAGTCGTCCTCCACTCCACCACCCGCCCCTGGAAAGAGACCCACGCCTGGACCCTGAACTTCCAGAGTCCCCTCTGCAACGTCTTCGTCACCGCCGGTAGCTTGGCGGAAAGCGTCATCGGACGCGTCTTCATCCACGACGTCAAACAAGCGCCGCGCGGTCTCTTCCATGCACAAACTACGGCCAAAGGCGAGCATCCTCGCCAAAGCGCCGTCCCGTTGGATCACAACACCGTCTTTCCGGCCGTCGAGAGCTTCTACCAAATGAGCGAGCAGCGTCGCGCCCGCATCTTCGAGGTCAACGACGAGGATTACGTCATGATCAGCGCGCAACCCGATTGCGACTTGGACTGGCTCGAATCCCTCTCCACTGAAGACGTTCGCCGGCTGGACCGCCTCGAGGAACTCAGCCTCCTCGAAACTCGGCAATTCCGCTTTCACTGCGGGTGCAGCCTCGAACGGATCTTCCCTGCCCTCGCTCCGCTCATCGCCAACGGGATCGACGATCTTTTCCAAGGCGACCACGCCATCACCGTCACCTGCCCCCGCTGCGGAACCCGCCGCCGCTTGAGCCGGGAACAACTGGAAGACGCGCAGAGGCGCAACACTGGTTGACCCTTCCACACCATCGGACATGCGGGTCCGCATCCGGCGGTTGAACCCAGCGCCGTTCACCGAGGTTTAACTTTGGCGGTCACCGCCAGCCAGGCCGCCCGGAGGTTTTCTCGCTCCAACACTCTCTCGAGTAGCCCTTCGCTACCTGTAGCGGAACGGCTGCCCGTTCCGTTTCGAAGCATGTCGGAAAAGGGCAAGCAGCGGAGCCTTGCATTTCCCCTCGCCACAGCATTGCTGTTGCGTTTTGATCTTCTTCTTTCTCGCGCCCTCCTGTCTACCGCTCTCATGAACCCTCCCCCACCAAGATCGATCGAACTTGCGCGCGTCCGCCTCCGCCCAGCCACCGTGGCGGACGCGGACGCGATCTTTGAGTATGGAAGCGACCCGATCGTCGCCCGCTACACGGACTGGACCTGCCTCACCCAGGTCGAACCGCTGATTGAGTCCCTGCAACGGAGAGAGTCCACCTGGGGTCAGGATCAGGACTACTCCTGGGTCATGGCAACGCTCACGGAGGATCGCGCCATTGGTGGAGTCCGCTGCCACATCTCCGGGAATGCCGCCGAGATCGGCTTTCTGCTGAATCGACGCTTTTGGGGCCAAGGATACGCTGGCGAAGCTGCGGGTGCGGTGATGGATTGGTTGTTCTCCCTTCCGGAGATCGATCGAGTCTGGGCAACCTGCGATCCGGAGAACGCCGCCTCCATCCGGGTGCTGGAGAAGCTTGGACTTGAGCGGGAACAAGTCCTCCGCCAAGCGATCGTGCGCCCACAGATTTCACCCGAGCCTCGTGATGCTTACCTTTACGTCCGGCACAGAGGCCAGCCCAGGGGGAAGCGTAGCGACTGAACTCGCCAACACCCCAGATGCCTTACATCCTGAGCGACCAGCGAGATGAAGCGCCAGTCGAGGCGTTTGCGCTCTATGCGGCTTACATCGAATCCGAGCGGCACCGTTTTCCGGCTGGGGCCCTGGCTTTGCTCGATTCGGATTGGTATTTCGGGTTCTCCGATCCCCGTGCTCCCCATGACGCCTGGCTTCAAAGTGTTCAAGTGATCGAGACGCGAGCAGATGGAAGCGATTCCTCTCCGGAGACGAACCTTGACATCCGCTTGCTGGGCGCTTTTCACAACGGCATCATTCAGTTCACCTACGCCGGTGTGACCTCTTATACCCTGAACATGCACGATCTCGCCAGAGGGCACCGCGATTGGCGCTACGACGAGTTTCGCATTTCGGAGTCCGGATACTTGATCCATGAGATTGAATGGTTCGGCCCGAGCGAGACGGGACGATGGCTGATTCAGGCTCGTGACGTGACTCACACTTGGCATCCGTTCTCACCCACTTCATGATGCAGCCCTCCTCGCTTCAAGGATCAAACTTCGAAAGTCATCCATCGCCTCTCGTCCCTCGTCGAAGCCAATTCTAGTGAAAGCCATTGCCGTTTTAGCCACCCTGTTCTCGTGCGTCCCGGCCGGATTGACCCAAGAGAATGGCGAGGGAGGGGCTGAGGAGAGAATTCCAGCCAAATGGAAGCCAACCCCGCTTTGCTTAACCGCAAACGACCTCTCGATCGCGACCGGCCAGCCTTCGCAGGTGCTCATGTCGAATGGCTCCGTCCATGTCCCGGTCTGGTCGCTCTCGGGCGGCACCGTTGGGCAGTCGGTTGCCGGTCTGGTGGGCAGTCTCCCCCGCGGAAGCGCGGCGGTGAAGGTCGAGATCATCGTTACTACCACGGACGCGGCGACGAGCCCCGGCTTTGCGGATGTCTATCGCGTCCATTTATCGCAGATGGGGGACGAAGTGCCGTTCACCGATCCTTACCATCTAGGCAGCCCAGTGCGCACCGCGCTGCCTGCCGCGCCGTTCCACAGCCGGACGATTCTCTTGGAATCTTACTACCCCGTGCAGCCGGACGCGCCCCTTTGGGTGCGAATCCAGCGCGAACCGGGCGATCCCGGCGACACCTTCCCCCAGCCCACCGGACTGGCGATGGTGAAGGTAACGCCCATCTCCGCTCCGGCGAAGCCTCTCGTGGTGCAGGACGTGAAGGGCTACAATTCGTGGCCGATGATTCAAGCGCTCGGCGACAAGCTGGTTTGCGTTTATGGCCGCGGCAAGGGGCACACCATCGCTGACGACGATCGGGCCGTTTACGCGCGTACCTCCACGGACGGCGGCAAGACGTGGACGCCGGAAACGGTGGTCGCCAACGCTCCGGATTACGGGGAGGTCGCCGTCGGGAAGGGGCTGGACGCCAGCGGGGCGATGCTCCTTTGGGTGCGTCGCATCGGCAAAGGGAGATGGCACCACGATCTTTATCGATCCACGGATGGCATTACGTTCTCCCTGCTAGCCACGCCGAAGCTCGAGGTGAAACCGATGCAAATCACCGATGTCTTCGCCGTCCCGGATGCTGGACTGATGGCCCTGTGGTTCGCCGGGGACTATGGGAACCAACCGACGAACGCGTGGGGTAAGGTGACCAGCAAGGACAACGGCGCGACCTGGACCCAGACGACGGTTGAGTCCCAGCTGCCCAAGAATCAGTGGCCCACCGAACCTTCCGCCGTCTCTCTCGGTTCGGGCAGAATCCTCGTCATCGCCCGTTCGGAGACCGGTCCCACGCAATTCCAGATCGTCTCCAACGATTCCGGGGCCACCTGGAAGCGCACGCCTACCAACATCGACGATGTCGCTGCCTCCACGCCGAGCCTGATCCTCGACGCCAAAACCGGGCTGCTCAGCAATTATTATTACTACCGTGGCAAAGGTTTTCTGAGGCGGCGGGTCGTCGATCCACAAAGCGTCTTCGAGCATCCGGACAGCTGGCCGGCCCCTGAAACCATCGCCCTCGGGGGCACGAGCCCCTGGGACGCAGGCAACGCAAACGCCACGGTGATCGGAGACACGCACTACGTCTCCTTCTATTCCGGCATGAATCCCGAGACGGCGATCCTCGTCACGGTGCTCCCGGCGCCGACTGCGGGCGACGAGCCCAGCGACTTCCGGCCCGAACGGCTGAACGACGAATCAAAGTGAGTCCATGATGGTTACCCGAAGAACGCAAGCCCTTCGCTACGGTTCTGGCATCGCGGCATGGCTTTCCGTTTCTTGATGATGGTTGATCGAAGTCGGAACGGGAAGCCGTTCCTCTACGGGAGGAAGAAGCGAGGGATGGGAGAAGCCAAACAGCAAGAGCCGAGCCCCGATCGAGCGGCTCTCCCCAAGCCCTCCCCAGAGTTCCGGACGCAAAAGTGGGTCCCTCCCTGGCCCTCGGAAAGGTTCCGAACCTAAAAGCGGGTCCCTCACGCACCAAATCAACCTTCAAAAATCGTCAATCGTCTCTCGAAAATCCCGCCGCTTTGTGGCGACGCTGAGATACCGCAATCGAAAGGCAGCTTGCTCGCTTTTCTCCCCGCCGTGGACGAGCTAAACGTTGCTTCCCTCACGATGAGCACCGATCCATCATCCATCCTCCAGTCCTCCCTTTCGCCGAACGAAACGCTTTTGTGGAGCGGTCAGCCGCGCCAAGGGTTGCGTCTCCGGACGGCCGATGTGTTCTTAATACCCTTCAGTCTGCTCTGGGGCGGCTTTGCCATTGTGTGGGAGGTAATGGCCATCGTCATGTTCTTCGGAGCTTCATCAGCCGAGAGCTCCGCCCCCCTAGGTTTTCGGCTGATCTTCCCCCTGTTCGGGATTCCCTTCGTCCTCGCGGGACTCTACTTCATTTTTGGTCGATTCTGGTTTGATCGCTTGCTCCGCCAGCGCACCTACTATGGGGTTACCAACGAGCGAACCCTCATCAAGACCGGAGTCTTCTCGCCCACCCTCAGGTCACTCAATTTGAGAACACTTGCGGATCTATCCCTCTCCGAGAAATCGGACGGTACGGGTTCGATCACCTTTGGCGGCACCGCCTCGACGTTCGGATGGATGTTTGCCGGGATGGCCTGGTGGCCCGGGATGACCATGTTTTCCGGCCCTGTTCTCGATTCCATCCCGGATGCACGCACGGTCTACACCATCATCCGCGACGCTTCTGCGAAGCACCCATGAGTCGGAGCTTGGGGAACCAAACTCCCGAAATCGAAATCGAAATCGAAATGGATTTATGGAGTTAAGGCGTGCCGCATCGGGATCATGGTGGACTTGGCGAAACCATGTCGCTCATAAAAGGCGTGGGCGGTTACGTTTGCGGCGTCCGCCAGGAGAGTGATCCGCCGGCAGCCCTCCGCTTTGGCTAGGTCCAGGGTGTTTTGGAGGAGCTGGGTGCCGATGCCGCGGCCCCGGTAACACGGGTGGACCACGACGTCCTCCAGCACGGCGACTTTGCCGCCCAAGAACGTGCTCACGGAGTAAAGGAGATTGGCCGATCCGACGACCGTTCCACCTTCGTCGCGCGCCACAAGCAGCCGCCCCTTGGCGGGGTCGTTGAGAATCATTGCCAAGCCGGCCATCTGCCTTGCCGGATCTGGATGAAACTCGGCCTCTTGCGTGAAGAGGATTGTCAGCAAGTCACATAGCGCCGGAAGATCAGCCTCCGTTGCGTGGTCGATGGTGATTTTGGGCACAGCGGAATTGTGTGGCAGCCCCCATCGTTTCCCGTGCCGGCCCGGTTGGCAATGATCAATCTCGCATTCGCGGCTCGACCTGGGCACCGAAATGAGATTTGGTGAAGGGAAGCCGCAACCATCCTGGACATGAAACGCAAGATTCCCACCATCCTCCGCTCGCTCGCTACCTTCCTCGTCCTCTCGGCCAACGTACCGGCGATGGCCGCGAACTCGTTGCTGGAATCGCCGCAGACCGGCGGCCTCAGCATTCGCTCGATCAGTGCGCTTACCTTTGCCAAAGAAGGCGTGCTGCTCGTGGCGGATCCCAGTTCGCAAAGCGTGATCGCCATCGACACCAAGGACACCGGCCCTCTGGCCCTGCCGCCCAAAGTGGCGGACGTCACCGGCACGATCGCTCCTGGGCTGGGCACCACGGCGGAGAATCTGCTCATCAAGGACATGGCAGTGAACCCCGCCAGCGGCAAAGTCTACCTGGCGGCACAACGGCGGCCGGACAACGCCACCCTGATCTTGACCATCGATGGCACCGGGAAGATCGAACCATTGGTTACCGATACCTTGACCTGGGCTTCCGTGACGCTGCCCGGCGGCTCCGCCAGCAAGGTGACGAACATCACCGACGTGGCATTCGATGGGGAACGAGTCTTCGCCACCGGCACCTGCAACGAGGAATTCGCCAGCCGCATTTTCAGCATCCCGGTTCCGCTCAAGCATGGCACCACGGCCAATGTGATCAGCGCGGAGACCTTTCACGTGGCCCACGGCAAATGGGAAACCAAGGCGCCGATCCAAAGCTTTATCCCTTACCACGCCGATGGCGCCAATTACATCGTTGGTGCCTTCGCTTGCACCCCGATTGTGAAATTCCGAGTCGATGACATCGCCAACGGCGCTCAGGTCAGAGGCGTCAGCATGGTCGAACTGGGGAGCGGGAACCGTCCGCTCGATCTCTTCGATTACACGGACAAAGCTGGCAAACGCTGGCTCATCGTCCACACCCAGCGGTTCAAAGAGAATCTCTTCGGCCCCAGCAAGTTCTGGGGCGTGCGGATCGATGCCTCCCTGCTCAACAGCCCAGCGGAAAAAACCAACGAGCGTGCGGTGCGTCGCGACGTGAAGGTCAAAGCCGATCCTCAGGGGATTGAAGTCATGGATGCCCTCTTCGGCGCCGTACAGATTGATAAGATCGACAACAGCCGGGCCGTTGTCCTGCGCGATGACGCCGGAAAGCTGACGATGGAAATCATTCCCCTACCGTGAACCCGCTCACTTGGCTAATCGCGGCGGGACTGGGTGCCGCAGTGACCGCCTCGGATGCCACGAAGATCATTCTCCCGCCGGACGGCTCGCGCGTCGAGGTGACCGCCCCCGCCGCGAAGGATGCCAGTTTGACGATCCGGCCGCTCCGGGGTCCCGCGCTGCTGGGACGTATCGAAGTGCTTCCGGATCGGTTGGTCTTTCGCCCAACCCTCCCGCTTCTGCTCGGGCAACGTTACCGGGCGGAATGGAAGGCACCTGACGGCGCTTGGTGTCGCGCGGAGTTCGAGCACCCGCCGCACGATCGGGCCCGCCCCACCGTGCAGATGGCCCCTCCAGGTCCACTCCCGGCGAATGCCCTGAAGGTGTATCTCCACTTCTCCAAACCTATGGAACAGGGAGTCTTCTTGCACTGCTTAAAGCTGCTCGATGCCTCGGGCACGGAAATCACCGGGCCGTTCCGGGAGACCGAACTCTGGTCGCCGGACGGCAAGCGGCTCACGGTCTGGTTTCACCCCGGCCGCCAGAAGACGGGCGTCAATCTCAACACCGACGAAGGACCGGCGCTGCGCGCTGGCGAACGCCACACGCTCGTCGTCTCGGGAGTGTGGCGTGATACGACCGGGATCCCCCTCAGCAAGGATTTCCGTTTCAGGTTCCTGGCCGGCCCCGAGGACCACGAATCGCCGGCTCTGACCACCTGGAAGGTGAAACCGCCCCGCGCTGGCAGCCGCGCGCCCTTGGTCGTGACCTTCGCCGAGCCTCTCGATCCCGCCATGCTGCCCGATGCCCTTACCGTGATTTGCCCGTCTGGCGAAGCCTTGCGGTTGTCGGAAGTGAATCCGTCGGCTGATGGAAATTCTTGGACCGCCGCAAGCCCGGAACCATGGCAGCCCGGCACGTATGAATTGCTTGCCAATCCGTTGTTGGAGGATCTTGCCGGGAACAGTTTGGCCCGACCGTTTGAAGTCAACCTAGCCGAGGAAGCGCCGGGAAAACGCGGATTTACGTTGGAGTGGACGGTCGCGCCCTAAGTGGGTTCCCTGCGTCTGATCGGACTGATCAGCAACGAGGTCTGAAGACCAGCTCCCCTACCTTCAACTTACTTCCCAAACAACCCTTCAAGCAGTTTGTCGGCTTGGCGGGTGATTTCATCTACGGTCTTGTCTGGTAGATTGAGGAGACCACCGACGTCACCGAACGGAGTAAGCGCTGCCACCTCAGGATCACCAAGATCGCCTTTGGAATTGAAGCGGAGGACCAGGAAATCCCCCTGTTTGACAGACCGGAAGAGGGCAGTCTTAATCGGGCCGGCCGGGCCATCGCCCATTTGTGCCCGGAGGAATTTATCGACTTCATCCTCCGCCCGGCGGGTCAGCCGCTCCGAAGCGATGAAAGTGACGAAGAAGTCGTGGTCGTTCTTCCCAGCGTTAACCCAGCTTCCCTCTTCCAGCACGATGAAGTTCTCATCGATCGGGATCATGAAGTCCGAGGTCATCTTCAGGTTCTTCCGGCTGGCGTTGAAGCTGGCGGAGGTATCTTCCGAGAAATCGCCGCGGAGCCGGACGGAGTCGAGATTCACCCCAAAATCCTCCAACTGCCGGAGGAGTTCCTCCATATCATCAAGGAGCGGCAGGGTATCAATCCACGAATCCTTGCGCACCGTAACCTGGGCGGACAGACTGGGACTGAGTTCGCCACTTTCGGGATCAAACGGCTGAACGGCCCCAGATCCATCGAACGAAAGATCCAGATAGCGCGTGTTCTTCTCCACGCTATCCACCCCGATCCAAGCGGACATCTCAAGGTTCGCGGAGTTGTGGTCCAGCAGAGCTTTGGGGTCGATGTCCACGTCCGTGAGGTGAATGATGCAGCGGCTGACCTGGACCGTGGTGTTCGATTTCGCCACCTTGGCCAAGATGTTGGCGTCTTCAACCGACAGCGTCCCAAGGATTACCGGCAAGGGAAGTTCAGAAGCTTTCACCACGCCGAGTTCCTCGCCGTTCCCGGATGGTTGCTTGGGCTTGCCCGGCGAGGGGGTCTTCGCGGTTGGTGCTGGCTTGATCAACTCATCGAAGGTGGTGGTTCCATCCGCGAATACCTCCATCTCAATGGAAGGCCGTTCGATCGAAATGTTCTCGATGACGAACTGCTGGGCCAACAGCGGGAAGGTGCGCAAGTCGAGGGCGATGAAGTCGAACGAGGCGATCGACTGCAAGGGCGGGCGCTCCGATTGGGGGATCCCCTTCTCCACGGATTCGTCGCGGGGCGCCAAGGTCAGTCCAGAAATCTCCAATCGAGTGGGGAATCCGAGGGAAACATGGGACTCCATGACCTCGGCCCGCAGGTTGAACTGCTCCTCCAATCGCCGGACTAAGTTGTCCGCGTTGGCTAATTGTTGGAGCGTGAAATAGCCGATGACGAGCCCGACGAGCGGAAGAACGAGAACAGCAGCCGCTGCCGTGAGCACTACGCGCTTCATTGCTTATCTGAATACTCTGTTAGGCAGCGATGCAAGGGCATTTGCGGGGCAATTCAACAAGGAGCGCGATTCCGGACGACGGGGATTAAGACGAGACTGGGCCAAAATCCCATCAAACACACTGCATTCCCCGCAAAAGTCCAGCGGAATGAATGAGGGCACGGCAGGGTTGCATTTTCCAGGCCCTGCCCTCAACCCGACAGGTCAAGGGTTCACGCCGCCAGCCCCGGTCCCGGACAGTTCCACAAGCCGGAGATCCAATGGCGCCGGACGCGCCGCCACATTGACGATCAGGGTGTAGCGCACCGCCGAACCCGGATTGTCCTTCACCGCCACCGTGGCCGGGCCTGATGCCGGCAGGCTCACCGCTTCCGTTCCCGCGAAAAGGGTGACCTGCGAGGCGTCGTCCAAGCTCAGCGCTTTGCCCTTGCCGGCTGGCACCTCAAAGCGCAAGACGCCCAGCCGGTCCTTGCCCCGGCCGGTTTGCTGCGGCAATTCCGCGACAGGGATCAGCCCGTTGACTTGGCTGTAAAATGGCACCCACTGATAATCCGCCACCGCCTCGGTGAAGATGCTGGGTCCGTAGTGACCGATCTCATCCCGCACTCGTTGATGCGGCAGCAGAGTATTGAACGAGCGCAGTTGATTGCTTGGCTGCGTCTTGTAGGGGCCCTCCTTGCCGAGTTCTGAGAGGAAACGGACCAAATCGACGAATTCATCCTCCCGCAACGTGGCTGTCAACCCCGCTGGCATCATGGAGATCGGGCTGATTTGCTGCGACGCAATGTCCGCCTTGGGAATTCGGTGCAAGGCTCCCAGGGCATCGCGCACGACCAATACTTCTCCAGTCTCGGAGTCGATGCCCCCCGTGTAAGAAGCTCCGCTCTTGGTCGTCACGAAGGTGGTGTGATAGCCTTCTTTGATTTTCGCGGTCGGGTTGAGCAGCGACTCGATGAGGTAATCCACCGGCGCGCTGGAGCCAATGCTGATGAGGTCTGGCCCAATCTTGCCGCCCTGGCCGCCGATCGCGTGACACACGGCGCATTGCATTTCCGCCCGGCGATAAATCGACTCCCCGTTGGCGGCGTTGCCTTTGGCATTGACTCGCTCCACTAGCGCCGCCATTTCCGTGGCGCCGAGCGTTTGGGTCATCGGCTTGAGCTTTCCGGCAGCTTGCAGCGCCTTGATGAGACCCTGCGGAGCATTGCCCGACGTGCTCGCCCGCTGAACGCCCGTCACGGCAATTCGCTGCGGCAAGGTCTTCCCCGTCAGGGCTTTCTCCAACGCCGCCACCCCAACGGGCTGACGCAGGAAGGTCTCGAAAATCCCCATCGGATCCGTGCCATCTTCCCGTTGCTGCAACAAGCTCACCGCTACCGAAGCCGCTTCGTCCGGCGCCTTCGCCATCAACTCACCCACCGCGATCGCTCGATGATCCAAGGTCGGCCCGCCCATGGCGATCTCCCGGAGAATCGCCAGGGACTCGTCGCCGCCCAAGCGGCGCAAGGCCTCGGCGGCCGCCTTCAAATCCCCCACGCTTGTCGAGGCAGCGCGGAACCGGCTCCCCAGAGTTTGACGAGCTTGGCTGACTTTCCATAGGCCGCAGAGTTGGGCCGCCGGAGCAAAAACACCAAGATTCGGCGACGTTACGATGGCATTCAGCACCTTGACGTCCGCTGGCGCCGCCAGTTTGCGCACCCTCACCGCATCCGCCAGGGCGGTGAGCACCGGCAGGGTCAATTTCTCGGTGTTGGCCAAGGCGAGCAACCGCGCCACTTCGGCCGGACCACCGGTTTGCGCCACCAAGCGGATGGCTTCGTCCACATTCGCCTGCGGCAGGGACCTGCTCGCCAAACCATCCAGAAATGCGCTCAATCCCAGCCCCTTGCCCAAGGCGCGGGCCGCGAAAAGAAGCCGTTCCGGATGCCCGTCGAACTTCAGCTCGCCTTTTTCAAAAGCCGGGAGCCACTGCGCCTGCCGGTCCCGGACCAACGTCCAAAGTGCGAAATCGAGGTTTGGCTGCATCGGTTCATCGAGCACTTCCAGGGCCAGGCCGACGGCGCGCACGGACGGAAGTTGCGCCAAACCGCTCACGGCCCAGAGCCGCACCAAAGGATCTGGATCGTGCACGCCATTGCCCAGGAGCGCCTCAGCATCGGAAAAGGCTTCCGGATGCTGGTAGATCACCCGAATCCCGGCGGCGCGTGCCATCGGGTCCGACGACGTTAGCAGCACGCGCACCGCATCGGCCGAAACCTGGTTGAGCGCTTGCCCGGCCCAGATACCCTCCAACCGAGTCCGGTCATCGTTTGCCGCGTCCGTCCAAGCTTTCAGGTCAGCCCCCACCTTGGCGATCCCACGCTGGCGCAACTCCTGCCGCGCAAAGTCCCGGGCCCAGCTCTCCCGCCCCACAAGCAGTTCGAACAATTCCTTGTTCGTCGCAGCCGCTAGGTCGGGACGAGGCGGCACCGGACGTCCCTCGAACGAAATCCGCCAAATCCGCCCATGCACGTGATCACGCCGAGGATCGCGGAAATCGACTTCCCCATGCTGAATGATCGGGTTGTACCAGTCGGCAATGTAGATCGCGCCGTCCGGCCCGACGCTCAGGTCAATCGGCCGGAAGGATCGGTGCGTGGAATTGACCAGGTCTGGTTGTTGAATCGATTTGTAACTGCTGCCAGCGCGCTCCAACCGGAAAACATTGATCCGTGAACCGCGGAAGTCGGCCGTCGCCAAACAACCGCGCAACGCCTCGGGCACATGCTTCCCGTCGAGCTGGACGAGACCGCAATGCTTGGGCGAGCCAGGGTTCAAGCCCGGAATGATCCGCGAGGCGCCAGGAGAACTGACGAAAACCGCTCCCGGGAAGACGAAGTTGATGCCTTCTCCGCCCGCGCCATCGGTGGCGAAGCTTTGGCCCCACTCGTCGAACACGAGGCCCCATGGGTTGACCAAACCTTTTGCGTAGACCTCGAGCCGCCGCGTTTCCGGCCGGAACTGCCACACGCCACCGCCGAGCAACCGTCGCACGCCCCAGGGCGTTTCCACGTGGCTGTGGATGTAAATCGACTGATTAAAATAGAGCATTCCCTCCGGGCCATGGCGGAAGGTATGGATCAAGTGGTGGGTGTCCTCCGTACCAAACCCGCTCAACATCACGTCGTGCCGGTCCGCCCGCAGATCTCCATCCGCGTCCGGGAGAAAGAGCATTTCCGTGGAATTCGCCACGTAGGCCCCGCCATCCCCTGGGATCACCGCCGTGGGAATGTGCAAACCTTCGGCGAAGGTCGAGACTTTGTCCGCCGTGCCGTTCTGATCGAGATCCTCGAGGACGAGCACCTTGTCCTGCTCTTCCTGGAACGGCTCGATGTGGGGATACAACCCGCTGCTCACCAGCCAAAGCCGCCCCTTGGCGTCCCAGTTCATCTGGACCGGTTTGGAAATCATCGGGTCCGAGGCGAACAGATTGATTCGCGCGCCCGGCGGGAGCTTGAACCCCGCCTCTTGCACCTTCGGGTCCGGGTTCGGGATATCGCGCATCCCCTTTTGCGCCCACGCCGAAAACGGTGCGAGTAGGAGAGCGGAGGTCAGGGAAAGGGAGAACAGGGATTTCATTGGGCGATTTGCTTGGGCAGGGCGACCTTGCGAAGGACTTCAATTTCTAGTTCCTTGGCCTTCACCAACGGGTCGAACAGAGGGAGTTCGGCGGCGTTGTTGCCTTGCTCGTGTTTGCGGAACAGGTGGAGATAGGTCTCGTTGGCGGGACGCCACTGATGGAAATAGAGCCGATTCTTGGCGTTGATCGTCTCCCGCAAGCGATCGGCATGCATGGGTCGAGGTTCCACGGCGCTCAAGCCAAGCCCAACTACGATCTTGCCGGCGATCGCGGCGTAGCCCTCCGCGGTATAGTGAATTCCGTTGTCCGTGAATCGTTGCGCCTTGGCTTCGCCGCCGCCGAGCGCCGCGAAGAGGTCCAAAAACCGGAGCTTGCGCGCCGCCGCCAAATCCCGAATCACGTCCCGGTAAAGCGCCAGGTTGCGGTTGTGCCCACTCAAGTCAGGAAGCGGCGCTCCCAAACTCTCCGCCGGCGGAGGACTGATTAGGACGATCTCCCGGGGCGCCGCCGCGCTCGTGATCCGGTCCAAGAGCCGCTCGTATCCCGTCCGGAAGGCAGGAATCCCTTCCGCGCCGCCAAACGCCGCGCTTCCGCCGTAGCCCAGAAACACCACGGAGGGCCGCAGCTCCGAAAGCGCCGAGGTCAGGCGCTCAAAGCCCTCCGCCGCCCCGTTGAAATAGCCGCGCGCCTCGCACTCCACGGTGTCCCCGCTCCATCCCAGATTGCGGAATCGAAAGTCGCCGATCCCGGCCGAGAGCAGCAACGCGGTTTCGATGTGACCGTCCCGCTGCTCCCGCTCGACCCAGGTATCGCCCAGGAAGAGCACGAGATCATTTTCTTGGAATCGGAACGGCTCCGCGGCGGGCAATGAGCCAAGGCCCGCAAGGCACAAAAGGCAAGCAATCAGGGGTTTCATCAGATGGGATCAGCGATTTACGGTGAACTGGAGAATCGGGACGCGATGTCCCATGCTGGCCGGATTTTTCCCGGAAGCAACCCGAAGAACGGCCACGTGCGGACCTTCGCTCAAGCCCTGGTGCAGCATGACCGTGCGCGGGTAGTTCAATTTGGCGCTGTGGGCGTGGTAGAGGTCGTGCGTCACAAAGGGGCCTTCATCGATGCTGCTTTCGAGATTTCCCGCATCCGGTCCGGCTAGGACAAAAACTCCGAGGGCGTTTCCCGTGAACTGCAAAGTCATCGCGGCGCCCGGTTCCGAAGCCACGGTGATCGGCTGGTCGCGAAAGGTCCCGCGGATCGCGCCCTGAGGAAGGAGTTCAGGGCCGCACGGACCGGAAGTCCAGCCGCCCATCCAGGACGCCGACGCGGGATCAACGAAGCGCCCGCCGGAAAAAGAATGGGGATCCAAGGGCACCGGAAGCGGATGAGCGCCCTCCGTCCCAGGGTCCGCCCAGGCACGCGAAAGCAGCGAGATGACTAAGTCCGACACGAACCGGTACCCCGCTGGATTTGGATGCGTGTCTTGATAATCGCGCTCCCAGGTTTTCTTGCCTCCAGCGATCTCTTGCGCCAGAGCCAGACCTACATTCACCGAGGGGATTTGATAATGCTCCGCCACGGACTCATGAGCGGCCACACTGACGGGCGTTTCCCCTTTTTGAAAAAGCGCCAGCATCCCGGGATTCACGAAGTCGATCATCACGATATCGGCCGAAGGGCTCGCTTGGCGGACGTGGCGGATAATCCCTTCCATGCCGCGGATGGCTTGTTCGCGGGTATGGAAGGCGTCTTGGTCGTCATTCACGGCGAACTCCACGAACAAAAGGTCGACCGGTGCTAGCGCAAGGACGTCCCGCTCCAACCGAAACGCCCCGGTGTGGGAGCAGGTCGACGAGATCCCGGCATTCACGAAGCTGAAGTCCGTCGCTGGAAATCGCTCCTCCAGCCAAGCGGGTATCAGGGCGCAATGCCCCGTCTTGTTTTCTGTGATCGAGCCCCCCAGAAACGCCACGCGGCCCTTCTTCGTGCTTTCGAAAACCCGCTGGCTGTTTGCCAAGCTGCCCCGAAGAATCGCGGGCTCACCCGGTTCTGCCGCAAGCACGGCAACCAGAGAAAAGAAGCAGAGCGTGAACATGAAACGCATCCCGCATACACGGAACAGCGCTCCGGTTCTGTCAAGCCACCCGCAACGTCTAAAACCGACTGGAACTCAGCCAGAATCTGGCAAAAGAGGCAGAATTGACTAGCAGATCTTCCTATGGAAATTCATATATGCCGACCGCTTCACGCACAAAAATCGCTACTCTTGTGGAAAATCGCCAATTTCCACCAACCAGACACGCCTTTTTCATTTTATTTCACTTTGTGATAAAGTTAAGCTGGCACTTTATTATGGCAGTGTTAAGAAGTGCTCGGGGATGAATACACTCGCACTGCCATACTACTCAATCTCGATCGCGCTTCTGCTGACTGCCGCAGGAGTTCACGCTCAGGTCGCCGATTACACAATGATGCCCAACTCACCGGCCTATGAGGCCGCTGCGGAACGGCTCCGGCAAGCTGCTCCTGGGGAATACAAGTTCTCCGAAGCCAGGCTCGGGGACGTTCTCCAGCTGCTCGCTGATGAGGCTGGGCTCTCCTTCTTCTCGCTTCCCAGCGACTCAGAGGTCGCCAAGCGCATGGTGACGTTCACGATTCATTCCAGCCCGTTCCTCGCCTTGGAGACGCTTGCGAAGTCCAATGGAATCGCCCTGATTCTCGAAAATGGCATCTGGTATCTCCGGCCAGAGAACGACACCAATTTAATTGGCCGGGTCTACCAAATCCAGTACAACTCACGGGAGCAAATCAAAGCGGCTCAATCCGGAGGGAACACGGGCACCGTAGCCTCAAATTCCAACGGAACCTCTACCACATCCTCTTCCAGCATCGACCTCCAAGGAGCCACCGCCTCCTTTGAAGTCGAGCCCAGCCGCCTGCTTGAAGACATCAAGGATCTCCTCGGCATCAAGGGAAATGCCGTGCCGATTCTCGCTGGCTCCACCAGCGTCGATGCTCTCGCCTCTGGTGCAGGATCCGCCAGCGCGATGCTCCTTCCTCAATCGATCATCAGTCCAATGGCCCCCACCCAGGCCAAGCAACAGGACGACGCCCGCCAGTCCGCCAAGGTCATCTGGAACTCGGACTCCAACAGTCTCTACGTCGTGGCGACTCGCCAACAGCATTCCTGGATCGAGGGCTATCTGGCCTCATCGGACAAACCCCAGGATCAGATCGCCATTGAGGTGAAGTTTATTGAAACCAACCGTGACCCGCAGCTCGAGTTTGGTGTCGATTGGACGGGCACGCTGGGCGGCGGCTACAACGTGAACGGTTTCATTGAGCCCACCGCCTTTGATCCATCGAACCCAAGCACCTTCAACTTACCCACAACCGCCATCGTTTCCTTCGAAGCGATCAACGTGAAACTCCGGGCGCTCGCCCAAGACAAGAACACGAAGAGCGTCTCCTATCCGCGGATGGTCACCACGAACAACCGTGAGGTCCTCTTGCGCAGCGTTGTCAACCAGCCCGTGCTCGCCGGAACCGCCAGCACATCCGTCGGCGGTGGTGCCACCAGTACCCAGGCGATCAGCTACTTGCCGATCGGCACCATGTTGAACATTCTCCCCAAACGTCTCGGTGACGGGAAAATTCAGCTTCACATCGCTCTCACCGTCTCCAGGAAAATCGGCGAGGAGATCATTTCTGGTTCTCCCTATCCCATCGCCTCTTCAAGGGTCTATCAAGCGCCGGTTGAGGTCGATGATGGCTACACGGTCGCCATCGGCGGACTGGATGAGGCCAACTGGGAGCAGAATGAAGAGGGCGTCCCGGTGCTGCGCAAGGTTCCCGTCATTGGATATGCCTTTAAATCCCAAGGCGCCCGCCGCAACCGCCAGAGCCTCATGATCATGATTACGCCGCGCGTCATTGATAGCCGCTCCGGTGGGCTGCCTGACCGGCCAGAATCAACCATCCGCCTGACGCCCAATGATCCCCCTCCGCCGGTGATCCTTCCAGACGGCACTCTGGCCCATCACCTTGATGGGATGGAAGATACTCTCACTCGCCTCCGCCACGAGGTGGATCAGATGGAGCAGTTCGCCAACGAGATGAAGGTCGAGCAAGAGCAGAAAGATCAGCTCTTTGCGCTGATCACCAGCGTGCGCAACACCCGTGCGAAGCTCAAAGATTGGGGCAAGACCTACCCGGAAATGGCCGAGCAGATCAAGCCATACGACTATGAGTTTGCACTCCTCGAGCAGCGGCTTGAGAAGGTTCAACGCCGCGCCCGCTGGATGCTTTATTGAGGCACCACGCCAAACTGGTAAACCGTCGTCTGGCGGTAGACCTCACCGGGATTGAGCCGGGCGGATGTATATCCTGCAATCCGCTCGGCTAAGTTTGGTGAATCCGGAAACACCTGAGCCTCCAGACAGAGTCCCGAGCGATAAGGATACGCCTTCCCACTCTTGCCCACAACGGAGCCATCCAGGTAGTTGCCAATATAGAATTGCAATCCTGGCTCGGTCGTCAGCACCTTCAGCGTGCGACCCGATTTCGGCTCCACCACTTCAGCGGCCAACTTTGGTTCCGCGCTCCGGGAATCTGCAACGACAAATGTGTGATCGTACCCCTTCCCTGCCGTAAGTTGCTCGTGCGATTCGCCAACTCGCGCCCCGATCTCAGTGGCTTTGCGGAAATCCAACGGAGTGCCCTCCACCGAAGCCAATCCGGTCGGGATCCCGCCCGCGTCCGTCGGCGCGAAACGTTCGGCCTCAATGCGGATGACGTGATCGAGAATGGTCCCACTCCCCTCTCCCGCCAAATTGAAATAAGCGTGGTTGGTCAAATTGAGCACCGTAGGCTTGTCGGTCGTCGCCTCGTAACGGATTTCGATCCCATTTTCTGCCGTCAACGTGTAGGTCACCGTCATCGCTAGATTTCCCGGGTAGCCTTCGTCGCCGTCGGGACTGGTGTGCTGTAGGACCAAGCTCGGTCCGGCCGGAGTCGTCTTCGGCTCCGCCTTCCAAATCTGCTTGTCGAGTCCCTTGAGTCCGCCGTGCAGGTGATTCTCCCCGTTGTTTTTGGCGAGGGTGTATTCTTGGCCATCCAGGCTGAATTTGCCTGCGGCGATTCGGTTGGCGTAGCGGCCGGTGATGGCGCCGAAGTAAGGATGCCCAGCGGCATAATCCTCAGCCTTGTTGAATCCAAGGGTCACATCCGCCATCTTGCCCTCCCGGTCCGGCACCACGATCTCCGTGATGATGCCTCCGTAATTGGTGATCGAGACCCGCATGCCGTGGTCATTCGTCAAGGTGTAGAGTTGTACGGTTTGGCCATTGATTTGGCCAAAGTCCTTGGAGGTAATCGTGCCGGCGGAAGCGGAGGTTATGGTCATGAGGGGTAAAAGAAACAGGGCGGAGATGGGTTTCATTTGGGGGACCCTACACAGCTTGGTCGCCTCATCGCAAGACTCTTCGATTCAGACTCGCCCGGTAGCGCCGCCATCCACCACCAGGGTTTGTCCGGTGATCATCGCCGCGGGCACGGAAGCCAAAAACACCGACGCCGCCGCCACTTCGGCCGGAGTCGCCAACCGTCCGGCGGGAATCTTAGCCAAGGCCGCCGCGAGGGCCTCCGCGTTCGGGTAAAGCTGCCGGATCCGCTCCGTATCGGTCGCTCCAGGCGCCACGCAGTTGACGGTAATCCCGTCCGCGGCCACCTCGGCGCTCAGCGTTTTGGCGAAGGCCGTCACCGCCGGCCTCAAGGCATTGGAGAGAACCAAGTTCGGAATGGGCACCAAAACCGAAGTGCTCGTCACGTGAAGAATTCTCCCCCACTTTCGCTGCCGCATTCCGGGGAGGCAAGCCCGCGCCAGCCGTACCGCGCTCATCAGCGTCAGCTCCACCGCCGCGGCCCAAGCGGCGTCATCCGGCGCCAGGGCCGATCCCGGTTGAGGCCCGCCGGCATTCACCACCAAAACGTCCGGCGCTCCCACCTGGGCCACCGTCTCCGCGACCAATCGCTCAATCTCCTCCGCCCGGCTCACGTCCGCCGGGATCGCCACCGCGCCCAGCTTGTCCGCTTCCTCGCGAAGCCGGGCCTCGCTCCGGGAGGACATCACCAACCGGACGCCCTCCGCCGCCAAGCCCTGCGCGATCGCCAATCCGATCCCCTTCGACGCGCCGGTCACCAACGCGATTCTTCCCGTCAATCCGCTTTCCATCCTGGTTTCGATTGTTTCACGACGGCATTCATCCGTGTGGTTGTCAGCCGCCAAATTTAGGCTACGATGAGGACCCACTGATCCCGAATCCAACCTTTTTTTATGGGAAGAGCCTTCGAATACCGCCGTGCCGCCAAGGAGAAACGCTGGGACAAAATGTCCAAGGTGTTCCCGAAATTGATCCGTTCCATCACCCTGGCCGTGCGCGAGGGCGGGCCCGATCAGGCGACAAACTCGAAACTCCGCATCGCGATTCAAAACGCCAAAGCGGAGAACATGCCCAAGGACAACATCGACGGCGCCATCAAACGCGCTTGCGCCAAGGATGCCGAGGACATCAGCGAGGTGAGCTACGAAGGCAAAGGCCCGCACGGAGTTCTTCTGTTCGTCGATTGCACCACGAACAACACGAACCGCACCGTGGCCAACCTCAAGACCATCTTCTCCAAGGGCGGTGGCAAACTCGTGGAAAGCGGTTCCCTGGAATTCATGTTCCAGCGCAAGGCCCTCATCGAGTTTGAAGTTCCCGCCGGCCAAAACATGGAGGAGATCGAGCTCGCGCTCATCGACCACGGTCTGGAAGAGCTCGAAGTCAACGAAGGCCGCGCCTATGCGTACGCCGCCTTTGCCGACTACGGAAAAATCAGCCACGGCGTCGAATCCCTCGGCATCGAGGCCTCCAAATCCAGCATCGTCCGCGTCCCGACTTCACCCGTCGAATTCTCCGAGGCGGAGCAAGAGGACATCGAAAAATTGATCGACCGGATCGAGGACGACGACGACGTCCAAGCCGTGTTCACCAACATCGCCTGACGGGACCGAGGCTGACGCCATGAATCAGGAGGAATTGGACGCGTTGCTTCGCCAGAGTTCCTCCACCGTTCCCTCGCGTCCGGAACGTGACTTGGTCAGCTCCGTGCTCGGGCGTCTCGGCCGCCGGGAGCGCTGGCAAGACGTCTGTGTCGTCCTCGGCGGCGCCAGCGTGATCGCGTTTTGCTTGGCCTTGGCGGTCGCCGCGAAGAACGGTCCGGAACCCGGAGCACCGCCCGCTCTCCGGCTCTTTCAGGCCCAGCCCGCCTCCCACCCGTTTGGCACGCCGTGAAGCTCACCGTCTCCCCACGAACGCTCATTTGGAGCGTGGTCACCGTCCTCGTGGCCGTGACGGCGGCCTGGCGGGTGGTCCGGCAGACTTCGGGGGAACCTTCCGAGGCGAGCTTTCACGATTGGCTCCACGCGAACTTGGCGATGAGCCCGGCGCAGCACCTCGCCCTCAAACCCTACGAGGCGAGTTACGAGATCGAGCGCGAACGACTCCGCCGCGAGATTCGAGAAGCGGCAGCACACCTTGCCACGGCCATCGGTGCGGACGGAGCCAGGGCGGAAACCGTCGAATCCGCGTTGCAACGGCTCCAAACCGCGCAAGGTGAACTGCAGCGCGCCACGTTGCGTCACTTCTTCCTGATGAAGGATCACCTCGATCCCGCCCAGGCCCAAAAACTGGTCCGTTGGACCCACGACAATTTGCTGGATGGATCTGCCCCTTAACCTCGACTTAAGCCTCGAGCTCCCGGCCGCTCCGGAGGCTGAGGTCCTGGCCAGCGCCGCCCGGGAATCCCTCATCTCCGCCGCCCAAGCAGGCGATGCGAACGCCTTCCGCCAGTTGGTCACCCTTCACCAGGAGCCGATTCTACGCTTCTGCACCCATTGGCTGCGCGATGCCGGGGACGCTCAAGAAGCCGCCCAAGACACCTTCGTGCGCGCCTGGCAAGCCCTGGACCGCTTCGAAAACCGGGGCCGTTTCACCCATTGGCTCTACCGCATCGCCCTCAACGTTTGCCGGGATCGACACAAATCCAAAGCCTCCCGCCAACGTCGTGAAACCGCCTCGCTCGGAGCGGGCGAATCCCCCCTGGCCTGTCAACGTCCCACGCCTGACGAAGTCTTAGCCCGCTCCGGTGATTTGCAAAAATTGCAACGCGGCATCGCCCGCTTGCCGGAACGGCTCCGCGTCGTTCTCATCCTCTGCGCCCAAGAAGGTCTGTCCCACGAAGAATGCGCCGAAGTCTTGAACTGCTCGTCCCGCGCCGTCGAAGGACGCCTTTACCGCGCTCGCAAGGAACTGCTGGAGTGGTGGAATCGGGAGTGCTGAGACTCGTCTCAGCCTTCCCGCCCGAAGCTTGCTGAGGGACGCTTCTCTTTTTTTTGCATTTCGAGGCCCGATGGGCCTAAAGCATCGCAATCATCCATCGCCTCCAGAACCTCCAGCTCCTAGGTAAGGGGTAGGACAAGTCGCACGCAGTCCCACGGAGAACCGATTCCAAAAAAATTTGTGGGTTGCCGCCAGGGACTCTCGTTTCCCTAGGTATGCGCGCGCTCTGTTCCCTCCTGATCTGCCTTCCCCTTGTCCTCGGCGCCCAGGAGATTCCCGAGCTTGAGGCCGTCGTGGTCGAGGGCAAAGCGGAAAACCTCCTCGGCGAAGCCCAATCCGCCTCCCAAGGGCAATCGAGCGCCAAGGAACTCCAAGAACGCCCCTTCATCCGCCGCGGGGAACTCCTCGAAGTCGTCCCCGGCCTGATCGTGACCCAGCACAGCGGCGGCGGCAAAGCCAACCAGTACTTCCTCCGCGGCTTCAATCTCGATCACGGGACCGACTTCGGCATTTTCGTGGAGGGCATGCCGGTGAACATGCGTTCCCACGGGCATGGTCAAGGCTATGCGGACGTGAACTTCATCATCCCGGAGCTGGTGGAACAGCTCGATTACGCCAAAGGGCCGTTCTACGCCGAACTCGGCGACTTCACGACCGCTGGCGCCGCCCGGTTCAACCTTTACCGTGTCCTGCCCCAAGGCATCGCCAGCTTCACCATCGGCGAAAACAATTTTTACCGCTCCCTCATCGCCGACTCGATCGTCACGGACAAAGGCGCTTTGACTCTGGCGTTGGAATACGGCTACTACGACGGCCCCTGGGCCCGCCCCGATCAGTTGCAACGTTGGAACGGCTTGATCCGCTACTCCGTGGGCGATGAATTCGATTTCACCTCGCTCACCTTCATGGGCTACGACTCGATGTGGGACGCCACCGACCAAGTCCCGCAACGCGCCATCCAGAGCGGCATCATCGATCGCTTCGGGAATCTCGATTCCACCGTCGGCGGCACCTCGCACCGTTACAGCCTTTCCGTCGATCATCGGAGCGAAGACGCTTCCGGCGTGACCACTGCCTCCGCTTACGTGGGCACTTACCACCTCGATCTCTTCTCGAACTTCACCCTCTTCCTCGACAACCCGGTCCGCGGGGATCAGTTCAACCAGTTCGACGATCGCTGGTTCTCCGGAGCCAACATCCAGCGCACCTTGCAGGACCTAAGCCTCTTCGATCGCCCCACGGAACTGACCTTCGGCGCGCAGACCCAGCAAGATCTGATCGATGGACTGGCTCTGGGCAAAACCAGCGCTCGCGAAACCATCTCCACCGTGCGCCAAGACGATGTTTTCGAATCCAGCCTTGGCGCCTATGGCCAGGCCGAGGTCCGTTGGACGGATTGGATGCGCACCCAAACCGGCCTGCGGGGAGATCTGTATCATTTCGACGTCCAGAGCAGCCTCGCGGCAAACTCCGGCAACGCCTGGGACACCATGGTCAGCCCCAAACTAGGCCTCATTCTCGGTCCTTGGAACGAAACCGAATTCTATCTCAACGGCGGCACCGGCTTCCACAGCAACGATGCCCGCGGCGTCACCACCACCATCGATCCCTCCACCGGCGACGCCGTCTCTCCCGTCCCGCCCCTGGTGCGCACCTACGGAGCCGAAACGGGAATCCGCACCCAACGCATTGAGAACCTCACCAGCACCCTGTCGCTCTGGTACCTGCAAAGCGATTCCGAACTCGTCTACGTCGGCGATGCCGGCACCAACGAACCGGGTGATGCCAGCGAGCGTTACGGAGTGGAGTGGTCCAACTATTGGCGCCCCAGCGACCTTCTGGCGATCGATACCGAACTCTCGGTGAGCGATGCGTACTTCATCCCCACGGGTGATCTCGTGGAAAACTCGGTGCCGGTGACCTTCTCGGGAGGCGTCACCCTAGGTGAGGCGACCGGGCCGTTCGGCACCTTGCGGGCCCGTTACTTCTCTCCCCGGCCCTTGAGCCCGGACGGCAGCATCGAATCGAAAGACGCCTTCCAGATCAGCGCCCGGACCGGTTACCGCAAAGGTTCCTGGGAAGTCGCCCTCGAAGCCCTCAACCTCCTTGATGCCGACGACAACGACATCGAATACTTCTACACCTCCCGCCTCCAAGGAGAAGCCGCCTTGGGCGTCGACGATTTCCACGTCCACGCCGTAGAACCCCGCCAACTCCGTCTAAGCTTCATCTACAAATGGTAAAGTTCCCATCCCCCATTCACCAAAACTCCACCTCTCCGATACTCCACCTCTCCGCGCTGGCCATCCTCGCCCTGGCCAGCACCGCGCTCGCCAAGCCCACGGTCCAGACCAGCAACTACCCGCTGGCCTACTTTGCCCAGCGCATCGGCGGAGACCAGATCGACGTCCAGTTCCTCGCGCCGGAGGACGGAGATCCCGCCTTCTGGGAGCCCTCGGACTCGGAAATCGCCAAACTTCAAGCCTCCGCCAAAATCTTCCTCAACGGCGCCACCTATGAAAAGTGGCTCGCGCACGTGACCCTTCCGGATTCGCTCCTCGTCGATACCTCCGAAGGCTTCGCCAAACAGTTCATCGAAATCAAAGAGACCACGACTCACAGTCACGGCAAAGAAGGCGCGCATTCCCACACCGGCACGGCCTTCACCACCTGGATCGATTTCTCCCAAGCCCGGCAACAGGCCGAAGCCATCCTCCCCAGCCTGGTGCGCCTTCTCCCCGGCGCCCAGGCGGCCCTGGAGGCAAATGCCAAGGCCCTCTTCGCTGACCTGGACCAACTCGACGGCGACCTCGCCACCACCGCCAAGGCGATCGGCCCCCAACCACTCATCGCCTCCCACCCGGTGTATCACTACCTGGCCCGGCGCTACGCACTTCAAATCGAATCCGTCCTCTGGGAACCCGAAGTGATCCCGGACGCACCGGCCCTGAAATCCCTCCAAGACCTCCTCGCCAAGCACCCGGCCAAGTGGATGATCTGGGAAGGCGCGCCCGCAAAGGAATCCGTCGACAAACTCGAAGCCTTGGGACTCAAAAACGTCGTCTTCGATCCCTGCGGGAATCGCCCAGAGAAGGGAGATTGGCTGAGCGTGATGCTAGAAAACGTCGCAAATCTCAAAGCGCTGGCGCCGAATCCGTAAGGATCAACCTCCCGGCTACCTTGCGCGAGCCCCGGAGCCGAAACGTTCCGCTGCGTTCCCCATCCCCGCACCGTGGATTGGCTGCGAACCCTCCCGACTAACTCGATCCAGACCGAGCTTGGTGGAGTGGGAGTTTTGATGAACCGATTCCAACTCGATTACGAGCACGAGCACGAGCACGAGATTGAAAACGAACTTCGTCACCTTCCATCGGCCCTTCGTATCTTCCCTCGTGCTCAGCGAAGCGGTGCTCGTGCTCGTAGTCGAAACACCGTTGAACCTCCAGGCTAACTTGCGGGCCCCGGAGCCGAAACGTTACTCTCCGTTCCACTTCCGCACCCCGTGGATTGCCAAATGACAAAAGGTCATTTCTAGCCATCGAGAGGGTCTTGCCAAATGGCAAGAGGCCATTCCCAGCCGTCGAGAGGGTCTTGCCAAATGGCAAGAGGCCATTTCCAGCCATCCAGGGGGTCTTGCCAAATGACATCGTGACGTTTCCGTCACATTCCGGCTCATTGCCATTTGGCAGCGTCCAGGAAGCTAGCTCCCGGCAGGCGGCTCTGCCTCGGGAGCGTTCCGATGCGTCTCATACGCCCGGATGATGCGTTGCACCACCGGGTGCCGGACCACGTCTCGTTGTTCCAGGTAGCAAAACTCCACGCCTTCCACGCCGTGCAACGCACTCATCGCCTCCCGCAAGCCGGAGCGCACGCCCCGCCGCAGGTCGGATTGCGTCGGGTCACCCGTAACCACACAACGGGAATGCTCGCCCATCCGCGTCAGGAACATGAACATCTGCTCGCAGGTCGTGTTCTGCGCTTCGTCGAGAATGATGAACGCACGGTTCAGGGTTCGCCCCCGCATGTAGGCCAGCGGAGCGATCTCGATGATCTCCCGTTCCATCCAACGTTCCACCTCCACTGGGGAAACCATGTCGGAAATCGCGTCATACAAGGGCCGAAGGTAGGGAAACACCTTGTCCTTCATGTCCCCCGGCAGGAAACCCAGCGCCTCCCCGGCCTCCACCGCTGGCCGCGCCAATACGATCCGCTCCACGCGTTTGCTCTTGAGCGCCTGGATCGCGCTGGCCACCGCGAGGAACGTCTTGCCGGTCCCCGCTGGACCAATGCCGAACACGACTTCCCGCTTCTGCATCGCCTCCGCGTAGCGCAATTGGCCTGCCGTTTTCGGCACGACCGGACGACGCGACGGAGGGGCCAGGATTTGCACGTCCGCCATATCGGCTAACGTGGGTTCTTCCTCTTCGCCGGTGGAACTCTCCACCACGTAGTGGAACGTCTGCGGACTGATATCGAGCCCTTTGCGGCGAGCATTCTCGAGGTGGCGGAAGACTTGTTCGGCACGACGCACGGCATCGGCATCGCCTTCCAGACGAACCCAGCCATCCCGGGTCGTCAGTTTGACATCCACCACTTCCTGGAGCCGCTTGAGCAACCCGACATCGTTCGCGAAAAGCGATTGGAGAAATCGCGGGTTCTCGAATTGAAGTGTTTTGGTGGTCATTCCCCTTGGGGTAGTGACTCAGCGATAGCCATAAACTAGCGCCCAGTCGATTAATTGGACTGGTGGGTTGGTGGATTGTTCGCCGGAAGGGCGGGAAATTTGCACCAAGATATAATAGGACGCGGTTTGCGCCGGAGTCACCCGCACGCCGCGGACCGTACCATTGGTAGCGCGCTCCAAGGTCACGGGAACGCCCTCGGCGTCATAAACCTCCAATTTGATTTCGCAGCCCGGGAGGCTCGTGGCGAGCCAGAACCAATACTCGTTGCCCCGGAACAACTGGTGCCGGATGAGCTTTTTGCCTCCGGACTCCAACTCCCCTTTCCAGTATTCCTCCCGGATCGTGAACCCGTCTTCCACATGCCCCGCGACCGCTTCCATGATCGCGGCATGAGCCTCGTCCATGAAGGCATGAGCCCGGGGGGATATCGTCAGGCCCGCCACCACGACGCACGCCATCTGGAGCAGGCATCTCCTCGTGATCACTTGGGAACGATTTGGTTCACGATCCCGGCGCAAATCCCGTGGATTTGCTGGACCGACTCTGAACTCAACGACGCCTCGGCCGAGGTTCCCATGAGCTGGCGCACCGTCCGGAGCCCGGCGAGCACGGCTTGCACCGGCTCACTATCCTTGCCCTCGCCTTCCAACTCGGAAAGCCGCTCAATAAAATGTTCCGCCAAATCCGGTTGATTGAGAATCTCCGCTTTGTCTTGGGAATAAGACTCCACGATCAAGCTCGTCAGCACCTCGGTCCCTCGCAACCACCCCGCCACGCTGACATACTGCGCGAGGTCCTCGTCCCGCATCAGCTCCATTTGCTCGCGCACCGTCCGGTGCGTGCGATCCAATTCACGGCGGACCTTGGGCCAGTCCTTGGCTTCACAGGCATCCATGATCGCCCGGCTGTGGGGCAACACCGCGTCCCGCAAACTCAACGATTCCGCCAGCTCCAAAATCCTTCGCCCCGCTTTGTTCACGCCATCCACGTTTTCCGCCTGCACCGCGATGAACCCGTCCGCAATCAGCGTGCCAAACCAGAGCGCCAGCCGGGTCCGGTCCGTCATGGTCCCTTTTCCGAAATCCCGCCGGACCCAACTGTCCCAGTTCGGCTGGCCCGGCAGTTTATCCATCAGCGAGAAAAGCTCGCCGGGATCTGGAACGATCACTTCCTCGATCATCAACGCCGGAAAACTCTCCAGCACCAATCGTTCTCCCACCGCCTCTTGCCCACGCGCCGGCCACAAGACCGCTAGACCCGCGACCTGCACGGCCCCGAACGTCAGTCTCCTCAAATCCCTCCAACTCAGATCGATCACGGCACTTCCTTTTCTCTTGCGGCGGCCCGCCGCTCCTCTATCTCAGCAGAAGCCCGGCCAAGCACAACCCAAAAACCGTTACAAACCTCGAAAGTTCCGCACATGTACTCATGCCTTGCCGTGATCCCCGCCCGCTGGGCCTCTTCCCGCTTTCCGGGCAAGCCTCTCGAACTCATTGCCGGCAAGCCGCTCGTCCAACACGTCTGGGAACGCTGCCAGGAATGTTCCCACCTCGACGCCGTGGTCATCGCCACCGATGACGAACGCATTCTCGCCGCCGCCCAAGCCTTCGGCGCCGATGCCCGGATGACGCGTCCTGATCACCCCAGCGGCACCGACCGCATTGCGGAAATCGCCGACATGTTTCCGGACCACGACGGCATTATCAACGTCCAGGGCGACGAACCGCTCATCAGCCCCGCTCTCATCGACCGGCTCGCCCTCACCTTGCGCGACCACCCAGAACTCCCGATGGTCACGGCCGCCAACCCGATCGATGACGAAGCACTGCTCGATGACCCGAACGTGGTGAAAGCGGTCCTGAACTTGGCGGGCGATGCTCTCTACTTTTCCCGGAGCCGGATTCCCTTCCCCCGGACCCGGAACGTCCCCGGCCTGCAAACACTGCGCCACAAGGGGATTTACGGGTATCGCCGCGAGTTCTTGCTCCAGTTTGTCTCCTGGCCTCCGGGCCTGTTGGAACAGACGGAAGGGCTCGAACAACTCCGGGCCCTGGAGAACGGCGCCCGCATCCGCGTCCTCTTGACGAGCGATGATTCCCCCGGCGTTGACACTCCAGAACAAGCACGGATAGTCACCGCTTTGATCAACGCGGGATGAAATACATATTCTTCACGGGAGGCGTCGTCAGCTCCCTCGGCAAAGGTTTGGCGGCCGCTTCTCTGGGGACGCTCCTGGAACACCGTGGCTTCAAGGTCATCCTGCAAAAGTTTGACCCGTATCTCAACGTCGATCCGGGCACGATGAGCCCGTTCCAGCACGGGGAAGTCTACGTCCTCGACGACGGCGCGGAAACCGACCTCGATTTGGGCCACTACGAGCGCTTCACCTCGTGCGTGCTCTCCAAGCTCAACAACCTCACCAGCGGCCAGGTCTACTACCGCGTCATCCGCAAAGAACGCCGCGGCGAATACCAGGGCAAGACCGTCCAGGTCATCCCGCACATCACCACCGAGATCAAGGCCCGTATCCACGAGGTCGCCAAGAAAATGGGCGGTGACATCATCATCACCGAGATCGGCGGCACCGTCGGGGACATCGAGGGTCTCCCCTTCCTCGAAGCCATCCGTCAGTTCGCCCACGACGTCGGCCCCGAGAACGTCCTCTTCGTCCACGTCACCCTCGTGCCTTACATCAAGGCCGCTGGCGAACTCAAAACCAAGCCCACGCAGCAAAGCGTCGCCAAGCTCCGCGAGATCGGGATCATGCCCCAGGTCATCGTGGCTCGTTGCGAACAGCCTCTCACCGAGGACGTCCGCAGCAAAATCGCCCTCTTCTGCAACATTCCGCGTAGTTCCGTGATCCAAGGTCTCGACGTGGCAGATACGATCTACGAAGT
Source organism: Akkermansia muciniphila (assembly GCA_945883495.1). Classification (GTDB taxonomy): domain Bacteria; phylum Verrucomicrobiota; class Verrucomicrobiia; order Verrucomicrobiales; family DEV007; genus V1-115. Next base: position 58,971 of record CAMCXS010000021.1, read on the forward strand.
CCCCCTCTGGCTCCGCCAAGAAGGCTTCGACCGGATCGTCTGCGAACGCCTCGGTTTGCAAAGCGAACTCTCCCCCATGCCGGAGTGGGAGCACTTCGTCGATCTCGTCAAAAATCCCACCCGCACCATCAAGGTCGGCCTCGTCGGCAAATACCATCTTCAAGACGCCTACAAGAGCGTCTACGAATCCCTCGATCACGCCGCCGCCCACTTCCGCTGCAAGGTGGAATGCCATTACGTCGATTCCGGCGAACTCGAAAAAGGCGGTGCCGATGAAGCGCTCAAAGGCGTCGATGGCATTCTCATCCCCGGCGGGTTTGGCGACCGCGGGATCGAAGGCAAGATTATCGGTGCCCAATACGCCCGTGAAAATGGCCTTCCCTTTCTCGGCCTTTGTCTCGGCATGCAAATCGCCGTCATCGAGTACGCCCGCAACGTCTGCGGCTTGACCGGCGCACAGAGCACGGAGTTCGATACCCACCCGCCTCACCCCGTCATTTGCTTGATGGAGGAGCAATCCAAGGTGGTCGATTTGGGTGGCTCGATGCGCCTGGGCGGACACGACGCCCTGATTAAAGCGGGCACACGGACCCACCAGCTTTACGGTGAACTCCAAATCCGCGAACGTCACCGGCATCGTTACGAGTTCAACCCGGTGTACCGCGAAACCCTGGAAAACGCCGGGCTCACCATCAGCGCCGTGCACTCGGATAACGATCTCGCGGAAATCATCGAGATCACCAATCACCCGTTCTACGTGGCCTGCCAGTTCCACCCGGAATTCCTTTCCCGCCCCAACCGCCCGCACCCGCTCTTTTCCGGTTTCGTCGAAGCCTGCCTCCGCAAACAGGACCTCCCGACCGCGCCAGCTGCCGCCCCGAAGAAGAAGAGCAAAGAACCCAAACTTCAGATTTCGACCCCACCCGTCGTATGACCCATCCCCCTGTTCGCTGGGGCTTCCTCAGCACCGCCGGCATCGCCCGGAAAAACTGGCAAGCCCTCCTCTTCTCCGGCACGGGTGAAGTGGCCGCCGTGGCCAGCCGGGACCAAGCCAAAGCCGCCGCCTTCATCGCGGATTGCCAACGCGAAGCCGCCTTCCCCACCGCTCCTCGTGCCTACGGTTCCTACGAAGAATTGCTGGCGGATCCGACAATTCAAGCGGTCTACATCCCTCTCCCCACCGGCCTTCGCAAAGAATGGGTCATCCGCGCCGCCCAAGCCGGCAAACACGTCCTTTGCGAGAAACCGTGTGCCCTCACCGCGGAGGATTTAGCGGAAATGATCGACGCCTGCCGCCAGGCCAACGTGCAGTTCATGGACGGCGTCATGTTCATGCACACCCAGCGGCTCCAAGCCGTCCGCGCGGTCCTCGACTCCGGGGAAATCGGCACCTTGCGCCGCCTCCACGCCCAATTCAGCTTCAACGCCCCCTCGGATTTCCTCGCCGGGAACATCCGCATGAGCAGCAACCTGGAACCACAGGGCTGTCTCGGGGATCTCGGCTGGTACACCATCCGCATGAGCCTCTGGACGCTCGGCTACCAGATGCCGGAACGCGTCTCCGGCCGCATCCTCGCCGCGCAAGGCCGTCCCGACAGCCCCAGCGCCGTGCCCATGGAATTCTCCGCGGAGCTCTTTTTTCCCGGCGGCGTGACGGCATCGTTCTACAATTCCTTCCAGACCGAGCATCAGCAGATCTTCGTGGCTAGCGGCTCCGCCGGTTACCTCAAGCTGGATGACTTCGTCCTCGGCTTCTTTGGCGGAGAAACGCAGTTCAGCGTCACGAAATCTTCTTTCCAAGTCGACGGCTGCCGTTTCAACATGGTCCCTGGCCGACGCCACGTATCGTGTCCGGAGTATTCCAACAACCACCCGACCGCGCAGGAAACCAACCTCTTCCGCACCTTCAACGCTCTCGTCGCCAACGGCACGCTCGATCCGCACTGGCCCGAGATCGCGTGGAAGACCCAGAAGGTCATGGACGCCTGTCTCGATTCCGCCAGGAACGATGGCGCCTTTGTGAAGCTCTCGTGAAACCGCTCCTCCTCGGCTGCCTCGCGCTATGGCTGCTGTCCGGGGAGTCCTGGGCCCAGCGCCCCGGCCGCCGTCCCATCATCGCCCAAGGCGAACTCGCCGCCGGCGATTCCGCTCCCGATTTCGAGCTGGTAGCCCTAGACGGCAAGAGCCAGGTCAAGCTCTCGGCTCTGCGAGGCAAGCCAGTGGTCCTCATCTTCGGGAGCTGCACTTGCCCGCCATTCGTCGCCTCGACCCAGGCCACGAGCCGCCTCTACGAAAGCTACAAGGACCGCGTCCACTTCCTCCTCGTCTACATCCGCGAAGCTCATCCCACCGATGGCTGGGCCGTCCCGGGCAACCAATTCGAAGTCGCTTCCCCGGAAACCACGGAGGAACGCCTCGCCATCGCCCGGGACTTCGCCAAACGCCTGAACGTTTCCATCCCGATCGTCGCCGACGCCGCGGACGATCCAGTCGACGCCACCTACGCCGCGTGGCCCAACCGGATGTACGTCTTGGACGCCCAGGGCAAGATCGCCGACGCCGGACGCGCCGGTCCCGATGGCACCGCCAGATCGGCGCAACGCGCCCCGACGATCCTCGATTCGCTGCTTACTTCAGCTCCTTGATCCGCAAATTGCGGAACCGGTAGGTCGCGCCCTTCTCGCCGTGGTGCTGGATGCCGATCACGCCGCTCGCGTCCATGCTGTCTTCGACTTCGGTAGTGACCACTCCGTTGACCTCGATCTTGAGCTTGGAGCCTTGGCACGTGATCCGGTAAGTGTTCCAATCGTTGCGCTTGAAGGCGTCGCCCGCCCGCTGACGGAACGCGGCTACGCTGGCCGGGTCTCCCTTGATTGGGCTGATGAACCACTTCCGGCGATCCTCATCGTAAAGTCCGCCCGACCACTTCCGCTCCGCATCGCCATCCACTTCGGCCTGATAGCCAAACACCTTGCCCGACACCGCGTGCGCCCGGAACATGAACCCGCTATTCGCCTTTCCCGGCGGCAATAGAATCTCCCCTTCAAAGATGAAGTCGGAATAGGTCTTCTCAGTGACGATGAAAAACTTTTTCTCCCCCGTCAACCGGATCTCCCCATCGATGACCTCGATCTGTCCCCAGGTGTACATGTTCTTCCAGCCCTCCATCGTTTTGCCATCAAACAACGGGGTGAATCCATCTTCCGCCCGCGCCAACGAGCTGGTGGTAAGGATGGCGGCGGCTAAGAGAAGCAGGGCTGGTTTCATCGCAAGCCGCTGACTATCTCCAAGCGTCTCGCCAAGCAAGCACTACTTTTCATCAACGAAATCAGCCAGCTCCCGCAACAACGTGGTCGCGTAAGTCCCCCGGGGCAGATCGAAGCGAAATTCCAGATCCCCGCCCTCCAAGACCCGCATCTCCGGCGTCACCGGACGCAAGCGCATGACCCGTCGCTCCTGCCGCAACCCGGCCCCTTCCAAACCCGCGCAAAGCTCCGGAAATCGCCCCATCACCTCCGCTTCCAGCTCCCGGACCGCACTCCCGCTGTGTAGCTCCCCGCAACCCCAGAGCGGCGCCGTCAGCTCCACGATCCCGCGCCGGAACCGCTCCACCTCATCCCCACGCTGATTGGACAGCAGCAAAATCGTCCCGTTGTCCGGGAATCCGTAAATCTCCCCCGGCAACGGCTCCTCCCAATTTCCCCGTGCCATCCGTTCCGCGAGGACCGCGTTGAACAGCTCACTCCGCACCGCGGACAGCAACAACCCGCGCAACAGGCGATCCCGGGGCTGAAACTCGCCCCGAAACATCGCGAGCGCCTTCTCCACATTGCGTCCCTCGTGCCCGAAGCGCTGTTCCCCAAACAGATTCGGCACGCCCCGGCTCGCGATCGCCGCCCAGCGTTCCGCCGCCGCAACCGCCGCAAACTCCGGTTCCCGCAACCGGATGGTGAACCGGTTTCCCCAATGAATCCCCCGACGCAGCTTCCGCGTGTTCCGGGTGATGCGCAGCACACGCAAGCCCTCGGATTCCAACGCGGCCGCTTCAGGAGATGGTTGCCCCGGAAGATGCAAACTAAACCACTGCCGGGTCACCGCCTGCCGGTCCTTCAACCCGCAATGACTCACCAAGCGGCGCCGCAACCCAATCGCATCCGCCAACCGCGCTCCGGCGGTGTTGCTGTCGAGATCCCGTTTCTCCGCCCAAACCAGACAATGCTCCCCCTCCCCAGAAGGCTCAAAGCCGAGCAGCTCCTCGACCACAAAGTCCTCCAGCTGCCGCTTGAACCCAGCCCGGCCCAAAGGACCACCATGAAGAAACGGATCCGGCACCGGTTACCCCTCATACAGCGAGACCAAGGGAATCCGGAAATCGATCGAGGGCAGTTCCACCACGCCGCCCGGTTCCACCGTTTCCTGGTCCCATCCGGTGGCCCGGCGGTAAATCCAGGCCTTTGGCGCGGCCGGGTCTTGGTTGATCACGAGGTAATCCTCCAGGGTATCGAGGTGCTGGTAAACCATGAATTTCTCCACGTGATCCCGCCGGAAATCGCTCATCACCTCCACAATGACTTTGGGCCGGGTCTTGAAGAGGCTCTCGCGGTCCTCGGGATCGCACACCACCATGGCATCCGGGTAATACCCCACTTCGGCATGCTTGAGCCGGATCTGCACCTTCATGTTGGAGGTGTAGGCCCGGCAGCCCCTCCCTCGCAGATGCTGCCGTAGCTCCGCGAAGATGTTGCCAGCCACCAAATCGTGATCGTCGGTGCCGCCGGCCATGGCGAAAACCTCGCCGTCAAAGAACTCGTGCCGTTCCTCCTGCTCCAGGTCCCACTTCACATAATCCTGAAAAGACAGAATCATCTTGGCGTTTGGCTCGGCTCCCATCTCCGTACATCATAGCGGATTCCGGCCAGAAGGAAAGGTCAGAGAAACAGCCGGCAGCCACGCACCTCCGCACGCTGCAAAACCGCCGGCAATCGCCATCCACCCGCCTCCACACGCTGCAAAACGGCCGACAATCGCCATCCACCCGCCTTTACGACCTGCGGACGCGCCTGGATTTTGCATCCCGGGTGCTCCACAGCCTGCGGAAGCCGTTGGTTTCCGCATCCAGGCACCTCCGCAGCCTGCAAAGCCGGGGAGATTCAAAATCCAGGCACGTCCGCGGAGCACAAAGCCCCGCGGATGCAAAATCACGGAATCAAGCCTCAGGGGTTGCTGGGCTTCGACTTCGGAGCGCCCTTCTCCACCATCTTATCAATGCCCCGTCCCAAGAATTGCCCGGTCTTCTTCACCCCGTTGCCGATCGCCCGGCCCGTGCCCACGAAGAACCGGCCGACCTTCTGCTTGTCAGTCAACTGATCCTTGGATGCCGGAGTCGCGGCCGTGGCGGTCTCTGCCGGCGCTTCCTTGGCAGGCGGTACGGCGAAGCTGGAAGAAGCGGTGAGCGCAAGTGCGATTGCGAAAGCTAGAGAATACGATGGTTTCATTGAGAATTGTGGTTGGACTCTTTGGGGTCTTCTGAGGCTAGCCACGCCTCCCCCGGGACGCAATCCAGAATCGCTTCTCCATGACAAAAAGTTCCCCTGGCGTTACGGCCATCCAGGGCCGCAACGATCTACCGCCTCACGCCCGAATCTCCGCGATCCGCTGGGCGATAAAGGCCTTCTCCCCCGGCAGTTGCGCCAGGGCTTGCGCTTCCTGGTAGTCGGCCAGCGCGCCACACCGGTCTCCGAGCGAGGCGGCAAGGCTCGCCCGGACGACATAGTAAAGGTGGTTGGCCTGCAACGGCCCGCGTTCCCGGATCGCTTCCAAGGCGTCCCAGCCCGCTTGGGCCCCGTGGACCCGGGAAACAGCCACCGCCCGATTCATCGCCACCACTGGAGACGGCTGGATCGCCAAAAGCTGATCGTAGAGCCCGAGGATCCGCCCCCAATCGGTGCCCTCCTCATCCGGCGCCAAGCAATGCGCGGCCGCGATGCCGGCCTCCAGGTGATACGAACTCAGGGCGGAGCCACTGGACGCGCGGGCCAAGGCCCTCATCCCCCGTTCAATCAGCGCCGGAGCCCACAAAGCGCGATCTTGCTCGTGCAAGCGGAGGATGGCACCAGCGGGATCGGTGCGGGCCGGCAGCCGGGAGGCGTTCAGACACATCAACGCCAGCAGGGCGAAGGTGCGCGGTTGGGCGGTGACGGAGTCCGCCGCCAACAGTTCCGCCAACCGGATCGCCTCACGGCAGAGCTCGTCCCGGGTCAAGTGATCGCCACCGCTGGCTTTGTAGCCCTCATTGAACAGCAGATACAGGGCACCGAGCACGCCATCAAGCCGCTCCGGCAGTTCGCATGCTTCCGGGACGGCAAAGGGCAATTCCAACTCCCGGATGCGTTGCCGGGCCCGCACCAAACGTTTGTGGATCGCGGCCTCGCTGGTGAGGAAGGCCGCCGCAATCTCCGCCGGGCTCAACCCGCACACGGTGCGCAAGGCCAAGGCAATTTGCGCTTCCGCCGAGAGCCGCGGATGGAAACAGACGAAGAGCATCCGCAACGTCACGTCCGGAACGGTTTCCGACTCCCCGTCTCGATCGGTCGCATCGTCCGCCGCCGCCAGCCACCGGGCCGCACTCTCAGCGATCGCCCCCTCTTTCTCGTGCCATCGCTTCTCCCGCCGCAGGGCGTCCAGGGCCAAATTCTTGGCGGTCCGCGTCAGCCAAGCCGCCGGATTATCCGGAATGCCGCGATACGGCCAAGTTTGCAACGCGCGGACCAGGGCTTCTTGCACCACGTCTTCCGCCAGTTCCAGCCGATGCGTCCCCAAGTGCGCGGTTAAGGACGCGATGAGGCGGGCGCCTTCGCGGCGAAACAAGCCCTCCGCCACCTGTTCATGCAGCGTCACGGGACTTGGAGTTGCAAGTCCGCCATCGGCCGGCAGAGATCGGCCACCGGTCGCACTTCGATCTCCGCGCCGTGGTTCAAAATCGGGCATCGTTGGGCGATCCGCACCGCCTCCTCCGTGGACGCGACCGCGAGGAGAAAGTATCCGGCGACCGCCTCCTTGGATTCCGCGAAGACGCCGTCGGTCACCAACACGCCGCCCGGGCCGGAAACAAGCTTTCCTTCTTCCATCAAGGGCTGAGCGCCCCGGAGAATGCCCTCCCGCTGCAAGCCTTCCACCCAGGCGTAGAAGTCCGTCATGATCCGCTGAAGTTCCGCCGGGGAAAGCCCGCCATTCCAGTGCGTTCCACGGATGAACAGGAGATGCTCCCCAACTGGCTGTTGGGAGTTCGGGGCTAGATCCGCCGTTGAGGCGTTCATCGACAAACCTCAGGGTTGGGTTGGAGCGGTGACGAGTTGATCGACGCTGGCTAGGCCTTTGTCGAATTCCTTGCCGCACATTTCATCGCAATTCATGAATAGGCTCATGAGCTTGCCCGCGTAACCGTTTTCTCCATACATGCTCCACGTCACCCGGGTGCCGTCGCCCTCCGGTTGGAAGCAGTATTCGACGGTGCTGACGCCTTCGATCGGCCGTTTCCATTCCATGCGCAACACGACGCGCTGGTTGGGCTCGCTTTCCACGATCGTCGCACTCCCGGCGCCGACCTCTTTCCCGTCCCAACTGCAAACCGCGCCCACGCCGCTCTCCGGACCGGTGTAGTCCACCTTGGCACCGGGATCCATCTTCAGCCAGGGGTTGAACTCGTCGAATTTGCGGTGGTCGTTGAACCAAGGAAAGATCCGGTCCCGGCTGGCCGCGATCACCCGGCTGCGCTCCACGCGGAACTCCGGGGACTTGAACAAGGGCAAAAGGAGAATCAGGCCAGTAACGGCTCCAATTCCAAGGAGGATTTTCTGGATAGGCTTCATCACGGGATGGGTTTGAGCAATGTCTTCCAAGATTCGACGAACGGCACCGCCCGCCAAGGACAGGCTCCGGAAAGAATTCCCGCGCCGATCATCCTTCATTCACCCGACCCGCCGCGTCTCCAACAGCCGGGCCCGGGCGAAGCGCAACGCCGGGTCATGCAGGCGATTCCGATCCGTCCGGAAGCCGCACGGACGAAAGCGGTCCTCCAAATGCGTCGCCAGCTTTCCGGATTTCCCCTCTCGCAGCATCTGCTCCATCCAAGCAAATCCATGGTGGGAGATGAAGAGGAGCGGGTAAGGCTCACGTGTCGGGCACGGAATCAGCGCCGCATCCGCCACATCGACGGCACACCAGCAGCCGTCGGACTGACTCAGCAACACCTTCGGGGAAACGGCCATGCGCGCGTCGGCACCTTCGACCCAAAAGTAGATCACGTTCCGCAGCGTCAACTCCGACGGCAACGATCCCACGCGGTAGGCCTCCGCGATCAGGTAAGCTGCCGCGTCCGCCTCCGCTTCGACCTGGAGGACCGCCGATTCCTTCGCCACCGCTTCCAGATCGGAGGAAGCTCCGAGGCACTCAGCCCATGGTTTCGTGTCCATATCCTACCTCCCCGCCATCCACCAAACATTCCTCCGCAAAACCACGAGCCCAGGCGTCCGCGGCGAGGATTTGGTCCAGGGTGGGGCGATCGATCCGTTCATGCGCTTCCATGGTTCGGGCCACGGTTTCCCAGATGGCCGGGAACGGAATGCGGCGCTCCAGGAAGGCGGCCACCGCGATTTCGTTGGCGGCGTTAAGGACGGACGGGAGCGTGCCGCCTTCCACCCCAGCTCGCCGGGCCAGGTCGAGCGCGGGGAAATCCGCGAATCGCGGAGCTTCAAATTCCAGTTTGGCCAGCTTGGCGAAGTCGAGCGGTTCCAAGGTGTTCGGCACCCGCTCCGGCCAGGTCACGGCGTATTGGATCGGGAAACACATGTCGGACTTGCTCAACTGCGCGAGCACCGAGTGATCGATGAACTCGACCATCGAGTGAATGATGCTCTGCGGATGGACGATGACGTCCACGCGATCCATCTCCACGCCGAAGAGCCAGCGCGCCTCGATCATTTCGAGTCCTTTGTTGAAGAGGGTAGCGGAATCGATGGTGATCTTCCGGCCCATCTCCCAAGTGGGGTGGCGCAAGGCTTGTTCCAAAGTGACGCCGCCGAGTTGCTCCGCCGGAAGTTTGCGGAACGGTCCGCCGGAAGCGGTGAGAATGATGCGGCGAACCGTGGCCGGATCACGATCTTCCAGGCATTGGAAAATGGCGTTGTGCTCGCTATCCACGGGAAGCACCCGGCGTCCGTGCCGCGCGGCGGTTTCCATGACGATTTCCCCGGCCATGACAAGGATTTCCTTGCTGGCCACCGCGATGTCTTTCCCAGCTTCGAGCGCCGCCAAGGCAGGGCGCAAACCGGCGGTGCCGACGATGGCGATCAGCACGAGATCGGCTTCCGGCAAGGTAGCCAACTTCACCAGGCCTTCTTCCCCCGGATGCACCTGGGCGTGCGGCACGGCGATGCGGAGTTCCTCATGCATGGCGCCGTTCGACAACGCCAAGTGGCGGACGCCGAATTCCTGGGCCTGGGCGGCCAACTTATCAACGGAGCGGAGGGCGGCCAAGCCCACGACCCGCATGCGATCGGGAATATCGCGGGCGACTTTGAGGGCGCTTTCGCCGATCGAACCGGTGGATCCGAGAACGACGACACGTTTCGGGTGCGGGGTCACGGCTTGATCCATTCGAGGTAGAAATAAAGAATCGGGGTGGTCACGAGGATGCTATCGATCAGGTCAAGCACCCCGCCGATCCCAGGCATGACATGGCCGGAATCCTTGGCTCTGAGACTGCGTTTGATGGTCGATTCCGCGAGATCCCCAACGACGGCGCCGAGGGCGATGAGACCAGCAAGGAGGGCGGTGTGCGCGGGGGTGAGGAGCGGGACGCCGCGTCCCCAGAGTCCGACGATGGTGAACGCGGCGAGGTAGGCAAAGGCGATGGCGCCGGCGAAGCCTTCCCAAGTTTTGCCCGGGCTGAGATGGGGGACCATCTTGTGTTTGCCGATCAGGGAACCGACGATGTAGGCGCCCATGTCGGTGAACTTGGTGACCGCCAAGCCGAAAAGAAGATACGTGCGCCCAGGAACGAGGCCGGAGACATGCTCCCGGCCGTCGTGGAACCAGGAGACGCGGGTGGTGAAATTAAAAAGGTAGGAAATGTAAATGAACGCAAAGACGCAGGCCATGACCTGAATGTGGCTGCGGCCGGGATTCACCGGGGAGAACATGTGGATGAGGAACCCGGCCACGGTGACATGAAAAATCGCCAGCATATCGAACTGCGCGAAATCGGTCCCCTTCCCCGCCGCCGCGCTCCAGAAACAGACGGAAACATAGACAGCGGATAGCGCCATCGTCACCGCCGCCTCGCCCCGGGCGTGCTTCATGTGGAGCAGATGAAAGAACTCCCAAAGCCCGGCCATCATCAGCAGGAAGATGATGATGAAGAACGGAACCGGATGCGCGGAAACCAGCGCGCCGCCGATCAAGAACCACAGCACCAGCGTCGACCCAAACCGCGAAATGAACGCGGAGAGCCGGCTCTTTTGGGGAGCAGGCTGGAGGCTGGAGGCTGGAGGCTGGAGGGGCATCGTGGGATGGAGGGATGGAGAGATGGAGAGATGGAGAGATGGAGAGATGGAGAGATGGAGAGATGGAGGGATGGAGGGATGGAGGGATGGAGAGATGGAGGGATGGAGGGATGGAGAGACGGAGGAAGTTGGAGAGACGGAGGAAGTTGGAGAGTTGGAGAGTTGAAGAGTTGAAGAGTTGAAGAGTTGAAGAGTTGGAGTGGTGGAGTGGTGGCGAAGCGATCAGCGTTTTCCCGCCCCTCAACCATCAACAATCAACCATCAACTCGCGCGCAGCGCGCCCAGCCAGGGTTGGAGGACGGTTTGCCAGAGGGCGTAGCCTTTGGGGCTCATGTGGAGGCCGTCTTTTTCGAAGAGGGATTCATCCGGAGCGGTTCCGGGCTCGGGGGCGGTGGCCAGCATGGGGGTGGCGATGTCGGCGAAGTCGAGCACCGGACTGGCCTCGCACAACTGGGCGATGGCTTGATTGGCTTTGGCCATTTCCGGCCACATGGCCCATCGCTTCCGGCTCGGCTTGATGGCGATGAAGAGGAGCGGGGTGCCGGGAAGCGATTGCTGGAGCTTGGTGGCGAAGGCGGTGAAGGAAGCGACAACATCCTCGGCGGTGGCGCCTTTGGCGAAATCATTGTCGCCCGCGTAGAGGACGATGGCCGTCGGGTGGTAAGGCTTCACGAGCCGATCAAAATAGTAGACACTGTCCGGAAGCCGGGAACCGCCGAAACCGCGATTGAGATACGGTTGCCCCGGCCAAAAGGCGGCAAGGTCCCATTTGCGGATGCTGGAGCTGCCAACAAATACGACGGGCCGGGCTGGCGGCGGTGTGGTCCGGTCCGCGGCCTCGAACTTCGCGATCTCCGGCTCCCACTTGGCGGGCGTTTCCGGAGCCAAATTCGCCGTTTGGCCAAAGCCGAGCGCCGGCCAGAGGAGGAACACGAACAGAAGAACGAGTCGGGACATGGCGGAAAATCAGACGATCGGATTGGGGTCTACCAAAATGACATCATCGACGATCTGCAAGGGGAAGGAGCGCGTAGGGAGAATCGCCGGGCCGCTCAGGGCTTCCCCAGTACGAAGGTCGAATTGTGCTCCATGCCACGGGCAAGCCACGCAAGTTCCTTCCACCCAGCCATCGGAAAGCCGGACCTCGGCGTGAGTGCAGCGATCCTCGATCGCGAAAAACCCCTCACCGGTGTGGAACACGGCAATCCGGGTGCCCTCGACGACGACGGATTTGCATTTGCCCGGAGCGATCTCCGAGGTTTGGGCGAACTTCACCATTGATGGCATGACCCGGCCACGCTGTCCTCAGAGTGGGCGGAAAGCGAGTTTTTTTGCGCCGTCCCTTTTCTCAAGCTCTCCTTTCACAAGATCTCAAGCTCTTCCCCCTTCCCGCCCGTCAACAATCAACTCGCGCGCAGCGCGCAGCGCGCAACGCGAAAGGGCGAGAAAGGCCCAGGCAGTCCAATCACCGACTACCCAAAAACCCTTCCCGCCCCTCAACAATCAACCCTCAACGATCAACTCGCGCGCAGCGCAAAAGGGCGAGAAAGGCCCAGGCAGTCCAATCACCGACTACCCAAAAACCCTTCCCGCCCCTCAACAATCAACCCTCAACGATCAACTCGCGCGCAGCGCGCTCACCCCGCCAGCGGCACAGTGTCCGCCTGGGCGCCGCGTTTCGCCTTCGCGGCCTTCGCCTTGGTTCTCGCGTTGGCGGTAGATTCTGCTCTCGCCTCTGCTTTGGCCTCCTTCTTAGCGGCTTCCT